>NZ_DASXNL010000146.1:0-31122 GCF_036495085.1 Phenylobacterium sp. | reverse complement strand
CCTCGGAAATTCGAGCACGGTTTCGAGCCGGAACTTGGTCGCCGAATGTCTGACACCGGACCGACAACCTAGTCTTCGCGTCTCAGCATGCGTCGGGACGTTTCGGGAGGCCGCCAAGGTGGGCTCTTTGGAATTCGGGATCGTACGGATCGGGCAAATCTGGTGTGTGGTCGGCGCGGAGGGGAGCCAACTTGGCTTTCCCATCCAAGAACTGGCCGTCGCGGCGGCTGAACAGATCGCCAGCGGTCACCGAAAGCGGGGCGCTGACTGCAACATCCTCGTCCAGGATGACGCGGGTCAGCTCCGCCCGCTCGAGGGGTCCCGCAATGGATTTTTATACGCCTGATCGCCGGGATTGATGACCCGGCCCGCAGCGTCAGCGGGTCGCCCCCGGGCCCGTCATGGCAAGGTTCGCCAGGGTACGGCCCGGCTGGTGCGCGGTATCGGGTGATTAACCATTCAGCGCGCCGCCTCGACCCTAGGCGCGTCAAGCACCACCAAGGGCTCGTGGATCGTGTTGACAATGGCCTGGGCTAGCGTCTGCGTACTCTCAAGTCCCGGTGTGGTGGTGCGCATCAACCGCGCCTTAGATGCTGGACGCAAGCCTTCAGCAGAGCCGCCTGAGCGGGTGACGTTTCCGCCTCGTTGAGTTCCTTGAGCGCCCCGTCCAGAGGTTCGCCACGGTGGCGGGCGCCCAGCCGCCAGACCTCCGCGCGAACTTCGGCGGCCGTGACCCCGCTTCCCCCAAGCCAGCCCAGCAGGTTCACGACTGTCCGCCGCCGAGCGGGTTCGGAAGGCGCGCGGCTTGCCGACCGTGTAGCCGCTCTCGCTCCTGGCGCAGGCGAAGGTTCTCCGCCGAGAGGTCGGCGACGTCGGCTGTCAGCTGCGCCACGCGATCGCGCAGATAGAGGTTTTCACGGCGCAGATCGTCGGGGGTGGTGCTCAGTGCAGCCATCGGATTAATCCGCCTATGATCGCGACGATCACAAGTCCCCCCCAGAACGGCACGTTACGCGCCGAGAAGAACGGGGTCTTTGGGAACTCGGGCTCAACGCTCATGACCGGCGCGCCGGCAGAAGCCTAAGGACCGCGGGCGCGAACGCCGCCACCAAGACGCAGAGCGCCGAGATAAGAAACAACAGGGACATGGGGTGGCTCGAAGACCAATGGCCAAATCGAAATGGCTCAACCGCTTGATTGGCGGCGCCCGCTCGACGGCACATCGCTAGATATAGTCTCGACGGCCCCGATCCCCTAATCGGACCGGGCCGCGGCCTCAGGCTGCGATTTTCGGTCTTTCCGCGGCCCGCAACTGGGACAGGATGTTAGCCATCGCCTCGCTTGGGCGCCCCCCGTCGCGCGCGAACGACCCCTCGGCGAAAATCAGGGCGACCCGATCGCGCGCGCGGCTGACCCTGCTCTTGATGGTTCCGGCGGCGCAGCCGGTCATTTCGGCCACTTCCTCGTACGAGAAGCCGCCGGCGCCGATCAGGATGAGGGCTTCGCGCTGCTCATCGGGCAGCAGCATGAGTGCGCGACGCAGTTCATCGAGTTCCAGGCCCGCGGTGGGGTTGGTGTTGGCGACCAGCGTCTGCTCGACCACGTCCTGAACGAGCGGGACCGATCGCCAGGACCGTCGCATCTCGCCGTAGAACTGGTTGCGCAGGATCATGAAGACCCACCCTTTCAGGTTGGTCCCCGGAGTGTAGCTGTGCTGGGCGCTCAATGCCTTGCTCAGGGCTTCCTGCGCCAGGTCATCACCCAGACCGGCGTGGCCGCTCAGTGTCCGGCCGAAAGCACGGAGTTGCGGGATCAACGCGACGAGGCCTTCGCGGAACGCTTCGTTCGCATCATGCTGCACGCTCATTTGGTTATCGCTTTTCAGGAGGCAGGCGCGTGCGCCTTGCTCTCATAACGCGCTCACGGCCAACAAGCTCCGCCATGGGGAAATAAACGCATCCGGGGGCCATCAGCATGGCGTTAGCGCCAGGAGGCGGCCTCGGGATGGCTACGCAAACTGCACGTGCCTAGCTGGCTGAAGCGCTGCACAAGCTTAACCTGCGATGACATCGGCAGAGCGTGTTCAAGCCGCCCCCATCAGAAGCACCAGCTTGCCGTGCGCGTGGCCGGTAAGGCTGATGTCCAGGGCCTCGCGCCAGTCCTCGAGGTCGAAGGTCCGGGCGATGGGCACGCTGAAGCGGCCCTTGGCGGCCAAACTCGCGAACTCGCCCAGGACGTCATAGCGCAGCACCGCCCCGCCGGGTCCGCCCGGCTCTTCGCCCATCCCGTTGCGCACGCCCCGTTCGGGCGCGGCCATGAGGTCGACACAGGTGAGCACGCGCCGAGGATCTCCGCCTGCGATCGTCACCAGGTCGCGCAGCACTCCGCCGGGCGGGGCGAGGTCCGGTCGCAGATTGACGGGGGCGGCGTCGAATATGAAGTCTGGCGCTCCTCCGGCAATCCCACGCACCCGCTCGACCATGCCGCCGCCGTAGGGCGTGATAATTGGCCGGCCCGAGCACCGCCTCGCCGAGGCTGACGCCCTCGACCCCATCGCCCACTGCGTCCACTACGCCCGCGATATCCAACCCGACGCCGCGAGGCAGGTCGCGACCAAACAGCCCCCGGCAGAGCGCCCAGTCGGCTGGGTTGAGCCCACAGGCCGCCACCCGGATCCGGATTTGGCCCGACCCCGGGCTCGGGACCGGCGCGCCTCCAGCCGCAGGACATCGGCGGGATCGCCATAGACGTGCAGGCGTAGGGCCCTCATCGTCGCTGTCGGGGTGTCGGCGCTCATGATGTTCTCCGATTAGACCTCCGATCAGGCGTAGGGGTTAGCCTGATTTAAGGCGACGCTCGCCCCGACATGGCGCGGCGCTATCTTAGCGGCTGCCCACCGGCGCGCGTCCTAAAGGACCAATGACGTCGGTAAGACGTTGAAGCGGAACCGGAGCGCTATCTTGGATCAATTGATCGAATCCGCGCGGACTTGGCTGGCGTCCGGCCGCTGGATCGTCTTCGGCGGCAAGCTGTTGGCCGCGGTCGCTATCATGGGCGGCGCCTATCTGCTGGCGCGAACACTTCGAGCAGGCCTGGACCGCCTTCGGCGCAGATCGAGCAATGGCGCATCGCTGATTTATGTCGTCGAGAAGGTTGCGGGTTACCTCATCCTGGTTGTGGGCGCGCTGTTGGGCCTTGAGGCCGTCGGCGTGAACCTCAGCTCGTTCTCAGTGTTCGCCGGCGCGGTGGGCGTCGGGCTCGGGCTGGGCCTGCAAGGCATTGTCCGCGAGTTCGTCTCCGGCCTGGTGCTGATCTTCGACCCATCCATCAGGGTCGGCGACTTCGTGGAAACCGAGACGGGCGTACGCGGAGAAATCGTCGAAGTCGGCGCGCGAGCGACACTCCTGCGCACCAACGACGCCCTCTACGTCGTCATCCCGAACTCGAAGATGACTCAAAGCCAGGTGACCAACTGCACCCTCTCGGAAATGTCACGGCGCATCCATGTGCCGTTCTCGGTCGCCGCCGCGGCAGACAAGGCTCGGGTGCGTGAAGTCGTATTGGCCGCGGCGAAAGCCCTGCCATTCACGCTTCGTGATCACGAGCGGCGCAACACCCAGGTGTGGCTGACCGGCTTCAGCGGGGCGGGGCTGAACTTCGAGCTCATCGTCTGGCCAACTTTGCGGTCATCGCGACATCCGGCTTCCATGCACGCCGCCTACACATGGGCGATCCATGAGGCGCTCCTCGCCGCGGGAATCGAGACAGCCGCGGCGCCGAACGTAGTGCGCGTGGAAGCAGTGACCGCTCGACGGGACGAAAAACCGACCCGCGCCCCCCGGACGCCACAGGAGAAAAGACCTACCCGGCGACGCATCGCCAAGGTCGAAGCATCGCCAAACGACGCCATGACGGCGGTGTTCGATGATGCGATCAGCAATGATCGCGCCCGAGGCATCGAACGCAGTGAGAGAGAGGCGCGCCGCCAAGGCGCCCTCCCAGCCAATGCGCCAGAAGACGCGCCCGGCAGCAATTGATGCGGCTGGCCCACCGCGGTCTTTGCGCCGTCGAAATAGTGTGCGAGACGCGGGGCCTTAGACCAATCGATTGCGGGTCTTCCGCGGGGCGCGCGACTATTCGATGAAGCAGTTTCTGATCACCGCCGCCGGTGTTTTCGCGGGCCTGCTGATCTTCATGATCGGCGTGCCCTTCGTCCTTATCTCCATGGTCGCAGCTGCGGCCGGTCCGAGCCCCATCCCTTCGCAGGCGGTGCTTGAGCTCGACCTGCGCGATCCGCTTACCGACCAGTCGGCGCAGAACCCGCTGGCGGGCTTCACCCGCCGCGGCCATTCGGCGATGTCGATCCTAGAGGGCCTGCGGCGGGCGGAGAAGGACGACCGGGTCAAGGGCGTACTGATTCGGCTGCCGGAAAGCGGCCTTGAACCCGGCCTGGCCGACGAACTGAGCCAGGCGATCAAGCACTTCGCCGCATCCGGCAAGCCAGTCATCGCCCACAGCCAGGGTCTATATCCCTCGGGCGTCATTACCGCGACCTACATGGTCGGCGCGGCGGCCGGTGAACTGTGGATGCAGCCGGGCGCCTCGTTCCAAGTGACAGGCGTCGCCAATGAGGACCTGTTCTTCAAGCGCCTGTTCGACCGGTTCGGCGTCAAGGCCGACTATGAGCAGCGCTACGAATACAAGAATGCCGTCAACGGCTACCTCTATGACGACTACACGCCCGCCCACCGCGCAGCCGAACTCTCCTGGCTTGGGTCGGTCTATGCGACCGACATCGCCGCGGCGGCAGCCGATCGTAAGCTCGACCCGACGCTGCTGAAAGCCAGGCTGGAGGCCGGTCCCTATCTCGCCGAAGACGCTATCGGCCTGCGACTGATCGACCACGTCGGCCAGGTGCACGAGGCGCAGGAAGCCCTCCTCAAGAAGGCCGGCGGCGACGCCCAGATGGTCGACTTCGAGGACTACGCCCACGGCCGCGCACCGCGCGAACGGGGGCTCGGGCCGGCGGTGGCGATTATCGAGGGCGAGGGTGAGATCGTCGACGGCAGAGACGAGGGCGGCAACCCCTTCCGCGGGGGCTCCAGCATCTACGCCGACGACGTCGCAGACGCCTTCTATGACGCCATCAAGGCCAAGGACGTAAAGGCCATCGTCTTCCGGCTCAATTCGCCGGGCGGTTCGGACACTGCCTCGGAGCAGATCCTCGCCGCCATTCGCGCCGCCAAGGCGGCCGGAAAGCCGGTGGTTGTCTCGATGGGGACCTACGGCGCCTCGGGGGGATATTGGGTATCCTCGGAGGCCTCCTCGATCGTCGCCCAACCTTCGACCCTGACAGGCTCGATCGGGGTGTTCGGCGGCAAGTTCGCGCTTGGTCCCGCGCTGGCGAAATATGGCGTGGACGTCCGCCAGCTCGGCGTTGGAGGCTCATACGCAGGGGCGTTCGGCATGGGCCAGGAGTTCACACCGGACCAGCGTGCGGCATTCGGCCATTGGATGGACCGCATCTATGACAACTTCGTCGCCCGTGTCGCGGCCGGCCGCAAGCTCACGCCAGATCGCGTGCGCGCGATCGCCAAGGGCCATGTCTGGACCGGCGCCCAGGCCAAGGATCTGGGTCTCGTAGACGAGATCGGCGGCTTCTACCAAGCCGTGGACAAGGCCAAGGCGCTGGCCCACATCTCCGGGGAGGCGCGACTGAAGCGCATGTCGCCGAACGGCTCGCCGTTGGAGGCGCTGCAAAAGATGTTGGGCGTCTCGGCGTCCTCAGCGCGGACCCTGGCGGCGGCGGCCTGGGTGTTCGGTGATCCCCGCGCGCAGGGGATCATCGACGAACTCGGCCAGGCCAGGCTTCGTAGCCAAGGCGCCATGGTGCTGGCCCCGACGCGCGTTCACTAGGCGGCCGCCACTAATAGAAGGCCGCTGCCGGCTTGCGTGCGCCTGGCAAGGCCGGGGTGAAGATCACCTCCCTGCGGCCGAAGTCGAGGGTCACGTCGTGGAAGTGGCGCAGCACATCGACCCCGATCAGGATCGCGGGCCGATCTGAGAGCTTCCACAGATCGAAAATGTGCAGCTCTGCGAAGATTCCGATCACCTGATTGACCGCCATGCCGCCAAGCCTGAGGGTCGGCAGCGGCGCAAACTCGCCCATGGCGGTCTGCCCGGTGGCGCTGATCAGCGGAACCGGAGCGAGCCTTACCCCGAAATCCGGAACCGTGCGGACCACAGCGTCTCGCAGGGCTCTGTTGCCCACCGTGACCTGCGATCCGGAGTCGATGAAGGCGCTGACGGGGACCTTGCCCACCTGGGCGTCGAGGATCACAAGCTGGCCGAACCGATAAGTGGCGGCCACGTGAATAGGGTCAACGTGGCTGGGAATGCGCGAATTGTTGTCGCGACCGATCTCCGCCCCCACGCCCGAAGCGCTGATCTCGAAGCGGTTCTGCGCGAAATCGAGCGACATGCGCCGGCCACGCAGGATGTCGACGCCCAGCAATCCGTCGGCTCCCAACCGCGCCCGAGAAACGACCGGCAGTTCGAGGCTGGAGGAAACGACCTGGCCCACCGCCAGGCGGCGAACCGTCGCGAGGTCCGCGGGCTCGACTCCGGCTATCCCATGGACATCGGCCTGCCCGGCCGAGCCGAGGCCGCAGGCGGTCGCGATCTCGGTCGCCACCACCGATCGGTTGGCGCCGGTGTCCACCACGAAGCCGAAAGGGCCTTTGCCGTTGATGAAGACCGGCACAACCATGCGCTTGGCTTCATCGAAGGCGGTTTCCAACTGCGCGCCGGCGTCGGCTTGGGTGGGCGGCTCGGGTTTGGGCTCCGTGTCGAGCAGGTTGACCGATATGACGCGGCGCGAGCCGGTGGCCGTGCATGCGGCTAGCATGATCGGCGCGAGCGCCGCGGCCAGGCTTCGCCTGGACCATCCTTCCGCTGACATTCTGGCTCCCTTTGCCCGTAGCTTGCCCGGCAAGCCGCGAAAGCGGAAGCGGAGGATCAGGCGATCAGGCGTTCGGATACGCGAACCGCTCGACCCAGGGCTGAAGCGTGGGCAGGACAGACCGCATGGGCTCGGCATATCGCCGCCACGCGCCGATACCCTCCGGATTGAGGCCGCGGGCGAGCTGGGCCGCGCTTGGCGTGGCGACGCCGCGCTCGTCGATCCGGTCAGAGAAATCGCGCATGGCGTCTGTGAAGGACAGACCGAGAAACGCGCAGATTTCCCGGGCCACGGATTCGAAGTCCTCGACGAGACTCTCGTGGCGGACCACCAGGCTCGCGAGCGCGAAGTCCCGACCGAGCCGCTCGCCCATCTGCATGGCCGCATCATAGAACCCCGCCGCGCCCTCGAGCGTCAGCAGCTGATACATCGCGGCGTTCATACCGAACCGACGCCGGAAGGAGCTCAGCACCACGTCTCGCGGATCGCGGCGCGCGAAGAGCACCTTGGCATCCGGAAACAGCTTGGCGATCAGCGGCAACCGCAGCGTCTTCAACGGATGCTTATCGACAAAGACCTTGCCGGCCGGGTGTGCGCCTTCGCGTTCCACTCGCCGCCAATAGGCCTCGCGCAATCGCGCCAGTTCGGTAACACCGGCGGTCGCGAGATCCGGAAGCGTCTCCGGGCGACCGTAGATCGCCGTCGCGTCGGCCAACGTGTCGCGTTCCTCGAGCGCCTCGACGTCGGGGTGGCTCGCCAAAACCTGCTCGAGCAGCGTGGTGCCGGATCTCGGGAAGCCCATCAAGAAAACGTGGCCGGCGGCGTCTGCGCCTGGCGATCCGCCCTTCGCAGACCAAGCCGCGGCAGGCGTCCTCTGGACCACAGCGAGCGTCTCGCGGGCGTAGCTTAACGTCGTCGGACTGGCGCCGAACCGCGGGGCATAGGCTTTGGCCAGTCCGGCGTTGCAGGTCGAATAGGCCTTGAACGCTTCGATGACCTTGTCCTGGGCGTCGAGGATGTCGCCCAGCAGGCCTTGCGCCAGCGCCTGCTGGACGGCGTTGGCGCGTTCATCGGCGATAAGGCGGTGCAAACGGGCTTCCCCTTCCCCGGGGCGTCCCTCTGAAAGGTCGGCCTGGGCAAGGATCATGACCGCGTCGGGGTAGTCCGGCTGCCCCTGCACGACCCGCTCGGCGAGCGCGCGAGCCTCAGCGTGGCGGCCCCGGCGGCTGGCGAGCGAAGCAAGACCACAGAGCGCCGCCAGGTTCTGCGGCTGCAGGTCCACCGCACGGTTGTAAGCCGTCCCTGCGCCTTGGATGTCGCCCAAGGCCTCGAGTGAGGCGCCGCGTGCGGCGTGTCCGGCAGCAACATCCGGGTGGGCGGCGACCACGACGCCGAAATGCGCCAGGGCCTCGGCATAGCGCTCGAGGCGATGCAGGTTTAGGCCGAGCGCCTGGCGAAGGCCAACGTCGTCGGGCGCCAGGTCGTGCCCCCTGAGAAGCAGCACTAGCGCCTCTTCGAACCGATCCTCGCGCTCCAGCCGTCCAGCCGCCAGGTTGAAGAGCATCGGATGTTCGAGGCCCCTGGCCAGGGCGGCCTCGGCCATGTCCGCGGCGGCCACGATGTCGCCGCCGCGCAGGGCTTCGTGGACGGCCCGCAGCTGCTCACGATCGGCCTGGGCGTCACGCGGCCTGGCGCCAAGCGACAGCTTGATCGGGCCCGATCTGAATTCCGCCACCGCCGGACTTGCCTTTCTTGCCGAGGCGGATTCTACCTGCGCCTCGCTCGGCGGCCAAGATGGGCGTCAGACATGAAAAAGGGCGGCGGATTGCTCCGCCGCCCGATCTCTTTGATCTGGGTCGTTCGCCTTAGAAGTCGGCGGTCAGGCCCACGAAGATGTAACGGCCGAGGTTGTCGTAGCCGCCCCAGACGTTCTGGTTGCAGGACGTGGTCGGGCAGTTGGACGCGCCGGCGAGCGGCGGATCCTGATCCAGCACGTTGTTGACGCCGACGCGGAAGGAATAGTTGTCCTTCACCTTGAAGGTCGCCAGCAGGTCCAGGTAGCTGCGAGAGTCGAGTCTGGCATCCGTCGCCGGGAAGGTCGCCTGCGTCAGCCGAGGCTGGCTGCTCGTAGCGTCCAGGTCGAGGGAGTCGATGTAGCGCCAAGCGACCGAAAGGCCGAGGTTGCCGAACCAGCCATACTCGAACGGCGTGTTCCAGGTGACGCGCAGGGTGTGGCGCCACTTCGGGTTGACGCCAAAGGAGCCGCCGAGGGTCGCGCAGGTCGCGCCGTACAAGCCCGCGCAGTCAACCGGCGTGGTGCCGGTGAGGATGGTGGTTTCCAGCTTGTCGAGGTAGGTGCCGACGAAGTTGGCCGAGACCGAGCCCATGTTCTGGATGCCGAAGGTCTCGAGCCCGGTGTGGTAAGTGCCGGAGACGTCGAGGCCCGAGGTCTGCAACGCGCCTTGGTTGATCACGGTGTCGATCACGTAGCCTTGGGTCGACCGGATCGAACCGATCGCGTCACGATGCACCAGCGCGCAGAAGGCCGGGCTGCTGCCATCGACGCAGCCATTGATCAACACGTTGGCGCCAATGTTGGAAATGTAGTCCTTCACCTTGATGTCGAACCAGTCGACGCTGACCGTGAACCCCGGCAGGAAGGTCGGGGACCAGACACCGCCCACCGTCCAGGTGTCGGCCGTTTCCGGACGCAGATTCGGGTTGCCGCCGGTCTGGCCGTTATACTGGTGGGCCGGATCGGGAACGAGCGCCAGCACCTGGGCGGTGGTCAGGTTGAAGAGGCTCGCGCAGCGTGCAACCAGTGGGTTGCCAGCCGCCAGGCCGGCGCAGGGGTCGACCGTGCCGTCGAGGACGACGTTCTGGGGCGAGAACAGCTCGACCACGTTCGGCGCACGGACGGCTCGGTTGTAGCCGGCCCGCAGGCGAATGCCGTCGACGATCGTCCAGTCGCCGGAGACCTTGTAGGTGTTGGTCCCGCCGGCGTTGGAGTAGTCGGAGAAACGGTAGGCCAGTTCGGCGGTCAGCTCCTTCGCCCAGGGTTGGTCCTGAACGATCGGCACGCGGGCTTCGCCGAACAGCTCGTAGACGTCGTAGCCGCCGTTCACTGGAGGCTTGGCGGCGCCGTTGCCATTCACGTCGCCTGACGCCTGCGGGACGTCCGACTTGGAGTCCAGGTGCTCGCGACGGTACTCCGAACCCACGCTGACGCCGATCTTGTCGTTGGCCCACGGGCTCTTGAAGTTGTCCCCCAAAGTGCCGATGACGTCGAAGTTGGCGATTTGCTCGATGATGTTGCCGGCCGAGAAGGTCGGCGACTGCAGGTAGTCCAGCGCCGCTTTGGTGACGCCGCCGATCTGGAAGCTGTTGTAAGGCACGCAGGACGGGTCGGTGCCGTCGATTACCGATTGGCAGACGATCTGGCCGGCCGCGTTCTTGCGGGCGATCAGCGCGCGGTTGATGCGCGACGTCAGGAAGTTGTTGTCCTGCTCCTGCAGCAGCGAGGTCTTGCCGTATTGCAGGAAGCCGTCGTAGCTCCAGTCGCCGCCGATATCGCCCTTCAGGCCGACAACGTAGCGCTGTTCCTGGTGGTCGAAGATGGTCAGACGGCCGCCGCCTTCGATGTTGCGGCGCGCGACCTGTATGTTGGCGTTGGTCGCTGTGCCGGCGGCTGCGCCGCAGAGCTGCTGCTGCTGCGTCGCGGTCATCAGCGGGTTATCGCAGTTGATGGCGAAGGCGCCGCCCGGTCCGGGGCCGCTGGCGGCGAAGATGCCCCCGGGCGCGATCTGAGCCGTGGAGTTGTCATCCATGAACATCAGGTCGGCGTAGGCCTGGAAGTGGGGGGTGATCTCGTAGTGCGCGAAGGCGCCCATGCTGTAGCGCTCGTCGGGGCGCATCAGGTAGTTGGTCGGAGCGAAATTGTAGACATCCTGCGCCGTCTTGGCGCGGAAGGTGTTCCCCGGTCCGGCGGGGTCGACGATATAGGTGCCGGACGCGGCGCCGAACGTGGTCGGATAGGCCGTGCCCGAACCGCCGCACTTCGCCGCGACGAAGGTCGTACCCGAGTTCAGCGAGCAGGCCGAGTAGTCGAAGTTGTTGGCCGTGACCGCATTGACGTTCACGTGCGTGGCGTAGGCGGTGATGTTGCCCTTGCCGTCCGGCGCGTTGACGCCGAGCGTGAGGCTGACCGTGTCGCTTTCACCGCCCTTGAAGTCGCCGGGCACAACGTAGTTGTCCGGCACCGCGGCGATTGCGCGTTGGTTGAGGATCGCTTGCTGGACGTTGTCCGGGTTCTGCTGGTTGTGCTGGTAGATCGAGTACTGTGCGTCGATCTGCACGCCCTCGAAGTTCTTCTTCATGATGAAGTTGACGACGCCGGCCACGGCATCGGCGCCGTACACCGCCGAGGCGCCGCCGGTCAGCACGTCGACGCGTTCGACGAGCGAAGCCGGGACGAAATTCAGGTCGGCCGCGACAGCCGTGATGGCCGACGTCGGGTTGCCGGCCTGTAGACGGCGGCCGTCGATCAGCACCAGGGTCCGGGCCGCGCCCAGGCCGCGCAGGTTGGCGTTCGCGGTGCCGTTGGAGCCGTTCGAAATGCTGGAGTTTTGCCCCGCAAACGACTGGGGCAGCCTTTGGACCAGGTCCTCGATCTTGACCACACCCTCGGCCTTGATCTCCGCGGAACCGACAGAGGTCACCGGCGAAATGCTTGTCAGGTTCGGCGACGGGATCCGGGTGCCGGTGACGACGATTTCGGAAACTTCCCCGGATGGGGCGGCGGCGGCGCTCGCCTGAGTGGCGGAGACAGCCAGGAAGGCCGCGCCGCAGATCATCGAGGAGGCCAACAGGCGCTCCCGCGTCGAATTGATTTTCAAGGTCTAAACCCTCCAGCGGTCGCCTCGAAAGGCCGACCAGCCCCCAAACAAACATTCCCGAGGTCGCTGACCGATCCCGGTTATTTCGGAGTTACTGGCGTATCCGTCTGAGGGTCAACGCACATTAGCCTTTTGCAATGTTGCAGACCGCGACATGTCGCATTCTGGTCACATATCCGGCGGGCCAGAAGAGATGCGGCAAGTTTCAACCCTGGATAAGCCGATTGGGCGACGCTCTTGTCCCACGATTGCGAGGACGTAATCGAGTTCACCCGGGGGTGCGACCGGGCGATTGCACCCGTCACGCCGGCAGTCTTCAATGCGCTATCGTAACATTCTGGAGAATCGATCCGATGGGAGCCTTTGGAGCTCGGGCGCGCTTGGCCGCCGCGGGCGTCTTGATCGCCGGGATATCGGCGTCGACGCTAGCTGCGCCGCCGCCGGCAAGCGCGGATCGAGCCCAGGTGCTGCAGCAGCTTCTCGACTGCCGCAAGATCAGTGACGGCCCGACCCGCCTGGCCTGTTACGACCGGGCCGCTGCGACCATGGATCAGGCTGAGGCCAAGGGCGACATCGTGGTGGTGGATCGCGAACAGGCACGCAAGGTTCGCCGACAGGCTTTCGGCTTCACCCTGCCCTCGATCACGCTGTTTGAGCGCGGCGAGAAGCCGGAGGAAATCTCCACCATGGAGGGCAAGGTGGCGGCCGCGCGCATGAACGGCGCCGGCAAGTGGGTGATCCGGCTCGAGGACGGCGCCACGTGGGCCCAGGTGGACACCAATGAGGTCACGACCCCGCCCCAGGCCGGCGATCCGGTGAAAATCCGCAAGGCTTCGCTCGGCAGCTACATTCTCTCGCTGCCCCATCACGTGTCATTCCGCGCGCACCGCGAGGAATAGCGGGCCTTCAGCGATCCTTTGGATCAATGGCGTCTCGCAGCCCGTCGCCGATAAAATTGAAGCTCATCAAGGTCACGATCATGACCAGCGAGGGAAAGATCAGCAGCCAGGGCGCGAGCTCCATGTCCTGCGCCCCATTTGCGATCAGGGTGCCCAAAGAGGCCATCGGCGGCTGAACGCCCAGGCCGAGGAAGCTCAGGAAGCTCTCGGCCAGGATCACCGCCGGAATGGTGAGGGTGACGTAAACGACCACCGGGCCGAGCAGGTTGGGCACGATGTGGCGGACAATGATGCCACCTCGGCGCAGGCCGGCGGCGCGCGCAGCCTCGACGAATTCCTTGTGCTTCAGAGTAAGCGTCTGGCCGCGCACGATCCGGCTCATGGTCAGCCATTCGACAGCCCCGATCGCCACGAAGATCAGGATGAAGTTGGAGCCGAAGGTGACCATCAGGAGGATCACGAAAAAGATGAAAGGCAGGGAGTAGAGCACGTCCACGAAGCGCATCATGATCTCGTCGAGCCGACCGCCGATGAACCCGGCGACCGCACCCCAGGCCACGCCGATGATCAGCGAGACGAACGTCGCCACGAGACCGATGGCGAGCGAGACCCGAAGCCCCATCAAGAGGCGCGCCAAAAGATCACGTCCGAGCGCGTCCGTGCCGATCAGGTGGCCATTTTGCAGCGGTGCGAACCAGACGTCGGTCTTGTTGACCTGGTCGTAGGCGTAGGGCGTCAGCTGAGGGCCCGCGATGGCCGCAACCACGAGCAGACCAAGCACGACCATGCCGGCCACCGCGCCGCGGTTGCCCATCAGCCTTCGGCGCGCATCGTCCCAAAGGCTACGGCCCTTGAGCGCCGCGCGCTCCATGCTTTGCGCGCCCCTGCGCGAGCCTGGAACCAGCAAAGAGGTGCTCATGCGAGCCGCACCCTCGGGTCCAGGACGGCGTAGAGCAGATCGGCGAGCAGGTTCAGCACCAGGATGAGGGCGGCGTAGAAGATCACCATGCCCATGACGACGGTGTAGTCCCGCTGCAGGGCGCTCAGCACGAAGAACTTCCCGAGGCCCGGGAGGTTGAAGATCTTCTCCACCACAAGCGAGCCGGTGATCAAGCCGGCGCACGCCGGTCCCAGGTAGCTCACCAGCGGCAAGATGGCTGCGCGCAGCGCGTGTCGGGTGACGATCCGATGTTCCGGCAGGCCCTTGGCGCGGGCGGTCCGCACGTAGTTGGAATGCAGCACTTCGACCATGCCGGCCCGGGTGAGCCGCGAAATGATGGCGATCTGCGGCAGGGCCAACACCGTGACCGGCAGCACCATATTGACCAATGCGCCGCCGTCCCAGCCCGCCCCCGGAAGCCAGCCAAGCTTCGAAGCGAAGACCAGGACAAGCAGCGGGGCCGTAACGAAAGTCGGGATGCAGACGCCGAGGATCGCCACGGCCATGACACCAAAGTCGAGACTGCGGTTCTGGCGCATCGCGGCCAGCACACCCAGGCTGACGCCGACGAGCGCCGCCAGCAGAATCGCCGCGCCGCCCAGCTTCAGGGAGACCATGTAGTTCTCCCTGAGGATCTCGATGACGGACTTGTCCTTGTATTTCAGGGACGGCCCGAGGTCGCCGTGCGCCACGTTCACCAGATAATCGACGTATTGGGCCGAGATCGGCTTGTTCATACCGTACTTGGCCAGCACGTTCTTCTCGATCTCGGGCGAGAGCCTGCGGTCGGTATCAAACGGGCTGCCGGGCGCCGCGCGCATCATGAAGAAGGCGAGCGTGACCACCAGAAGGAGCGTCGGGATTGCGACCAGGAGACGCCGGCCGATAAAGCGGAACATGGAGCGGCGGGGGCCTCTGGCTCGGGGCCTTTACGGGGCCGCGCATTGCGAAAGTTCCATCGGCCCCCGATGATGTCAACGAAGGGCCGCCTTCCCCTTTGCCTGAAGCGCGCCCTGGGCGAAAGTGAACCATGACTGACTTCCGACGCGTTACCGATGACTTTTCCGTCTCCCCGCAGATCGGCGTAGCCGACGTGGCTGAGGCCGCCCGCCTGGGGTTCACCACGATCATCAACAACCGGCCCGACGGCGAGGACCCGGCCGCACCGCAAAGCGCCCAGATCGAAGCTGCGGCCAAGGCTGCGGGCCTGGCCTATGTCCACGTGCCGGTGCGTGGAATGCCGGGAGCGGCGGAGGTGGACGCGGTGCGCGAGGCGCTCGAGGCGGCGAAGGGACCGGTGCTGGCCTACTGCCGCTCCGGCAACCGCTCGATCACCGCATGGTCGCTCGGCCAGGCCAAGTCCGGCGCCATGAGCCGCAGCGACCTCGTAAGCCTTGGGCGCCAGACCGGTTACGACCTGTCAGGAGTGCTCGGCGGATGATCCCCTATGTCCGGGACATCCAATTCGAGTACGGCGCCTGCGACCAGGTCTCACCGCTGATCCGCCGGGTGGTGGCCAACAACCCCGGGCCGTTCACTTTCACAGGAACGGGGACCTACATCGTGGGCCGAGGCGAGGTCGCCGTGATCGACCCCGGCCCCGACCTGCCGGAACACCTCGAGGCCATCCTGGCCGCCGTGGCCGGCGAGCGCGTCACTCACATCCTCATCACCCATCACCATTCCGACCACTCGCCGCTGGCCGGCCCGCTGAAGGCTGCGACCGGCGCGCCCATCTATGGCTGCGCGGTCGCCCACCCCCATGTCGAGGATCCCGACGCCCCGCGGATGGAAGCCGGCCACGACGATGACTTCCGCCCGGACGTCAGCCTTTGCGGCGGGGGCGAGGTCTCCGGGCCTGGATGGACGATGGAGGCGATCGCCACGCCCGGCCACACCTCAAACCACATCTGCTATGCGCTGAAGGAGGAGAATGCCTGCCTCACCGGCGATCACATCATGGGCTGGTCGACCACGGTGATCACCCCGCCCGATGGGGACATGAGCGACTACCTGGAAAGCCTGGCCCGGATTCGCGCCCGCAATTTCACGACGCTGTGGCCCACCCACGGCCCGCCGATCCGCGACGTGACCCCCTTCATCGACGCCTACGCCGAGCATCGCCAGGAGCGGATCGACCAGATCCTCGGCGCCTTGAAGGCGGGACCGGGCCGCATCAAGGACCTGGTGCCGCGGCTCTACGCCGACGTCGACCAGCGCCTGTGGCCGGCCGCCGCGCGTTCGATGCTGGCCGGGATCATCCATCTCACCCACCAGGGCCGGATCGTCACCGATGGCGCACCTGGGCCGGATAGCGAGTACCGGCTGGTCTAGGAAACCCCGATCGGATGACGAAGCGGCGCTTCCCGCGCCCTTAGAGCGCGCGTTCCAGGACCACGAAGCACAAGTCATCGCGCAAAGGCCGACCGAAGCGGTCGTCGCCATAGGGGAACGGCCGTGTCTCGCCGGTCAGGACATAACCCCGTCGCTCGTACCAGGCGATGAGCGTGTCGCGGACGTTGACCACCACCATCTGCATGCGCCGCGCGCCGCGCTGGCGGGCGAAGTCCTCGGCGGCCGCTAGCAGCGTGCGCCCAAGCTTTCGGTCCTGCCGATCGGGACGCACTGTAAGCAGGCCAAGGTACCAGAGCTCGTCCTGCGCCGGCTCCAGCCAGACGTGGCCTTGGAGTTCTCCCTCAGCGCTCCGCCAAGCGAGCAGCTGGGCTTTGGGCTTCTCGACGAGGTCCTTGCGCAAAAGCTCGGCCGTGAGGCGTTCGCCCTCTACGAAGGTCTCGACCGCCCAGCCGGCGCCGGGACCGGTATGCCGGTAGGCCCGATTGGTCAGGGCCACGATATCCAGGTGGTCCGCCTCTCCCGCGGGTTCGAGCGGGATCATCGAGAAATAGCTCCGCTCACCCCAGTAAAGAGCCGGCCGGTGAAGGCCCAGATGAATGGGTAGAAAGACTTCAAGCCGTGGCCTTGGCCGGAGCCGCGGTCGGCAGGACGTAGCCCTTCATCCGTTCACGGATCAGCTTCTTGTCGATCTTACCGGTCGCGCCCAACGGGATGTCGTCGACGAAGACCACGTCGTCAGGGGTCCACCACCTGGCGATCTTGCCTTCCAGGAAGCCCAGGAACTCGTCCTTCGTGGAGGTTTCGCCGGGGTTCAGCTTGACCAGCAGCACCGGGCGTTCGTCCCATTTGGGGTGGGCGGCGCCGATGACGGCGCAGAGCGCGGCCTTGGGGTGACCGACGGCCAGGTTTTCAATCTCGATGGTGGAGATCCATTCGCCGCCGGACTTGATCACGTCCTTGGCGCGGTCGGTGATCTGCATAAATCCATGGCTGTCGATGGTGGCCACGTCGCCGGTGTCGAAGAAGCCTTCGTCGTCCAGGATCTCACCGCCGTCGCCTTTGAAATAGCCGCCGACGACGAAGGGCCCCTTGACCAGCAGGCGTCCGAACGTGGTCCCATCGTGCGGCAGACGTTCGCCCGCATCGTCCTCAAGCTTCATCTCCACGCCGAGCGGCACGCGGCCTTGCTTGAGCTTGAAGCGAAGCTGCTCCTCCGCGCCCATCGCCGCAATCTCGGCGGTCGGGGCGGACAAGGTGCCGAGCGGCGACATCTCGGTCATGCCCCAGGCATGGGTAACGTCGACGCCGAACTCGTCGCGAAAGCCGCGAATGATGGCTTCCGGCACGGCTGAGCCGCCGATCACCACACGCTTGAGAGTCGTGAGCTTGCCGTTAGTCTCGCGAAGGTGGGTGAGCAGCATCTGCCAGACCGTCGGCACCGCGGCCGAGAAGGTCACCGCCTCGCTCTCCAGCAGTTCGTGCACGGAAGCACCGTCGAGCTTCTGGCCGGGCATCACCAGTTTCGCACCGACCGCTGCGCAGGAGAAGGCCAGGCCCCAGGCGTTGGCGTGGAACATCGGCACCACAGGCAGCACCGTGTCGACCGCCGAAATCCCCATCACGTCCTTGCCCATGGTCACGAGCGTATGGATGAAGTTCGAGCGGTGCGAATAGAGTACGCCCTTGGGATTGCCGGTTGTGCCCGAGGTATAGCAGAGCGCCGCCGCCGTGTTCTCGTCGAAGGCGCCCCAGACGTAGTCCGCGGAATTCTCGGCCACCAGGGTCTCGAAGCACAGCGCCCCCGGCAGGGACACACCCTTCATGTGCGCCTCGTCGGTCATGACGACGAAATGCTTCACGCTCGGCATCTTGTCGCGATGTTCCATGAGCGTCGGCAGGAACGTCAGGTCGGTGAAGATGACCTTATCTTCGGCGTGATTGATGATGTAGCAGAGCTGCTCCGGAAAGAGCCGGGGGTTCAAGGTATGACAGACCGCGCCCATACCCATGACGGCGTACCAGGCCTCGACGTGGCGGGCGGTGTTCCAGGCCAGGGTAGCGACCCTGTCGCCCGGCTGAATCCCCAGGCCTTTCAGAGCATTCGACAAGCGCTTGGCCCGGATTTGGACCTCCGCGTAGGTCGTGCGCACGACCGGGCCTTCGATAGAGCGGCTGACGACCTCGCGTTCGCTGTGCCAGATGGCGGCGTGATCGAGGATTTTGTCGACCGTTAGCGGCCAATTCTGCATCAGGCCAAGCATCGGCCAGTTCTCCCCAAAGAACCCTTGTCAGTCTTTCCGACAGGCTAATTCTACCCTGGCCTATAAGCAACGCGATCGCCCATGGGGAGGGTTATTTCAGCTCAGGCTGTTGCGTCCATCAGCCACGCCTTTGCGGCCACATCGGTCGGCGTGGTGGCATCGACTTTCGGCCAGGCCACGGGCTTGCCGCCGTGGCGGGCGATCTGGTCATGCAGGACGTCGAGCGTGGCGTCCGATGCGTCCCCCACGCGCGCCGCCACGCGAGCTTCGAGCGTCTCGAGCGGCGCCTCCAGCCAGGCGCCCCGGAAGGGAACCCCGCACTCGGCGGCCAAGGCCTCGGCGCCGTCCCGCAGCGCCGGTTCCGTGAAGGTCGCGTCGAGCACCACGGCCCGTCCGGCCAGCAACAGGGCGCGGGCGGTCGCAAAGATGGTTTCGTAGACTTTGGCGTAGAACTGCGGCGTGTAGATCTCGCGCGAAAGCCGATCGACGTGACCGGCGCCGGCCAGCCGCTTGCGGACCTCGTCGGTGCGCAGAACTACAGCGCCGGGCGATGCCCCCAGGCCGGGCGCCACGGCCCGCGAAAAGCTGGATTTTCCGGTGCCTGAGAACCCGCCCACCGCCGCCAGGACGGGTGGCGCAGGCGACAGATGGGTGATCGCCGTTTCCACGTAGGCCCGCGACAGCGCCAGGTCCCCGGCGTGGGCCGCCACGTGCGCCCTGACGCCTGCGCGAACCGATAGCATCAGCGGCAGTGCGGCAAGGCCTTCCCAAAGCTCAACCGGGAAGCACCGCGCCGCCTCGTCGAGGTAGGCCGAAAGCACGCGCACCGCCGCATCGCTGCGATCGCGAAAGTCCAGGTCCATCAGCAGGAACGCCAGGTCGTACTGGACATCGAGGTCGGACAGTACGTCGTTGAATTCGATGCAGTCGAACAAGACCGGTCGACCGTCCTCCACCAGGATGTTGGCCAGATGCAGATCGCCGTGGCAGCGCCGCGAGAAACCTGCGTCTCGCCGCGCCTCCAGGAGCGGTCGCTGGCGTGCGAGCTCAATTGCGGTCGCCGCGATCAGCCGCTCGACGCGGTGGCGCTCCAGCTGGTCGCTGAGGTCGGACAGAAGCTCGGCATTGGATCCGACCGTGAACGCGAGCGCGCTCCAGCCGCCCTTGGGCCGCAAGGGCGCGCGTGCATGGAAGCCGGCGATCATGCGGCCGAGCGCCTCGGCCATCTCGCCGTCGATGGCGCCCGGGTTGACCGCCAGCACGGCAGCCTCGTCGAAGCGGCGCATCTCCAGCGCATAGTCAACCGCCTCGCCCGCGCCGTCCCAGCACAGCTCCCCGCTCGCCCCGCGGGTGATGGTCCGCACCCTCCGGTAGATGTCGGGCGCCTGCGGCCGGTTGAACTCCAGTTCGCGATCCAGCGCCCATCGCCGCCGTTCGGCCGTGGAAAAGTCGGCGTACCCCAGGTCGACATGGCGTTTCAGCTTCCAGGCGATATCACCAGCCAGGAAGATCCGCGCGCAGGCGGTCTCGATCGTGCGCTCGGAGCGCGCCTTCAGCCAGGCGACGAGTTCGGCTTCCTCCGGACCCGTCACGGAGGGACCGCTCAAGGAAACAGCCTGTGCGTCGTCCAGCCCTCGCCGGCGCGCATGAAGACCAGGCGCTCGTGCAGGCGGAACGGCCGGTCGCGCCAGAATTCGATGGCCTGTGGTGCGAGGCGAAAACCCGACCAGTGAGGCGGGCGCGGGACCTTGCCCAGCCCGAACTTCATCCCGAACTCGGCGATCTTCTTTTCCAGCGCCAGCCGGTCAGGCAGTCGGCGTGACTGCGCCGAGGCCCAGGCGCCGAGTTGGGCCGGGCGCGCACGGGTCTCCCAGTAGGCGTCGGCTTCCGCGTCCGAGACCGGCGTCACGGCCCCGCGAACCCGCACCTGCCGACGCAACGATTTCCAGTGGAACAGCAGTGCGGCCCTGGGGTTGGCCGCCAACTCACGGCCCTTGGCGCTCTCGAGATTCGAATAGAAGACGAAGCCTCGCGCATCGGCGTCCTTCAGCAACACCATGCGCACGTCCGGCAGGCCGTCTGCGTCGACGGTGGCCAGCGACATGGCGTTGGCGTCGTTGGGTTCTTTGGTCAGGGCTTCCTTCAGCCACGCGTCGAAGAGCGCGAAGGGATCCGTCTCGCTGAGCATCGGCAGCGGTTCGGCCGCCGCCACCTGGCGCACATAGTCGTCCTCGGACGGCGATGGCGGAATGAGCGTCTTGTCGGTCATCGCCACCGATATAGCCGAAGGCCGAAGACCTTCGCGAGGTTTAACCGAGCCTTGACGATGTCGCAGCGATCCTAGGCGGCGATGTCGTCCGGACCCCCGATTTCCCTGAAGGTTGCCCGCGAGGTGTTGGGCGTGGGCCCGCTCGCCGGCGCGGGCGAACTGCGCCGCGCCTTTCGCGAGGCGGCCAAGCAGGCCCACCCGGACCGCCCGGGAGGCGGGGCGGAGCGCTTCCGCCTGGTCGTCGCCGCCTATCACCGCCTCCAGGGGGTGCAGGCCAAATCCGACCGCATCATCCAGCCGCCGGCGGCGCGCGCGCCGGAGCCGGGCGTTCTCGAGATCAGTCCGTTGCTGGCGCTTCGCGGCGGCGCTTTGGAGCGGATGTCGGCCGACGGTCGGCGCCAGCGTCTGCGACTTCCGGCCGGGCTTCGCAGCGGCGACACGGTCCGCGCCGGCGGCGCCGAGCTGAACGTTGTCGTACGCGGGACCCCGGAGATCCTGGTCCGTGGAGACGACCTCTGGATCAGCGTCGCCATCGCGCCACGGGTGCTCGAGGAGGGGGGGCGCGTGGCGCTGGAAACCCCGCTGGGCCGGCGCGTCGTGTGGCTGACCAAGAAGGCCGGGGAGCGAAAGCTGGTGCGCCTGGTTGGCCAGGGCCTTCCTCCGCGCGGCGCTCACAGCCAGGGCCATCTCTTCCTGCGGCTCGCCCCGAAGGTCGGGCAAGCCGACTCGGCCGCCCGGACGCTGCTGCGCCGCTTTGCCGCGGCCTGGGCGGCGTAAACCGGTAAAGCCGGAATTGATTTGGGCGGCGCGAGGCCCGCGGCTCGCGTAGGTTCGCGCCACGATTCTCCGGGAGCCGTCGATGCGCCTTTCCAAGCTCGCAGCCCTTGCGCTGGGAGCGCTCAGCCTTGCGCTCGCGGCCCCTGCCCAGGCCTTCCCGGTGGGCGAACGTCATCTGGAGGCGATCAATCCTACCGCCGCGCTGCGCGACGCCGACCACAAGGCCACTGTGCGGGTGACCGTCTGGTATCCCGCCGCCGAAGGCTCCGAGGAGCAGTCGCTCGACATCGGCCCGCCCGGCCAGCCGCTGTTCTACGTGGGATCGGCCGCGCCCGACGCCGCCTTCGCCGACGCCCGCCCTCGGCCGGTGATCCTGTTCTCGCACGGCTACGGCGGCTCGGCCCGGATGATGGCCTGGTTCACCACCATCCTGGCCCAGCAAGGCTACGTCGTGATCGCGGTCGACCATCCGGGCAACAACAGCCGGGACAAGATGACAATCCCCGGCGCCGCCCTCTTCTGGGATCGCCCCGGGGACCTGGTCGCGGCCCTGGAACGGGTGAGGACCGATCCGGCGATCGCCCCGCACCTGGACGTGAGGCGCCTGGCCATCGCGGGCTTCGCGAGCGGCGGCTTCACCGCGCTGGAGGCCGCAGGCGCGCGGACTGACCTTGCGCATTTCCGCGACTTCTGTGACGCCCACCCCGACGACGGCGTCTGCCGGCCGCAGCCGGAATTCCCGGTGACCCTCGAGCAGGCGACGGCGGCGCTGGCCACGCCCGACCTCGCCGGTGAGGCGGCCCGCGCCGGCGACGATCACTCGATCCGCGGCGTGCGCGCCGTCTTCGTCATGGCGCCAGCCTTCGTCCAGGCCTTTGACCCGGCGAGCCTGGCCGCGATCGCCACCCCCGTCGCCATCGTCCTGGGCGACGCAGACGCAGTGGCGGCGCCGCACGTCAACGGCGGGGCCGCCGCTCGGCTTATCCCGCGCGTCCAGCTCAAGGCCCTGCACGGCGTCGGCCACTACGACTTCCTTGCCACCTGCTCGGCTGCGGCGCGCGCCAGCGAGGGGTCGATCTGCGCCGCCGAGGTCCCGCAGGGATCGACACATGTCGCCGCGCTCGAGCAAGCTCTGATCTTGTTCGGCAAGGCGATGGGGCCGCCCTAGGGCCGCGCGACGGCATGATCGCGATTTACGCGGCGCCGACGGCCAAGCCGGCCTACGATCCGCCCGACATCAGCGAGCGGAGACGTCGATGCGGCTCATCCTCGGCCTCCTTGGAGTGGTCGCCTCACTGAGCGCGGCCGTTGCGGCGCATGCAGGCCCGGTCGGTGAGCGCCACCTGCAGGCGACCGACGCCACTGCCGTCCTGCGCGACGCCGACCACAAGGCCACGGTGCGGGTGACCGTCTGGTATCCGGCAGCCAAGGAGGCGGTCGAACAGCGCATCGATATCGGCCCGCCCGGCAAGCCGTTCTTCATCGTGGGCGCCGTGGCCCAGGACGCCCCATTCTCCGATGCCAAGCCCAGACCGGTGATCCTGTTTTCCCACGGCTTCGGCGGAACCGCGCGGATGATGGCCTGGTTCGGCGCAGCCCTGGCGCGCGAAGGTTACGTGGTCGTCGCCGTCGATCATCCGGGCAACAACGGCCTGGATAAGATGACGGTGGCAGGCGCGATCCTGTCGTGGGACCGGGCGCAGGATCTGCGGGCGGCGCTGGAGGCGGTGAAGGCCGACCCCACGATCGCCCCACACCTCGACATTCACCGCCTTGGCGTCGCGGGCTTCTCAGCCGGCGGCTTCACCTCGCTGGTCAGCGCCGGCGCCAAGGTCGACATGACCCGCTTCCTGGCCTTCTGCCGCGCACATCCCGCCGACGGCGTTTGCGCCCCGCAGAAGGAGTTCGCGATCAACCTGGACGATGAACAGCGCGCCGCAGCCTCGCCTGAGCTGGCGCCCGAGGGGGCCCATGCGGGCGACGACCATACGATCCCGGGCGTCCGGGCAGTCTTCGCCATCGCGCCGGCCATTGTCCAGGCGCTGCCTCCGGAAGGCCTGGCGCGTATGAAGACCCCCGTGGCGATCATCCTGGGCGACGCCGACCCCGTCGCTCCCCCCGACACCAATGGCCTGGTGGCCGCCAAGGCCATCCCACATGCCGAACTGAAGGTCCTCCCAGGCGTCGGGCACTATGATTTCCTGAGCACCTGCACCGCGGCCGGCACGGCTGCCGTCCCGGTTTGCACAGCCAAGGTTCCGCAGGATGCGACACACCAGGCGGCCATCGACATGGCGCTCGGGTTCTTCAAGCGGACGCTCGGCGCGCCCTAGGTTGGCGTCCGCGCAGCGAAGCCGCTACAAGCCCGGCCATGTCGCACAATACGTTCGGCCATCTGTTCCGCGTCACCACCTGGGGCGAAAGTCACGGCCCGGCCTTGGGATGCGTTATCGACGGTTGCCCGCCCGGCATCCCGCTCAGCGAGGCTGATGTTCAGGTTTGGCTGGAAAAACGGCGGCCAGGCCTGGGAAAATTCGTGACCCAGCGCCAGGAGCCCGACGCGGTACGCATCCTGTCAGGCGTCTTCGCTGACGAGCGGCATCCCGACCAGGTCACCACCGGCACGCCGATCTCGATGGTCATCGACAACGTCGACCAGCGAAGCCGTGACTATTCGGAGATCGCCACCGCCTTCAGGCCCGGCCACGCCGACTATAGCTATTTCGCCAAATATGGGGTGCGCGACTATCGCGGCGGCGGCCGCCAGTCGGCGCGCGAGACGGCCGCCCGCGTCGCCGCAGGCGCTGTCGCCCGCAAGATCCTGCCCGGGGTCCAGATCCGAGGCGCAGTCGTGCAGATCGGGCCGCACGCCGTTTCGCCCGAGCGCATGGATTGGAGCCAGACCGAGGCAAACCCCTTCTGGTGTCCCGATCCAGAGATGGTCCCGGTTTGGGAAGAGCACCTGGAAACCATCCGCAAGGCCGGCTCTTCGACCGGCGCCATCGTCGCCGTGGAGGCGCTTGGCGCGCCGCCCGGCTGGGGCGCTCCAGTCTACGGCAAGCTCGATGCAGAACTGGCCGGCGCTCTGATGTCGATCAACGCCGCCAAGGGCGTCGAGATCGGGGCAGGCTTCGCGGCGGCGGCGCTTTCCGGCGAGGAGAACGCCGATGAGATGCGCGCGGGCAACGACGGACCGGTGTTTTTGTCGAACAGCGCGGGCGGCATCCTGGGCGGCATCTCCACCGGCCAACCGGTGACAGCACGTGTTGCGTTCAAGCCCACCTCCTCAATCCTCACGCTGCGCCGCAGCATCAATGAGGCCGGCGAGGAGATCGAGTTGCGCACCAAGGGCCGTCACGATCCCTGCGTCGGTATTCGCGCCGTGCCGGTGGTGGAGGCCATGGTGGCTTGCGTGCTGGCTGACGCGTTCCTGCGCCACCGAGGCCAGACCGGGCGCGACTGACGACGGGCTGACGGGCGGTCAGTATACGCATGGTTGCATCCGACTCACCGATCAACCTCTGGGACCTAAGCTCATGACCTGGCGAAGGAATTTCCGTTGACCCACAGGATTTATCGAACTTAATCAGCTTTACCTGAAGCTGCGCCGTACCGAATCAGCGCCCGGCGACAGGCGCCGTCGGATGCTGGATCGCCCTTGCGCTACAACCTGCTGAAAGTCCTGCTCGTCGATGACAACCATCACATGCGGTTGTTGCTTGCGGAGATTCTGCGGGCGCTCGGCGTGCGCGAAATCCGCGAAGCCGGCGATGGCGCACAGGGCCTGCAGATGATGCGCGACCACCCGATCGACATCGTCATCACCGACCTGTCGATGCAACCGCTCGACGGCATCGACTTCGTGCGCCTGCTTCGCAACTCGCCCGACAGTCCAGGCCATATGTGCCCGGTGATCATGGTCACTGGGCATTCGACCCGCCAACGGGTGCATGACGCGCGCAACGCCGGTGTGAACGAGTTCCTGGCCAAACCGCTTACCGCCCGCGTCGTCGTCGAGCGGCTGAACCAGGTCATCGACCATCCGCGGGCTTTTGTGCGGACGGACGACTATTTCGGCCCTGACCGACGACGGCGCGCCGACGTCGACTTCAAGGGCCCCTGGCGCCGCCACGGCGACGGGGCGCAACGAAGTGCCGCAGGCGCAAAAGCTTAGCGGCGCCTTCTTTCAGCAGCTTTCCCCGCACAGTGTCCCGGTCGCCTTCGGGGAGTTCTCGCCATGACGCTTTCAGCCGCAGCCCTGCGCGCCGCCGTGCTCGCAGCGACGTGCGCGCTGTTGTCCGGCTGCCTTGCGATGGGTGTCGCCGGCGCAGCCGTCGGGGTGGCAGGAACGGCCGTCGGTGTCACGGCAAAGGCCGCGAGCGCGACTGTGCGCGGCGCCGGCGCCGCCGTCGGGGCGGTTATCCCCGATGGCAAGTCCAAGAAAGACGACAAGGCCGGAGCCTAGGTTCGTGCTCAGCTCAGGTTGAGCGCGCAGCTTTCCCCGACCGTCGGGCGCGAAACGACTATTCGCGACAGGCCCGGGAAGTCGGGCTTCAGGCGCTCGGCGAACCACAGACAGATATGCTCAAGCGTTGGGCTCTCCAGCCCGGGCTTCTCGTTGAGCAGCCCGTGGTCGAGTTCACCGGCGACCAGGCGCAGAGCCCGGTCCAGGTCCCCCAGATCGGCGACCCAGCCGACGGCGCCCAGCGCCTCGCCGCGCACCGTCGCTTCGACGCGGAACGAGTGGCCGTGCAGGCGCGTGTAAGGACCTGCTGGACCGGCCGGCAGGTGATGCGCCGCGTCGAACGTCGCGGCCTTGGTGATCTCGAAAGTGGTGGAACTCATCTGGTCTCTGGCAGGCGTCGCCCGCGTCGGTGAGGTCCTCAGGCGATGCCGAGGTACTTGTGGGTCTGGACGCTTAAACGCCACCGGGGATGGGCAAGGCAATAGGCGATGGCCGCGCGGGTGTTCTCTGCGAGCCTGGGGCCGTCCATCGGCTGGAGTGCGAACCGCTCGAACGCGAGCCCCTCGAAACGGGCCGGATCGACCCCGTCCTGGGGGTAGACGAGCTTGAGCTCCTGGCCCCGGGTCTGGGCGAGCGCGGCGTCGGCCTTGGGGCTGACGCAGATCCAGTCGACGCCATCCGGCGCCGGGATCGTACCGTTAGTCTCCAGCGCCAGTGAAAAGCCGCGCGCATGCAGGGCCGAGACCAATGGCGCATCAAGTTGCAGGAGCGGCTCGCCACCGGTCAGCACGACAAGGCGGTTGTCCTCTCCCCCCTGCCATGCGGCCTCCACGGCCTCTGCAAGCGTTTCAGCCGAAGCGAACCGCCCGCCGCCCGGGCCATCCATGCCGACGAAGTCGGTGTCGCAGAACTTGCAGACCGCCTGGGTCCGATCGGCTTCGCGCCCGGACCAGAGATTGCAGCCGGAGAAGCGGCAAAAGACCGCCGGGCGTCCAGCCTGGCCGCCCTCGCCCTGCAGCGTCAGGAAGATCTCTTTGACGGCGTAGCTCATGGGCGGAGCGCCGGCCGGCCCTGCGCCGTCCAGGCCTCCCAACCGCGAATACGAAGGTCGCAGGCCGGACACGTCCCGCAACCATAGCCCCAGGGATGCAGGGTTCCGCGCTCGCCGAGGTAGCAGGTGTGGCTCTCGTCAACGATCAGCTCCACAAGCGCCTCGCCGCCGAGCTGCTTGGCGAGCGCCCAGGTTTCGGCCTTGGTCAACCGCATCAGTGGCGTCTCGATCACGAAATCCTGGGCCATGCCGAGGTTGAGCGCCACCTGCATCGCCTCGAGGGTGTCTTGCCGGCAATCGGGGTAGCCGGAGAAGTCCGTCTCGCACATCCCTCCGACCAGGGCGCCCAGGCCGCGCCTGTCGGCCAGCGCCGCGGCATAGACGAAGAAAGCCAGATTACGGCCCGGGACGAAGGTCGACGGCAGCCCCTTGCTGGTCATCTCGATGGCCCGATCGGCGGTGAGCGCCGAGTGTGCGACAGCGCCGAAACCGCGCATCTCCAGCACATGGTCCTCGCCGAGCCTGGGCGCCCAGGCGGGAAACCGTTCGGCGATACGGGTTCGGACCGCGGCCCGGGCCTCAAGCTCGATCGAATGGCGCTGACCGTAGTCGAAGCCCACGGTCTCCACGCGCGCATATCGCCCGAGCGCCCAGGCCAGGCAGACGCTCGAGTCCTGCCCGCCCGAGAACAGCACAAGGGCGCCGGCCTGGTCGATCATCGGCTCCATATGCGCGATCGGAAGCCAAATCGAAAGGCCGACCCTGATGGTAGTCCGCTATGGCGAGGGCGGCGGCGGTGGTGTCACTTAACCTCTCCGAAGCGCTTTGGCGCCATGGTGGAGCTGCGACGCGTCACAAAACCTGCGGCTGTTCATGTCCCCCCTGTCCACATTCTTCTTCGACCGCGTCACCGTTGACATCTGCCAGCAGATGGAGGGCGTGCTTGCCCTTACGGACCAGCTGTCTCGCCAGCGACTGGCCCCCGACGCGGAGGCCTGCGTCAGCGGTGTCGCAGAAGCCGCCGCAGGGGTGCGCCACCTGCTCGAGGCGGCCCGTGACCTGCGAACCGTCACGCATCTTGGCCTGAGCCTGGAGCCTGCGCCCCTGCGGCTTCGCGAGTTGGTGGATGAAGTCCATGGCCGCTGGCAACCGGCGGCGGCGATGAGCGGGGTCACTCTGCTGGTCGCATACGACGGCGATCCGGAGGCCTGCGCCATAGGAGACGGTCCGCGGATTCTGCAGGTGTTCGACGGCTTCATCGGCGAGGCGGTGGCCAGCATGCGCCGCGGCGCTGTCGAGGCGAGCTTGCGCACGGTCGTCACGCCCGAGGGCGTCCGCCTGGAGGGCCGCGTGCGCGGCGCCCGCGATCCGGCCTGGGAATCCCAGGATCTGGAGAGCCGCGTCCGCGAGGTTGAGGGCCGCTTCGGCCTGGAGGTGGCGATCGGCGTCGTGCTCGCGCGTCAGATTGTCGACGGAATGGGCGGTGTGCTGCGCAGCGAAGGGGCAGGCGCGGCGTCGGAAACCGTCATCTTCGAGGTGACGCTGCCCACGACCGAGGAGACTCCCGCCCAAGCCCCGCAGGCCGCCGAGCGTTCGGTCCACGTTCTGGTGGTCGACGATAACGCCACCAACCGCATGGTCGCCCAGGCGCTTTGTGAAATGTTTGACTGCACTTCGGAGTCCGCCTGCGACGGCGCCGAGGCCCTGGAGGCCGCGCGCGGCGGACGCTTCGACCTGATCCTGATGGACATCAAGATGCCGGTCATGGATGGCGTCTCCGCGACCCGCGCGATCCGCGCCCTGCCAGGAGCCCCCGGAGCCGTGCCGATCATCGCGCTGACCGCCAACGCCGAGCCGGAAGATGCCGAGGGTTACCTCTCCGCCGGGATGAACGGCGTCGTTGAAAAGCCCATGAAGCCGGAACACCTGCTGGCGGCCCTGCAGGAGGCGCTGGGCGAGGCGGACGCCGCGGCCGCGGCGGCGGCGTGACCACGGGGGCTAACGCCTCTCCTGCATAGCCCCTGGTCGCGGGCGTCGCCGGCGTCAGCCGAATTGTAAGCGGCAGCCCTACTGGTTTCCTCTGCAACTTTATTGCGGCGCGAGGCCCTATTGCGCCATCGCCTGCAATGACCTAGGTCGCGATCCTTCAGTTTGGGGGAGAAAATGGCCGAGGGCCAAGACAAGCCCACCGCGACCCGACCGACGCCCTCGCTGGAGGAGGTGCGGCAGCGGATCGACGCTATCGATGTCGAACTACTGCGTCTGGTGGGAGAACGTGCGGGCCTGGCGCACGACGTAGCGGCCGCCAAAGCGGCGGCCGGCGACGTCGGGCGCTTCGGCCTGCGTCCGGGCCGCGAAGCCCTGCTGCTGCGGCGGCTGCTGGCCGGCCCTCGCAAGGGGGCCTCTTCAGCCCTGATCGTGCGGATCTGGCGGGAACTGATCGGCGACAGCCTGGCCACGCAGGGCCCTTTCAATCTGGCCGTCTGGGGCGGGCGTGATGCGGCCCGAGCCGTCGAAGTCGCCCGCCTTCGCTTTGGCGCAGCCCCGCCGCTCCGCCAGGTCGCCAAGCCGGAGGACGCGCTGGCCGCAGCCCGGGCGCAGGGCGGCGTCGCGGTTTGCGCGCTCACGCCCGATAGCGTCTGGTGGGGCCGGCTGCTGGCCCAGCCGAAGCTGAAGGTGTTCGCCGCCCTGCCCTGCCTGGCTGCATGGGGTCCGCTCTCGGCCCTCGCTGTCGCCGAGGTCGAGGTTGAACCCACCGGCGCGGACAACACCTTCTGGGTCACAGACGCCCCGCAGGCGGCTGCATCAGTCGAGGAGACGCTGAGCCGCGATGGCGTTGCTGCAACGCTGCTGGCCGAGACCGGAGGGCTGAAGCTCTTCATGCTCTCGGGCTTCTACCAGGCGGACGATCCGCGCCTGGCCCGCGCGCCTGGCAAGCTCACCGGCGTGATCGGGGCTGCGCCCGCGCCGCTGGACGTGTAAGAGGCGAGCCCGCCTCAAGGCTCCACCACACCCGCGTTGCCATGTCCCAAGATGCTCCCCCGCTAGACCGCGCCGCCGCCACGCGACCGCTCCCCAAGCCGGGAATCCTGGACATCCACCCTTACGTCCCGGGCAAGGCCAAGGCCGAAGGCTTCGCTCAGCCGATCAAGCTCTCGGCCAACGAGAACGCGCTCGGGTCCAGCCCCATGGCGCAGGCGGCCTTCGAAAGCGCCGAGCAGAGCCTGCACATCTATCCGGACCCACGCGCGAGTATCATCCGCACGGCGGTCGCCGAGCGCTACCGGCTGGAGCCCGAGCGGCTGATCTTCGGCTGCGGCTCGGATGAAGTGTTCCAATTGCTCAACCAGACTTTCCTGGAGCCGGGCGACAACATGGTGCAGGGCCAGTACGGCTTTGCGGCTTTCGCCATCGGCGCCTACGCCTGCCAAGCTGAGGTGCGTTTCGCCCCGGAGCCGGGCTACCGCATCGACGTCGACGAGTTGCTGAAATGCGTCGATGCTCGCACCCGGATCATCTTCCTCGCCAATCCCGGCAACCCGACGGGCACCTGGATCCCATTTTCCGAAATCCGCCGCCTGCACGAGGCGCTGGCGCCCAGCGTCGTGCTGGTGCTGGACGGGGCCTATGGCGAGTTCGCCTCCGACCCAGCCTTCAACGACGGTCTGGACCTGGCGCGCACGGCGTCCAACGTCGTCGTCACCCACACCTTCTCGAAGCTGCACGGCCTGGCGGCGCTGCGCATCGGCTGGGGCTATGCGCCCGCCGAGATCGCCGCGGCCGTGGACCGTATCCGGCTGCCGTTCAATACCTCGATCGCGGCCCAACGGGCTGCCGTGGCGGCGCTCGGCGATGAGGACTTCCAGCGCGCCTCGCTGGAGCTTGTGGAAATCTGGCGTCCCTGGCTGACACAGCAGCTCGGCGGCCTCAGCCTCGAGGTGGTCGGCGGCTCGGCGACCAATTTCGTCCTGGTGGGCTTCCCCAGGACTGCGGGGCGGACAGCGGCGGAGGCGGAGGTGTTCCTGGCCTCGCGCGGCGTCCTCGTGCGCAGCGCACACCTCTACGGCCTTGAGGACCACCTGCGCGCGACGATCGGGCTGGAGGATCAGAACCGGGCGCTTGTCGAGGCCCTGGCGGACTTCATGAAGCAATGAGCACGCCCGTCTATGCAAAGATGGCGGTGGTCGGCTGCGGCCTGATCGGCTCGTCGGTGATCCTGGCGGCGCGGGCGGCGGGCGCGGTGGGCGAG
>NZ_DASXNL010000145.1:0-3507 GCF_036495085.1 Phenylobacterium sp. | reverse complement strand
GGAAGAGACGTTGCCCGTCACACTGGTGGCCGCGCTGCTGGGCGCGGCGGCCGTCGCCTGCGCCTGGGCGCTGTATCGCTGCTATGCGGCCCGCGAGAAACCATAAGGAGAAGGAGAACCCATGAGCAGCACATCGAGTTGGGCCGGTGAAAGCGCGGAGTCCGGACCGCAGGACCAGGTTTCGCGGCTTTTTCCCGCGACGGTCGGCCGCTTCGACGACCGCGCCGACCGGGCCGTGATCGACGGGCTGACCCGATGGGTCGAGGATCATTATCGCGAGGACCTGGCCAAGCGGCCGTCCAAGCATGTCTATGTCCGCACCCTGCCCGGACCGGTGATCGAGCAGATCGACCGCCTGCGCGACAGCCAGCTCATCGCCTCCCTGATCGGGGCCCGGGTCCCGGCGGGCAGCGTCGTGGCGCCGATGAAGCACACCGACGAGCTCTACATGTCCAACTACAACAAGGATCATGGCGGGGACCAGGGCCTGTTCGACCGGCATTACGACGGCAACCTGCGCTTCCTGTCGTCCAGCGTGGTCGTGCGCGCCTTGATCTACCTGCAGTCCGACGCGACCTACAAGGTCGTGTTCGGCGACAGCCGGGTCGAGAAGGCGTTTGCGACCTACGATTTCGGCCTGATGGACTTTCACCGCGAGCTGCATTGGGTCGAGGGGCACTACAACCCGGCCGACCGCCAGCGCATCCTTCTCAAGTGCAACTACCTGGTCACGCGCCGCAACGCGGCCCTCCTGGGGCGGGCCGCGCTCGCCGCCAACACCGGCGTGTTCTACGTCGTGAAGGCGGCGATGGAATACTCCAAGAGTCCCAGCACGCCGCCGCAGGTCGCCGTCGGATTCCTGTGCAATCTCATCCGCCGGCTGAACAACATCCATCCCTTGATCCCGCTGGCGTTGATCGCCGCCGTCATCGGCGCGCTCGGCTGGGCGACAGGCTGGGCAATCTGGCGCCTGCTCGCCTAGGCTTTCTCCGGGGGTCGACGCGCGCGCCCCGGGGCCCGGCGGAGCCGTCTCTTTACCGTAACGCCAGCGCTGTACGTTGGTAATCGGTGTGCAACGGTCGTCCCTCCCCCGGTGCGGTCCTGCCGCCAGCCAAGCTGCCCGCCTGAAAGTGCCAAGAATCCCGAAAGTGACACCTTACGATTGGCGCAGCCCAGCAACAGCGCCCGCCGGCAACGCGGGCCCCTCCGACGACGGACCTCGGCTTCCCCTCCATAGCTAAGGAAAGCACCCATGAGTGGCTTCTTGAACGAACTGAAAGTGCAGCGCTGGGACGACCATCGCTACTATCATCACAGCAAGGTCAACCAGTCGCTTCACTTCGTGAGCGCAACGAGCTTCCTCTGCGCCTATATGATGGCGTTCTCCGATCCCGCGATGGCCGCACTGATCGGCTGGCTTGTCGCCATGACGACCCGCCAGGTGGGCCACCTCTTCTTCGAGCCGCGGGGCTACGACCAGGTCAACCAGGCCACCGACGACTACAAGGAAGAGATCAAGGTCGGCTACAACATCAAGCGCAAGCTCGTGCTGCTGGCCGTCTGGGCCGCCTCGCCTCTCCTCCTGGTCCTCGATCCGACGCTGCTCGGGATCTTCGTCCCCCATGCCGACACGGCCGAGTTCATCCGCCATGTCGGCGAAGTCTGGCTGGTGGTGGGCCTGGGCGGAATCGCCTTCCGAACGATCCAGCTGTTCGTCCTGAAGGATTTTCAGACCGGCCTGGTGTGGGCCACCAAGATCGCCACCGATCCCTTCCACGACATCAAGCTCTACCACCGCGCCCCGCTCCATCTCCTGGCGGGCAAGCGGGCGGCGGGCGCGGTCTCCCACCCGATGCCCGAGGCCCTGTGCGAGGAGAGCGTCGAGGAACTTCCCGCCGAGGCCTCAAAGGCGGGCGTCTAGTCCCTGGACTCACAAGTGCTGGAGACAGGTCCCATTGTCATCCCGAGCGCAGCGAGGGACCTTTGCTCATGGCCTTAAAGGCCCCTCGCTGCGCTCGGGGTGACAGTCGTGACTGGCTCTTCGGCGATCGTCGGCACTAGGGAGCGCCTCCCGGGCAGGCGCGGGGCCACGGCATGGGCGAGCATCTCGCGCAGGATGCGTCGCTTGATGGCCCGGTCGGTGCCCAGCGCGCCGGTCTCCCACCAGCCGTCGCGGCGCATGGCTTCGGCCGCGGCCAGGAAGCGCTCGGCCACGGACTCGAAGTCGGCATCGCTGAAATTCAGGCTGAAGACCAGCCGGCCGGTGCCGACCCAGCTCAAGGCCAGGCCCTGGGCCTTGAGGTAATATTGCAGCATCCAATTGTAGCGCGACGACTTCGTGTGGCAGACGGTCCAGATCGACGACAGGTGCGCGACCTGCAGGGGCAGGCCGCGCTCGGCCAATCGTCGATTGAGCGAGGTCGCCCGCCCCGCCCAGGTGGCATCGAGATCGCGATAGAGAACCTGCATCTCCGGCCCCTCGAGATGGAGCAGGAATTCGTTCATCGCCGCCATGACGTAGGGATGGGAATTGAAGGTCCCGCGCGCGAAGCAGATATCGGCCGGGCGGTCCTCGCGAAAGCGCTTCATAAAGCGGTGATGGCCGCACACGACGCCGACGGGAAAACCGCCGCCGACGGTCTTGCCGTAGGTCACGATATCGGCCGCAACGCCGAAATATTCCTGGGCGCCGCCGGGCGCCAGGCGGAAGCCGACGAAGACCTCGTCGAAGATCAGCACGATGCCGCGCTCGCTGCAGATCGCGCGCAGCGCCTTCAGCCAGGCCGAATAGGCCGCGCGATCGACGCTGGCGTCCGGCCGGCTGTGGACCAGGGTCGTGTCGGCGGGCGCCCCGATGTTGGGATGCAGCGCCTGCAACGGATTGACCAGCACGCAGGCGATGTCGTGGCGGCTCTTCAGCACGGCCAGGGTGGCGTCGGACATTTCCGCCAGCGTGTAGGTGTCGTGGGCGGGCACCGGGTTGCCGACGCCGGGCTGAACGTCGCCCCACCAGCCGTGATAGGCGCCGCAGAAACGCACGAGATGGGAGCGCCGCGTGTGATAGCGGGCGAGGCGAACGGCCTGCATGACCGCTTCCGTCCCCGACATGTGGAACGAGATCTCTTGCTTGCCGGAAATCCGGGCGAGGCGCGTCACGTTGTCGGCGACCAGCTGCGGGTAGGAGCCCAGCACCGGGCCGAGCGCGCTCACGCGCCGGATGCCGCGCTCCATGCACGCCTTGTAGAAATCGTAGCCGAGCAGGTTCACGCCGTACGACCCGGTGAGATCGTAGCAGGCGTTGCCGTCGAGATCGGTGACCTGGACGCCGTTCGACGAGGCGAGAAACGAGCCTGCAGGCAAATGCGTCTTCACGGCGGGGCTGAACGGGAAAGGCACACGGTAGCTCTCGGTGAACTGCAGGTCGGAGATGTGGGGCGCGGCGTCGGCCGTCTGATCGAGCGTCCGCGCGCTCGTCGTCCGCAGAACGCGCGACAGGCCCTCGAAGGC
>NZ_DASXNL010000144.1:0-32024 GCF_036495085.1 Phenylobacterium sp. | reverse complement strand
CCGCGGGCCTTCACGTTGAAGTGCATGTGGCCAAGGCCGCCTAACCAAGAGCTTGACCGCAAGCCTCACGCTGGCCGGCGAGTTCCGCACGATCAACTGCCCAAAATCCGAAGGCAATCCACCACAGGCGCGTCTATTTCGGAATCTGGCATTACCGGAGTATCATTATTTCCGATAATATTCCTTAGGCGCAAGATTGGTGTAGCCGCAAAGTGCAAATGTCTCCCGGGCTCGTTAGAAGTGGCACCCCTTCCCCCGTGTTTTGGGCTGGATGGGAGCCACGAGGGTGACGTTTCGGATCATGAGCGACGGCGAGCCATCGGGCTTGAGGTGCTGCGCGATCTGACGAGCGGCCGACTGACGGTCTCTGCGGCCGCAGAGCTCTGGGGACTGGGGCAACCGGCGGACGCCGGTCCGCGCAGGCCCTAGCGGTGATCCTGAAAAAGTACGCTGAGTTGGTCCGAACTTGGCCGCAGAGAAGCTTCGGGAGCTTCCCGGCATCACGCGTCGAGCTACTGAGATTGGCAATGATTGCCAATATTTTTGACAATCTTTGCGGGAGGCGTTAGGGGTGAGCCACCAATGGAGACGCTTATGGCGACGATGAACGTGTCCTTGCCTGCGCCCATGAAGGCCTGGGTCGAACGTCAGACTGAAGACGGGCGCTATGGAAACGCCAGCGACTATGTGCGTGATCTGATCCGCAAGGATCAGGAGCGCAATGCGGCGATAGGCATCTTGCAGGCGGCGATCACCGCGGGCCTTCAGAGCGGTGAGGCGCAGCCGTTCGACGCGTCGGAATTCAAGCTGCGCATGCGCGAGCGCCATGTCGTTCGATGAGGTGAAGCCTCCTCGTCTTACGCCGCAAGCCCTTGCCGACCTTGAAGACATCTGGCGCTACTCGGCAGAGACTTGGTCAATCGCGCAGGCCGATCACTACACGGATGAACTGGCGCGTGTCTTTGAGACCATCGCGGCGTTCCCGACGCTCGCCCGAGAGCGGCTCGAGTTCGATCCGCCGGTGCGCATCCACACGCACGAACGCCGCTTGATCGTCTATGTGCCGGCCGACGACCACATGGCCGTTCTGCGCGTGCTGGGCTCCCGGCAGGACTGGGTTCCGATCCTGACGGCGGCCGACTCCTGACCGACTTCCGATAGTAGGACGAATGTCACCGCGTGCCACGGGCGACACCCTTCCCTTTCGGCCCGGTACTGGCTCGGTCATTCGCCTTCGATCATTTTCTGCGATGGATCGAAGGCCGGCATCGAGGTTGCGAAGGCTGATGTTGGCGAGCCCGACTCTGCGCGGTCTTAGCTTCCCGACTTCACGCCCCGTCCTGGAAAGGCCGTTTTGACGATCTCGCCCTCCGCGACCACCGGGACGCCGCCCACAATCACATAGGGGATGCCGGTCGAGGTCAGGATCGGATGGGCATAGGTCGCTCGGTCTGCCACCGTGGCGGGATCGAACAGGGTCAGGTCGGCGTCGGCGCCCACCTGCACGCGGCCCTTGTGGCGCATGGCGGGCGAAACCTGCTCAAGGCGCTTGGCGGGCAAGAGGCTCATCTTGCCGAGGGCATCCATCAGGGTGATGGCGTGCTTCTCGCGGACATAGACTCCTAGGACACGGGCGAAGGTACCGCTGCCGCGCGGGTGGCCGGCGCCGTTGGCGTAGGGCACGGCGTCCGAGGCGATCATCACGCCCGGATGGGCGATGGCGACCTCCACGGTCTTCGGCGGAATGGTGTGCAGGATCACGAACGCCTGCGGCTGCTCGCGGCGGAAATTCGTGAAGCTCTCGGCGGTCATCCGCTCGCCGGTCGGCGGCCATTCGATGTCCTTGAAGTCCGCGCCCTGGTGCTCGCGCCAGCCTTCGTTGAACAGCGCGCTTCCGATGACCGTCGATCCGGCGTCGTAGGGATAGACCTCCGTGCTGACATCCACGCCGCGCTTCCTTGCGTGGTCCAACATGTCCAGCACGGGTACGATGGCCGACAGGCTCTTCGAACCGATATGGCAGATGTGCACCGAGGCGCCGGTGGACGCCGCATCGGCGACCATCTCCTGCATCGGCGCCATCAGGTTGTCGACGTCGGCGTGGCTGGCCGCGCGGACATGGACGAACACCGGCGCATGCACCGCCGCGGCGTCCTGCATGAGCTCGTAGAGCTCATCGCGTCCGAGCGCAGGCAGATATTCGTAGAGTACGCCCATGCCCAGGCCGCCCGCGGCGAACTCTTCGCGGAACATGGCGCGTTCTCGCTCGCGTTCGGCGGGCGTGAAGGTCGTTTCCGCCCACTCGGCCTTGCGGGCGATGACGGCCGAGGAGGATTGGCTCGTGTTATCCCGGATGCCGGTCTTGATGTTGGTGCGGATGCCCTGGATGCCGACGCTGGCGCCGTAGTTGATCCGGGTATTGCCAGCGCGCGCCGCATAGAAGGGCGCCACTGGGTACACGCCTGCCTCCAGCTCCAGGGAAGTCGTGACTCCGTCGTGCGCCTGCTGATCGTAGCCGAAAGCGTATTGAGCATGAGAGTGGAGGTCGATGAAGCCGGGCGCCACCACGAGGCCTTTGGCGTCAATCCGCCGCTTTCCACTCAGCCGTGCCTTGCTGATGGCCGCGATTTTGCCCTTGGCGATTCCGACGTCGGCGATGCGGTCGGTGCCTGTTTCGGGGTCCATGACCCGCCCGTTTTCGATAACCAAATCATAGGCCGCGGCTTTTGAGAGGGCCTGAGCTCCGGCGAATGTCATTACCGTGAACGCCGAGAGCGCGACTAGCGCCCCTGCTCTGCGATACGTGCTGTGCATTTATACCCCCCGGCTACCGTCGGCACAGTACGCGAAGGTCGATTCGCCACAAGCAAGGGCGCGTCTAGGCCCCCTCGACCGAGGTTGGGTGGAAACCCGGTGGCGCGGGCTTCGGGTGCCTGGCTGGCGCGCGCTACGAGGACGCTCACTCAAAGGCGACGCCCGTCATAGCCCGCTAGGTCTGCAAGCTCCGGGAGGGACGGTTCTCCACTCCGTCCTGCCGTCCGGCACATCCGCCCTCCGGCCCTCTGCCGATGACCGTTCGCGACCGAGGTGGACGTTGCGTAGAATGCGTTCCGGCATGAGCCCGAGCGTCGCCTTCGCGGCGCGGCGCCAATGACCGTTCGCGGGCCCGTTCCACGGGTCGTTCACCCCTACCCGCGTGACCCTCCCTTGAGCAAAAAAGCCTGGCGCAAAATAGGTCCGCCAATCACTACCCGGCGCCGTCATTGGCAGGGTCTGCTTCCAGGCGGAACGCCCAAGTTCCGTCCGGATCCTGGCGCGAAGGCGACGACCGAGTTCGACCCCAGTTGCAGGCAGTGGCCCGTCGAGGAACGCCAAGTGTACGGCGCTCGGCCTGTGATCTCCGGGCGGCGCCACGGTAGGATCGCCAAGGTTTGCACGACATAGAACCCGTAGATGCGGTCCGTCTCCGGATCGTAGAAATGGAACGATATGGGACCGACGTACCAGTTCGTCTGGGGCCATGGCCACCCGGGCATCTAGGTGTTCCGCCTGATTGACCCACTGCTCCTCTGCTCGTCACGCTCGGCGAGCGAGGCGGCGTTTCCCATGCTCATCCGTCGCGCCACGCATCGGGCCAATGCTAGCCGGGGGCGTCGGCAGGCGTCGTCGTCCGATAGTGAGGTCACCGATGTTTGCTTGCGTTACAGACGGCGAGGCCGACGCGGGCGCCGCGAGCTGCACCTGCTGCCAACCGACGCTTCGATACGCCGATCAACGGATCACCCACGAGCTTTCTCGCCGTGGCATGCTCGCAGGCGCGGTTGCGGGCCTCGGTTTCGCCCCTACAGCTTACGCGCAGGCGGCGCGGGCTACCCCCCCGACCATCGTGACCAACTTCCAACTGTTTGACGGCAAAACCCCCCGCTTGCGCGGCGGCCAGAGCCTGAGGATCGAGGACGGACGGATCAAGGAGGTCGCGGCGGCGGGCCAGGGCGCACCGGAGGGCGCGGGGCTGGTCGATTGTGGCGGGCGCGTGCTGATGCCGGGCCTGATCGACGCGCACTGGCACGTGATGTTCTCCAGCCTCAGCCCGGTGCAACTGATGACGGCCGATGTCGGCTTCATCTTCCTCTCCGCCGGCGCCCAGGCCGAACGCACGCTGATGCGAGGATTCACGACCGTCCGGGACCTCGGCGGACCCTCCTTCGCGCTGAAGAAGGCGATCGATTCCGGGCTGGCCGTCGGTCCTCGCATCTATCCGTGCGGGGCGGTGGTCACCACGACCGGCGGCCACGGCGACATGCGCATGAATTCGGATGTACCCAGAAGCCCCGGCGGACCTCAGAGCCAAATCGAAAGCATGGGCGCCGCTGCCATTGCCGACAGCGCTGACGAGGTGCGCCTGCGCGTGCGCGAGCAGCTGTTCCTGGGCGCCTCGCAGATCAAGATGGTTGGCGGCGGCGGGGTCGCCTCGCCGCGCACGACGCTCGATATGACGACCTTCACCGTGCCGGAGCTGCGCGCCGGCGTCGAAGCCGCGGCTGATCGCAACACCTATGTCGCGGTGCACGCCTATCCGCCGGCCGCCATCCGAAGGGCGGTCGAGGCCGGAGTCCAGTGCATCGAGCACGGTCACCTGATGGATGAGGCGACCGCCAAGCTGATGGCGGACAAAGGCGTGTGGCTAAGCACCCAGCCGTTCATCGACGAGAGCGACAACGCGCCAATGACCGGCCAGAGCCGCACCAATCTGCTGCAGGTGCTGGCCGGGACGCCCAATATGTACGGATACGCCCGGAAGTACGGGATAAAGACGGCGTGGGGAAGCGACCTGCTCTTCTCGTCGGAAGTCACCGAGCGGCAGGGGGTGCTGCTGAGCCATATGTCGCGCTGGTACAGCAACGCCGAGGCTCTCAGGATGGCGACGGCCGGCAACGCCGAGCTTCTCGCGCTGTCGGGTCCGCGCAATCCCTATCCAGGGAAGCTTGGGGTCATCGAAGATGGCGCCTACGCCGACCTGCTCGTGGTGGCAGGCGATCCGCTCCAGGATCTCAATCTGTTCGCCAATCCGGACAAGAACCTCGTCGTCATCATGAAGGATGGGAGGATCCACAAGGACGCCCGGTCTGGGGCGGCCGCGACGATGGGAAGTGTTATAGAATAAAAACAATGCATTGTGGTCTACCGACGCTTCAAGCGCGGACACGCACCTCCAGACCGAGGTGACTGACGACGACGCGCCCTATCCCTTCGGTTCAGGCGCCTGGAGCAATTCGATCACATAGCCGTCGAGGTCTTTTGCCATTCCGACGATCGCCCCACCCATCGAGGCATGTGGGGCGGGTTCAAGGGTGACAGCGCCGCCGGCCTGGCGGATCCGTGCCGCCACTGCAGTGGGATCAGTGACATAGAACACCAGTTTCACCGGAACATCGCGGTAGTTGCGCGCCGAGCCGTCGGTCCAGTGCATGAGCACCACGGCGTTGCGGGCCTCATGGGTCAAAACGATCTCGTCCATGTGCGGCAGCTTGAAGGTCTGGGCCTGGGTCATGCCGAGCGCGGCCTTGTAGAATTCGGCCGATGCGGCCAGGTCGCTGACGCCGATGCCGGTCGCGCCGAGGAAGTCAGGAGAACGGGGCATGCTGGGGTCCTTTGGCTGTAACACCTGAAGCGTAGCCTAGGCCCGCCGCAACGCCGTCATGGCGAATTCTCGGCGGCGGGTGAAGCCGAGGGACTCATAAAGCCCTATCGCGCCGATATTGCTGGCGTAGGCATGCAGGAATGGCGTCTCATTCCGCGCCAGTATGCGAGCTGCCACCACGCGCATCAGTGCGCCCGCATAGCCGCGTCCGCGATGCTCGGGATCGGTGCAGACCCCGCTGACCTCGGTATAGCCGGTGGGCTGCATGCGTTCGCCGGCCATCGCCACCAGGCGCCCCTGCTCCTTCACGCCGACGAACTCCCCGAGCTGATGAGTGCGCGCGAAGAACGGCCCCGGCTGAGTCAGCCTGGCGAGTGCGAACATCTGCGGCTGATCGGCCTCGGTCAGTGGGACGATCTCGAACGGTGGCGGCTCAGCCGACGTCAGGCGCTCGGCGACCATCTGGCAAACCGGAGCGCGCGAGACGACCATCGAGCCGGGAACCGGCGGCGGGTCCTGCAATTCCACGAGCGCGACTTCGCCGCGCGTCGGCAGGAGCGCGCTCAGGGACGCAAGGCTCTCGGGCGAGTTGTCCGCGATCGCCGCGAACAGCCCATAGTCGGGCGCATACCTCAACGCTCGGCCGTCGCCCTCGGCCAAGCCCGCCTGACGACTGTTGAGCGCATTCCAGATCGCTCGGTCCAGCGCATGCTGAGCCTGCATAGATTTTGTCCCGTTGCAGTGACGGCTGGACCTCCTACCTTAGGCTTGAGGGCGCCAGAAGGAATATCGGAATGCGGACCCTGGTCGTCGCCGCCCTTCTCGCCGCCAGCGCCACCACGGCGTTTGCGGCGCCCGCCGCGGTGACAGTCACCTTGAGCCCCGAGATGCAAGCCAAGGCCGTTGCGACCCTCGGCGAGCGCGAGGTGGACGACCTCGCATTTGGCCTCCTCCGTACTGTTGAGAGGCGGCTCGCAAGGACCAGCGCCTACGACGGCCAGCGGATCGAACTTGTCCTGCTCGATGCCCAACCCAATCGGCCGACCTTCAAGCAGCTCGGCGACAGGCCTGGGCTCTCCTACCTGAGTTTCGGGCTCGGCGGGGCCGCCATCGAGGGCCGCGCCGTCGCGCCTGACGGGGCGGTGCGGCCGCTGGGCTTCAGCTACTACGAGACGGATGTCCGCTACGCCAGGCTCGGCGGGACCTGGGCGGACGCGCTATATACCTTCCAGCGGTTCGCCTCTCGACTCGCCCACGGAGATCTGGTCGCAAGTCGCTGAACGATCGGCCGAGGACGGCTCTCGCCGGCTTGCCTAAGGGAACGGCGCGCGGTCTGATCCTGGGCCGCCATCTCCTTAGGGAATCCCATGTCCAAAGCCGCTCCGTCCGCTGACCTGCGGCCCATAGACAGGCTGTTGGCGATCATGGCGCGCCTTCGCGAGCCGAAAGTCGGATGCCCGTGGGACCTTGAGCAGACCTTCGCCACCGTCGCGCCTTACACAGTCGAAGAAGCCTACGAAGTCGCCGACGCCGTCGAGCGGGGCGATCTCTCCGACCTTCGAGAGGAACTCGGTGACCTCCTGCTGCAGGTGGTGTTTCACGCCCGCATGGCCGAGGAACAGGGCGCCTTCGCCTTTGACGATGTGGCAAGCGCCATCAACGACAAGATGATTCGCCGCCACCCGCACGTATTCGCCGAGGAGACCTACGCCTCCCTCGCCCATCAGAAGGAAGGCTGGGAGACGCTGAAAGCGGCCGAGCGGCAGGGCAAGGGCCGCACGGTGAGCCTGCTCGACGATGTGCCGGTGGGCCTGCCCGCCCTCACCCGTGCGGTGAAGCTCTCCAAGCGTGCAGCTGGTGTGGGGTTTGTCTGGCCGACCGTCCAGGACGTGCTCGCCAAGCTGCATGAGGAGGTAGGAGAGCTGGAGGCCGAGATTGCCGCCGGTGACCTGGAAAAGGCACGCCAGGAAATGGGCGATGTGCTGTTCGTGGTGGCCAATCTCGCACGCACCCTGGAGGTTGACCCAGAGGATTCCCTACGCTTCACCAACGCCAAATTCCAAAGACGTTTCCAGTACATAGAGCGGAAACTTGCGGAGCGCGGCAAGACCCCGGACCAATCGGACCTCGCCGAGATGGACGCACTCTGGGACGAGGCGAAGGCAGCGGAGAAGGCGGCGAGCTAGGGCGCCTTCCCCACCCGCGATCGCGACGCGGGCGATCAGTTTCCCCGCACCTCAGCCCCTGGAAATTGTTGTTCGAACTGGCCCAGCGCCTGGGCCGAGAGGCTTACAGCCAGGCGGACCGAGCCGTCCTTGCCGTCGCGGCGTTCCAGGACGCGGCCGTGGCGGTAGAGCCAGGCGATGGCTGCCCCCTCGCCCACCGGCGTGAAGACGTCCACGGCAGGGGCCTCGTCGACGAGTGCGGCGATGGCTTCCAAGAGCTCGGCGCAGCCCTCCCCTGTGACCGCGGAAAGAGGGATGGCCGGCGGGTGCGCGCGACGGGCGTCGCCTTCGACAATCTCCCGGTCGTCGTTAGGCAGGAGATCGAGCTTGTTCCAGACCTCCAGGATGCTCCGATCCTCCATGTCGACGTCGAGGCGCTCCAGGACCATGCGGACGTCGCCCGCCTGGGCGGCGCTTTCGTCGCTGGCGATGTCGCGGACGTGCAGGACGACATCGGCCTCCTTGACCTCCTCGAGCGTCGCTCGGAAAGCCTCAACCAGCTCGTGCGGCAGATCGGAGATAAAGCCCACGGTGTCGGAGAGTATCGCCGGCCGTCCGTCCGGTAGCTTCAGCATCCGAAGTGTCGGGTCGAGGGTGGCGAACAGCATGTCCTCTGCCACGACCTCGGCGTTGGTCAGCCGGTTGAAGAGCGTCGACTTGCCGGCGTTGGTGTAGCCCACCAGGGCCACCATCGGGTACGGATGGCGCTTGCGCGCCGAGCGCTGCAGGGTGCGCGTGCGGCGGACCTCGGTCAGCTCGCGTTTCAGCTTGCCGATCCTGTCGGCCAGCAACCGCCGGTCGGTCTCGATTTGGGTTTCACCCGGCCCGCCCATCACCCCGAATCCGCCGCGCTGGCGCTCGAGGTGGGTCCAGGTGCGCACCAGCCTTGAGCGCTCATAGGAGAGCCGGGCCAGCTCAACCTGCAGGCGCCCCTCACGGGTGCGGGCGCGCCGAGCGAAGATCTCCAGGATCAGCCCTGTGCGGTCGATAACCTTGACCTGCCAGGCCTTCTCGAGATTGCGCTGCTGCACCGGCGTCAGGCTGTCGTCCACGATCGCCACGTCGGCGTCGGCCAGTTCGATGAGCTTGCCGATTTCCTCGACCTTGCCCTTTCCGAACAGGGTAGCCGGCGTCAAATGGCGCAGGGTCGCAATAAGCGTTTCGCGAACCTCCAGGTCGAGAGCGAGCGCCAACCCGACGGCCTCCTCCAGCCGCGCCTCCGCCTCGCGCCAGGCGTTGCGGCCCTCGCGGTCGGGATGGATGACGACGGCGCCTTGGACAGGCGCCTCGCGGTCAATCGACCGCGAAGGGGATTTGGAGGAACTCAATCGTTGTCGTCTTCGCCTGGCTCATACAGCTGCACGGGTTGTGCCGGCATGATGGTGGATATGGCGTGCTTGTAGACGAGCTGTGACTGGCCGTCTCTGCGCAGCAGCACGCAGAAGTTATCGAACCAGCTCACGACACCCTGCAGTTTGACTCCGTTGACCAGGAAGATGGTGAGCGGCGTCTTGGACTTTCGCACGCTATTCAGGAACGTGTCCTGCAGGTTCTGTTTCTTTTCGCTCACGGCTTTTCGCCTCTTGGTTTTTTGACGGGCGACCAAAGCGCCGCCCACACACGCAAGTTAGCTAGACCGGCTTTTGCGACAGGCGCAATCGCTGCGCGAGCAGTTAAATGGCCGCAGCCTTCGCCTGCTCGATATAGAGACGCCTTAGCCTCGTCGCCACCGGGCCCGGGCTCCCCTCACCCACCGGCTTACCATCCACGGCGATCACCGGGAGCACCAGGCTGCCGGCGCCAGTGATGAAGGCCTCCTTGGCGGCGATGGCCTCGGCCGGGGTGAACGGGCGCTCATCCACGGGCAGATCCTCACGGCCGATGATCTTCAGCAGGGTGTGGCGGGTAATCCCGCGCAGGATGTTGGCGTTCGTGTCGCGGGTGCGCAGGCGCCCGTCGGAGTCTACGATCCAGGCGTTGGAGGAGGCGCCCTCAGTGACGAAGCCCAGGTCGTCGACGAACCAGGCTTCCATGGCGCCGGCTTCCTTGGCCTTTTGCTTGGCCATAGCGTTGGGAAGCAGGCCCACCGTCTTGATGTCGGCCCGCCCCCAGCGGTTTTCCGGCACGGTCAGGACGCTGACGCCCTTGGCGGCTCGCAATTCGTCGGCCACGCGGTCGACGCGGCTTACGGTCATGATCACAGCGGGCCGCAAGGGATCGCTCGGATAGGCATGTTGGCGCGGTGCGACGCCACGGCTGACCTGCAGATAGATCGAGCCCTCACGGACCCGATTGCGCCGCACAGCTTCCTTGAGCACGAGGGTCAGGGCCACACGCGTCATCGGCATGGGGATCGAAAGTTCGCCAAGGCTGCGCTCCAGCCGCGCGAAATGGCCCTCGGCGTCGGCGAGCTTGCCGTCGAACAGCGCCCAGACCTCGTAGACCGCATCGGCCAACTGGTAGCCGCGGTCTTCTATGTGGACGACCGCTTCGCTGTGCGGGACGAAGCGGCCGTTGACGTAGGCGATGCGCCCCATCAGCTGAGCTCTTCCTCGAGCGCCCGCGCGCCGGAGAGGCCCAGAGACTTAAGCTTTCGATGCAGGGCCGAGCGTTCCATGCCGATGAAGGCGGCCGTGCGCGAGATGTTGCCCGAAAACCGCAGCATCTGGGCGTTCAGGTATTCCCGCTCGAAGACTTCGCGCGCTTCGCGGAGCGGCAGGGCGATCATCCGCTCGGCGCCCAGGCTAATGGCCTGGTCGGTGACCATCGCTTCGGCCGGAAGCATATCGGCGGTGATTGGCTCGGCTGGCGAGCCAGACGCCAGGATCAGCATCCGCTCCACGTTGTTGCGCAGTTGACGCAGGTTCCCCGGCCACGCGCGCACCTGCAGGGTGGCCAAGGCGTCATCAGCCAACCTGCGCCTGGGCATGCCTGTGGCCTCGCTGATCCGGTCGATGAAATATTCGACCAGTTCAGGAATGTCCTCTCGCCGTTCCGCCAGGCCCGGCACATTGACCGGCACAACGTTCAGGCGATGGAACAGGTCCTCCCGGAACCGTCCCGCGGCGATCTCCTCGCGCAGATCGCGTGATGTCGAGGAAACGACGCGGACGTCGACGTGGACATCGGAGTCGCCGCCGACCCGCCGGAAGCTCTGGTCGACCAGGACCCGCAGGATCCGCCCTTGCGTCTCACGCGGCATGTCGGCCACCTCATCGAGGTAGAGCGTGCCGGCGTGGGCGCGCTCGAAGACACCGACCTTGGCGGTACGCCCGTCGTCGCCCTCCTGACCGAAGAGCTCGACGTCCATCCGCTCAGGCGTCATGCCGGCAGCGCTGATGGGCACAAACTCGTTGCGGGTGCGACCCGAAGCGGCGTGGATCAACCGGGCCACGGTCTCCTTGCCCGAGCCAGGCGGACCGGAGATCAACACGCGGCTGTTGGCGCCCGCCAGCTTGACGATCATCTGGCGCAGTTGCTGGGCGGCCATCGACCTGCCGGTCATGCCGTCGGGCGTAATCGCCTGGGTGCGCAGGCGACGGTTTTCGCGGCGTAGGCTGGCGGCTTCCAGGGCGCGCTCGACGACGAGCAGAAGGCGGTCGGACTTGAAGGGTTTCTCAAGGAACTCATAGGCGCCTCGCTTGATGGCGCTGACTGCAGTCTCGATGTTGCCGTGGCCGGAAATCATGATCACGGGCAGATCGCTGTCCAGCCGCTTGACGATGTCCAGCAGCTCGAGCCCGTCCATGCCACCTCCGGCCATCCAGATATCGAGGATGAGGAGCGCGGGCTTGCGGGCTCGGACGGCGGCCAATGCAGACTCCGAATCGTTGGCCGTGCGCACCGCATAGCCCTCGTCGGCGAGGATCCCGGCGACCAGTTCGCGGATGTCCGCCTCGTCGTCGACCACAAGTACGTCAGACGCCATCATGCAGTCCTCTAAGCCGTCACTGTTTCGGGTTTCGGTGCGGGCCGAGCCCGTGCCGAGGGTGGAAGCCGCAGGATCGCCAAGGCCCCTGGACCCTCACGAGCGTCGGTGAGTTCCAGCTCGCCGCCGTGGTCTTCCAAGATGCGCTTGACGATCGCAAGCCCAAGGCCGGTGCCCTTCTCGCGGGTCGTCACATAGGGTTCGGTGAGCCGGTCGCGGTCCTTGGCGGGCAGGCCAACCCCGTTGTCCTCGACCTCGAACTCCACACCGGCGCCGCCGGAGACCAGGCGGGCGCGTATCCGGCCCTTGGTCCGCGATGCGCGGCGCGCGTTCACCGCCTCGGCGGCGTTCTTCAGGACGTTGGTCAGAGCTTGCCCCAGCATGCGCTCGTCAGCCAGGAGCCGGACCTCTGGGATAGGCTCTTCGAGTTCGACATCGATATCTGGACTGGCCACCCGCTGGGCGAAGACCGCGGCTCGGAGCAGTTCCGAGGCATCCTGCTCGGTGAATTTCGGCGCCGGCATGCGGGCGAAGGCGGAGAATTCATCAACCATCCTGCCGATGTCGCCCACCTGCCTCACGATGGTGTCGGTACAGCGGTCGAAGGTCTCCAGATCAGCGGGTGCAATATCATTGCGGTATTTCTTCCGCAGCCGCTCGGCCGATAGCTGGATCGGGGTCAGCGGATTCTTGATCTCGTGAGCGATCCGACGGGCCACGTCGCGCCAGGCGGCGTTGCGCTGGGCGGTCACCAGGCGGGTGATGTCATCGAACGTGAGCACCTGGCCGTCAGCGATGCGGCTCGCCCGCACCCGCAGGCGCCGCGTCTCCCGCCCCCGAACGATGTCGACCTCCTCTTCCGCCTCGGCCCCGCGACCGTCCTGGGCGGCGACGGCGGCGATCTCGGGAGCGATTTCGGAAAGGCGGCGGCCATGCGCATCGGCCGCAGCCAAGCCCAGCAGCGCTTCGGCCTGGCGGTTGACGGCAGAGATCTGGCCGTCTGCGTCGAGGCCGATCACCCCGGCGCTGACCTCGGCAAGCACCGTCTCGATGAATTGCCGTCGTCGCTCGGCGTCCTCGTGGGCGGCCCTGATCGCCTCCTGCTGGGCTTGCAGGTCATGCGTCATGCTGTTGAAGGCGCGCGACAGGACAGCGATTTCCTCGGGGTCGCTGTCGGCGTCCACACGGGCGCTCAAGTCGCCGCCGGCCACCCTGCCGGCCGCCTGCACCAGGCGCGCCACCGGTCCGGAAATGGCGTTGGCCGCTCCCAGCCCGAGCCAGGCCGCCCCGACCAGCACGAGCAGGGCGGTCTCGGCATAGCTCAGGGCGAAGATGGTCTGGATCTTGCGCCGGTTCTGGGCGGCGTCGCGATAGGCGACCAGGCTTGCCTCAGCCTCGAAGAGGTGGCTGACGATGCCCTTTTCCACCGGCCGCACCACGTAGAGATAGGCGTCGGGATAGGCGCGCAGCTTGTAGACCGAGCGCATGACATCGCCGCAGTTGGCATTGCAAACCCAGATCGCGCCCTCATCGGCGGCCTTGAAGCTGGTCGGAGGCGGCATCACCAGCCCTGGGGCGTCGGTCGCCTCACCGCGGGCGAGGACTCGCCCATCCCGATCGATCAGGTAGCCGGCGGAAAATCCGTGGAAATTGGCGAGTTGCGCCAGGAAGTGGTTGAACGTGATCGGGCTTGCCTGAAGCATCGGCGCCGCTCGATTGAGGTCGCCGCCCATCGGGATCACGTGGTCGTGGATATAGTTGCTCTGTTCCTCGACGTAGGAGCGGGCCACGGTCGCCGAGTTCTCGACCACGGTCTGCACGCGCTGGCTGAACCAGTTGTCCACGCCACGGTTGACGAGCACGCCGTAGAATAAGGCGACGACCACGGCCGGAGCCACTGCGGCCATGGCGAAAAGCATGACAAATCGGACCTGCAGCCGAGCGCCGGCGTCACGGCCCCGCGCCTCGAGCAGAACCGCAAATCGCAGGAAAACGACTAGGGTCAGCGCCAGGATCAGGATCAGGTTGAAGCCGAGGACCGTGAGGATCAGTCGGCTCGCCGGGCCCAGCGGCCCGGTCGAAGGCGGCGACGCCGCCAGAAGAATCGCCAGGCCGGTCAGCGCCGCGGCGAGGCCATAGCCGCAGCCCAGCACAAGCCGGGACTGCAGCGCGCGCCATATCCGCCCCGCGCCGGCGGCGGCCAACCACGCTCGTACAGAGAAAGCCATCGGGGGGAGCCTAAGCGACTGTGCCCCAAACTCAACAACGTTGTTGCAAGGATGCGTCAGGCCGCCGCATCCGTTGCGGAATTCCCCTACTGGCGGCCCCGCTGCATCTCCACGCCAAGGTCGGAAATCTTTTTGCGTAAGGTGTTGCGGTTCAGGCCCAGGATTTCGGCCGCGCGGACCTGGTTGCCGCGAGTCGCCGACAGCGTGAGCTGGATCAGCGGCCGTTCGATCTCCTCCAGTACGCGATCGTAGAGGCCGGCTGGGGGCAGGCCATCGGGCTGGTCAGCGAAGTAGCTCGACAGCTTGCGCTCCACGATCTGGGCGAGGGTCATGGGCCCCTCCTCGCCGGCGGCGGCGGGCTGGTGGTCGGCGAGTTCGCGCTCGACGATGCGAGCGGTGATCAGGTCCTCCCCATAGAGGGCGCAGATTCGTCGGATCAGGTTTTCGAGCTCCCGCACATTTCCCGGCCAGGGGTGCTGTTTGAGACGATCCAGCGCTGAAGCGTCGATGGTCTTGGACGGCAGTCCTTCGCGGTTGGCGCGAAGCAGAAAGGCGCGCGCCAGATCCGGGATATCGTCGGTCCGATCGCGCAGAGGCGGCAGGCGCAGCGGAGCGACGTTGAGGCGGAAGAAGAGATCTTCGCGGAAAAGCCCCTCGCGGATCAGCCCGCGCAGGTCGCGGTTGGTGGCCGCAATGATCCGCACGTTCGGGCGACGATTGGTCTTCGGGTTGATCGCCGGTTCGGAGCCGTCGATCACCCGTAAGAGGCGCGTCTGAGCGTCGAGGGGCATGTCGCCGATCTCATCGAGGAACAGGGTGCCCCCGTCCGCGTCGATCAACTTTCCGAACTCGCCGTCCTCCTTGCCGAACAGCTCTGTCTCCACCCGTTCGCGGGGCACGGCCGCCAGGTTGATGGTGACGAACTTGCCGTCGCGGCGACGCCCCATGTCGTGCAGGGCGCGCGCAACAAGCTCCTTGCCGGAGCCGGATTCGCCGGTGATCAGCACGGTGAGGTCGGCCCCGACCAGGCGGGCGATGGTGCGGTAAACATCCTGCATGGGCCCCGAGCGGCCGATCAGCGGCAGTCGGTCGTCGCGAACGGCGCGGGCTTGCGCACGGGCAGCCTCAGGGTCGGCGGGGCGCGATAGGGCGCGCCGCGCCGCCGACGTCATGTCGTCGAGGTCGAAGGGTTTGGGGATATAGTCAAAGGCCCCGACCTCCGCGGCGTTGACGGCGGTGATCAGGTTGTTCTGCGCGCTCATCACGATTATCGGCAGCTTCGGCCGCTCTTTCTTGATGCGCGGCAGAACGTCGAAAACGTTCTCGTCGGGCATGACGACGTCAGTGATCACCAGGTCGCCCTCCCCTTCTGTGACCCACTTCAGGAGGGTGGCGGCGTTTCCTGTGGCGCGGACCTGGTAGCCCAGACGCGTGAAGGCCTGGGAAAGCACCAGCCTGATCGATGCGTCGTCGTCGGCGACCAGGATTTTCTTACTGGCGGCGTTCATGCCGGGACATCCTCCTCGGAAGCGATTGGCAAAAGCACGCGGAAGACTGTCCGTCCGGGCTCGGATTCGAAATCAAATAGGCCGCCGTGGGCGGCGACCAGCTTGCTCACCAGCGCCAGGCCCAACCCTGCGCCATTGGCCTTGGAGGTGACGAACGGCTGGAACAGATGCTCGCGAAGGTGAACCGGCACGCCGGGGCCATTGTCCATGACCCGAACCTCAAGCGGCGCCCCGCGCAGCGTCTGGCCCTTGGATGAGCGTACGCGAACGCCGTGGCGATAGGCGGTGTAGATCGCAATTTCCCCGCGCCCGTCGCCGCGTGAGTGGGCGGCCTCGGCGGCGTTCTTCACCAGGTTCAGGAAGATCTGGATCAGCTGGTCCTCATCGCCCAGCACCGGCGGCAGCGACGGGTCGTACTGCTCGCGCAACACCAGCCCGTCGGCCACACCATTGGCGGCCAACGCGCGCACCCGGTCCAGGACCTGGTGGACATTGAGCGCCGTGAGAGCAGGCAAGGCGTCGTCGGAGAACGCCTCCATGCGGTCGACCAGGCGCCTCACACGGTCGGTTTCGTCGACGATCAACTGCGCCAGAGGGGCGTCGTCCGCCTTGGCGCTGGACTTAAGCAGCTGGGCCGCGCCCCGGATTCCGGCCAGCGGGTTCTTGATCTCGTGCGCCAGCATCCGGCCGAGCCCCACAATGGAGCGCAGGCCGCCTGCGGCTTCCGCCCCGTTCCGCTCCGCCCCGAGGCCTGCCTTGACGCCGAGCGTGAGGAGCACGGAGCCGTCCCCCAGCGGGGCGGCTGCGCCGTCCGCCTCGAAGGGGGCGAGCCCGAAGAGGGTGATCTGGACGCCGCGCTCGCGGACCTTGGCGTTCTCTTCGATCGCGCGGTTGAGCAGCGAGACGAGGGCCGAGCCCGGCGGCAGAGCCGCGCTGAAGCGACCCCGGGCCAGCAGGCCGAGCCCCTGTCCGAACAGCGCCTCGGCGGCTTCATTGACCGCCACCAACGCCCCGGTTGAGTCGACCACCATCGCCGGGTCCGGGCTAAGCTCGAATGCGGCGGCCTTCAGCGCCAGGACGTCGACACCCAGGGACTGTGGAAGGGTGCGCCAGCTCATGCTGCCTGCCTCCGTTCCGGATCGGTCCAAAGCTCGATGAGGGCGTACTCGACCTCAGCCGGGCTCTCCAAACGGCAGAGGCGCCCGCGGGCCTGGCGCCTGGCCTCGGGGTCCGCCGGCCAGGGCGCCTGCTCCACATAGGACGCCAGGTGCTTGCGGAAGACCTTCAGCCCAAGTCGCTCGCCGTAGAACCGCAGGGCGTCGCGAAAATGGGCCAGGGCGATGGTGAGCCGTGCTGAAGCGTCAGGCGCGATGAATGCGCCGCCCGCCAGTTCGGCTTCGAGCTGCGCGGCGATCCACGGCCGGCCGTATACCCCCCGCCCGACCATGACCCCATCAGCGCCCGACAAGGCCAGCGCAGCTCTCGCGGTGTCGCCATCAACGATGTCACCATTGACGATCACCGGGATGGTGACCGCCTGCTTTACCTCGCGGACCGCGCTCCAGTCGGCGGCTCCTTTATAGAATTGGCAGCGAGTGCGGCCGTGCACGGTCACCGCGGCCACGCCCAGGGCCTCGGCGCGGGCTGCGATGTCCGGGGCGTTCTTCGAGGCCTCATCCCAGCCCAGCCGCATCTTGACGGTCACCGGCACGTCCACGGCTGAAATGGCCGACTCGATCAGGCGGCAGGCCAGATCGGGTTCCCGCATAAGGGCCGATCCGCACTGGGCGCCGGTGACCTCGCGCGCGGGGCAGCCGAAATTGAGATCGATGATCTGAGCGCCGGCCGCCTGCGCCAGGCGGGCCCCGTTGGCGATATGGCCAGGGTCGCGCCCCACCAATTGCACGACCATCAGCGGCAGGCCCTCACCGACCGCCGCGCGGCGCACGACGTCGGGCCGGCCTTTCGAGAACTCGGCGCAAGCGACCATCTCCGTGGCCGCATAGGCTGCGCCCAGTCTGCTCGCTGCACGCCGAAACGGCAGGTCCGAAACGCCGGTCATCGGGGCGATCCACACACGCCCGCCCACAGTTACATCGCGAAGTTTGAGTTCGCTGCTCATTTAATAATCATCCCCACCGCCGTGTTTTTAGGCACTTTGTGCGGTGCAGTAAAGCCCGACAAACTGGACAAGCACGGCCGCACCCCTAAACACGGGATCCATGAGGTTTTCAGCGATTGTGGTGGCGGCGGGCGAAGGCCTTCGCGCGGGTCCCGGCGAGCCTAAGGCCTGGCGGACCCTGGGGTCGCGGCCACTCGTGCGATGGTCGGTGGAGGCGCTCGCCTCGGCCGGCGCGAGCGAGGTCATCGTCGTGGTCGCACCCGATCGACTCGCCGAAGCGGCCGATATTTTCAAGACCCTGTCGGTTTGTCGGGTCATCGCCGGCGGCAAGACCAGGGGGGGTTCGGTTCAGGCGGGCTTGGCGGCTCTCTCCTGCAACGACGAGCAGCCCGTATTGGTCCACGACGCGGCGAGGCCGTTCGTGAGGCCCGCACACGTGGAGCGTCTCCTCTCAGCGCTGTCGGACGCCGACGGCGCGGTTCCCGCCCTTGCGGTGCCGGACACGCTGAAGCGGGGCCGTGAGATGATCACCGGGACCGTCAGTCGTGACGGTCTCTGGCGGGCGCAGACCCCACAGGCTTTCCGCCTGGGCCGGTTGCGGGCCGCGTACCGGGACTGGCCCTCAGGCGAGGAGCCAACGGACGACGCCCAGCTGGTCGAACGCACGGGCGGCCGTGTCGTCATGGTCGCGGGCGATCCGATGCTTATGAAGCTGACCTGGCCGGAGGACTTCTTGTTGGCCGAACAACTCGCAGGTTCGCGGCGGATCGTGCGCAGCGGTTTCGGGGTCGACGCCCATCGCTTCGGGCCCGGAGACGCCGTGATGCTCGGAGGCGTCAGGATCGAGCACGATCGGGGACTCATCGGTCATTCGGACGCAGACGCCGGCCTGCATGCCCTCACGGACGCGCTTTTGGGGGCGATCGCCGAAGGCGACATCGGCCAGCACTTCCCGCCTTCAGATCCGAGGTGGAAAGGCGCTTCTTCCGACCAATTCCTCGCTCACGCGGCCGAACGGGCGCGGGCAAAAGGCGCCTTGATACTCAACGCCGACCTGACCTTGATCTGCGAGCGGCCGAAGATCGGACCGCATCGCGACGCCATGCGCGCGCGCATAGCCGAACTCTTGGGCCTCCCGCTCGACAGGGTCAGCGTCAAGGCCACCACGACCGAAGGCATGGGCTTCACCGGTCGCGAGGAGGGCCTCATGGCCCAGGCGATCGTGTCGGTGGAGATGGCGTTCTAGTCCACGCCTCCCGGCGACAACTTTTGCTTCTGTCGCCGCCAGAGCGCGCCGACAAGGTTGGTGTAGTCGTCCGTCCACGGCCTCACCCTGCCCGGCTCGGTCGGCGTCCATCGTTTGTCTTGCGCGAAGCGGGCCAGGCCGGCGGGCGAGCGGGCGATAATCACCGCGTCCTCCGGCGAGGGCCAGCCGGCCCGATCCGTCGCAGCGGTGGGCCTGAAGTGTTGCCGAAGCGCCACGCCGCCAGCCGCGCGGGCCACGGCCTCGGCCGGCCCGTTGAGCTCGAGGTTGCGGTTCGAGAGATGCAGGATCAGCACCCCGTCAGGCTTGAGGTGGGTCAGGTAGCCCCTCACCGCCTCGACGGTCAGCAGGTGCGTCGGCACGGCGTCAGACGAGAAGGCGTCGATCAACAGGATGTCGAAGAGATCCTGCGGTTGCTTGGCCAATGTGAGCCGCGCATCGCCGAGGACGTAGTCCACAGGGCCCTTCGCGCAACGGGTCGTGTAGCTGAAGTGCGCCGGGTCGCTGGAGATGCGGATCACCAGGGGATCGATCTCAAAGAACGTCAGCTTGTCGCCCGGGCGCACATAGGCTGAGACCGAGCCGGTGCCGAGGCCGACAGCTCCAATCCTCAAGGCCGCCTTCTCCCGCTGCTGGGCCAAGAATACCTGACCGATAGGGGTGCTGGTCGCGTAGTAGACCAATGGATTGCATCGCCAGCGGGGATCGACGGCCTGGGCGCCGTGCAGCGTCGTGCCGTGCGACAACATCCACACGCCGCCGCCGAGCGCCGGCACTTCGGTGTGCGATTGGCGCAGTACGCCGAAGAAGCTGCGCCAACTCTGCGTGGTGGCTGTGCGGTCCGCCGCAGCGTTCGCGCCCATCGACAGCACGGCGATCACCATGAAGAACAACAGCGCCCGGCTTCGAATGAGGAAAGCCGAGATGACCGCTGCCCCAAGGCACACGCGAACGCCGAGTTCGAAAGCGTCCTGCTGGGTGAACCCGCCCACGATTGGCTTGGCGTAGATGTGCGGTGCTGCGAACGTGTTCAGGACGGGGCTTGCGAGGCCGCCGACCAGGCCCAGGATCAACATCGCAACAAGGAACCGGTCGACCTTGCCCTCGCCCCAGGGGCGCACCAGGCAGGAAATCGCCAGGACCAGGGGATATTCCCAGACGTTGTCGAAGATCACCGGCGCAAGGAAGGCGTTGAACGAGCCACCCACGACGCCACCGAGCGACATCCAGAAATAGAACTCCGTCAGCCGCGACGGTTCTGGTCTGCGCGCCACCAGCTCCTGGTGGCACATCAGAGCGGTCAGGAAGAAAGCGGCGAGATGGATCGGCAACTCAATGGCGAAACTGTTGTTGGTGAAGGGCAGGATCGCCGCGCAAGCAGCGACGGCGGCGCCTTGCAGGGTCAGTGTGACGTCGCGCGGGATGGCGGGTTTGGCCTGGAAGGCGATGACGAAGGTCGCGAGATAAAGCGCCAACGGCAGCACCCACAGGAATGGCGCTGAGGCGACGTCGGTCGTGATGTAGGTCGTGACCCCCAGCATCAGGCTCGAAGGGATGGCGGCCAGCGCGACCCAGACGAGCCGGTCGCGCCACGTGATCGGCAGGGCGCTGGAGATTCCGGGACGCACCGAAGCGCCGGCGCCGCCCGCGCGGATCACCACCAGCGCAAGGCTCGCCATCAAGAGGATGAAGGCGAAATAGGCCGTGCTCCATCCCAAGCGCTGCAGATGCAGGGTCAGGCCGGGCTCGACGAGGAGCGGATAGGCCAGCAGGGCCAGCAGGCTCCCCAGGTTGCTGGCGGCGTAGAGGACGTAGGGCTCTGCGCCCTCGCCTTCACCGAAGACCCGCGCATGCCAGGCCTGGACCAGCGGCGCCGTGGCCGAGAGCACCGCAAAGGGTGCGCCGATCGAGACGGCGAGCACCCCCAGCAGCCAAAGCGTCGGATGGTTCGATGAGGGTGGCCCGATGAGCTCGTTGATCCGAAGAGGCAGCGCCAGGGCTGCGAGCAGCAATCCCGCGCCGTGAAGCAGGGCCTGGGCGCGTAGGGAGCGAATCCGCTGCAGGGCGTGGGCATAGCCGTAGCCCACCAGCAGCGCCGCCTGGAAGAACGCCAGGCTGGTGTTCCAGACCGAGGGGCTGCCGCCCAACCGCGGCAACACCAGCTTGGCCACCATCGGCTCCACCAGGAACACCAGGGCGGCGCTCGCAAACACCGTGAGCGCAAAGAGCGCCGCGGCGGGCCGGGCGCGAGGAGCATCGGCGGCGAGCGTGGTCATGGATGCGGCGGTCCGGGCGAATCGTCTTGAATGGTTTGTCCCAGCGATGCTCTGGTCCAGCGAGCTTATGAGCAGTTAAGAGGCCACCTATGTTTTCGCTTGAGATCGTGACGCTGGCGCGGCTGCTGGTCGACGAGGCCAGGGAGCGTTCGCTGCGGATCGTCACGGCGGAAAGCTGTACGGGCGGCTTGGTGGCCGGCGCGATCTGCCAGGTCGCCGGCGCGTCGGACGTCTTCGAGCGGGGCTTCGTGACCTATTCAAACCGGGCCAAGCAGGAACTTCTGGGCGTGCCCGGCGATCTGATCGCCGATCTCGGGGCGGTCTCCGAGCCGGTCGCTCGGATGATGGCCGAGGGCGCGCTGGAGAACTCCAACGCGCACGTGGCTGTCGCGATCACCGGCGTCGCGGGCCCCGGTGGCGGCACGGCGATGAAGCCGGTCGGCACCGTGCACATCGCCACAGCGCGAGCCAACCACGGCCTCATGCACCGCCAGGAACTATTCGAGGTCGAGGACCGCGTGGGCATCCAGCTCGCTGCGGTTCAGTCGGCCCTTCAGATGCTTCGCGATAGGATCAATTGAGCCCGCGGGCTTAGGGGACGGCGACATAAGCTGCAGGAGGCTCTCGTTTCCATAGGCATTGCGGTAGAGGGCGACGAGCGGGGGAAAGGCCAGGAACACCGCCACGCCCGCCGCTGCGGACATGGCGTAGGTCACCATGCCGGGCGTGGCCCCGGCGTGGCTCTGTGCGGCCATGGCGACCACGCTGGAATGCAGCTTTCCAATCACGTCCCCGAAGATAAAAGCGTTCCCGAGCGTGATCGCCCGCCAGAACACCGAGGCGAACAGCAGCAGTTTCCAACCGTTCTTCGGGAGCTTGATGTGCCGATAGCCCTTTGACCAAAGGGCAAGAACGGCGATCGGCGCCAGAACGAGCAGATCGATCTGCTCGATCAGCGGAATCTCGTCCAATCGCCCCAGCACCGCGGGCAGACCCGCGGCGACCAGGACCAGATAGAGGACCGCGTAGATTTTCCAGAACATCAGCCAGACTTTCCTGCACCGTGCAGAGAACGAGCCTGGCAGTGTGATCGCCGCGAGTTGCAGAGCCGCTAACAAGCAAGGTGAAGATCAAATCCACCAAGTTTGCAAAGGTGCAAAATCAGGCGCCTAGCTTCGCCGATACGCCGTAGAGGCTTCTGGCACGGGCCTCGAAACAGGCCATCAGCCGGTCCACCGCGTGGGTGAAGTTGGCGCTCAGCAAGGCGTCCAGCAGTCGTGACTTGAACTGGAAGTCGATGTCGAACTCGACGCGGGTTCCACCCTCGTCATCGAAGAACTGCCACTGGTTGGCCAATCGCCTGAACGGCCCCGACAGCAGGCTGACATCGATCCTGCGAGCCTGGGCGTCACGACGGACACGGGTGGAGAAGCGCTCCTTGAGGAACGAGAAACCCACACCCGCCTCGGCGTCGATTGTCGCAACGCCTTCGCCGAGCGTTTGCTCGTTCCAGGTCCGCATCGAGGTGATCCACGGCACGAATGCGGGATAAGCCATGACGTCGCCGACCAGCGCGAACAGTTGCTCCGGCGTGTAGGGCAGGTGTTTGGAAACGTGGTGCTTCAAGCCCGGCTCAGGCGGCTGCCTCCCGCGCGCGGCGGGCCGCCTGCAGGCGCGCGAAGTCCTCGCCGGCGTGGTGGGAGGAACGGGTCAGCGGGCTGGCGGCCACCATCAGGAATCCCTTGGCCCGGGCGATCTCCTCCAGTGCATGGAATTCGTCGGGATGCACAAAGCGATCGATCGGAGCGTGCTTTCGCGTCGGCTGCAGGTACTGGCCGATCGTGATGAAGTCGACGCCGGCCGAGCGCATGTCGTCCATGACCTGCATGACCTCTTCCTTGGTCTCGCCCAACCCAACCATCACGCCTGACTTCGTGAATTGCTCGGGATCGCGTTCCTTCACGCGCTCCAGGAGGCGCAGGGAGTGATAGTAGCGCGCGCCGGGGCGGATCGAGAGGTAGAGCCGCGGCACCGTCTCCAGATTGTGGTTGAAGACATCGGGCTTGGAATCGATCATCTCGAAGGCCGCCGCCACGGGCTTGCGCAGGAAGTCCGGCGTCAGGATCTCGATGGTGGTGCCGGGCGCAGCAGCGCGGATCGCCCGGACGACCGCGGCAAAGTGACCTGCCCCGCCATCGGCCAGGTCATCGCGGTCCACCGAGGTGATGACCACATGCTTCAGGCCCATCTTGGCGACAGCGTCGGCCACGCGGGCAGGCTCGGTCGGGTCGAGCGCGCGGGGCTTGCCGGTCGCTACGTTGCAGAAGGCGCAGGCCCGCGTGCAGACCTCGCCCATGATCATCATGGTGGCGTGGCTCTTGGACCAGCATTCGCCAATGTTCGGGCAGGCGGCCTCTTCGCAGACCGTGACCAGGCCGTGCGTCTTCACGATCTCGCGGGTCGCGTTGTAGCCCGACGAGCCTGGCGCGCGGACCCGCAGCCAATCAGGCTTACGCAGCAGCGGCGTCTCGGGATTCGCCTGCTTTTCCGGATGACGCGGGCGGAGCGCGCCCGTGAGGTTGTCGATGACCACGGCCATTCGCCCTAAATCGTCGGTCACGGCCTTCGGATCAAGCCGTGAATGGCGTGACCCTCCGATCACCCACCGTAACCAATCTTTTCATCGGTGAAGCCGGGCGGTAGGCTTGCGGCAACAATAACAAATGGGAGGTGGTGGCTCTTGTCGCGTTCCTTTGAGGCCAGCCGGGCCGCGCAGACGACCTTGTTCGACGCCCTGGTGGCGGCGCGCCACACCTACGGCGCCAAGAAGCCGATCCTGGAGGACCAGGAACGCAATCCGCTGAGCTATACCGACCTCGTCCGGGCGGCTTTCGCCCTCGGGCGGAAGATTTCGGACTTCACGCGCCCCGGCGAGCGAGTGGGTGTCATGCTGCCGGCAAGTTCCGCAGCCGTGGTCACCTTCTTCGCCCTGCACGCCTTTGGCCGGGTTCCGACTATGCTCAACTTCACAGCCGGCATACGAAACCTGAAGGCGGCGTGCGAGCTGGCGGGCGTCAAGCGGGTGCTGACCTCCCACCGGTTCGTCGAGCAGGGCAAGATGCACGACCTGGTCGACGCCCTGGAGACGCTCACGGACGTCACCTATCTCGAGGATGTGCGCGCCTCCATTGGCTTGGCGGACAAGCTCTATGCGGCGGCGGCCGGAACCTTCCCCAAGCAGTTCCGCACACCCACCAAGCCCTCTGATGCGGGGGTGATCCTGTTCACTTCCGGCAGCTTCGGCGCGCCGCGGGGTGTGATGCTCAGCCAGCAGAATCTGGTCGCCAATGTCCGCCAGATCGCCCAGCACATCGCGCTGGATCCGGGCTGGGTGATGTTCAACCCGCTGCCGACCTTCCACTGCTTCGGGCTGACGGGAGGCGCGCTACTGCCGATCCTTACGGGCATGAAGGCGTTCCAGTACCCCTCGCCGCTGCACATCAAGCAGATTCCGCCGCTGATCAAGGACTCCGGGGCCTCGATCCTGCTGGCCACGGACACCTTCGTGAACCAGTACGCGCGCTCCGCCGAGCGTGATGAACTTTCCGGGCTGCAGTTCATCGTCTGCGGTGCTGAGAAGGTGCGCGAGGAGACCCACAATCTGATCATCGAGCGGTTCGGCGACATACCGGTGCTCGAGGGCTATGGCGCCACGGAGGCCTCGCCCGTCATCGCGGTCAACAAGCCGGACGACAACCGGCGTGGCACCGTCGGCGGCCTGTTGCCGGGGGTGGAGGCCAGGCTCGAGGCGGTAGAGGGCATCCCGGGCGGCGGAAAGCTCTACGTGCGCGGCCCGAACGTGATGGCTGGCTACCTGACGCCGGAGGGCGGCCTGGAGCCGCCGTTGGATGGCTGGCATGACACCGGCGATGTGGTCTCGATCGACGAGGATGGAGACTGGGTCAAGATCAAGGGCCGGGTGAAGCGCTTCGCCAAGATCGGAGGCGAGATGGTCTCGCTGACGGCGGCCGAGGACCTGGCCTGCGCGGTCTGGCCGGACAGCCGCCATGCGGTGCTTTCGTTGCCCGATCCAAAGAAGGGCGAGCGCCTGATCCTGATCACCGACCGCCGCGACGCCGAGGGCGGGCCGCTCCTGGCCCACGCCCAATCGATCGGAGCGCCGGAAATCGCGGTGCCGCGCAGGATTATCAAGGTCACCGAAATCCCCGTCCTCGGGACCGGCAAGACCGACTACGTGGCCCTACAACGCATCGTCGAGGCGGAACTGCGCCGCGCGGCCTGAGTCCCGGTCTAACGGTAGCCGCTCGCCTGCAATTCGAAGAGTTCGGCGTATTTGCCGCCAGCGGCCATCAGCGTCTCGTGCGATCCGAACTCCAGGATGCGGCCGGCGTCGAGCACCGCGATGGCGTCGGCCATCCGAACGGTCGAGAAGCGATGCGAGACCAGTAGGGTAGCCCGGCCCGCGGAGTCTCCCGAGCACGCCTCGGCTGCGAAGCGTTCGAACATGTCGTGCTCGGCGCTGGCGTCCAGGGCTGCGGCGGGCTCGTCGAAGACCACCAGCAGGGGTTGCTCGCGCATCAGGGAGCGGCCCAGCGCCAGCTTCTGCCACTGGCCTCCACTGAGATCCATGCCGCCCCACTTCTTGCCGAGCTTCGCGTCGAGACCTTCCGCGCTCAGGGTCGCAAGCTCCCCTGCCCCTGCCCTATCGAGCGCCGCTGCGGCCCTGTCGCGTTCGCCCAAGCGCTCCAGATGGCCAATCCCGACGCTTTCGTGCAGCGCCACCTCGAAGTTCGTGAAGTCCTGGAAGGCGGCGCTGATCCGCTGGCGCCATTCGGCGGCCTTGATCGCCGCCAGGTCGGTGTCATCGACCAGGATGCGGCCCTTCGACGCCGGGTAGAAGCCACAAAGCAGCTTCACCAGGGTCGACTTGCCTGAGCCATTCTCACCCACCAGCGCGATGACCCGGCCCGCCGGGAGTTCCAGGGAGACGTCGCAGAGGACCGGCTTGTCTCGGTCAGGATAGGCGAACGACACACCCTCGATGGTGATCCCGCGACGCAAATGGGACGGCGTAGGGGTCTCGACCTGAGCCGCCTGGGCCGCGGCGTTCGAGAAGTCCACGAGCCAGAGGTAGCGCTCCACTGTGGTCATGATGACCTGGAAGTACTGGGCGAACTGCAGGGCGAAGGTCATCTGCAGGATCAGGCCGGTCGAAAGGGTGGCCGCCAGCACAACGCCCCCTGGGCTGACCGCGCCGCGGGCGGCCTGGACCACGAGCCAGGCCATCGCGCCGACGCAGCCCAGAGTGAAGACCACGTCGCCGAGCGATGACCAGAGTGCGCCGCCCCAGTTGGCGCGCACATTCAGGTGTCGGGTCGTCTGGGTGATGTTGCGGTAGCGTTCCGCGAGTTCCCCGCCGAGGCCGAAGATTCGGATTTCCTTGCCGGCCACCGGCGATGTCGCCTGGTTGAAGATATGTCCGCGCAGCCGCATGGGTTCGGCCGTAGCTTCCTGAGCCTGCACCGCGAGCTTTCGCGCCTGTTGGCCGGCGACTGCGCGGGGAATGGCGAAGAGCGGGAGCAGCGCGAGCCACGGGTCGATGCTGACGAGGATCGCGAAGCTGCCGGCCAGCATGATTCCCATGCGTACGTTGAGCGTCACCGCCTGCAGCCCGTTAGCCAGTTGCTGGCTCTGTCCACGGATCAGCGCGATCTTGTCGGCGTGAAGCGGTCGGTCGGCGTATTCCAGGGTTGGGATCTGCGCTGTCAGGCGCACAAGCTCACCGTCCAGGTGCACGGTTATCGCCTCGATCACCCGGGGGAGCAGCCGGGCATAGATGAGGTAGCTGATCGCCGCGGCTCCCCCGATCACAGCCAGGGCGAAGCCCGCGGCCAACGCCCGCCGCGTGTCGCCAGAGGTTGCGGCCTGCACCACCCCCTGGATTTGGTAGGAGCTGACCAGCGTAAGGACCGCCCCCAGGAATTCGGTCACGATCGCGGCGGGCGCGAGCCGTGGCGCCGCGGCGAAAGCCAGGCCCAGGAGCGTGGAGGCCGTGCGAACGAGTTTGCGCACGCTTTGAACAAACTTCATTCGGAGGCTCCCTGCGGGGCGTCCACAAAGCGGGACGATTGCAGGGCGAACATCTCGGCGTAGCGGCCGCCGAGAGCCAACAACTCGTCGTGGGTCCCGAGCTCCTGGACCGCGCCGTCCTCCAGCACGCAGATGCGGTCGGCGCGCCGGACCGTCGAAAATCGGTGCGAGATCAGCAGCGTCGTCAGGCCCTTGGTCAGGTCCAGGAAGCGATCGTAGAGCTCGGCCTCGGCGCGCACATCGAGGTTGGCGGTGGGTTCGTCGAGGATCAGCACCGTGGCGCCGGCCTCCACGGCGAAGAGGGCGCGCGCCAGCGCGACGCGCTGCCACTCGCCGCCGGACAGGTCCGCCCCGCCGGTAAAATGCCGGGAGAGCGGCGTGTCCCAGCCGGCCGGCAAGCTTTGAATACGCTCGAGCACCCCCGCCCTGGCTGCGGCGCGCTCCAGCGCAGCCTGGTCGCCGGCAATGGCGAGACCGCCGAAACCGATGTTGTCCCGCGCCGGCAGGCCATAGCGCAGGAAATCTTGGAAGATCGCCGCGATACGCCTTTGCCAGTCTTGCGGATCGATCTCCCGCAGGTCGCGTCCGTCAATGCGCACCGACCCGCTGGTCGGGTCATAAAGGCGCGCCAGCAGCTTCACCAAGGTCGTTTTACCCGCGCCGTTCAGGCCCACGAGCGCCATGGAGGATCCGGCTGGAATCATGAGGTCGAGCTCCCGCAACACAGGCGCGTGGCCGCCCGCGTAGGTGAAGCTCACCTTGTCGAATCGGATCTCCCGTTCTGGCGCCGGCGGTGGAAGATTGGCGAACGCGGGGCCGTCTGCGGGCCTTGTCAGGCGTTCCAGCTCCTGGATGGAGGGAATGGCGGCGGAGCCCTGGGCGATCACGGTATCGGCCCCGTTGAGGGAGCTTAGTCCGTTAAAGCCGGCGACCGCGCGGAGGAAAACCACCAGGGCGCCCAGGCTGATCACGTGTGATGCCGCATCCGCTGCCAGGAGGCCGTAGATTAGGCCGTTGGCCAGCATGACACCTGCGGACGCAACGAGGGTGAGGCGGAAGCCGTTCGCCTGGGTTCGCTGCTGTTCATCGAGCCCTGCCTGCCATTCTCCGCGCAGCCGCCCAACCAGCCAGTCGCCGATCCCCAGCAGCCGCACGTCCTTGGCCGAGTCCGGAGCCAAAGCGAGAGTGCGGAAATACTCCGCCCTGCGCACCGCGGCGGTCTGACCGATGACGGTCTTGAGCTGGCCGGCGAAACTGCGCTGGCTGATGACCCGGAACGTCAGAAGCACCGCCAGCATCAGAGCCGCACACCACCAGTGATAGGCGATCAGCAGCGCCCCGCAGGCGAGCGCGGTGAGAATGGTCGAGAGGCGCGAGTTGATCAGCTGGTTGACCGCCGTCCCCGGCGTGTAGCCGGCGACGCCGATCCCCGCGGTCTGGGAAATCAGGTTGGCGATCGCGGGATCTTCGAGGTGGGCGATGCCCCACGGCCGGTTCACCGCCGCCATCACCCGCTGGCGCACGCTGGAATCCAGCCGCCAGCCCATGGCGGTGGCGAGCGCGGTGCGCGCGCGCGGAATCACCTGCAGAAGGATCATCAGTCCGGCCCAGGCCGCCAGAGCCTCGAGCGTCTGCCGGCCGGCCGCGGAGGACAGCCCTGCCAGCATCGTCGCGGGCAAGGACCCCACCAGAGCGCCCAGCGCCAGCATCTCCAGGGCAGGCAGTCCGGCCCCCAGGATCAACAGGACGACGACGACCGGGAATCGCCAGCCGCTGGCCGCCACGGCCATGCGCAGGGCGACGGTCACCGGCCCTTTCCACCAGCCGAGAATGACGTTCTGCGGGTTCCGGGACTGACGCGCCCCAAGGCCCACGGACAGGTCCGTCATGACCGAATCTTCCTGAGAAAGTCCGATGTCCGCTGTCTCGGTGCAAACGACCCGACGCAAGTGTCGAATGATTCGAGCGGGCTACGCCCTTCACGCGGACCGTGGGCCTCTCGAGAGCCGCGGACACTATGGCAGCGCTGATGGGGGGCTGCAACGCCGGCATGCCCGCAGTTCCGGCGCTCCGGCCGACTTGGCTGCGACCTGCGCGGCGCCAATCGTAGGCGTGAAATGCCAAATTCGCGCGACGGCCCTGGGACGTCGTTAGCTGACTTCCGGCCGTGGCGCGCATCACAGCAGCCGCCGGTTCACGGGCCGTACTGATCGACTGATCACGCCGCCGCGCGTCAGATGTGAAGAACCATCCCGTAAGCATCCAGCGAGGCCTCGTGCATGGCTTCGCTCAGGGTCGGGTGCGGGAAGACCGTAGCCTGGAGTTCCGCCTCTGTGGCCTCCAGGGTCATCGCAAGCGTAAAGCCCTGGATCATCTCGGTGACCTCAGCGCCGATCATGTGGGCCCCGATCAGGGCCCCGGTCTCGCCGTCGAAGACGGTCTTGACGAAGCCCTCAGTCTCGCCGGCCGCGATCGCCTTGCCGTTCACGCGGAACGGGAAGCGGCCGACCTTGGGTTCTCGGCCCTGCTCTTTGGCCTGGGCCTCAGTCAGACCCACCGAGGCGATCTGGGGGGTCGAGTAGGTGCAGCCCGGAATCGGGCTTTCAATGTTTGTCGGTCCAAGGCCCGCGACATGCTCGATGCAATGGACGCCCTCGTGGCTCGCCTTGTGAGCCAGCCACGGCGGCCCCGCGACGTCGCCGATAGCGTAGAGGCCCGGCACCCCGGTTGCGCCATGGCTGTCGACAACCACGTGGGTCCGCTCGATCTTCACGCCCAGGGCTTCCAGGCCCATGTCTTCCACATTTCCGACGATGCCGACGGCGACAATGGCGACGTCGGCCTCAAGGGTCTCGGTCTTGCCGCCGGCTTCGACCTCAACGGCGACCCCGGACTTTGTCTTGGTGAGCCTTTTGACGTTGGCCGGTACTCGGAATTTGAGACCGCGCTTTTCGAAGGCCTTGTGAGCGGCCTTGGAGACCTCCTCGTCCTCCACCGGCAGAATGCGCGGCAGCGCCTCTATAACTGTAACATCCGACCCCAAGGCGCGGAAAAAGCTCGCAAATTCTATGCCGATGGCGCCGGATCCGATGACGATCAGGCTCTTTGGCGCCGCTTTGGGCACGAGCGCTTCGCGGTAGGTCCAGACCCTCTCGCCGTCCGGCTCCAGCCCGGCCGCCGGAAGGGTCCGCGCCCGGGCGCCGGTCGCTAGGATCACGTGCTTGGCCTGCACCTCTCGTGAGCCGCCAGCCTTGAGCGCAACCACGACCTTGGGGGCCATACTGCCTTTTTCGAACCGCGCCGTCCCCTCGATCACTTCGACCTTGTGCTTCTTCATAAGGAAGGCGACGCCGGCATTCAGTTGGCCCGCCACCTTGCGCGAGCGGGCGATCACCTTGGCGAAGTCGAACCCGCGCTTTTCGACCGAAAGGCCGTAGTCCCCCAAATGGTCGAGCTGCTCGTAGATCTCGCCGGACTTCAAGAGCGCCTTGGTCGGGATGCAGCCCCAGTTGAGGCAGATGCCGCCTAGCGCCTCGCGCTCGACGATGGCGGTCTTAAGGCCGAGCTGCGCGGAGCGAATGGCGGTGACGTAGCCGCCTGGCCCAGACCCGATGATGACGACATCGAAGGTATCGGCCATCAGAGGAGCGCCTCGATGGCGCGATCCAGCGCCTTGGGTTCGACGTTAGGCGCGAAACGCTCGACGGCCTCGCCGTTCCGGTCCACCAGGAATTTGGTGAAATTCCACTTGATCCCTGCTGTGCCGAGGATCCCGGGCCGGGCCTTCTTCAGGTAGGCGTAGAGCGGGTGCGCGCCTGGCCCGTTGACGTCGATCTTTTGCATCATCGGAAAATCGACCTCGTAGGTCAGCGAGCAGAAATTCGCGATCTCGGAGGCGTCGCCGGGCTCCTGCGCGCCGAACTGGTTGCACGGGAAACCAAGCACCACGAAGCCCCGGTCCCGGTACTTCCGATAGAGCTCTTCGAGCCCCTCGTATTGGGGAGTGAAGCCGCACTTGCTGGCCGTGTTGACGACCAGCACGACCTTGCCGCGGTAGGCCGAGATCGGGGCCGGCTTGCCGTCGAGGGTTTCGGCGGTGAAATCGTAGATGCTCATGCTGGCAGGCCTCAGACGATCATGGTGATCGGGTCTTCGATCAGCGGCCTGAAGGCCGCGAGCCAGCGCGCGCCGGTCGCCCCGTCCACCACACGGTGATCGCAGGTCAACGTGACCGTCATGACCGTGGCGACGGCGAGCTGGTCGCCACGCACGACGGGGCGCTTTTCGCCGACGCCGACCGACAGGATGGCGCCCTGCGGCTCGTTGATGATCGAACCGAACGACTTGATGCCGAACATGCCGAGATTGGAAATCGAGAACGTACCGCCCTGGTATTCCTCCGGCTTCAGCTTCTTGGTGCGGGCGCGTTCGGCCAGGTCCTTGGCCTCGGCTGCGATCTGGGCCAGGCCCTTGGTTTCTGCGGCCCGGACGATCGGAGTGATCAGGCCGCCAGGAACCGCCACGGCCAGAGCGATGTCGGCGTGGTGGTGCAGGGCGATCCCTTCGGGGGTGTAGGAGGCGTTGGCCTCGCGCACCTGCATCAGGGCGATGGCGGCGGCCTTGATCACCATGTCGTTGACACTGACCTTGCCGCCCGACTTTTCCAGCAACGCATTGATCTTGGCGCGCGCCGCGAGGAGAGCGTCGATCTCCAGGTCGAT
>NZ_DASXNL010000143.1:0-15290 GCF_036495085.1 Phenylobacterium sp. | reverse complement strand
CGACTGTCCCTACAGGCGGCGTTGACACGCTTGCTGGACGGCACCGGCTGCACTTACCGGATGATCGACCCTCGCGCCGTCGAGGTGGTCGCTGTGGTCGCCGCAACCAGCCCGCCCATCTTGCCCCGCGCACAGCCCCGCCCCGCGCCGAACCCCGCCCTCGACGAGGTCCTTGTGGTGGCCACGCGCCGTCCGGCCCGCGCTGAAAACCTGGCCTATGCCGTTAGCCTCCTGGACCAGCGCACGCTGATCCAGACGGACGTTCAAGACGTCAGCGCGCTGGCCGGCGCTGCGCCGTCGATGACTGTGACCAACCTCGGGCCGGGTCGCGACAAGATCCTGATCCGTGGCCTTTCGGACGGTCCGCTGACCGGCCGCACTCAAGCCACGGTGGGCGTCTACCTCGACGACGTCCGCCTGACCTACAACGCCCCCGATCCCGACCTGCGCCTCACCGACATGGGGCAGATCGAGGTGCTGCGCGGGCCGCAGGGCGCGCTCTATGGCGCGGGGTCGCTGGGCGGTGTGGTTCAGCTGGTCACCGTCCAGCCCATGAGCGGTCAATTCGGCGGGTGGGTCTCGGCCAGCGGCGGCTGGACGCGAAACGGGGATCCCTCGAACGCCCTCGACGGCATGGTCAACCTGCCGTTGCTGGGCGGCCGAGGAGCCCTGCGGCTGGTCGGCTACCGCGAGGTCGAGGGCGGCTATATCGATGACGCCGCGCTTGGCCTCAGCAACGTAAACGGCATGGTGCGGGCGGGCGGCCGCGCCGCGGCCAGCCTGGAGATCGACGACCACTGGACAATTGCGGCCGGCCTCGTGGGCCAGGGTATCAACTCCGACGACACCCAGTACGCCGTGGCGGGCCAGCCGCCGTACACGCGGCGCAATCAACTGCGCGAGCCGCACGATAACGACTTCGCCGAGGCCAATCTTGGCCTCAGAGGCGATTTCGACAGCTTCGACGCCCGCTGGACGACGGCGTTCGTGCGCCACAGGCTCTATAGCCGCTACGACGCCAGCGCCGCTCCCCCGGTGCAGTCCCCGCCGGGCCCGACGGCCTTCGACGACGAGGACGCCATCCAAAGTGTCGTCAGCGAGGCGACGCTGTCACCGCGTCCCTCGGCGCCCATTCAATGGCTGGCCGGCGCCTTCTACAGCTACACCCGCCAGGACATCGGCCTGACACTGACCAGCCTCGCGGGCGCCCCGCTGCAGCTCTTCGGCGAGGAGCGGCACGACCGGCTGGACGAATATGCGCTGTTTGGAGAGGCCGTCCTGCCCCTGACCCATCGGGTCAGCTTCACCGTGGGTGGCCGCGCGTTCCTGTCGGACACCGAGGTGCGCAGCGGCCCTGGCCTGGCGCCGGCCGGCCCGGACCCGTTCTTCGGCCATTTCAGTCACGAAGGCTTCGCGCCGAAGATGATGCTTTCCTACCAACACAGCCCCGGCCTGTTGGTGTACGCCCAGGCGGCCGAAGGATATCGGGCCGGCGGGATCAACACCACCGGCGTTCCCGGCCAGGTCTTCAGCAACGATGGCGGGTCCGAGCCCAACCGCTTCTACCAGGGTGACGAGTTGTGGACCTTGGAAGCCGGCGTCCGGGCCAGCACCGAGGACGGCCGCATCGTCGTCCGCTCAGCGATCTTCCGGTCCGCCTGGAGCAACATACAGAGCGATCAACTGCTCCCCTCAGGTCTGCCGTTCACCGCCAACATCGGCGACGGGCGCAACATCGGATTGGAGTTCGAGGGACGCTACGCCGCAGGCGAATTCTGGCTACGAGGGAGTTTCCTGATCGATTCGCCCGAGCTGGACCGGGCGAACCCGGCCTTTCCGGCGCGGCCGGACCTGGGACTGGCCGGCGTCCCCGGCGTGCAGGCCAACGCTTCAGCGCACTACGCCTGGCCGCTCGCGCAGGGCCGCCGGCTGGAGCTGGACGGCCGTTACGCCTACGTGGGAGCCTCGCACCTCACCTTCGACGCCGTGACCTCGCCGCGCATGGGGGGCTATTCGACCAGCCGTCTGGCCACGACGCTTACGGACGAGCGCTGGCGCCTGACGCTGGCCGCCGAGAACCTGGCCGACACCTACGCCAACACCTTCGCCTACGGCAATCCGTTCACCCTGCGGACCGAGCGCCAGATCACGCCGCTTCGTCCCACCACCGTCTCCCTCGCCCTCAGCGTCGCCTACTGATGTCTCGCTTACGGGCCTACTCCCGCGCCAGCACCGTCTCGGCGAGCGTCGAGCCCATGCGCTTGGCCGCATAGGTCGCCTTGATCTCGGCCGGATCGTAGGCCGGGCTCTGCACCCACTCGAGGTAGCTTAAGCCCGCCGGCTCGCCATCCGTCAGGTAGCGCTCGAGCGCATAGTCGAGGATGCCGGTGCGACCGCTGCGCAGATGCAGATAGCGCGGGTGCAGCTGGCCCAGGGCCTCGCTCATGGGGCGCTGCTGGCGGAGGTGGACGTAGAGCGCGCTCATCATGCCCGCGCGGTCGGCCCCCGACTTGCAATGCAGCAGCGCCGGGTAGGCGATGGTCTCGAAAAGCTCCTTGGCGGCGCGCACCTGGGCCGCGCTCGGCGCATCGCGCGAGGTCAGGGTGAAGTTGACCATCGTCAGCCCCAGCCGCTCGCAGGCGTCTTTCTCCAGGGCATGGAATCCGGCGTCGAACCCCCCGCGCAGGTTGATCACCGTGCGCACGCCGCGCGCCTTCCAGGCGGCCAACTGGTGCGGCCAGGGCTGGTTGGTGCGGACGAGCTCGTCGGAGATCCAGTGGGCGTTGGAGAAGCCCAGCCGCAGGTAGGCGTGGTCGTTCCACAGGAAGTCCAGATAGGCCTTCCGCCGCCCGGCCGCCGTCGCGACATCGAATGCCAATTCCAGGTCTCCGCTGCCGGCCCCTTTAAGGCCGCGCCGGCGTCCCTAGCACCGATCGCCGGCCGCGTCGCTGCGGCGGTTGAGGGTGATCGCTGTCCATGTCGTCTCCCCCACGCGACCCGGCTGGGTGGGACGCAGGCGTAGTGACGGAGGCCCGACCATGGCCGGCTTGGATTGGAATGTGATCGACGCTGCGCGCCTGGTGCGCGACCCCTTCGACCACATTGCGCTGCCCCAGGTGCTGGAGCCCGCCTGCGCTGCCGCCATCCCGCAGGAATTCCCGCAGATCCGAAGCTCCGGCTCGTTCTCGCTCAGCGATGCGCCTCCCGGCCCGGCGCTCAGCGGCCTGATCGAGGACCTGCTCTCAGAGCGCTTCCGTCAGCGCATGGGAGAGGTGTTCGACGTCAGCCTGGCCGGGCGGCCGGCCGTTGTGACCCTGCGCGGCCAGTGCTCGGCGCGCGACGGGCGGATCCACACCGATTCCAAGACGAAGGTGATATCGCTGCTGCTCTACCTCAACGAAACCTGGCCGACGCCCGAGGGTCAGCTTCGCCTGCTGCGGAGCGGCGCAAACCTTGAAGACATCGGCGTGCAGATTCCGGCGACAATGGGGTCACTGGTCGCCTTCAGGCGCACCGACACCTCCTGGCACGGCCACACGTCGTATGGCGGCCGGCGCCGGGTCGTGCAGCTCAACTACCTGGAGACCGCCCGCGCCTCGGTCGTGGGCGCGATCCGCCATCGCCTCTCGGCGCTCACCAAGCCGCTTGTCAACGCGTGAGGGAGGCCAAGGCGCCTCCCGCATCAACGGGCCTGCGGGTCTGGTATCTGACCACCGGTGAGACTGGCTCAAGACAGCAGGCCCGCGGGCTCGCGCTCGAGCTGTCGCCGACGGCCGAGGAGCGCGTGGTCCAGGTCAGCCGCCCGTGGGCGGCGCTGCCCGCACGGCTCACCCGCCTCACGCTCGCCGGGATTTCCGAAGTCGAAGGCCGCCTCGCCCCGCCCTGGCCCGACGTGCTGGTCAGCTGCGGCCGGCGCGCCGCGCTCGCCGCCATGGCGGTGCGCCGACGCAGCGGCCGTCCAATGGTCAGCGTGGCCATACAGCCGCCTCCGCTCCCGGAGGCCTTCGACCTGGTCGTCGCCATGGCCCACGACGACCTCAGCGGCCCCAATGTGACGCATATCCGGACCGCCCTGCACGGCGTACGGCCCTCAGTCCTCGCCGCGGCGCGAGATCTGGCCGATCCCAGGTTTGCATCGCTGCCGAGGCCCTGGACGGGGGTGTTGCTCGGCGGATCGACCCAGCGTTATCGCTTTACCGTCGAGGACGCGGACCGCCTGATCTCCGACCTCGACGCCCTGCGCGCGCAGACCGGCGGCTCGCTGCTCATCACGCCTTCGCGCCGCACGCCGCCTGAGGTCATCGCAGCCCTTGGTTGGCGCTACGACGGCGATCCGACTGTCTTCCTGTGGGACGGCGTCGGGCCCAATCCCTATCTGCCGATCCTCGCGACGGCCGATGAGTTGCTGGTCACCAGCGATAGCATCTCGATGATCTCCGAGGCGCTGGCGACCCAGGCGCGGGTCTGGATCCATAGCGTGGCCGGGGGGCGTCGGCACTTAAGCTTCGTCGCCCAGTTGCTCGAGGAGCGACTGGTGGCCCGCGTCGGTGATCCGGCGCCGATCAGCCGCCCGAACGGCGTGGATGAGACTGAGCGTCTGGCCGCCATCGTCAGGATGCTCGCGGTGGAAAAACTCGGGGTCGCCTTGCCGGTCCTGGCCCCCGCCCAGGCCGACGTCGCCGCCGTATGGTGACCGCCACCGCAACGTTTGAACCGGCGCGCACTCGGCCCGGTGAGCTGACCCCGACCCATGTCGCGGTCGCAATCATCGCGGCCTTCACCGTGCTTCGCCTGATCTCGGCGACCCTGGTGGGGCTGGGGGTCGACGAGGCCTACACCCTGGCGATCGCGCGCCAACTGCAGCTTTCCTACTTCGACCACCCGCCGCTCCACCTGTGGATCGTCCACCTGTTCAGTGGCGCGTTGGGATATGGCCGCCTGGCGCGGCTGCCGTTCATCGCGCTATTCGCCGGCACGAGCTGGCTGCTGTTCGTCCTGACCGCGCGCCTGTTCGGGCCGCGGGCGGGCATCTGGGCGCTCGTGACCCTCAACGTCTCGGCCTTCTTCACCGTGGCCGCAGGCTCGTGGGTGCTGCCCGATGGGCCGCTGCTGTTCTGCCTCTTGGGGACCGCGGTCCATGCCGAACGCCTGATGTTCACTCGGGCCTTCGCTTATGACCGCGCTGAATGGGGACGCTGGCTGGCGATCGGCGCCTGGCTGGGCATGGCGGCCCTGGCCAAGTACCAGGCCGTGACCTTGGCGATCGGACTGGGGCTCTTCCTGGTCACCACGCCGCGCGGCCGCGCCTGGCTTGGGCGCCCGCAGCCCTACGTCGCGGCCCTTCTGACCCTGGTGATCCTGGCGCCGGTGATCGTGTGGAACGCCCAGCACGACTGGGCCTCGTTCGCCTTCCAGGGGGGGCGCGCGGCGGGAGCACACGGCCTGCGACCGCTCGCGCCCTTGGCGGCCCTGGCCGGGCAGGCGGTCCTGCTGCTGCCGTGGATCTTCGTCCCTCTGGCCTGGGCGACATGGCGGGCGTTAAGGAGCGGCCCGGCCGAGCCCCGCAGCTGGCTGTGCGTGTCCCTGGGTCTGCCGGGGGTGATCCTTTTCACGCTGACGCCGCTCTGGGGACAGTCAGCGTTGCCACACTGGGCGATGCCGTCGTGGCTCATGCTGATCCCACTGCTGGCCGAGCGCCTCGGCGAAGACGACCGGGAACACCGATGGCCTCGGGCCTGGATGATCTTCGCCCTCGCCGCCTGCGCCGCCTTGTGGATCACGCTGGCGGGCGAGGCGGCCACCGGCTGGATCGGCCGCGCGTGGCCGGCGACGTTCGTCAAGGGCGACCCCACGTTGGAGTCCGTCGAATGGATGCCGCCCGGCGGGCTCGCGCAGGCTGAGGCCGGTCTGACCCGACCGTTCGTCGTGGCCATGAAGTGGAACGAGGCCGGGCGTGCGCGGGCGCTATTTTCGGATCGCACGCCGGTGATGGTGTTCTCCGACGATCCCCGCGGGTTCGGCGACCTTAGGGGCGACGGGCCGCTCGTTGGGCGAGACGCCCTGATCTTCGTGAAGCCGGAGGACCTGGCCACAGGTCTTGGCCGCGTCAGCCGCTGCTTCGAGGCCGTGACGCCGATGAAGGACGCCTCCATCGGACGCGGCGGCTATACCGAGCTCTCGGTGCATGTTTTCGACGGCCACCGGCTGAAGCCCGCCTGCTCGGACCTCGGCCGGCGCAGCGATACGGCGCGGCGCCAGTGGCTTGCGTTGAAGGCGCAGGACGCGCCTTAGCGGCCCTTGGCGCCCTGCCCTTTCGGCGGCTCCGCAGGGCAGCTGTCACTGAGACGCCGCGCGACCGTCGAGCCGGTCCCCTGCAGCGGAACGCCGGCCAATCTTGTGCGTAGCTCCACCTTCAGCTGGAAGGCGGTCGGCTCGTAGGTCCCCTCGGCCTTGACCTGCGCCACCTGGCCGTGCGTCTCCACGCAGGTCCCGCTCATCGAGAGCCTCCCGTCACCCACCTGCCGGGTCGGATAGGTGCAGGTGTAGTGCGCGTTGCTCGGCCCCTGCAGCACGTTGCCGACGTCGGCGGCGGAGAAGCACTTGCGGTCCCGGGTCTTGAAAGGCAGCACGAACACCCAGGTGTTGCGCAGTTCCCAGTAACCCGGGAGCGGCGCACCAGCGCTCTCACCTTCAAAGACGGCGGGCGGCGCTTGGGGAAGGGCGAACATCACCGCGGCTCTCTCACAGATCTACTCGGCAGGCACGGGTGTTCACGCCATGGACGCCATGATCTGGCGCAGTTCAGCTGAGCGGTCTAGCGCCATTAAGGCCGCAGACGTTGCGACTCGTCCCGGCGCGCGCCTTATCACCCTTTAGAGGCCCGACGTTCGGACCTGGCCGACGCGGTGAGCGGCGCCGCCCTCGATGCCCCTGACCAGGAGCTTGCTGATCTCGCGCAGCCAAAGGACCGAACTGGCCGTGCCGACGCAGACCAGCCAGTCGCCGGGCGTGAGGCTGACCGTCGAGAAGGCGGCCTGCAGGAGCGGTACATAGACCACGGCGATCTGCAGGGCGACGGAGAGCGCCAGCGCCGCCCAAAGCCAGCGGTTGGCGAAAAGTCCCGAGAAGGCGCTGCGTTCGTCCGAGCGCGCGTTCAGGGCATTGAAAAGCTGGAACATCGTGAGCGTCGTGAACGCCATGGTCTGGGCGTAGGCGACCGTCCCGGCGCCTTCGATCAACCCGCCCGGCAGCGATGCGTCGAACACCAGCAGGGTTCCGACCGCCATCACGACACCAACGAAGAGGATGCCCAGCCACATGCGCACTGTGATCACCCCTTCGCCGCGCGGCCGCGGTAGCTGGCGCATGACACCTGCGTCAGGAGGGTCGACGCCGAGCGCCAGGGCAGGTGCGCCGTCGGTGACCAGGTTGATCCAGAGGATCTGCGTTGCGAGCAGCGGCAGGACCACACCACCGCCATCGCCGCCGATGCCGATAACCCCTGCCAGCACGACGCCGAAGAACATGGTCATCACCTCTCCGATGTTCGACGACAGCAGGTAACGCAGGAATTTGCGGATGTTGGCGAAGATCGCCCGGCCCTCCTCGACGGCCGCAACGATGGTGGCGAAGTTGTCGTCAGCCAGGATCATGTCGGCAGCCTGCTTGGAGACGTCGGTGCCGGTGATCCCCATGGCCACGCCGATGTCGGCGGTCTTAAGCGCAGGTGCGTCATTGACCCCGTCGCCAGTCATGGCGACGATCTGACCATTCTTCTGCAACGCCCGGACGATCCTGAGCTTGTGGTCGGGATTGACGCGCGCATAGACGGAGACTTCGCGCACGGTCTGCTCGAGCGCGGCCTCGGACATCTCGGTCAGCTCCGCCCCGGTGACGACGCGGCCATTTTCGGTGATGCGGAGTTCGTCGGCGATCACCCCGGCAGTGCGCGGGTGGTCCCCGGTGATCATGATCACCCGGATGCCGGCGGCCCGCGCCTCGGCGATCGCGGCGCGGGCTTCGATCCGCGGCGGATCGATCATCCCGATGAGGCCCAGGAACACGAGGTCCCGCTCGACCGTCTCGCCCACCGCCTCTGGCGCCGGGGAGCCGGCCGGGAGGGGGCGGAAGGCGACGCCGAGCGTGCGCAGGGCCTGGCCGGCGAGGTCTTCGTTGGCGGCGAGAATGGCCTTACGGCGGGCCCCATCCAGCGGGCGGATCTCTTCGCCCGCCTGCTCGTGGGTGCAGCGGCCGAGCAGGACGTCGGCCGCGCCCTTGGCGCAGACAACGAGCCCGCCTTCGCGCTCGGCATCGGTGTTGACGGTGCTCATCAGTTTCCGCTCGGAGGAGAATGGGACTTCGGCGACGCGTGCGAACCTCGCATCGAGCGCCTCGGCCTCCAGTCCCGCCTTGCGCGCGGCTACGATGAGGGCGCCATCGGTCGGATCGCCCTGCACTGACCAGGCCCCGTCGCGCGACTGCAGGACCGCATTGTTGGCGCGGTCGGCGGCGGCCAGGGTGCGAACGAGCTCGCGCCGCAACGGCCCGTCTATCTCTCCGCCGCCACGTCGGGTGACCGCCCCCTGCGGCGAATAGCCGGCGCCCTCCAGGTCGACGCTGCCGCTGGCCGTGACGATGTGGCGAACCGTCATCTCGTTGCGGGTCAGCGTGCCGGTCTTGTCCGAGGCGATGACATTGGCTGACCCGAGGGTCTCAACCGCGGCGAGACGACGGATGATCGCGTTGCGTTTGGCCATGCGTTGGACGCCAAGCGACAGCACCGCAGTCACCACCGCCGGCAGCCCTTCCGGCACCGCCGCGACCGCGAGGGCCACACCCAGGATGAGCACATCGAAGATCGCCGCCAGCCCCCGGACCTCCTTGAAGACCAGGATCGCGCCGATCATCACCACGGCGATAGCCACAACGCCCAGGCCGAGCCTGCGCCCGGTGCGGTCGAGTTCGGCCTGCAGGGGCGTGGCCTCGGCGGGCGTGGACTTGAGCGCGCCTGCGATGCGCCCCATCTCCGTCTCCATGCCGGTGGCGGTGACGATCGCGCTGGCGCGGCCGTAGGTCGCCGCGGTGCCGCTGAAGAGCATGTTGTGGCGGTCGCCGAGCACGGCCTCGCCTTGCGCGGCCGAGATCGCCTTGGCCACAGGAAGGCTCTCGCCGGTAAGCGGGGCCTCGGCGGTCATGAGAGAGGCGCAGCTGACCAGCCGCGCATCGGCCGGGATCGTGTCGCCCTCTTCGATGAGGATGATATCGCCGGGCACGATCTCCGAGGCCGGGATTCGCTGGCGCGTCGCATCGCGCACGACGCTGGCGTGCGCGGCCGACATTTGCTGCAAGGCCGCCACCGCCTGCTCGGCGCGCGCCCCCTGCACAAATCCCATGAGGGCGTTCAGGATCACGATGGCCAGGATTGCGCTGGCCTCATAGGGCCATGGCGTGTCGCGCTCCAGCGCCCACAGGCCCGCCGACAACAGGGCTGCGGCGATCAGCAGGAGGACGAGGACGTCGCTGAACTGGGCGAGGAGCTTGCGCCAGGCGGGCACAGGAGGCTCAGCGGTCAGCTCGTTGGCGCCGTATTTCGCGCGCCGTGACGCCACCTCCGCGGTCGTGAGGCCACGCTCGGTATCAACGGCCAGCCCCTCGGCGACTTCGGCGACAGTGAGCCGATAGGGGGCTTGGCCCAAGGGCGCCGGGGCGTCAGCGATGCTCGCTTGCTCAGGAGGCAACGCCGGCGCCTCCGTGTGTGCAGGTCGCTTGGGTGTTGGGGGCGCGCTGCCCCCTTGGTGAGATGCCGGGCGTCATTTGGATTATTCCATCGGGCGCGGTCCCGCCCGAAGAGGCCAACCTGTTAAGGTGGCAGCCTATGGGCAGCCCAACGGGTCGCACATCGGGTGAAACACCCAACCTGGCGGCCCTGCCCTATGAGTTTCATCCCTGCGCAGGGGCGCTGGCCCGTCGGTCAGGAGATCGCAGCCGATGGCGCTCAAGCCCGCGCACATGCGCCTGACTTCGTCGTACACCCAGGTCTCGGGCTCGGCGCGCGCCGAGCCAAATACCGTCACCCGATACCTTTCCTTCCTGGACGGGCGAAGGCGGCTCAGGCTGTTCACCGTGGACCAGAGGCCGAAGAGCGTGTCGACCAGAACGCGGCGAACGCCTTCTTCGTCATCGAGGCCGATGGTGCGCGGGCTTCGGATGTGGGGGATGCAGAGCTCATCGGAGGGATCCTTGCTCGCCTGCGTCCAGGCCCCGCGGCGCGCGCCCGGACCGGACAGTGACCCGGGGCTTTCTCAACTGAGCCATGAACCCGCGGGCCTCGCCCAGGCTCCTCGCGCTACGGCTTGTGTCCCCTGAAATTCGGGGATTCACCGGATGGATGTTTGCTCCTCCTGGGCGTCCAGTCTCGCTGGCCCCCGGCCGAGGCAGGCTTCCTTGGACTGGGCCATAGCGTCATGGCTTGAAGCCACGATCGACCCATCTGGAAGGAGCGCGACCTTGTCGACCTCCGCAACTGAACCGGGGCGCGGCGCAACCGCAGCCCGCAGCGCGTCGCGTCCCAGGGCGAAGGGCTCCGACGCCGCCGTGGACGGCCTCTTGGCCACAGCAAGAGCTCTGATCGTCAGGGGCAAGGGAATCCTCGCTGCCGACGAGACCGTGCCTACGCTGACACGACGCTTCGAGCCGCTCGGCATAGCCTCCACCGCAGAAAGTCGCCGCACCTACCGGGAGATGCTGTTCACGGCGCCGGCGGTCGCGGAGTTCATCAGCGGCGTCATCCTGCACGACGAGACGATCCGACAGTCCGGTTCGTCCGGCGCCCCGCTCGCAAGGCAGTTGGCGGATCAGGGCATCGTGCCTGGCATCAAGGTCGACACCGGAGCAAAGCCACTAGCCGGTTGGCCCGGCGAGACGGTGACCGAAGGGCTGGACGGCCTGCGCGATCGCCTGGCCGAATACCGCGGCCTGGGCGCCCATTTCGCCAAGTGGCGGGCGGTCATTCGCATCTCGGACCAGGCGCCCAGCCGCGCGTGCGTGGCCGCAAACGCCCATGCGCTCGCCCGCTACGCCGCACTTTGCCAGGAGCAGGACATCCTGCCGATCGTAGAGCCCGAAGTCCTGATGGAAGGGTCGCACAGCATCGAGGCTTGCGAGGACGTCACAGGGTCCGTCCTCGACGCCGTCTTCGATGCGCTCAGCCAACAGGGGGTCGTCCTTGAGGCCATGCTGCTGAAGCCCAACATGGTGGTTCCGGGCGCGGACAGTTCCGAAGCCGCTTCGGTCGAGGACGTCGCGATCGCCACGTTGCGCTGCCTGCGCCGACATGTCCCTGCCGCCGTGCCCGGGATCGTCTTCCTCTCCGGCGGTCAGAACCAGCGGCTGGCGAGCGTCCACCTCAATGCGATCAACCGGCTGCCCGGCGCGAAACCCTGGACCATCAGCTTTTCCTATGGGCGTGCGCTGCAGGACCCGGCGCTCGAGGCCTGGCACGGAAAGGACGCCAATCTTGCTGCGGGCCGCGAGGCCCTGGCGTGGCGGGCGCGCTTGAATGGCGCGGCCGCCCTCGGCGCCTACGACGACGACATGGAAAGCGCGCCATTCCCCGGCGAAGCGCGGGGCCACTGACCAGCCTGGGCTGCCATCAGGGCGCGCAGGTCTTGTATCCGCCTTACGGAGGCAATGATGTCGAGCCCGATAACCAAGAAAGCACGGACGTCAGCAGCGCTTTCCAGCAAGGAACGATCCTTGATCGACGCATACTGGAGAGCTGCAAACTATCTGTCGGTTGGGCAAATCTACCTCTACGACAATCCGTTGCTGAAGACGGCGCTATCAAAAGATCACATCAAGCCCCGCCTGCTTGGACACTGGGGGACAACTCCCGGTCTCAATTTCATCTATGCGCACCTGAACCGGCTCATAACCAAGCATGACCTCAGCATGATCTATATCACCGGCCCAGGTCACGGCGGACCGGCCCTGGTCGCCAACGCCTGGCTCGAGGGCGCCTACAGCGAGGTCTATCCGAACATCACCGCCGACGAGGCGGGCATGAAGAAACTCTTCAAGCAGTTCTCTTTCCCGGGCGGCATTCCGAGCCACGTCGCGCCTGAGACGCCAGGCTCGATCCACGAGGGCGGCGAACTCGGATACGCGCTCTCCCATGCCTATGGCGCAGCCTTTGACAACCCCGACCTGATCGTGGCCTGCGTCGTGGGCGATGGCGAGGCCGAGACCGGCCCGCTTGCGACCAGCTGGCATTCCAACAAGTTCCTGAACCCTGCGAGCGACGGCGTTGTCCTGCCGATCCTGCACCTGAACGGCTACAAGATCGCAAATCCGACGATCCTGGCCCGGATCAGCCACGACGAGCTCGAAGACCTGTTCCGCGGATACGGCTACACCCCCTACTTCGTGGAGGGCAGCGACCCCGCCGCGGTCCACGATCTGATGGCCTCGACGCTCGACACCGTCCTGGCCGACATCCAGCGCATCAAGGCGCAAGCGCGCAGCGGGGTGCGCGAGCGCCCACGCTGGCCGATGATCGTGATGCGCACGCCCAAGGGCTGGACCTGTCCGAAGGAGATCGATGGGCGGCGCACGGAGGACTACTGGCGCTCCCACCAGGTGCCGATGGGCCAGATGCACGAGAACCCGGAACACGTGCGCATCCTCGAGGAATGGATGAAGAGCTACCGTCCGGCGGAGCTTTTCGACGAAGACGGCCATCTGCGACCGGACCTGGCGGCGCTGGCGCCGCGGGGCGAGCGCCGCATGAGCGCAAATCCGCACGCCAACGGCGGCCTATTGCTGCGCGACCTCAGGCTTCCGGACTTCCGCGACTACGCTGTCGCGGTGACGAGCCCGGGCGCAACGACGGCAGAGTCGACCCGATCCATGGGCAAGTTCCTCGCCGACGTGATGAAGCTCAACATGGAGGCGCGCAATTTCCGGCTGTTCAGTCCCGACGAGAACAACTCCAACCGCTGGCAGGATGCGCTCGACGTCACCAACCGGACCTGGGAGGCCGACACCTATCCGTGGGACGACCACCTCGCGAAGGATGGCCGGGTCATGGAGATGCTCAGCGAGCACCAGTGCCAGGGGTGGCTCGAGGGCTACCTGCTCACCGGCCGGCACGGTTTCTTCTCGTGCTACGAGGCGTTCATCCACATCATCGACTCGATGTTCAACCAGCACGCCAAATGGCTGAAGGTGTGCAACGAGATCCCCTGGCGGCGGCCGATCGGCTCCCTCAACTACCTGCTCTCAAGCCATGTCTGGCGCCAGGACCACAACGGGTTCAGCCATCAGGATCCCGGCTTCATAGACCACGTGGTCAACAAGAAGGCCGAAGTGGTTCGCGTCTACCTGCCGCCGGACGCCAATTGCCTGCTCTCGGTCACCGACCACTGCCTGCGCAGCCGCAACTACGTCAACGTCGTGGTCGCGGGAAAGCAGCCCGCTCCGCAGTGGCTGACGATGGACGAGGCCATCAAGCACTGCACGGCCGGGCTCGGCATCTGGGAATGGGCCAGCAACGACCGGGGCGATGAGCCAGACGTCGTGATGGCCTGCTGCGGGGACGTGCCGACCCTGGAGACGCTGGCCGCGGTCGACCTGTTACGCCGCCTTGCCCCGGACCTGAAGATGCGCGTGATCAATGTCGTGAACCTGATGACGCTGCAGCCCAGGAGCGAGCATCCGCACGGCCTGTCGGACCGGGATTTCGATGCGCTGTTCACCACCGACAAGCCGGTCATCTTCGCGTTCCACGGATACCCCTGGCTCATCCACCGGCTGACCTATAGCCGCACCGGCCACGGGAATTTCCATGTGAGGGGATACAAGGAGGAGGGAACCACGAGCACGCCCTTCGACATGTGCGTCATGAATGAACTCGATCGGTTCCACCTGGTCGGCGACGTAATCGACCGGGTCTCCAAACTCGGCTCGCGCGCCGCCTACGCCAAGCAGGCGATCCGTGACAAGCTCCTCGAGCACAAGGACTATATCGAGCGCGTCGGCGACGACATGCCCGACATCTCCAACTGGACCTGGGGCCGTGAGGCGACAGCCGCCAGGACCACCTCGACCGAGGGGGACAACGTCTAAGACCAGGGCGAGGTGGACGTGAGGCTCTTCTGTATCAGGCACGGCGAGACGGAGTGGAGCCTCAGCGGCCAGCACACCGGGACGACCGACATCGCGCTGACCGACAACGGCCGGCGGCTGGCCGAGCGACTGCGGCCAATCCTTGCCGAGGAAACCTTCGCGCTCGTTCTCGTAAGCCCGCTCCAGCGGGCGCGGGAAACCTGCAAGCTCGCAGGGCTCGACGCCGGCGCGGTGATCGAGCCGGACCTCGTCGAGTGGAACTACGGGGAATATGAGGGGCTCACGCCTGCGCAGATCCACGCCACGGCGCCCGGCTGGATGATCTTCCGCGACGGCGCCCCAGGCGGCGAGGCGCCGGAAGAGATCGGCCGGCGGGTCGACAGGGTGATCGCCCGCGTACGCAAGGTCGAAGGCGATGTCGCGGTCTTCGCCCATGGCCACGTCCTGCGCGTCCTCGTATCGCGCTGGATCGCGCTGCCGCCGGAGGGCGGTCAGCGGTTCCTCCTGGACACCGGCACGCTCTGCGTCCTCGGATTCTACAGGGACGTACCAGCCATCAAGGTCTGGAACGCTCCCATGGGCGCCTGACGAAAGCTCAGACGAGAGCGCCTTGCCTCAGCGAGGAGCGCACCGTCTGGCCGGGCGTGAGCCTGCCCGTTGCGCCCGCCATCCGAATATCGATCGGGCCGCCCTCGACCAGCGTCACCTCCAAGGCGGCCTCGGCGATACGGACGGCGAGCAAACGGCCCCGCCAGCGCACATGGTAGGAGAGGCTCCGCAAATGCGCGGGAAGCTTCGGCTCGATCCCCAGGATGTCGCCGCTGAGGTCGAGGCCTCCAAAGCCCATCACGATCGCCTGCCAGATGCCGCCCACCCCTGCGATGCGCACGCCGCCGGCAGCGGCCGGGTCCGGGTCGAAGGCGACGATGTCGTGGAGGTAGCTCAGCGCCATATCGGTATCGCCCACCCGCGCCGCGACCAGCGCATGCATCGCCGGGCTAAGGGAACTGCCATGGCCGCAACGCGGCTCGTAATACCGGAAATTCGTCTCGGCCATCGCGCCGGAGAATTCCTCGGGCAAGAGCGCGATGAGGGCCACGACGTCGGCCTGCTTGACGACCTGCGAAGCCTGCGTGCGTTCGCGACCGATCAGCACGTCGACGGGG
>NZ_DASXNL010000142.1:0-20920 GCF_036495085.1 Phenylobacterium sp. | reverse complement strand
CGCTGCTTTTCGAGATCGAACTGATCGCGATCCCGCCGGCGGCCTCAGCCGGTTAGGACTAGGCCTTGTTCGGGTTGACCAGGTACTTCTCGCCCGTCGCGCGCTTGTTGTAGGCGGCGATGATTTCCGGCTGCAGCGCCTCGGCCAGGCTGATCTCGGCGGTGTAGTGGCTGGCGAACGTAGTCTTCAACTCGTCAGCGACCCTCTGGCGCAGCTTCTGTCCTTCAGCCGGACCGATCTTCATCAGGAACGGGGTGAGCAGCCAGCCGCCCAGGCCCCACGCCATGCCGTAGCTGCGGGCGAGCTCCGTCGGCCGGGTGTCGAGCCCGCCATAGATGTAGACCTGCTTATGGGTGGTCGAGCCATAGCGGCTGTAGCTGGTCATTCGCTGAACCGCGGCCTGCTCCATGGCCGAGAGAATCTGGCTCGCCAGCCTGCCGCCGCCGATGGCGTCGAAAGCCAGCGTCGCGCCGGTTTCGACCAGCGCCTTCACGAGATCGTCCATGAAGCTGGTCGCGGTGGAATCGGCGACGTGCTTTGCGCCGATGTCGGTGAGGATCTTCGCCTGCTCGGGGCTGCGGACGATGTTCACCAGGGCCACGTCATCCTTAAGGCAGATCTTGTTCAGCATCTGACCCAGGTTGGAGGCTGCTGCGGTGTGGACCAACGCCGTGTGGCCCTCAGCGCGCATGGTCGCGACCATGCCGAGCGCCGTCAGAGGATTGACGAAGCAAGAAGCGCCTTCGGCTGGGCTCGCCCCGGGCGGCAGAGGCAGGACGTCGGCGGCCTTGAGGGTGCGGTACTGTGCGTACATCGCCCCACCGATCCCGGCCACGGTCCTGCCGAGCAGCGCCTGGGCGGAAGGCTCGGATCCGGCGGCCACGACGACGCCCGCGCCTTCGTTGCCGACGGGCATCGACTGGTCCACGCGCCCAGCCATGGCCCGCATGTACTGCTGTGGGACGCTGGCCGTCACGATGGGGCCTGGGCCAGCCCTCACGGTCGACATGTCTGCGGCGCCGAGCAACAAGCCAAGATCCGAAGGGTTGATCGGCGAGCCCTCGACGCGCACTAGCACCTCATCCGGCGCCGGATCGGCGATCTCGACCTCGGCCAGTGATAGCTCCAGCTCGCCGCTCGACTTGATCAGCGAGCGCAATTGCAGGCCTGAGCCGGGATTTCCACTGACCATGGCGTCTGTCCTCGCTTCTTAGTTTTGAACCGACGCAGACAGAACCGCTTTGCGACGACAGGGGCAATACGAGAAGGCCTCTGTTCGGTATGAGCAGCGCTGTCCAGCAGCCCAGGGCGTTTCAGGCTAGACTATCCAAATGAACGACACACCGCCGCTCGGTGCGCGGACAGCGCCCTCCACCGCGCGCAACCGCCAGCCGATCCTTGATGCGCTGCGCCCGCGGCTGCCTCCCGGCGCGAAGGTGCTGGAGGTGGCGAGCGGCGCTGGCGAGCACGCGGTCTTCCTCGCCGCGGTCCTGCCAGAGGTCCACTGGCGCCCGACCGATCGGGAGCCCGAGGCGCTGGAGAGCATCGAAGCCTGGCGCAAGCACGCCCAGCTCCCGAATCTCGCCGCGCCCGTGCGCCTCGACGCAGCGGATCCCTCGACCTGGCCGCCGGGTCCGTTTGACGCGATCGTGTGCATCAACATGATTCACATCTCCCCCTGGACGGCCACCCAGGGGTTGATGGCCGGCGCCGGGCGGGTGCTGGCGCCGCGCGGCCGGCTATTCCTCTACGGCCCGTTCCTGGAGCCCGACGTACCGACGGCGCCCAGCAATCTGGCTTTCGACGAGAGTCTCAAGTCTCGCGATCCGGCCTGGGGCCTGCGGAACCTAGGCGAGGTGACGGCGCTCGCCGCGGCGCATGGCCTTGGCCTCGCCGAGAGGATCGCCGTGCCGGCCAACAACCTCGTCGTGGTGTTCGAAAGGCCCTAGGGCTTCTTCAGATCGGGACGGGCGGCCAGGAAGGCTGCGCGCTCGGCCGCGCTCAGCACCCTGCCGGGTTTCTGGCGCGAGACCATGGGTGTCGGAGGTGCGTAGACCCCGGCGGGGGCCGAGCCGGCCTTAAGGTCCGAGAGGCGCCTGGGCGGAGGTTTCATCGTAGGTCCTAGCGCTTGCGAAAGCGCTTGGCCTCGGCCGCCAGGGACGAGCCCCAGGGATCGGGGCGGTTGTCTTCCGGCTGGAAGGGGAGGGAGCCCGCCACACCACGAAGCGCGAGCCAGAGCTGTTGGTTGAAGTGGCCAAGGACCCGTAGGGGCCGGCGCTTATCGTCGGTGACGTCCCAGCCCTCCGCCTCGAAAGCCGCGACCTGGGCAGGCAGAGGCAAGCGGTCGACGCCGTCCCATCCGTCCGGCCGGGGAAGGTCTTCGGCCTGGCCGGCGGTGAGGCCAAGGTTCTCCAAGGAGCACGCATCGATCTCTGGGTGCTCGGCGCGCGCGTCGGGTTCGGCGAATTCGCGTTTCAGGAGCGCCCGGTATTCCAGTTCGGCGACGCCGGGCAGGTCGAGGAGGCGGCGAAGCGTGGGCATGGCCTGGCCTACCTCGGATTGCGAGCCTTAGCTTGAAAAAACGCCGGCGCCTGTCGGAACGTGATCGGCTTGAACGTCCTTCGCTCGGCGACAGCACCTGGAGAACCCCATGCCGAAAATCCATCCTTTCCTGTGGTTCGACACTGAAGCCGAAGAGGCGATGAACTTCTACGTCTCCATCTTTCCCAACTCGAAGGTGCTGACGACGCAGCGCTACGGCCCCGCCGGGCCGGGACCCGAGGGCAGCGTCATGACCGCCGACTTCGAGCTGGACGGCCAACGGATCACAGCCTTGAACGGAGGTCCCCACTTCAAGTTATCGGAATCCTTCTCCTTCGTGATCGACTGCAAGGACCAAGCGGAGATCGACTACTATTGGGACAAGCTCTTGCAAGGCGGCGAGCCCAGCCGGTGCGGCTGGCTAAAGGATCGCTTCGGCTTGTCCTGGCAGGTTGTCCCTCAGCAGCTCGGCGCCACAATCGGCGGACCCGATCGCGAGGGTCGCAACCGGGCGATGGCGGCGATGATGCAGATGACCAAGTTCGACATCGCCAAGCTGGAGGCTGCCTACGAGGGCAGAGCGGCAGCCTGACAGTCGCTCCTCCGCTCCGGCCCGGCCTTTTGGGCGTAGGCTCTGGATAGCGGTTCTTGCTTGACCGCCGCCATGTGACCTCCCGATAAGTCCCGCAAGGGACGAAGGAGCAACGGGGCCATGAGCGAAGACCTCAACCCAGCCGAAGCGCGCGAGGCGATGGAATATGACGTCGTCATCGTGGGGGCAGGCCCGGCAGGGCTGTCCGCGGCGATACGGCTGAAGCAGATGGCTCAGGCGGCCGGGGCAGAGCTTTCCGTGGCCGTGCTGGAGAAAGGCTCCGAAGTCGGCGCGCATATTCTCTCGGGCGCGGTGGTTGATCCCAGCGGCATCGAGCAACTTCTGCCGAACTGGAAAGAGCTGGGCGTCCCGCTCGAAACCAAGGTCACGCGCGACAAGTTCGTGATGCTGGGTCCTCAGGGTGAGCTCGACGTCAGCTGGGTGCCGTTCCCCAAGTGGATGCTCAACCACGGCAACTATATCGCCTCCCTCGCCAACGTTTGCCGCTGGCTCGGCCAGCACGCCGAAAGCCTCGGCGTCGAGGTCTATCCGGGCATGGCCGCCTCCGAGGTGGTCTATAACGCCGATGGCTCCGTGAAAGGCGTGGTCGCGGGCGTCTTTGGCATCGGCAAGGACGGTAAGCCCACAGCCGACTACCAGCCGGGGATTGAGCTTCACGCCAAATACACCTTCATCGGCGAGGGGGTGCGCGGATCGCTCGCCAAGCAGCTGCAAGAGAAGTACAGCCTTACAGAAGGTCGAGATCCTCAGAAATTCGGTATAGGTATCAAGGAGTTGTGGCAGGTTCCTGATGCGGTGTTCGAGCCTGGCCTGACCCAGCATACCTTTGGCTGGCCGTTGGACAACGCCACCGGCGGCGGCTCGTTCATGTACCACTTCGGCGACAACTACGTGGCCATCGGCTTCGTGCTGCACCTGAACTACAAGAACCCCTGGCTGTCGCCGTTCGACGAATTCCAGCGCTTCAAGACCCACCCGTCCATCAAGCGCTACCTGGAGGGCGGCAAGCGCATCGCCTATGGCGCGCGCGCCATCACCGAAGGCGGAGCCCAGTCGCTGCCGCGGCTCTATTTCCCGGGCGGCGTCCTGCTGGGCTGCTCGGCCGGGATGGTCAATGTCCCGCGCATCAAGGGCAGCCACAACGCCGTCAAGAGCGGCATCCTCGCCGCTGAAGCCGCGTTCGCGGCGATCCAGGCCGGCCGGTCCGGGGACGACCTCGTGGCCTATGAGGAAGCCTACAAGACCTCTTCCATCGCCAAGGAGTTGTGGACCGTCCGCAACTTCAAACCCCTGTGGTCACGGTTCGGCACCATCCCGGGCCTGGTGCTGGGGGGCCTTGATGGGATAATCGCCTCAATCTTTGGCGGTTGGTCGCCGTGGGGCACGCTGAAGCACCACAAGAACGACGCCGACTCGACGGGCCTGGCGAAGGACTTCAAACCCATCGCCTATCCGAAGCCGGACGGGGTCTATTCGTTCGACAAGCTGTCGAGCGTCTTTCTTTCCAACACCAATCACGACGAGGGCCAGCCGGCGCACCTGAAGCTGCGCGATCCGGCGGTGCCGATCCAGATCAACCTGCCGAAGTATGGGGAGCCTGCGCGGCTCTACTGCCCGGCCGGCGTCTATGAAGTGCTCTACGACGACAAAGGCGAGAACCCGAAGTTCCAGATCAATTTCCAGAACTGCGTTCACTGCAAGACTTGCGACATCAAGGACCCCTCGCAGAACATCGTCTGGACGACGCCCCAGGGCGGCGACGGGCCGAACTATCCCAATATGTGACCGGAGCCTGCCTTGCGGCGGCCATCCTTAGGTCGGAAAGTGGAATGATGCGCCTCCCCCTGTTGCTGACTGCCGCTGCTCCGCTTGTCCTTCTTGCCGCCTGCGCCACCGCGCCGGCCGTCAAGGCGCCCGCACCTGCGCCTGAAGTGACTGCGGCTACCTCCTCATACGGCATGTTCCTGGCCGGAGAGGCTGCGCTCAACAGCGGCAATAGCGGCGACGCCGCACGCTTCTTCGACAAGGCGCGGATCGACACGGGCGACCCGATGATCACGGACCGCGCGTTCACCGCGGCCCTGCTTGCGGGCGACATTGATAAGGCCGCTGCGCTCGCCCCCACGGGTGATGACGCATCGGAAGCTTCCAAGCGACTGGGCAAGCTGGTGGTGGCTGTAGAGGCCATGGCGCAAGGCAAGGGCAAGGACGCCAAGGCCTTGCTGGCCGGAGACAGCATCGCCTTTCCGCACAAGTCAGCGGCCGCCCTGCTGGCCCCCTGGGCGGCGGCCCAGGCCGGCGACACCGAGAATTCACTCGTGCGCCCCGAGGTCCGCGGCGATCGGCTGGTGGATTATTTCGGCCAGCTCGGCCAGGCGCTGCTCTTCGAACGCGCCAAGCGCTATGGCGAGGCGGAGACCGACTACAAGGCCGTGGCCTCGGTCGCCAATCCCACGGAGATGGCGACGCTCGCCTATGGCGCGTTCTTGGAACGCAGGGGCCGCCGCGTGGACGCCCTGGCGCTCTACGGAGAGCAGTTGGCTCGCGATCCCTCCAGTGTGGCGCTGAAGGAGGCCAAGGCGCGCGCCGAAGCGGGCAAGGCCACGCCGCCCCTGCCGAGCATCCGCGAGGGCGCAGCGCAGGCGTTGCTGGCGCCTGCGGCGACCATGATCGCGGCCAAGCAGACCCAACTGTCGCTCGCCTATCTGCGGCTGGTCCTGCGACTGGATCCCCAGCGCGACGAGGCTTGGGTGATGGTCGGCGACCTGATGCAGGGGGCGGGTGATGCGGACTCGGCGCGGGCCGCTTACGCACGTCCCAAGCCGGGCTCCCCCGAATACGCCGCGGCTCAGGCCAAGCTCGCGTGGACCTATCAGGCGGCTGACGACAAGGAGACCGCGCTCAAGCTCGCCCGCGCCGCCGCAGCGTCCGGAGACAGCGATGCGCGCGTAACCCTGGCTGACCTTCTGCGCTCCGACGAGAAATATCCCGAAGCCGTCGATGTGCTCAGCGCCGTTATCGCCGAATCCAAGACGCCGGACTGGCGGCTGCTCTATTCGCGGGGCGTCTCCTACGAGCGGATGGGCCGCTGGCCGGAGGCGCAGACCGACCTGCAGGCGGCGCTTGTCATCCGCCCGGAGGAACCCGAGCTCCTGAATTATCTCGGCTATTCCTGGATCGATCGTGGCGAGCACCTGAAGGAAGCGCTGGCCATGGTCCAGAAGGCCGTGGCCGCCGACCCGCGCTCGGGCGCCATGGTCGATTCTCTGGGCTGGGCCTATTACCGGATGGGCGACTACAAGCAGGCGGTCGAGAAGCTGGAGCAGGCCGTCGAACTCGAAGCTGGCGATCCGGAGATCAACAACCACCTCGGCGACGCCTACTGGCGGGTCGGTCGCCGTGACGAGGCGCAGTTCCAGTGGCGGCGTGTGCTGACGCTGAAGCCCGACGACAAGATCAAGGCCAGCGCCGAGACCAAGATTGCCTCCGGTCTCGGACCGGACGGCCCCGTACCAAAGGTCGCCGGGAATTAGCGATGGGGCGGACTGCGTTCGCCCCGGCCAAGATCAATCTCTTCCTGCACGTAGGCGCGCCGGGGGAGGGCGGTTTTCATCCGATCTGCAGCCTGATGGCCTTCGCAGACATCGGCGATCGGATATCGACCTTCGAGGCGGAAGCGCTGGCCCTGCGCGTCGCGGGGCCTTTTGCCCGAGACCTGGCCGACGATGAAGACAATCTCGTTCTGCGCGCGGCGCGCGCCCTGATCGCCGAGGCAAGGCGCCCCGTGGGGCCCATCGGGCTAAGCCTCGACAAGCGCCTGCCCGTGGCCTCCGGCCTTGGAGGCGGATCGGGCGATGCGGGGGCGGCGCTGCGCCTGCTGCGCGAGGTTCTCGGCCTTAAGGTCGAAGACGCGTGGCTTGAGACGATAGCCGCTTCGCTGGGCTCTGACGGCGCAGCCTGCCTTTGGGGTGCGCCGACGCTCGCCGAGGGGCGCGGGGAGCGACTTGGGGCTGCGCCCAGGCTGCCGCCCCTGGACATCGTGCTGGTCAATCCGCGGGTCGCTGTCTCGACGGCGGAGGTCTACCAGCGCTTCGACGCGCAGGGTCGCTTCTCCGACGTGACGCCGCCGGCCGCGCCCGACGCCTTCGAGGACGCGACGGATTTGGCGGGCTGGCTTGTGGCGCAGAGGAATGACCTGGAAGCGCCCGCCGTGGCGGTCGCGCCCGCGGTCGGGGCGGTGCTGGAGACCTTGGCCGGGGAGCCGGAGAGCCTGCTGGCGCGGGTCTCGGGCTCCGGCGGCACCTGCTTTGCGCTCTGCGCCAGCGATATCGAGGCCGAAAGCCTGGCTGAACGCATCGAGGCCATGGCGCCGCAGTGGTGGGTGGAACGCTGCCGCCTGGGCGGTCCCTGGCCGGATGAGGCCTAAGACCTCACTCCCGCAACGGCGGGCGCGAAGGTGAGTGCAGGACATCGAAACGAAAACGGGGGCCCCGAAGGACCCCCGTTCCGTGCTCTGCCTTGGTGGCGCCTAGGCCTGCACCACTTCCCCGTGGAGGTTGATGTCGAGACCCTCGACCTCGACGTCTTCAGAAACCCGCAAGCCGATCGTGTACTTGATGACCAGCAGGATGACGAAGGTCACCGCCCCGCAGTAAACGAAGGTCGCACCAACGTCGTAGAACTGCAGGACCATCTGGTGGGCGTTGCCCTCCAGCAGGCCACCCTTGGGCGCCGAACCTGGATTGATCAGCTTGCTGGCGAACACGCCGGTCAGCAGCGCGCCGAGCGCCCCGCCCACCCCGTGCACGCCCCAGGCGTCGAGCGCATCGTCGTAGCCGAAGATCTTCTTCACATGGACCGCCGAGATGTAGCAGACCACGCCGGCCGACAGACCGATGATCAGCGCGCCCATCGGATTGACGAAGCCCGAGGCCGGAGTGATCGCGACCAGGCCGGCGACGGCTCCGGACACCATGCCCAGGACCGACGGCTTCTTGGAGACGAGCCATTCGGATCCCATCCATGCCAGCACCGCAGCAGCGGTAGCGATCTGCGTCGCTGCGGCGGCCATGCCGGCGTTGACGTTTGAGGTCACCGCCGAACCGGCGTTGAACCCGAACCAGCCAACCCACAGGAGCGAGGCGCCGATCACGCTGTAGGCGAGGTTGTGCGGGGCCATGTTCTCGACGCCGAGGCCTTTGCGCTTGCCGAGCATAAGCGCGGCGACGAGGCCCGCGGTGCCGGCGTTCAGGTGAACGACGGTGCCGCCCGCATAGTCCAGCGCGCCCATGGCTCCCAGCCAGCCGCCGCCCCACACCCAGTGGGCGATCGGGCAGTAGACCAGCAGCAGCCAGGCGCCCATGAAGGCGAGGAAGGCCGTGAACTTCATCCGGTCTGCCAGGGCGCCGGCGATGAGGGCCGGCGTGATGATCGCGAAGGTCATCTGGAAGAACATGTAGACCGACTCAGGGATCGTCGCGGCCAGCATGCTGGTGGAGTTGAGCCCCATCGGTCCGAGCAGCAGGTACTTAACACCGCCGATCAAGGCGTTGTTCTTGCCGCCGTCGGTGAAGGCGATCGAGTAGCCGATGACCATCCAAAGGACGGTGATCAGGGCTGTCGCCCCGAAACTCTGAGCCAGGGTCGCCAGGATGTTCTTCTTGCGCACCATACCCGCATAGAAGAGCGCCAGACCCGGAATGGTCATCATCAGGACGAGCACCGAGGAGGTGAGCATCCAGGCGGTGTCCCCGGTGTCGATCTTGGGCGGAGCCGGTGTGGCTGCGGCCGGTGCGGCGGCGGCTGGAGCGGCGGCTGCCGGGGCGGCCGCTGCAGGCGCGGCTGCGGGCGCAGCGGTGTTCTGAGCAAGGGCGGGTCCAGCGAAGGGCCCCCCGATGACGGCGGCGGCGAGCGCGAGCCCCGCCAACCTTTTCAATGCGATAAGTTTCATTCTTCGATGTCCCCTGATGTTCTTGATCGCTAGAGCGCCGCGGCGCCGGTCTCGCCGGTCCGGATGCGCACGGCGTCTTCGACGTTGAGGACGAAGATCTTGCCGTCGCCGATCTTGCCCGTAGCGGCAGCAGCCTTGACCGCTTCGACCGCCTTGCCGACGGCGGCGTCGTCAACGACCGCCTCCAGCTTCACTTTCGGCAGGAAATTCACCTGGTACTCAGCGCCCCGGTAAATCTCGGTCTGCCCTTTCTGTCGGCCGTAGCCCTTTACTTCCGAGACAGTCAGCCCTTCGACGCCGGCGCCGACGAGCGCTTCGCGCACGTCGTCCAACTTGAAAGGTTTGACGATCGCCATGATCAGTTTCATCCGCTCGCTCCCGCGCGGCCCTTGAGGCTGGACCGGCCGTCCGTGTTGACGTGGTTCCGCCGCGAAGTGTCCCCATCCCCTTGTCGCTGCGGTCGACCAACGCTATCGGCGTGGTGGGTGGGTGCAGGCCGATGGGAACCTCAAGCTGCGCAAGAAGAATGGCTGCGCCTGATTGCTGGGCGCTTGCGGAGCGCGGCGCCTGAAATTTAGGCGATTGAGCCGTCCAGCCCCCCGGGTTTAGGGTCCGGACGCCATATTCACGACGCGGTGACGTGGACCCCTAGGTTTCGGCGAAGTCTGGACAGCGGCGAACCCTCGCCGTAACAGCGCGTTCCTGCCGGACTGTTCGAACCCATTTCGAGGACCTGATGAAGATCGATCGCCTGCTGACCGCGGCTGCGGCCGTTTCCCTGATCGCCTGCGCCGCCATGGCCCAGCCCGCCGCTCCCGCCGCTCCCGCGGCGGCGCCGGCCGCCGCCCCGTCCGGCAAGCTTGTCCCGAACGGCAACCTGATCATCACCCTGCGGACCTCGGGCCAGTTCAACACCTTCGTGAAGGCCCTGGACGCGACCAACCTGTCGGCCCTGCTGCAGAGTTCGCCGGCCCTGACGGTGTTTGCGCCCACCGACGCGGCGTTCCCGCAGGCCAAGCTGGACTCGATGATGGCCGACAAGCCGGGCCTCCAGAAGGCGCTGCTGCACTACATCATCAACGCCAAGGTCGACTCCTCGAAGATCAAGGGCGCGCGCGGCCCGGTGCCTTCCGGGGCGGGCGACCAGATCGTCCTCGACGGGTCCGGCGATGTGCTGAAGGCCGACAACGCCAACATCATCCAGGCCGACGTCATGACCAGCAACGGCGTGATCCACGTGATCGACCAGATGATGGTCGCCGGCTCGGTTCCGGCGACGTTGCCCGAGCCTGCACCTGAAGCCGCCCCCGCGGCTGAACCGGCAGCCAAGGCGCCCGTACACAAGAAGAAATGAACCTTCGCAGGGCGTGGGGCTTTTAGTCGCCTGTCACGGCAACGAAAGTTCCACGTCATGAAGACCAAGCTATTGCTCGCCGCCGCCGCCTCCACCGTCCTCCTGGGCGGCGCGGCCTACGCGCAGCAGCCTCCGGCGCCGAACGCCGCCGAGAGCACGACAACGACCACGACCACCACGACGACGGCCGCGCCTGCCGCGGCGCCGGGCGAGGCGCCGGTGGCGGCGACGGGAGCCGCGGTTTCCACGTCGGTGACGACGAAGGATCCTGCGTCCGGCGCCTCGGTCACCAACACGACGGTGACAAATGGCCCCGTGCCCGACACCCCTGACAACCGCGCCAAGTACACGCCGCTATCGAACGCCGGCAAACGGTCGGCGCCGAGAGGCAACTAGCAGCCTTTCCGCCCTTCGGAGCGGGTTGAAGCCAAGGTCGGCGGGCCCTATGGTCCGCCGACTTTTTTTGCGCCTGCGAACAGCTCCCAAACCCCTAAGGCCGATGCCCGACAAGCCGCTTTCGTTTCAGGACCTGATCCTGAAGCTGCACGAGTATTGGGGCGCGCAAGGATGCGTGATCCTGCAGGCCTATGACGTGGAGGTGGGGGCGGGCACCTTGCACCCGGCGACGGTGTTGCGGGCGCTTGGCCCGAAGCCCTGGAAGGTCGCCTACGTGCAGCCCTCGCGCCGGCCGGCCGACGGTCGCTATGGCGAGAACCCCAATCGGCTCCGCCAGCACCATCAGTACCAAGTGATCCTGAAGCCCAACCCCCCGAATCTGCAGGAGCTCTACCTGGGCTCACTGGAGGCCATCGGCATCGACCCGCGCATCCACGACATCCGCTTCGTCGAGGACGACTGGGAGAACCCGACCGTCGGCGCATGGGGCCTCGGCTGGGAGGTGTGGTGCGATGGAATGGAGATCACCCAGTACACCTATTTCCAGCAGGTGGGGGGGCTCGACGTCTTCCCGACGGCAGGTGAGCTGACCATCGGCCTTGAGCGGCTGAGCCTCTATCTGCAGAACGTCGATAGCGTCTACGACCTGCGCTACAACGACGAGTTCTCCTACGGCGAAGTGTTCCTGGCCAACGAGCAGCAGTTCTCGGCCTTTGAGCTCGAGGCCGCCGACGTGGACGTCTTCAAGCGCCAGTTCGAGGACATGGAGCGTCAGGTGCCCAAAATCCTGGGCGCGCGCGGGCGGCACGGTGAGCAGCTGGTCCTGCCGGCCTACGACCACGTACTGAAGGCGAGCCACCTGTTCAACGTGATGGACGCGCGTGGGGCCATCGCGGTCGCCGAGCGTCAAAGCTACATCGGCCGCATCCGCGACCTCTGCAAACTCTGCGCGGAAGTCTACGTGGCCCAGCAGGGCGGGAACGCCTGAGCCATGCCGCAACTTCTGCTTGAACTCTTCTCCGAAGAGATCCCGGCCCGCATGCAGGCGCAGGCCGCACGCGATCTGGAACGGATGGCGCGCGAGAAGCTGGCGGCCGAGGGGCTTTTGCCCGAGGCCCTGACGGCGTTTGCCGGGCCAAGGCGGCTGACCCTGGTCGCCGAGGGGCTGGCCGCCGCCCAGGCCGACCGGCACGAAGAGCGCAAGGGGCCCCGCGTTGGATCGCCCGAGCAGGCGATCGAGGGCTTCCTTCGCTCGGCCGGCATCGCCCGCGAGCAGATGATCGAGAAGGACGGCGTCTACTTCGCCCACCTGCATCGCCCCGGCCGCCCGACGCCCCAGATCGTGGCCGAAATGGTCGAGGCGATCATCCGCAACTTCCCATGGCCGAAGTCGATGGTTTCGGGCGCGAGCAAGCTGCGCTGGGTGCGCCCGTTGCAACGCATCCTTTGCGTCTTCGACGGCCAGGTCGTGCCCTTCGGGATCGACGGCTTTGTCTCAGGCGACCTCACCGCCGGCCACCGGTTCATGGGGAGCGGCCAGGCCTTCCACGTCCGCAATTTCGACGACTACGCCGACGGCCTGGCGAAGAATTTCGTCGTGCTCGACGTTGAGGAGCGCAAAGAGCGCATCCTCGACGCAGCGCGCACCCTTTGCTTTGCGCGCAACTTCGAACTCGTCGAGGACGAGGGCCTGCTGGACGAGGTCGCGGGCCTCGCGGAGTGGCCGACGCCGGTGATGGGCGATATGGACCCGGAGTTCCTGGACCTGCCGCCCGAGGTGATCCGCACCTCGATGCGCGTTCATCAGCGCTTCTTCGCTGTGCGTGATCCGCGGTCCGGCTTCCTGGTCCCCCACTTCATCACCGTGGCCAATATCGAGGCGACCGATGGCGGCAAGCTGATCGCCAGCGGCAACGCCCGCGTCCTGTCGGCCAGGCTCTCCGACGCTCGGTTCTTCTGGAATGAGGACCGCAAGTTGCGGCTCGAGGACCGGCTGGAGAAGTTGAAGGGCGTCACCTTCCACGCCAGGCTCGGCACCATGTACCAGCGGGTCGAGCGGATCACCGCGCTCGCAGGTGAACTGGCGCCCTACGTCCGCGCTGATGCGGCGACCAAGTCGCTGGCCATGCAGGCCGCGCGCCTCTGCAAGGCCGATCTCGTAACCGGCATGGTCGGCGAGTTCCCCGAACTGCAAGGGGTGATGGGCGGCTACTATGCCGAGAAGGAGGGCCTCGAGCCCGAGCTGATCGACGCCATCCGCTGGCACTATCGGCCGCAGGGACCGAACGACGAGGTTCCGCTGCAAGCCGTGGCTGCGACGGTCGCATTGGCCGACAAGCTGGACACCCTGATCAGCTTCTTCGCCATCGGCGAGAAGCCGACGGGGTCGCGCGATCCCTTTGCGCTGCGTAGAGCCGCCCTGGGCGTCATCCGAATAATTCTGCAGACCCGGACGAGGCTGCCTCTGAAGGCCTTCGTATCGGAAGACCTTCTGGCCTTCTTCGCTGATCGCCTGAAAGTGCTGCTGCGCGAGCAGGGTCAGCGGCACGACCTTGTGGACGCTGTGTTCGCGCTTGGCGACGACGACCTCGTGCGCATCGTCTCCAAGGTGAATGCGCTGGAAGGCTTCCTCGGCAGCGAAGACGGCAAGAACCTGCTGGCCGGCTACAAACGCGCGGTGAATATCCTCAAGGCCGAGGAAAAGAAGGGCCCGCTGCCCAGCGGGGAACCTGTCGACACCGCGTCCGGCGAGGAGGGCGCGCTCGCCAACGCCGTCGGCCACATGGGGGTCGAGCTCGGCAAGGCGCTCGCCAAGGAAGACTATGCAGCCGCCATGCGGTCTCTGGCGGAGCTGCGCGAGCCGGTAGACGCCTTCTTTGACAAGGTCTTAGTGAACTCCGAGATAGCCTCGGAACGCGACAACCGGCTGCGGCTTCTGCTGAAAGTCCGTGACGCAATGGGGCGTGTGGCGGACTTCGGTCAGGTCACTGGCTAATACGAGGAACATCGATGCCGGCCGAGACGATGGTGAAGACGCGTTGGGTCTACGCCTTTGGCGGTGGAAGCGCAGATGGCGACGCTTCCATGAAGAACCTGCTTGGTGGCAAGGGCGCGAACCTAGCGGAGATGTCCTCGCTTGGCCTGCCGGTGCCTCCCGGCTTCACCATCACCACTGAGGCCTGCACGCACTACTACGCCAGCGAGCGCCAGTATCCCGAGAACCTCAAGGAGCAGGTCGCGACGGCATTGAAGCGGGTCGAGGAACTGACCGGCAAGCAATTCGGCGATGCGGCCAATCCGCTGCTGGTTTCGGTGCGCTCCGGGGCGCGCGCCTCCATGCCCGGCATGATGGATACGGTCCTCAACCTCGGTTTGAACGATCAGACCGTCGAGGGCCTGGCAAAGCTCGCCGGCGACCGGCGCTTCGCCTTCGACAGCTACCGCCGCTTCATCCAGATGTACTCCAACGTGGTCCTCGACCTCGACCACCACATGTTCGAGGAAATCCTCGACGAACATAAGGAAAGGCTCGACGTCACCGTCGATACCGCCCTGTCGGCGGAGGACTGGGAGGCTGTCGTCCGCGAATACAAGGCCGCCGTCGAGAGCGACCTCGGCCAGCCGTTCCCGCAAGACCCGCAGGCCCAGCTCTGGGGAGCGGTGGGCGCGGTCTTCGCGAGCTGGATGAACGATCGGGCGAAGTTCTACCGCCGCATGCACGACATCCCTGAGAGCTGGGGCACGGCGGTCAACATCCAGTCCATGGTGTTCGGCAACATGGGCGAGACCTCTGCCACAGGGGTCGCCTTCACGCGCAATCCCTCGACCGGCGAGAACCGGCTTTACGGCGAGTTCCTGATCAACGCCCAGGGCGAGGACGTGGTGGCGGGCATCCGCACACCCCAGGCGCTCACCCGCATCGCGCGAGAGGAAATGGGCGAGAAGAGCCCTTCGATGGAGGAGGCGCTCCCGGACGTCTTCCTGCAGTTCAAGGCGGCCGTGGAGAAGCTCGAGAAACACTACCGCGACATGCAGGACATCGAGTTCACGGTCGAAAAGGGCCGGCTCTATATGCTGCAGACGCGCAACGGCAAGCGCACCGCCAAGGCTGCGCTGAAGGTCGCCGTCGACCTCGCCAGCGAGAATCTGATCACCCGTGAGGAGGCGGTGATGCGCGTCGAGCCCGCCTCGCTCGACCAGCTGCTGCATCCCACAATTGACCCGGCTTCCAACCGCGAAGTGATCGCCACGGGTCTGCCGGCCTCTCCGGGCGCGGCGACCGGCAAGATCGTCTTCACCGCCGCCGAAGCGGAGATCCAGGGCGGATCGGCGGGCGCGGTGATCCTGGTGCGCGAGGAGACCTCGCCCGAGGACATCCGCGGCATGGATGCGGCCCGTGGCATCGTCACGGCCCGCGGCGGCATGACCAGCCACGCAGCCGTCGTGGCGCGCGGCATGGGGCGGCCATGCGTCTCCGGCGCGGGCGAGATCCACATCGACGCCAGGGCCGGCGAGATGCGCGCGCGCGGGCGAACCTTCCGCGCCGGCGACGTCATCACCATCGACGGGTCCACAGGCGAGGTGCTCTCGGGCGTGGTCAAGATGATCGAGCCGGAGCTCTCCGGGGACTTTGCGACCCTGATGGGCTGGGCCGACGGCTTCCGCCGCCTGAAGGTCCGCGCCAACGCCGAGACCGCGGTCGACGCCAAGACCGCCCGTCAGTTCGGCGCCGAGGGCATCGGCCTTTGCCGCACCGAGCACATGTTCTTTGACCCGGGCCGGATCGCGGCCGTGCGCGAGATGATCCTCGCTGACGACGAGGCCGGGCGCCGCGCGGCGCTGGCCAAGATCCTGCCGATGCAACGCGACGACTTCGTCGAGCTGTTCGGGATCATGGAGGGGTTGCCGGTCACCATCCGCCTGCTCGATCCTCCACTGCACGAATTCCTTCCGCATACGGAGGAAGATGTCGCCGCCGTCGCTGCCGCGACCGGCCTGGACGCCGCCAAGCTGCTGCGCCGCGCCCAGGAACTGCACGAGGTGAACCCCATGCTGGGCCACCGCGGCTGCCGGCTGGGGGTGAGCTATCCCGAGATCTACGAGATGCAGGTCCGCGCGATCATCGAGGCGGCCTGCGAGGTCGCCGCGTCCGGCCGACCGGCGCCGATCCCGGAGATCATGCATCCCCTGGTGGCCAAGGGCGAGGAGATGAAATTCCTCCGCCAACTGACGGACCGCGTGGCTAAACAGGTCATCGCCGAGAAGGGTCGCGAGATCGAATACCTCGTCGGAACCATGGTGGAGCTGCCCCGCGCGGCGATCCGAGCCGCCGATCTGGCGGAGAACGCGGAGTTCTTCTCCTTCGGCACCAACGACCTTACTCAGACGACTTTCGGCATCAGCCGCGACGACTCGGGTCGTTTCCTCAACGCCTATATCGACAAGGGCATCTTCGAGAAGGATCCCTTCGTTTCCCTGGACCAGGAGGGCGTCGGCGACCTGATCCGCCTGGCCGCCGAGCGGGGGCGCGCGGCGCGCCCGAGCGTCAAGCTCGGCATCTGCGGCGAGCATGGCGGCGACCCGGCGTCGATCGCATTCTGCGAGGAAGTGGGCCTCGACTACGTCAGTTGCTCGGCCTACCGCGTGCCGATCGCCAGGCTTGCAGCGGCCCAGTCCGCGCTCGGCGAGCGCGAGAAGGACCGCTAGAGGGGCCCACGCCGGCTGGAGCCACGCCGTCGACGACGTGCCCAGCCGCATCGCGTGTTCTCCGCGGCGGCGCCGATGGTCTTTAGGATGAGGGGTGGGGCCGTCTCTCTCCGGCGCTCAGCTTGCGCGACGTTGCGTCAGCGGCGATCCAGGCGTCGATCCGGCTCAGGCGCCGTGCCTGGATATCGGCGTTGTTGCGAATCCTCGCCACTGCGACCTGGACCTCGCCCTGGGCGTCTGGGGGGATGTTCTTGGCCGCATAAGTCAAGAGCCGCCGGGCCATATCCAGGTCGTTGGAGGTCGCAGCGACGCGAGGAATGAAGGTTGAGCGGCTGAGCGTGTCGAGGTTGCGGGTGATGGCCGGCAGGTTCTCCATCGTGAACCCCCAGACCAGGTCGGGGTGCAGGGCGGCCACCTCACGCACCAGGGCGGGGGCAAGGTTCGTCGGCGCCTCGTCGCTGATCGCGAGCGCGAGAACCAGTTTGGCCAGGGTCTCGTCCTCGACGTCGGCAAGATCCAGATAGAGTTCGTTGCGCTCGAGCGGATCTTTGGCCGCGCGGGCAAGCTGTTGAAGCGCCTTGAACGTCGGAGCATCGGCGAAGCGGGCGGCCCCAACCAGAACCCACCGCCGCTCCCCTGGGGCCAGCGTGGCAAGGTCGCCAGCCGCCGCGGCGAACCTGCGCCGCGCCTCGGCGCCCACCGACGGGTCGCCGATCTGGCTTAGCGCCAACAGCAGGGTTTCGCGCAAGACCGCATCGGAGGGTGGCTCGCCGGCACGAGCGTCGAAACCGACCCGCGCCAGAGCCGGGGTCAGGACGCCGGACGCCCATGAGCGGAAGGCGGCGCGCCGTGGCCCACGGGCATAGTAGCCGTCGAGGCCGGCAAGCGTGCGCGCCTGTTCGCGCCAGATCATCGGGTCAGCGTCAGGAGGCAGGGCCTCTGTCAGCCGCAGAAAGTTGGTCAGCGGTTGTTCTCCGGCCATGCCGAGCGCCAAGGCGTCCTTCAGGAGGCCAAGCTGGTCGGCCGCCGGCAGGTGGGCGAAGGTCGCGATCAGGCGCTCGAAGGCGGTCCGATCGTAGGCGACCCGGAAGTAGCCGAGCTGGCCCGCGTTGACGACGGAGCCCGCCGGCGCGACCTGCGGGGCGGTACGTGACACCGTGCGCTCGCTGAGCGGCCCACCGCCGAGCGCACGCAATCGGACTGGCGCGCGCCAGGACATCACCGCGGCTGCCTGCGCCTCGATGTCCCGGCGGCTCAGGGTCACGTTCAGCGCCTGGAAGTGCGCGTCACTGGCGAGCCGGAATTGAGTGAGGCTGTCTCCGGCCGGAGACGAGGCGACGCGGATCAGCGGCACGCCTGGCTGGGTGGTGAAATCGCGCGCCACCGCCGAAACCGGCTTGCCGGTCGCATGGTCGATGGCGCGCCAGAGGTCATTGCTGGTGGCCGTGTCATAGGCATGGTCGGCGATGTAGGCGCGGACGCCGGCGCGCCACGCGTCCGCACCGGCGTAGGCCTCCAGCATCCTGATCACCGCCTCGCCCTTCTTGTAGGTGATGGCGTCGAACGCCTGCTCGGCCTGGGCGACGCTGGCGACGCGCTGGATGACTGGATGTGCGCCGGGACGGGCGTCCATCAGCATGGCCTCGTCCTTGTCGCCCAGGGCGAGGAGCAATGGCCCCCATTCGGGGTGAAAGTGATCGGTGGCCTTGCTGGCCATCCAGCTTGCGAAGCCTTCATTGAGCCAGAGGTCGTCCCACCAGCTCATGGTGACGAGGTCGCCGGACCAGAGGTGGGCCATCTCGTGGGCGATGATCCGGTAGACATCTTCCTCGTCTGCGACGCTGGAGAGCTTGGGGTCGAAAATCACGTTCGACTGGCTGAACAGGATGGCGCCCCAGTTCTCCATCGATCCCGACACGTCACCGGGCGCAGCCACCAGGTCGAGCTTGGGCAGGGGGTATGCGCGGCCGAAGTAGTCGTTGTAGTAGCCAAGCAGCTGTTCGGCGCTTTCCAGGGCATAGCGCGCCTGGGCCGCCTGGCCCTTTCGGATGACGACGCTGAGCCTCGTCGCGCCGACATCCCTGCTGACCCGCTCCATATCGCCGAGGCCAAAGAACAGCAGGTAGCTGCTCATCCTTGGTGTTGGCTCGAATCGCACGCGCTTCAGCCCCCCGGGCAGGGGTTCGCTGGCCGCCTCGGGCATGTTGGAAATCGCAAGCTCCTGCGCCGGCACGATGGCGGTGAGCGTGAATACGGCCTTTTTGGCGGGCTCGTCGAAGACCGGCAGGAAGCGGCGCGCGTCTGCTGGTTCGAACTGGGTGGTGAGCATCCGCCCGCCCGCATAGTCCACGTGGAAAAGACCCGTGGCGCTATCGGCGATCTTGCCGGCGTAATCGACCGCGAGCACGTGACGACCGGATCCGATGGCCTGGCCGGTGGCGAAGGCGGCCGTCTGGGTCTGTGGATCCAACACCACCTTGGCGGCGACGCCGTCTATCGTCGCGCCTGAAATCTCCAGGTTGAGCGCGTTCAGCACCAGCCGGTTGGCCGGGCGCGCGACGTCCACCGTCACCGTGACGTGACCGGTGAAGACGAGCTTCGAGGCGTCCGGTGTAAACAGAAGGTCGTAGGCGAGCGGCTCGACTCCCCTCGGCAACTGGGTCGGGACCACGGCCGATGTCGCGGCGAGCGGCGCAAGGAGCGCCGCCAGGAGACCCAGTGCGGGGAGTATGAGCCTCACCAGTCCCAGTCCTTGGCGCTGGCGCGGCAGCCGCCATCCTTCCAGCCCTTCCATGCCCGGCCCCGCACGACGCGGCCGGCGTGCGCTCCGGTCGCCTCGCTGTCCTTGAGTACGGGCTGGCCGTTGACCAACACGTCTGTGACCCCGGTCGCAAACTGCTGCGGTTTCAGGAAGGTCGCGTGATCGGTGACTGTCTCGGGGTCGAACACGACGACATCGGCGAAATAGCCGGCCTTCAGCAGCCCGCGGTCGTGCAGCCCAAGGTTATGGGCGGGAAGGGCGGAGAGGCGGCGCACGGCTTGCGGCAAGGTAAGCGCCTTCTCGTCGCGGGCGTACTTGCCCAGGACACGCACGAAATTACCGTAGGCGCGCGGATGGGTGGAGGAGAGCAGAAAGACGCCTTCCGGCGCCTGAGCCGAGGCGTCGGAGCCGAAGCTCACCCAGGGCAGCCGCATCTGTTTGGAGACGTTGTCTTCGCTCATCGACGCATAGACCACCTGGATCCGCGATCCGTCGGCGATGATCAGGTCGATGATCGTGTCTTCCGGGCTGGTTCCGCGTTCTCTGGCGACTTCGGCAAGGGTCTTGCCGGTCAGGGGCTTCAGCGCCGCGCTCTTGAAACCTACGAGCAGGGTGCCGTCGGGCCCCGCCTGACGATAGGAGTTCTCCCAGTCTTTTGGGTGGTCCTCGCGCATCTCGGCCAGCACCCTTACCCGGGTCGCCGGATTCTTGAGGCGTCCGATCCAGGCTTCAACGCCGCCGGCCTGCACCCAGGTCGGCATGGCTGCGTCGAAACCGGTGGACGAGCGGGCGTAGGTGTACATGTCGGCGGTGATCCGCTGACCCCCGGCGCGCGCCGCCTCGATGCGCGCGATGAAAGCGTCCTCCTTGCCCCAGTTGTCGCGGCCGGCGGCCTTCATGTGAAAAATCTCCGCCGGCGCGCCGGAGCGCCGCGAGATCTCGATCAGCTCATCGGTGGCTTCCAGCAGCCGGTCGCCCTCCGAGCGCATGTGGCTGATGTACATACCGCCGCAGCGGCCGGCCTCCGTCGTGAGCGCGGCCAGTTCATCGGTCTTGGCGAAAGTCCCGGGGGCGTAGATCAGCGCCGAACCCACGCCCATGGCGCCGTCCTCCATCGCCTGGTCGACCAGCCGCTTCATCTGCGCCAGCTGCTCAGGCGTCGGCTGGACGTCGTCCTCACCCAGGACGTTCACCCGCACGGTCGCTGCGCCCACGAAGGAGGCGACGTTCAGGGAAACCCCGCGCTGCACAACCGCCTCCAGACCCTGGTCCAGGGTCGTCCAGGTCACAGGGTATTTGATGTCGTGCTCGCGCCGCTCCTCCAGGCCCTGCATCTTCGGCGTCAGTGGGCCGATGGATCCCCCTTCGCCCATGACCTCAAGGGTCACGCCCTGCCGTAGTTCCGACAGCCCGCGGCCGTCGGCCATGAAGCTGTCGTCCGAGTGGGAGAGCATGTTGTTAACATCTTCCCCCGGCTGAAGCCGGGGGATTTCCCAGGGAGGAAATCCACTGAGGAGTTCGCGCTTCATCGGGCGCCTGACGGCCACCCTCCACGCGCAGCGACGGTGTGTTCCACCGCCGGACGCCGGTCCCGGCGTC
>NZ_DASXNL010000141.1:0-3512 GCF_036495085.1 Phenylobacterium sp. | reverse complement strand
CATGACGTCAGAGCATGTGTTCGACCTGCTTAGCGCGACGCGGGGCAGCCAAGCATCAGGGATTACCCTGGAAAGGCGTGAAACAAGGGCCGCTCCTAGACGTCAGACCAGCGCCGGCTGATGGCGCACGGCGGTCACTCGCGCCTATATGTCTGCGTTCCACCACCCTCAACCGACCTCGGGCGCGTCCGCTTCTTGGCCGCCTGGCTAAAGGTCCTGCGACCGAAGAGCGCATACGCCAGCGCCTTCACCAAGCTTGGCCGAATTGATTTCCGAGCCGCCGATCACGACTAGGAGCCGACCTCGAGCCTCCAGCTTCCTATCGGGCCGGCAGGGCCAGTAGTTGCTCCTCGATCGCATCTACCAGCGGCGGACCAGCGCGGTCGATATTGGAGAGCACGATCACCAGAAAGCCCCGATCCGAATACAGGCGCATGCGCGTGCTCACGCCCCGGAAGAAACCTGAATGGCCTGCCGACATGCCGAGCGCGCTGTGCTCGATCTCGAAGCCCGCCCCATAGTGCGCCTGGTTGTGGTCGGTCCAGAGCCGTCGAACCGCGGCCGGCGAGAGTAGTTTTCCCGCCTGCAGCGCCAGGGCGAACCGTCGCAGATCCGTGAGATTGGAATAGCCTTCGCCCGCTGGAACGCCCCGCAGAAGAAGGCGCGTAGTGTTTTCGCGCCAGCCGTACGGCGACCCGGGCGCGTGGATATATCCCGTCGCCAGGTTTTCCACGGGATCGTCGGACGCGAAGCTGCCGGTCGCGGCCATGCCGGACGGTTGCAGGATGTGGGCGCGGATGTAGGCGTAGTAGTCTTCCCCCGACGTTTTGGCGATCACTGCGCCCAGCAAGACCATTCCAGTGTTGCTGTAAGCGAACTGACTGCCCGGCGCGAAGCTCAGCCCCACCTGGTGGGTCAGGGACTTGTATTCGTCGAGTTCGCGAAACTGCGTTCGAGGCTGCGCCTCGGCGAGGCTGGTGACGTCAGGGATCACACCGCTCGTGTGGGTCATCAGCTGCCACACCGTCACCTTCCGCGCCACCTCGGGGTCGAGCCAGGAGGCGTCCAGGTAGTGGTCGAGTGTGGCGTCCAGCGACAATTTGCCGGCCTCGGCAAGCTGCATCGCCGCGACAGCGGTGAACATTTTGTCCATTGAGCCGAGGTTGAACCGCGTCTCCACGGTGTTGGGCGCGTGGTAGCGGCGGGAGGCCTCGCCGCAGGCTTGCTGCACCAGGACTTGTTCGCCCCAAGCGACGAGGACCGCGCCCGAGAACAGGTCGGCTCTGCAGGCCTTTTCCATCAGCCGCGTGATGCGTCCGGCGACCTCGCGCTGCGACGCCGGCGCGGGGATTGTCAGAGCCCAGGCCGGCGCGGCCACGGGCACGAACAGGGTGACGCGGGGATTTGGACCGGGCGACAGTGTGAACTCGACGCCCTGTAGCGCGCCGTAGAGGTGGGTGCGGACCACCGCCTCGATCACGACGGGCGTGCTGGGGCGCGCTCGCGCGGCGACGAAATCCACGCCGCCGCCGTTGATCCAGCGCTGGTCCTCGAAAAAGTTGCGAATAACGCCGGGCGAAACCGGTTCGGCATCCAGCCTCATGTAGGCCTCAAGCGCCTCCTCGCGATTGACGGCGTCGGCGTAGGCGCGGCCCAGCGCCTCAGCCTGGGCCTGGGGGCCGATAGATCGAGGCGACTGGGCTTCCGAGCGCGCGGCGAAGGTCGTCAAGGCCACGGCGAGAGCAAGGATCCGACGATGCATTTTCCGCACCCCAAGCAGCCATGCGAGCCTCCGCGCGGCGGGGCTTGCGTCCGGGGTGCATTACATGCGTAATATTCTTCGTCAACCAATACGCACCTGCGGGGCGATGACCGCTTGCCACCCCGCGGCGGAAGTCGGGAAGGTTCGCGTTGCGGCAGAGACTGTCACCCTGGCACCGGGGGGCCCGACCTAGGCAGCGCGGCTCTGGCGTCCGCGCAATCCGCCCCACAGTGCAAGGGCGATCAGCCAGCCGACGGTAAGTGGCCCCCCGACCTGCATGTTCATCGGGCCGCCTGGCTCCGTGAAGCCCGCCGAGCCGAAGATTGTCACCGACTCGAGGGCTTGCTCGGCAAAGACGACGAGACTGAGGACACTTCCCGGAAGCAGACGCCTGAGCCGATCGAGGTCGGATTAAGGATCATGGGTGGGTTGGGATGCCGGGACGTTCAGAACTGGGATGTCGATGAACGATGGCGCCGCGACCGTGCGGCCCACTTCAATTTTTTCGGGCCCCGCGGCCGGAATGCGCTCGAGGTTGTCGCTATCGGCGCCCGCGATAGCCAACCTTAGTCGCTCGCCCTTGCGCAGGATGAAGGCGATCGGCGAGAGCGCGATCCTGATCTGCTCCGCACGGCCGGGCGTCATCGGCGCAGCGTCGGCGCTGAGGTAGCTGTGCAGACGATCGGCGCCGACAGGAGTCGGCGAAGTCTTCCGCGCGGCGAGCCGGAGCACGCCTTCGGTCAGGTAGACGACGCGCCCGTTCAGCAGCACGTCCTCGAGGTAGACGATCACCATCCCGTCCGGCGCGCTGCTCGCGATCGTCAGGTCGGCCTCCGGATCGCCGGCGACGAGCAGGTCCTCGGTCTGCGGTGCGCTCGTGTAGGTGAGCAGTTTCCGATCTGCGGTCGCGCGGTCGGGGTAGGCTGTCTGCGATAGATCGACCGGAGACTGATAGCGGCTCAGCGGACCGCTGCCGGCGCTGAAGTCCACCGGATAGGCGTCCGCGCCGTCCTGCACAGGCGGCTTTTCGCTCAAGCTCCTCCCAAGCCCCATGTAGAAGCGCTTAGGAACCACGCCGCGGGGAGGCCATGCGGGCGACGTCCGCCAACCGCCTCCGTTCAGAACCTCGTACCGCACGCTGCTCGGGCCCGCCTGGTTGTCCGACTTGAGGTAGCGGTCGAAGAAGTCGGCCATGGCGGCGATCTGCCGGCCGTAGGGAGGATCCACCTCGGCCTTCGGCGGCGCGAAGGGATCGGTGCTCATGAAGCCGCCGTGCGAGATGGCGCCGATCACCACCTGCTGGGGGTTCGACAAGCCCGCGAACCGCTGCAACACCTCGGCGGGCAACGTCGCATCGAACCAGCCGGCGGTCACGAAAAGCGGGATGTTCGATCGCTGCACGGCCTCCTGGCGGGACAGTTCCGAGACCTGCGTCACGGTCTTGCCGCTCGCGCAGACGGTGCTGTCGCGCCACGGCGCGCGCCCGGCGCAGGCGAAGACGTCGTAGTTGCGCGCGTGCTCGGCGAGCGCTTTCCGCAGCAACGCGCCATCGCGATCGGCGTCGACCGGCTTTGGCCCCGCGACCAGCCAGCGGCACAGGCCCGTGCAGGGGGGCTCGCCGCGGTTGAGCGCGGCGGTCTGCCCACCCCATTTCCGCAGGAAGGTCTCGCTGAACACGCCGCCTGGATGGGTGGTGTGATAGAGGTCGGTGGGGTCGAAGCTCGGGGCGATCGCCTTCAGGGCCGGGCGG
>NZ_DASXNL010000140.1:0-47296 GCF_036495085.1 Phenylobacterium sp. | reverse complement strand
GCCCATGCGACCGAAACCGCCGTGCCGCGCTCCGTGCTGCTGACCGACGAGGACGAGATCGTGGTCTTCGAAGCCGGCGAAGCCTTCGTCTTCGCCGCCCACCCGCGGGTGGACGCCGATGACGGCGCGGCCGGCGACGGTTCTGTTCGCTCGCCGATGCCCGGCAAGGTCACCGGACTTTCGGTCAAGGCCGGCGACAGGGTCACGAAGGGAGCCCCCCTGCTGACCCTCGAGGCGATGAAGATGGAGCACGCCCTCACCGCGCCCTTCGACGGGACCGTGGAGGCGGTGTCCAGCAAACTTGGCGATCAAGTCAGCGAAGGCGCGGTGCTTGTGAAGCTGAAGAGCTAGTCCAAGGTCGGCCGCTCATCCGTCAGGCGTGCTGATTTCCGGTCTCGCCCCGCGCTATCCGTTCCTGAGCAGCGCCACGGACCCCTGTCCGCCGTCCGCGCAGATTGAAACGACCGCGTAGCTTCCGGTCGGCATCGCATGGAGCTCCTTGACGGCCTGACTGAGGATCCGTGCGCCGGTCGCGGCGAAGGGGTGGCCGAGCGCGGTCGAGCCGCCGTTGGGGTTCACCCGATCGACCGGCAGGGCCCCCAGCTTCGGCGACACCTTGGCTTTGTCCTTCAGGAAGGCGGGATCCTGCAGCGCCTTGATGTGGGTCGCGAGCTGGGCGGCGAACGCCTCGTGGATCTCCCAAAGGCCTACGTCGGCGTAGGTCAAGCGGTTGCGAGCCAGAAGGCGCGGGATCGAATAGGCCGGCGCCATCAGGAGATACTCATTGAACAGGTCGATGGCGTTGACCTCGTAATCCACAAGCCGCACCCGCGGTGTCTCCGAAGGCAACCGCTCGAGCCCCTTGGCGGTCGCGACCCAAACCGCGGCAGCCCCGTCGGTCAGCGGACTTGAGTTGCCAGCGGTGAGCGTCCCTTTGCCGCTGGTGGTGTCGAAGACCGGCCTGAGCTTGGCCAGCTTCTCAAGGCTGGTGTCGGGCCGCACAGTGGTGTCACGGCCGACGTCGTCCAATCTCAGCACCAGGTCGTCGAAGAAACCACGTTCCCAGCCCGCGGCGGCGTTGCGGTGGCTCGCAAGGGCGATCTCGTCCTGCTGGGTGCGGCTGATCTCCCAGCCCTTGGCCATATCTTCGGTGTGTTCGCCCATGCTCTTGCCGGTCGAACGGTTCTTGATCTGAGGGATGAACAGCTTCAGGTCGCCGGCTCGCACGCTGGTCAGCGCCGCCCAGCGATCGGCGAGGCTCCGCCCGTCCATGAACCGCCGCAGGTCATCGGAGAGCGGCTGGCTGAGCCCAATCTGAATGCGGCTCATGGCCTCCGCGCCGCCCACCAGCGCCAGGCTCCGGCCTTGATCGTCGAGCATGCCGGCCGCTTCGAATGCGCCGACCATGCTGGTCGAGCATGCCATCACCGTCGAGACCGCCGGAATCGTCGGATCGCCGCCCGCCGAAATCAGCGCCTCACGAGCGATATTGCTTAGGGTCAGGTTGGGGATCACGGCGCCCCAGACCATCAGGTCCGGCCGGGCGCCCCCGCTCGCGGGCAACTTGGCGAGCATGGCCTTCACCACCGGAACGGAAAGATCGAGCGCGTCGCGCTTGGCCAACCCTCCTCCGGCCCGCGCGAAGGGCGTGCGCACGCCGGCCGCCAGCCAGATATCGGGCCTGTCTGAGGAAGGTGCTCTGGTCGTCGGGGCTCTAGCCATCTGGCGCTCCTCGGTCCGCTAGACATGGTCCCAGCGACGCAGGTTTGAAAGCCTCACCTCGTGGCGCTGCCCGTGCGCGCCTGGCGCTCACGCTCCCGGGCGCCGGCCAGGATGTTCGGCAGCGAATAGTTGCCCTCGTGACAGGCAAATTCGAAGATCGGCTTATCGGTGCGGTAGAGCGAGTACTCCGCCAGCCACGGTCCCGTGTAGATCAGTGGATCCACGACCGTGTACTGGTAGAGGAGTTCGCTCGGCGACACGCGCGTATAGCGCTCGAGCACCTTCGCCGACGCGGTGACGAAAAGAGTCGGGAACGGCCGGATTGTGTCCTTGGCCGGCATGCCCACCGTCTCGATCACCAGGGTGTCGCCGTCCCATCGCGCGATGGAGTCACCCAGGGCCGAGGCCTGTATCGCCGGGCCGTGCTTGTCCGTGAAGGGCACGATCCGCAGATCGGGGCCGTACTCCGTCAGGATCACCACCGCATCGCGGGTCTGCACGATCTGGCGTGGATTGATGTCACTGGTCGAGACGATTGGCGGCTGGCCGAACCCGACGACGCAGCGCTCCCAGTTCGGCCGGGCCTCTGGACCGTCGGTGGGAAACGGCGGCTCACTTTGGGTCCGCAAGGCCTGCTCGATGAGCCGCATCTGAGCACGTGCCGCTGCCACGAGGGGCAGTTTTCCGTCCGCCGGCTCAACGACCTGCCGGGTGCGCCGCTGCCCGCGGACAATGGCCAGTTGCGACCGGCTCGTGTCCCCCGAGATCTCCGCCACTTCCGGATCCTGGGCGAAAACGGCGAGGTTGGCGACCTCGACTGCGAGCTTGCGGGCGAACGCCTGCGCCTCGGGCTCCGGCAGCGTCAGGCTCGGCGTGTCGGGCCGCGACTCCATCGGCAGGATGAAATGCGTATTCCAGACACCCTGCAGGTCCGGCTGGCCGAAGGATGTCCGCGGCGCCTTGTAGTCGGCCGCCGCTGCGGGTCCGCCGGCCAGAACTGCGACGGCGAGCAGGACAAGAGCCGGCTTCATCGCCCGTCGCCTCCCGCGACGAGACCCGCGTCATGTAGCCGCCCGATCTCCGCTGCGCTCATCCCGAGAACTTCCGCCAACACCTCGTCCGTATGCTGACCGAGGCGCGGCGCCGGCTTCACCTGGCCGCGTCGGTCCTGTGGGATCGTGGCCATCGCGCCAGGCGCCGGATAGTTCAGGCCGCTCGGATGGCTGACGTCTTCGAACACCGGATTGTCTTTATAGAGTCGAGGATCCTCGAGCGCCGCCTCCAATGGCTGGTAGGCGCCCCATGTGACACCGCCCGCGTCAAAGGCCGGCGCCAGTTCGGCGGCGGTTCGCTGAGCGAAGGCCCGCTCGAAGAGAGGATAAAGCCGGGCCCGATGCGTGAACCTGAGGCCTTCGTCTGTCGCGAAGGTGACGCCAAGCTCGGCTTCCAGCGCAGCGACCTCGCTCGTCAGGCCAAGCGCCTCCAGCGCCTTCGACCATTGCTTGGGCGTGATCGCGAGCAGCATCAGGGTCCGGCCGTCGCGGGTGGCGAAGTCGCGTCCGAATGCGCCGAAGATGTCGTTGCCCATTCGTTGACGCTGTCGTCCGGTCATCAGGGTCTCGGCAGTGAACCCCAAGTTGGCCATGGTCGCCGCCCCGATGTCCGAGAGCGGGGCCCTGATCTCGCGGCCTTGACCGGTCCGCGTCCGCGCCAGAAGCGCCGAGACGAGGCCGAAGGCGCAATAGGCGCCGGTGAGCAGATCCCACGCCGCCAGCACATGGTTCACGGGCCGCGGGTCGTCAGCGGGGCCCGTCATGAGCGGCAGGCCGAGCGCGGAATTGATGGTGTAGTCCATCCCCTGCGAGCCGTCCGCCCAACCCATCACCCGGACGCAGACCAGGTCGGGCCGGAGCGCCTTCAGCACTTCGTAGGACAAGAACCCGTCGACCGGGAAATTGGTGACGAAGAGGCCCGCGTCATCGCCGGGCGCGGCGGCCAGCCGCTGAGCAACCTCGCGGCCCGCAGGCCGGGTCAGGTCGATGGCGATCGACTTCTTGCCTTTGTTCAGGCCCTCCCAGTAGAGGCTTGACCCGTTATCCGCGAGCGGCCAGCGGCGAAAATCGGGACCGCCGCCGATGTTGTCGAAGCGGATCACCTCGGCGCCGAACTGGGCCAGATAGAGACCGCAGGTCGGGGCCGCGACGAAAGCGGAGCCCTCGACGACGCGTAGGCCTTTAAGAAGATCGTACATGCGGCTGGATCAGGCGACGAGCGCGCCGACCTCTTTGACCTCTTCGGGCGTCAGCGACCATCCGGCGGTGGCGGCGTTCGTCGCGACCTGTTCGGGCGAGGTCGCCCCGGCGATCACCGAGGAGACCACCTCGTGGCCCAGCAGCCATGCGAACGCGAGTTCGAGGATGGTATGGCCGCGCTCTTCGGCCCAGGTCGCCAGCTTCTCCACTTTGTCGAAGTTCCGGTCGCTCAGCGCTGCGGCTCCTCGGGCGCCCCACGCCGCAAGACGGGTTCCTTCCGGCGGCTTCTCGCCGCGACGGTATTTGCCGCTCAGGAGGCCCGAACCCAGTGGGAAGAACGGCAGGAAGCCCAGGCCGAAGTGCTCGCACGCCGGCAGCACCTCGAACTCCACCTTGCGCTCCAGCAGCGAGAACTGGTTTTGCGCCGAGACGAACCGCGTCGCGCCGGCGGCGGTCCAGTCGGCGTCGGCGATCTGCCAGCCCGTGAAGTTGGAATTTCCGATGTAGCGAACCTTGCCTTGGGTCACGAGATCGTCCAGCGCGCGCAGGGTCTCGTCGAGCGGGGTGTCCGCATCGGGAGCATGGAGCTGATAGAGGTCGATCCAGTCGGTCCCCAGGCGGCTCAAGCTGTCTTCCACCGCGCGCATGATCCAGCGGCGCGAGCCGCCCCGGCGGGATTCGTCATCCCCGATCCTCATGCCGAACTTGGTGGCGAGCACGATCTCTCCACGCCGTTTGCCCAGCGCCTTTCCAAGAAATTCCTCGGACTTTGTCCCGCCATAGATGTCGGCGGTGTCGAAGAAGGTGATTCCGGCGTCGAGCGCCGCGTCGACCACGCTCTGGGTCGCGTTCTGGTCGATGCGCATGCCGAAGTTGTTGCAGCCCAGTCCCACCTCGCTGACCTTCAGCCCCGAGGATCCCAGCCGGCGCATTTTCATCATCTTCCTCCGCAGGTCTTGGGGACAATCCGCACGCCCTGACGGCCATGCGCCGCGCGAGCCTAGCGCGTTCGTCGCCGGCCGCCAGGGGGCTCGCTTGGTCAATTGTGAAGCTTAAGGTGGCGTTCACCTCGTTTGTTGGGGATATCGCAAGTCTCCGATCCGTATGGTGACGCTCAGAAAAAGCTTCTCGGGCGAACGGTAAAAACCATGCGCGTCGTCACCATTGTCAGCCTCGGCGCTTGCGCCGTTTTCGGTCTAGGCGCCCTCGTCGTGGCCAAGACCATGTTGCCAAACGCGGCTTCGGCGAAGGTCGCAGCCATTGCGGCTCCGCCTCCCGGCGTCCCGGTGGTCGTGGCCAAGGCGGCGCTGAAATATGGCGACCGGCTGGACGCCTCCAAGGTCGTGATCCTGAAGCTGCCATCCAATGCGGTGCCGGAAGGCGCGTTCACTACGGTCGCCCAGGTGCTGGCCCAGGACGGCGGCGGCCCGCCGGTGGCGCTGACACCGATCAGTGCGCGCGAACCGCTGCTGCCTGCGAAACTCTCCGGCCCCGGCGCGCGCGCCTCGATCGCCGCTGAGATCGCCGATGGCTTCCGCGCCTACACGATCAAGGTCACCGACGTCACCGGCGTGGGCGGTCACGCCTTGCCCGGCGACCGCGTCGACGTGGTCCTGACCCGCGACCTGACGCCGAAGGGCGACACCCGCACCTGGGTGTCCCAGGTGGTGATCCAAAACCTCCGCGTGCTCGGCGTCGACCTTAACGCCGACCCGGTCGCCAATCGGCCGGCCACGCCCTCAACTGCTACGCTCGAGGTCAGCGTCTCCGACGCCCAGAAGCTCTCCGTGGCGGCCGACCTGGGGTCGCTGTCGCTGGCGCTTCGCAAGTCCGGCTCGACGGAGATCGCCCAGACCGCGCCCATGCGCACAACCTCGTTCCTCGCCGGCGGCGCCCCCAGCGCCCCCATCGGTCCGCGGCGCGCCCGTTCCGTCAGCGCGCCCGACGCTCCGCGGCTGATTACGATCGTGGCGACCGAAACCAAGAACAGCGGCAGCCGCCGCGCTGTCCCCAAGAAGGCCGCGGCCCCAGTTCCGCCGCCGCCCACCCTTCCTGACACCGCGCCGTCCAGTTCTGCGTCGAAGCCCGCGTGATCCTTCCGGAGCCCATGACCATGCCACGTAATTTGGCCACGGCGTTCTGCGCCACGCTCACGCTGCTGACGACCGGTGCTGTCGCTTCCCCGGCGCTCGCCGATGCCCTCCCCAGCGAGGCCGCTCCCAGCCGTGTGATTTCCGTCCCGCGGGACAAGTCCCTGTCATTCCGGCTCGACCAGCCGGCGACCAAGATCGTCGTCGCCCAGCCGGACATCGCCGAGATTGTCGCCACGACTGACCGGAGCTTCTACGTCCGGGGCCTTGAGCTCGGATCCACCAACCTCCTGGTCTACGGACCGGGCGGGCGGCTGATGGAAGTGATCGACGTCCGCGTCGGCGTCGACGCCAAGACGCTGGAGGGCGACCTCGCCCAGGCCCTGCCCGCCGAGCACATCAAGGTGCAAACGCTGGGTGACGGCATCCTGCTGACCGGCAATGTCACCAACCCGGGTGTCGCGCTCCGCGCCAAGGCGATCGCAGAGATGGCCGCGCCGGACGGCGTGACCTCGATGCTGCGCGTCAACGGCGCCCAAGTGGTCCTGGAAGTCCGGATTCTGGAAGCCAACCGCTCCATGTCCAACGACTTCGGCCTGGCGGCCCAGGTCAGCAACAGCTCGTTCAGCTTCGGCTACGGCACGGGCCTGCTTGGCACCACGGCGCCCACCGCATCACTCAGCCTCACCGGCGGCTCGGGCAAAACCACCATCGACGTCCAGCTGGCGGCCGCCGAAGCCCGTGGGCTGGTGCGCACCTTGGCGCGGCCCAACCTCGTGGCCATGTCCGGCGAGAAGGCGAGCTTCATTGCGGGCGGCGAGTTTCCGTATCCGGTGCCCGCCGGCAACAACCAGTTCACCATCGACTTCCGCAGCTACGGCGTGAAGCTGAACTTCATCCCCACGGTCGAGGACGATGGCAAGATCCGCCTCGCCGTGGAGCCGGAGGTCAGTGCGCTCGACCCCGCCCACTCCCTGACCTCGAACGGGGTGACGGTGCCTGCGCTTATCGTGCGTCGCACCAACACCGTGGTCGAGCTGAAGAACGGCGAGTCGTTGGCGATCGGAGGCCTCTTCCAGCGCAACTACGCCAACGCGCTGCGGCAGATTCCGGGCATCGGCGAGATCCCGATCCTGAGCGCCCTCTTCCGTTCCACTCACTGGGAGCGCGGCGAGACAGAACTGGTGATCGTGGTCACCCCGCGTATCGTCAACCAGGCCGACATCAATGCGGCGGCGACCGCGACCGTCGGCGGTCCTGAGCCTCGGGTGCTCGACCTGATGCTCAAGGGAGAATCGGCCGACACGCCGATGCTCCGCGACCCGGGCGATTTCCCCGCGCCGCGCTTCCCGACTCCGCAACTGCGCGGCGAGATCGCCCCGGTCGTCCCCGCTAAGGGAAAGTAACCAACATGACCGCCAAGCTTCTGGCCGGTCGCCGCGTTCTAGCGATCGGCAGCGCCCTGCCCGACCTTGCTCAAGGTCCGCTCGAGGGCGCGATCGTGACCACCGGTGGTCTAGACAGGCTGATCGGCGTTGGCGCTGCCGACGCCGACCTGCTGATCATCGAAGCCGACTCCTGGGGCGGCGCCGCTCTCGCGGCGGGCGTCCAGGCGCTGGCGCTTTGCGCTGCTCCGCCGCCGGTGCTCCTGGTCGGCGCGAACCTGCCGACCGCCGTGGTCCGAACCTTGCTTCGCCTCGAGCGCTCCGACGTGCTCGAAGCCCCGTTCAGCAATGAGAACCTGGCCGCCGCCGTCGCCCACCTGATGACGGCCAGAGCGGCTCCGGCCGCCGCCGCGCCGGCGCCGAGCGGCGACATTGCGCGGTGCTGGGCTGTGACCGGGGCTGTCGGCGGCTCGGGAGCCACGACGATCGCGATCGAAATCGCAAACCAGCTCTGTGTGCGCACAGGCAAGGACAAGAGCGTCTGCCTGATCGACCTCAACCTGGCTGACGGCTCGGCGGCGGCCTATCTCGGGGCCAGCCCGGCCATGCGGCTGCCCGACCTCGCACGCGCGGCCGACACGCTTGACCACTCCATGCTGCAGGCCTTCGCCACGCCGCTCACCAAGCAGTTCGACCTCTTTTCCGCGGCGCGCGACCCGCAAGCCTTCGAAAGCATTCCTCCGGAGGCGATCCTCAGGCTGCTGGAGGTGGCTTGCGAAACCTACCAGTGGGTCATCGTCGACATGCCGCGCCACCGCCGCGCGTGGAGTGTCCAGGCGTTGAGCGGATGCGACGAGGTGCTGGTGATCTCTGAGCTGACCGTGCCAGCGCTCCTGGCGGCGCGTTCCCTCTCCGATGAGATCGAACGCGCCATCGGCTCGGGCCGGAAGCCCCGCATCGTCCTGAACCGGGTCGCGGGGCGGATGTTCGGCCCTGCGCCGTCCCTGGCCGAGGCCGAGCGCGCCCTGCAGCGCAAGGCCGAAGGCGGCGTCAGCTCCGATTGGGAAGCCGCGGCGGCCTCCGTCAATCTTGGGGGGCCGATCGCGACCCACCGACCCAAGTCGAAGATCGTCAAGGACGTTCAACAGCTCGTCGAACGGCTGGCCGGCGAAGCCGCTCAGCGCGATGGCCAGACCACGAGGGCCGCCTGATGGGTCGCTTCAGCCTGCCCGGCGTACGCGCGCCCGCCGCAACCCCCGCCCCGGCCGCCCCATCGGCTGTGGCTCCGGCTCCGGCTCCCACGCCCTCACCCGCCGCCGCCGCGCCGGCCGCGCCTGTGGCCTTCTCGGCGCCTGCAGCTCCGTCGCGCCCGCAGCCGGCGACGGCCGCCCCCGCCGCTAAGGTGGTCACAGCGTCCCAACTCGATGTGCGGCTTCGCCTGCACTCGCGGCTGATCGAGGACCTCGACCTCGCCAAGCTCGACAAGCTCGACGAGACCGACATGCGCCGCGAGGTCATGCGTCTGGTCGCCGACTTCGCGCGCGCTGAGCGGATGGCGCTCAACACCGCCGAGCTGCAGGAGCTCGGCTCCTCAATCTATGACGAGATGAAGGGCCTGGGCCCGCTTGAGCCGCTGCTCAAGGACGACAGCATCAACGACATCCTGATCAACGGGCCGTTCCAGGTCTACGTGGAGCGGCGCGGCGAACTAGAGCTGACGGCCGTCACCTTCCGCGACAACGACCACCTGCTGCGGATCGTCAACCGGATCGTGGCCGGCGTCGGTCGTCGAATCGACGAAAGCCAGCCAATGGTGGACGCGCGACTGCCGGATGGGAGCCGGGTGAACGCCGCGATCAATCCGATCGCCATCGACGGCGCTGCGGTCTCGATCCGGAAATTCTCCAAGAAGCCGCTGACGCTGGAACGGCTGGTCGAGGTCGGCGCCATGCCGACCTGCGTCGCCGAGTTCCTCCATGGCGCGGTGCGCAGCCGCGTCTCCACGGTGATCTCCGGCGGTACGGGTTCGGGCAAGACGACGCTGCTGAACGCACTGTCGGCGGCGATCAGCGAAGGCGAACGCCTGATCACCATCGAGGACGCCGCCGAGCTGCAGCTGCAACAGCCGCACGTCGTGCGCCTGGAAACCCGGCCGCCAAATATCGAAGGCAAGGGCGAGATCCGTCAGCGCGAGTTGGTGAAGAACGCCCTGCGGATGCGACCTGACCGGGTGATCCTGGGCGAGGTGCGTTCCGACGAAGCCTTCGACATGCTCCAGGCCATGAACACCGGCCACGAGGGCTCGATGGCCACGATCCACTCCAACAACCCGCGCGAGGCGATCGGCCGACTTGAGCAGATGATCGCCATGGGCGGTCTTGCGATCAGCCCTGATGCGATGCGCCAGCAGATCGCCTCGGCCATCGGCCTGGTGATCCAGGTGATGCGCCTTGCGGACGGCAAGCGGAAGCTCACCCACGTCACCGAGATCACAGGCATGGAAGGCCACGTGGTGCAGATGCAGGACATCTTCACCTTCAATCGCACCCACACTGACGCCGACGGCACAGTGCACGGCGAGTTCCGCGCCACCGGCCTTCGGCCCCGGTGCATCGACGAAATGCAGCGGCGTGGCATCCACTACGACACCGCCAACTTCGACCCGACCCGCGTCCTGGGGGCAGCATGAAGTTCGACGGCAACGTAGTTTTCCTGATCCTGATCTTCGCCGCCGTGTTCACGGCGGGCCAGGCGGTCATCGGCCTCTTCACCGTGGCCACCACCAAGCGCCGGGTGAACAAGCGCCTGAAGGTCGCCGAGCGGGTTGACGGGGTCCAGGCCCTGGTCATGGAGCTCCGCAAACAGCGGGGCCTCAACGCTGCGGGCGAACGCAGCGACCGGCTGCGCTGGCTTTCCAACCTGATCGTCTCCTCCGGCGTCGCCTACGAACCCCGAAAGTGGGCGCTCTACGTCGCCGGACTCGCCGTCGCGGGGGGGCTCGCCGCAGCGGTGGCCACCAAGAACCCGGTGATGTTCCTGCTGGGCGCTCCCCTCATTGGCGTCGGCGGCCCTATCTTCTACCTGAAGACGATGGCGGGCCGTCGCGCCAAGGCGCTCGGTTTCCAGTTGCCGCAGGCCCTTGAGATCATCGTTCGCAGCCTTGAAGCCGGCCACCCGGTGCCGACCGCCATCTCACTGGTCGGCCGTGAAATGGCTGACCCGATCGGCTCCGAATTCGGCATGGCGGCCGACGAGATCGCCTATGGAGCCACTATGGAACAGGCGATCGCGCGAATGTCCGAACGTTGCCAACACCCCGACGTCGACCTGTTTGCCGCTACGGTGCGGTTGCAGGAACGCGCCGGCGGCAACCTGACAGGCCTGCTGAAGCTCAACGCCGCCACGGTCCGCGACCGCCACAAGATGCGCCTGAAAATCAAGGCCGCGTCCTCGGAAGGCCGCGCCTCGGCCATGATCCTCACCTCTGCGCCCTTTATCGCCATGGGCTTCATCATCGTCTCCTCCCCGCACTTCTATGGCGACGTGATCCACGAGCCGGTCGTGAAGTGGGGGCTCGCGGGCCTGGGGGTCTGGATGTTCATTGGCAACATGGTCATGCGCCGCATGATCGACCTGCGGCTGTAATCCTATGAATCCGATCTCGATACAGACGATCATCTCAGGCCTGGGTGTTGTGCTGACGCTTGGCGGCGTTGGCGGGGTGGCCTGGGCCCTGGGCAACGAGTTGCGCCAGCGCGCCGTTCGCCGCGGGCGGATGCAACTCGCCGGACCGTCGCTCAGCCCTGGCCGACAGCCTGAGCAGAAGCCTGCCGGGGTCATCGGGAACCAGCTTCTGGGGACAATGCGCCGGCTCGGCCAGCAAAGCGCCGTCCGCGATCCGGCCCAGCTCTCGGTGCTTCGCTCGCGCCTGATGCAGGCCGGGTTCTACAATCGCGAGGCGCCGGTCATTTATCTGGGCATCCGCGCCGCGGCGTTGGTGGTCGCCACCCTTGGCGTGCTTCTGATGCTGCCGCTGATCATGGGCGGCAAGACCGGCATGGCAGGCGTTATGGTCGCAGGAGCGCTCGCCGGAGCGGCCATTTTGGGTCCTGACCAGGTCCTGAAGGCCCGTCGCGTCAAGCGCGAGCGCGAGTATTCCGACGGCTTCCCCGACCTCCTCGACCTCCTGGTGGCCTCGGTCGAAGCCGGCCTCAGCCTCGACGCCGCCGTCGCCCGTGTCACCGAGGAGCTGGTCCGCCGCTACCCGACGCTCACCATCCACCTCCGCTTCCTGGTGCTGGAACTGCGCGCCGGCAAGTCGCGCAAGGAAGCCTGGTCGGCCTTCGCCGATCGCCTCGGCATCGACGACGCACGCCAATTGGCCACGATGTTGCGCCAGGCCGAAGAGATGGGCACCAGCCTGGGCGACACCTTGACGGTCTTCTCCCAGGACATGCGCTCCAAGCGGATGCTGCGAGCGGAGGAAAAGGCCCTGGCCCTTTCCGCCAAGCTCACCGTGCCGCTGATCCTCTTCATCTTCCCGTGCCTGCTGGGCGCGCTGATGCTGCCGGCGGTCGCGCGCCTGATGCACGTCTTCGCCAAGTAAAGGGGGCGAGCGGAAAGCCGCTCGCCTCGGTCAGACCCCGTACGGCCGATAGGGCCCGGCGATCAGCTGTTCGAAGACGCCAAGGCCCTCGCGCGCCGGCTCGCCCGGCGCCTCCATCACAGCCTTCGAAATCGCCTGGATGTGCCAGTTCTCCGGCGCACCCATGTCGACCTTGGCGAGCTCGATGTCTTCCCGCGCGACAGCGAGTTCGCCCTTCAGCTCACCGTGGCGCCACGCCCCGCCGTAGCCGATGCCACGCATCAGGAACACGCCCTTTGGCTCCAACCTGATGGAAGCCTCGCCTTGCTCCAGGGGGATCTTCAATGTCCCGCCACGCGCATGGCGCGTGCCGGCCTGAAGGGTCACCTCCTCCATGCGCGGCGCGTCCGAGTGCCAGCCGCCCTCCGCCCCGACGCCATCCGGCAGGATCACCGCGCGAGTGTTCCAGGGCTTGCCTTCGGTGTCGGCGTTGACGTGGAAAAAGACGCTGCGGTCGGCGAAGTTGAGCGGCGTCCATTGCCAGAAGAAGCCCATCATCCCGCCGCCCGGCGTCGGCTGCGGATCCGCAGCCCCTACCGGCCGGATTCCCCACGAGCGGTCGCGGGTGCCGGTCCAGCCGGCGCCGGTCTCACGCCGGTCGCCGTCCAACTCCGTCCAGCCCGTGACCCGAACGTTCTGGGTGAGGCGCGTATAGTCCATGAACATCCGCGGGCCGTTGCGCCGCGTGAAACGCGGCTCCTCGATCGGGAAGGCGCGGCCTTCGAAGGTGAGTTCGCACGCCAGGCCCTCCGCGCGCTCGAGCGTCACCTTCAGCTTCTGCAGCGGCTCGAGCACCTCGATCCTGATCGGCCCCACGACGAGCTCCATCCGCTCCAGGCCAAGGATCCGTGAGGCGTGCAGACAGCGCTGCACGCCGTCACGGGTGATCGAGACATGCGCATCGGCGACATTCAGCGCGGGATAAACCCCGAAGGCCACGGCCACGAACTCCGAGCCGTCCGCAGAGTAGGCGTTGAAGAAATAACGGTCGTAGAAGTTCCGGTCGGACCCCGAGTAGGCAATCGGCTCCGGGGTCTGGTGGATCGGGAAATCGTCACCCTTGGTCAGCATCGTCGGTTGGCTCCATCCCCTTGACGCGCCGTCAGGCTTGCGACCCGCCGCTGCGGCGTATCAAGTGGGTAAGACAAGAAGAAAACAAGTGGAGGATCCGATGAGCGTCATGACCGTCGCGGACCATCGCATCCCGCGGGATGTGGCCGAGCTGTTGGCGGCGCCGGCCGCATATGCTGACGGACGGATTCACAAGGCTTACGCCTGGCTGCGCCAGAACGAACCCTTAGGTGTTGCCGAGATCGAAGGCGTGGACCCCTTCTGGGTCGTCACCCGGCACGAGGACATCCTGGAGATCAGCCGGCAGAACGATCTGTTCCACAACGGCGATCGTTCGCCGACCTTGATCGGACAGGAGGGCGACAAGAAGGTCCGCGAGATGATGGGCGGCAGCCCGCACCTGTTGCGCACCCTGATCCACATGGACGCGCCCGACCACCCCAAATACCGGGCGCTCACCCAGGGCTGGTTCATGCCGCAGAACCTGCGTCGGCTGGAAGACCAGATCCGCGTGCTCGCCAAGGCGGCGGTGGAGAAGATGGCCGCCTGCGGCGGGCGCTGCGACTTCGTCAAGGAAGTGGCTCTGCACTACCCCCTGCACGTGATCATGAGCATCATGGGCGTGCCGGAGGCCGACGAGCCGCGGATGTTGAAGCTGACCCAGGAGCTGTTCGGCGCCGCGGACCCCGAGCTTGGCCGCGACGGCGACAAGCCCATGGAAGAACGGGATTTCGACTTCGGGGTCATCATCGACTTCTCGAACTATTTTCGGGCGCTTTCCGAGAGCAAGCGGGCCCATCCGACCGAGGACCTGGCAAGTCTGATCGCCAACTCCACGATCGACGGCCAGCCGATCTCCGACCTGGAGGCGATGAGTTACTACATCATCGTCGCAACCGCCGGCCACGACACCACATCGTCATCCACCGCCGGCGCCATGTGGGCCCTGGCCGAAAATCCCGGTGAGTTGGCCAAGGTGAAGGCCGACCTGTCGCTCATCCCCTCGCTCGTAGACGAGTCGATCCGGTGGACCACCCCGGTAAAGACCTTCATGCGCACGGTCACCGCCGACACCGAATTCGCCGGCCGTGACTTCCGGAAGAACGACTGGCTGATGCTTTGCTACGCCTCGGGTAACCGCGACGAGGCGGTGTTCGAGGATCCGCAAACCTTCCGCGTCGACCGCAAGCCCAACCGCCATTTGGCTTTCGGCTACGGCGCGCACCTCTGTCTTGGCCAGCATCTGGCCAAGATGGAGATGCGGATCCTGTGGGAGGAACTTCTTCCACGCCTCTCCGAGCTCTCGCTTGACGGGGCCCCTGCCATGAGCGAATCGGCCTTCGTCAACGGACCCAAGCGCCTGCCGATCCGCTTCAAGATGAGCTGAACTGGGTGAGCCATCCCCTCGAGCCGCGGCTCGCGCGATACATCGCCTCCCAGATGCCCGAGGCCTCGGACGTAGACGTCACCGCGCTGGAACGCATCTCCGGCGGCGCGTCACGGGAAACCTATCGGTTCCGGCTGACCTATCGCGAAGGCGGCCGCGCTCATGAGCGCAAGTTGATCCTCAGGCGCGATCCGCCGGCCAGCCTGATCGACACCGAGCGGCGGGTGGAGTTCGCCGCCTACCGCGCTTTCCATGGGTCAGCGGTGCCTGTGCCCCGGATGCTGTGGCTGGAAGAGGCCGACGAGGCCCTCGACCATCCGTTCTTCATCGCCGAAGAGCTGAGCGGCTTCCAGGCCGCGCCGCAGATGCTGTTCGCCGGCGGCTACGATGCTGTCCTGCCAAGGGTCGCCGAGCGCAAATGGACCATATTGGGCGAGATTGCCCGCGCCGACCCCCAGGCGCTCGGCCTGACCTCGGTGATGCAAGCGCCGGCGCTGGACGCTTGCTGGCGTCGTGAACTCGACCACTGGGAGCAGATCTTCGACACCGACGAGGCCGAGCCGCAGCCGATCGCGCGGGCCGCCATCCGCTGGTTGCGGGCCAATCCGCCGCCGCCGTCCCAGAAACTCTCGGTGGTGCATGGCGACTACCGGACCGGCAACTTCCTCTACGATGAGCAAGGCGAGATCCACGCGGTGCTGGACTGGGAGATGGCCCACCTGGGCGATCCGCTGGAGGACCTGGCCTGGGGGTTCAACCCGATATGGCAGTTCGGCCGCGGACTTGAAGGCGGCCTGGCCCCCAGGGAGGAGGCCATTGCGATCTGGCAGCGGGCCAGCGGCCTGACCGCCGACCCTGTCGCGCTCCATTGGTGGACGCTCTTCAACTGCGTGAAGGGCCAGGGAATCTGGGTAGGGTCGGCGCGCGCCTTCATCGACGGCGGCAACAAAGAGCCGATCATGGTCTACCCTGCCTGGTGGCTCCTGAATGCGCAGGACCGAGCGATCCTGAAGGTGATGGGCCGGCTGTGACCCCGAGCGTTCCCTCCGTCCTTTCCGAGCTCGCTGGGCTCCTGATGCGCAACGCCGCTCCCGGTGTGCCGGACGCGGAACGGGCCAGTGCGCTTGGCCTTTCCTCCATGCTGTTGGCCGTGGCTGCGGAAGTTTGGGACGGCGCCGCGCAGAACCTCGTGCAGGAAAACCGGGCGCTCGCCACCCTGCTGCGCGACACCGCCGCCGAAGCCGACCTGCGCCTTTCCGCACTCAGAAACGAGAACGCCCGGTTGCGCGCTCGCCTGATAGAAGATCACATCCTCGCCGAGGAGGCCGGCGATACGGAACGGCAGGAGGCCATCTGGGCCGAACTCCGCGCCTCGACGGTAAGGCGTATGCTCTCGATCTCTCCGGTCTGACGAAAAGCCATGGCCTCAGCCACCGATATCAAGAACCGCATCCCGATCACCGCCGCCCTGATGCTGGCGACGCTGATGAACACGCTGGATTCGACCATCGCCAACGTCGCCCTACCCCACATGCAGGGCAGCGTTTCGGCGGCGCAGGACCAGATCGTCTGGGTGCTGACGTCCTATATCATCGCGACCGCGATCATGACCCCGCTCTCAGGTTGGCTTTCGCTGAAGATCGGGCGGAAGACCATGTTCCTGGCTTCTATCTCCGGCTTCACCGTCGCCTCGATCCTCTGCGGCGTCGCCACCAGCCTGCCCGAACTCGTCATCTTCCGAATTGTCCAGGGGATCGCCGGCGCTTCAATGATGCCGCTCTCCCAGACGGTCATGCTGGACATCTATCCGCAGCAGATGATCCCGCGGGTGATGAGCATCTGGAGCGCAGCCGTGATCCTGGGGCCGATCATCGGACCGACCCTCGGCGGCTGGCTCACCGAGAGTTTTTCGTGGCGCTGGGTGTTTTACATCAACGTGCCGATCGGCATCCTGGCGTTCCTGGGGATCTCGACCTTCATGGATCGCGATGAGGGTGGCCGCCAACGGCCGTTCGATTTCCTCGGATTTGGCGCTCTTGTGCTGTTCATCGGGGCCTTCCAGCTGCTGGTCGATCGCGGCCCGACCCAGGACTGGTTCGATTCCAGGGAAATCTGGATCTACGCCGCCATCTGCCTGACGGGGCTGTGGCTCTTCATCGTTCAGACCATGACGGCCGAGCACCCCTTCTTCCATCGGGACCTCGCCAAGGACCGCAACTTCGTCACCACGACGATCTTCGGATTGTTCGTGGGCGTAATGCTGTTCTCCACGAGCGCGCTGCTGCCGTCGATGATGCAAAACCTCCTGGGGTATTCTGCCCTACAGAGTGGTGTCGCCAGCATGACGCGGGGCGTCGGCTCATTGATCGCCTTCCTGGCGGTCCCCGCCCTCGTCGCGCGCTTCGGGGCGCGCTCGGTGCTGCTCGTCGGCATCCTGCTCACCAGTTTCGCCCTGTGGCAGATGGGGCAGTTCGACCTTTCGATGACCGCGCGGCCCATCGAGATCTCCGGCTTCATCCAGGGCCTGGGCACCGGCCTTCTGTTCGCGCCACTGAACACACTGGCCTACGCCAAACTCGCGCCTGTCCACCGCACGGAAGGCACGATCGTGGCCACCATGGCGCGCAGCCTGGGCTCCGCCGCCGGCATTTCGCTCCTGCAGGCCATGCTCATCCGTGACGCCGCCGTCGCTCACTCGGGCCTCTCCGAACATGTCACGGTCACCGACCCGATCATCCGCTGGGTCATGCCGCAGATGTTCAGCTTGCAGTCGTCTGCTGGACTGAGCGCCCTGAACGCCGAGGTGAGCCGTCAGGGTTCGATGATCAGCTATGACGCCCTGTTCGGCGCAATGGCGGTCGGTTGCCTGCTGCTCGCTCCGACTTTGCTGCTGCTCAGGCCTCCGAGCGGGCCTCCGCCGTCAGCGCCGGAAATGGCTGTCGACTAGCCGTTCGCGAGGCGCGAATCCTCCGGTGCTCCGGCGCGCCGCGCCATTCCGTAATCGCGCACGACCCCCGCCACCCTCAACCTGTAGTCTGCGAAGATCTCCCGGCGTCCGGCGGACTGCGCGCTGCGATGCTCCGCCAGCCTTCGCCATTCCGCCACCGCCGCCTCGTCGCGCCAGAAAGACAGCGACAGGATCTTGCCGGGGGTCGTCAGGCTCTCGAACCGCTCGATCGAGAGAAAGCCGTCAGTGCATTCGAGTAGCGGCTTCAGCTTAGTGGCGAGGTCCATGTAGGCCTGTCTGCGGCCTGCGCGCGGCTCGACCTCAAAGATCACGGCGATCATCGCGCCCGCACCGGCTGCAGGAAGGTCCGCTCCTCCGAGAGGATGAACCTCTTCTCCTGCGCAAAACGGAAGTTGGCGACGGCCGCGGCGTCCGAGCGCAGCCGGCCGCGGTAAGTTTCATAGGCAGCCAGGCAATCGAAGCCGATCATCGCCAACGCGATGTTGTTGGTTCCCTCGTGAGGCAGGAAATAGCCCAGGAGATCACCCCCAAGATCGGGAATGATGGTCAGCCATCTTCGGGCATAGTCCTCGAAGGCGTCGCGCTGGTACGGGTCGATCACGTAGCGGATGCAGCAGGTGATGCTCATTGGGGGCCTCCTCGTCAGAGGCGGCTTTTAGCCGGTTCATCCGGCCTCATGTTTCGATCGCGCTCGAAGGCTTGAGCGGTGAACTCTATGGCGCTGCGACCTCAATTCACCTACGATCGAACCATGAAGGTCGGACCTGATATTGCGACCATTGGGGCCCTTATGGGCGACCCGGCGAGAGCCAATATGCTGACGGCTTTGCTGGCTGGGCAGGCATTGACCGCCGGCGAGCTCGCGCGCGAAGCCGGTGTCACAGCGCAGACGGCGAGTTCGCACCTCGCGCGTCTCGAGGGCGGTGGCCTGTTGGTCCAGCGCAGGCAGGGCCGTCATCGGTACTATGCGCTCTCCGGCGAGGATGTGGCCGCGGTGCTGGAGGCGTTGATGGGCCTTGCCGCGCGCACCGGCCATACGCGGGTGCGGACCGGACCCAAGGAGCCGGCGCTGCGCCGCGCGCGGGTCTGCTATGACCACCTCGCCGGCGACTTGGCGGTGGACATGCTCGAGCACATGATCGCCCGCGGCTTCGTTGTCGAGCAGGCCGAGGCGCTTAGCCTCACGCCGGCCGGCGAGACCTTCATGACAGCGCTTGGCCTGGATCTGCCCGCGCTCGCCACGTCGCGCCGACCGCTCTGCAAGGGCTGCCTCGACTGGAGCGTCCGACGCACCCATCTCGCCGGCGCTCTGGGCGCCGCCCTGCTGGATCGGTTTTATTCCCTGGGCTGGGCGGCGCGCGAGCCCGGCACCCGCCTGGTGAGCTTCACCCCACGTGGCCTCGAGGCCTTCAGCGAGATCTTCGGGGTCAGAGCGGACGCGGACTAGACGCCGAGGATGCGCATCGATTCCGGATCGAAGGCGCCGCCGAAGTATTTGCCGAGCGCCGACTGAAATACCGCCCCGTCCTTCGCCGCATGCGCGAAGAGTGTCAGGCAGGAGCGAAACTTCATGTCGTCGGGGCTGCCGAATATCTCGTGCGCGCTACGCCCGCCCACCGCCTGGACGAGCGCGACGCAGGTCAGGAGCCGCGATCCAAGCAGCGGATGGGTGAGATAGGCGTCCGCCTCCTCCCGCGAGCGGATGGCGTATTTCTGAGCCATGAGACTGGAGCCAAGACCTGCGAGCTGCGGAAATACAAACCACATCCAGTGGCTTTGCTTGCGGCCGGCGCGAAGTTCGTCCAGCGCCTGCTCGTAGAGCGTCGTGACGCCAGCCCGCTGGTCCTGGGCCTCAACGAACCGATCGAGATCGTAGGGGTTGCTCAAGGCCGAATTCCTGCACGTGACAAGCCGCCCGTCCTCGGCTTTGCTGCGCCACCCCCGGGTTCGGGGGCTTTCTGCATTTTCACCCGGAACGGATTTCATATGCCACCAAGGATGTTGCCAGAGCCCACGCCGGAGACCCGGCATTTCTGGGACGGTTGCAAAGCAGGCGAGCTTCGCCTGCAGCGCTGCACCGAATGCGACGGAGGGAGCTATTTTCCCCCGCGCCCCTTCTGCCCCACCTGCGGCAGCCGCAAGGTCGAGGTCTACAAGGCCACCGGCAAGGCGGTGCTGTGGTCCTATGTGATCAACCATCGGCCGCGCCCCGATATGGGGACCGAGCCCTACGCCATCGCCGTGGTGCAGCTTGAAGAGGGTCCGCGGATGATGACCAACATCGTCAACTGTCCGCAGACGCCGCAGGCGCTGCAGCTCGACATGCCGGTCACCGTCAGCTTCGCCAAGCAGACCGACGACATCTCCCTTCCGCTCTTCGAACCCGCGAAAGGGTGATCCTGTGAAGCAGAAATCAATCGCGGTCGTCGGCGCCGCCGAGACCACCCAGATGGGCAGGATCCCCGACGTCTCGGTGATCGGCCTTCACGCCGATGCGGCCCTGAACGCCATGGCCGATGCCGGCCTCAAGCCCTCCGATATCGACGGCGTCGCCACCGCCGGCGAGAGCCCAACGGCGCTCGCGCACTACCTTGGCATCACGCCCACCTATGCGGACGGCACCTCGGTCGGCGGCTGTTCCTTCATGCTCCACGTGCGTCATGCGGCGGCGGCGATCAACGAGGGCCTCTGCAAGACCGTCCTGATCACCCACGGCGAATCCGGGCGCAGCCGGGTCGGAGCGGGGCGCTTTGGGGCCTCGCCCTCCAGCTTGAATGGCCAGTTCGAGATGCCCTACGGCCCGATGGGACCGCCGACCATGTTCACCGTACCGGTGCTTCGCTACATGAAGACCTACGGGGTGACGGAAGAGGACCTGGCGATGGTCGCCGTCGTCCAGCGTGAATGGGCGGCGAAGAACCCGAGGGCCAGCTTCAGGGACCCCATCAGCGTCGACGACGTCCTGAACTCCGACATGATCGCCTGGCCGTTCCGCAAGCTGATGTGCTGCCTGGTCACCGATGGCGGCGGAGCGTTGATCCTGACGTCGGCCGAGCGGGCCAAGGATTTCCCGCAGAAGCCCGTCTACGTGCTTGGGACCGGCGAAAGCGTCGAAACACCGATGGTGAGCCAGATGGAGGATTTCACCACCTCCAAGGCGTTCCGCGTCTCCGGCAAGAAAGCGTTCGACGAGGCCGGCATCGAGCACTCCGACGTTGATCACCTGATGATCTACGACGCCTTCGCCCACTTGCCGCTTTACGGGCTGGAGGATCTCGGCTTCTGCAAGCCGGGCGAGGCCAAGGACTTCATCAACGGTCGCAATACGGCTCCGGGCGGAAAGCTGCCGCTGAACACCAACGGCGGCGGCCTCTCCTACATGCACTCTGGCATGTACGGCATGTACGCCATGCAGGAGAGCGTGCGGCAGATGCGCGGGATCGCCCCGGCGCAAGTCCCGGGCGCGAAGATCAGCGTAAGTCACGGCGTCGGAGGCATGTTCGCCGCCTCCGGCACCATCATCTTCTCCAACGAGGCGCCGTAGCCAAGCGTCTCTCCCCGTGCGGGAAAGGGTCGGGCGTGGGGGTGTCAGGCGTGGGTTTGCAGACCAATCGTAAAACGCGCTGCGACCATCGCCACCTCCGGCCGTTTTCTGCACGGGCGAGGCGGCAGGCTTGCTTGGCAAGCTTCGCCGCATTGCTCGTCCTGCTGCCTGCTGGTGCGCAGGCCCAGGACCTCACGCTGAGCGGCGTCATAACGCGCGCCGATCACCAGACCTATCGCGAGATCCCGTTCCGGGTTCCAGCCGGGACGGCCCGCCTGACGGTCGAATTCGCCTACACGGGCAAGGATCAGAAGTCCGTCATCGACCTGGGGCTGCGCGACCCCCAGCGGTTTCGCGGCTGGAGCGGCGGGGCCAAGCAGAGCTTCACGATTTCCGAAGCGGAAGCCACCCCCTCCTACCTGCCTGGACCGCTCCCGGCCGGCGTCTGGAAACTCGTGCTGGGTGTCCCGAACCTTCGGGCCGGGGCGCAGGCGCATTGGACGGCCCATGTGTCCTTTGAGCACGGCCAAGCCTTCGCGGGCTTCAGCGCCGCGCCGATCAAGGCCGGACCTGGCTGGTACCGCGGCGACCTGCACGTCCACACCGCCCACTCCGACGGTTCCTGCCCCTCGGACAAAGGCGTCCGCACGCCGTGCCCGGTATTCAAGACGCTGGAGGCCGCTCACGCGCGCGCCCTCGACTTCATCGCTGTCACGGACCACAACGCCACATCGCAGAACCAAGCATTGCGCGAGCTGGCGCCCTTTTTCGACGACCTCTTGCTGATCCCAGGCCGCGAAATCACGACCTTTCAGGGCCACGCCAACGTCTTCGGCCCCACCGGACCCATCGACTTCCAGCTTGGCTCGCCACGCGCGCCGACTCTGGCCGCAGTCCAGGAAGCCGTGGAGAAAGCTCAGGGTCTCCTCTCGATCAATCACCCCGCCCTGCCGTCCGGCGAGGCCTGCATGGGCTGCGGCTGGAGCGTGAAGGACACCGATTTCAGCCGCATCCAGGCTATCGAGGCCGTCAACGGCGGACGCGCCGACCCGCCGCTTTCCGGAATCGGCTTCTGGGAGGCGCGGTTAAACGCCGGATTCCGCATCACCGCCGTCGGCGGCTCGGACAATCACGATGCGACGCTCGATCCTTCGAAACCGTCGTCGGTCGGCTATCCGACGACGGTGGTCCACGCCGCTGAGCTCTCGCAGCCCGCGATCCTGATGGCGATCCGCGCCGGCCACGTGTTCGTCGACGTCACCGGCAGCCGCGAGCGAGGTCTCGACGTCAAGGCTGCATCCGGCGGACGGACCGCCGAGATGGGTGACGCCCTGACGGCCGCGGCAGGCGCGGCCATACGGGTGACCATCCATGTGACCCACAGCGCCGGGGGGGGTCTCAGCGTGGCTGGCGACGGTCCGAAGCCCAAGCTCGCTGATGCGGCGCTTTCGACCGACGACGAAACCCGCACAATCGAGGTGACGAGCGATGGGCAGCGGCACTGGCTTCGCATCGACGTGCGCGGACCGGACGGCCGGCTTTGGCTGCTTGGCAACCCGATCTACCTGAACGCGCGCTAGGCGGCCGCGATGTCGGCGTGTTCGCCCCCGGGCACAGCGCCGATCGCGACCATGATGCTCTCGATCAGCGCCTGGGCGTGGATGGGCTTGGAAAGATGCAAATCGGCCCCCGCCTCCTGGCTTGAGCGGACATGCTCATCGAGGGCGTTGGCGGTGAGCATGATTACCGGCGTCCGCGGCAGGCCGGCCTCGCGTTCGTATTCGCGCAGCAGGGCAGTGGCGGTGAGCCCGTCGAGCTCCGGCATCTGCATATCCATCAGCACCACGTCGAAGCGCTCAGCCTTCAGGAGGTCAAGCGCCAGCTGGCCATTTTCGACAATGGTTGGCACGACGCCCACCGACTCCAGGATCAGTTCGACGACCTTCTGGTTCGTCGGATGGTCCTCGGCCACCAGCACGCGGCGACCGGCTATGTCCAGGGATTGGCGGGGGTCGGGCGCCTCGGCCTTGGCGTCGCCATCCAGCCGCTCAAGAGCGAGATAGACCGAAAAGGTCGACCCGCGGCCAGGCGACGACTGGACGACGATCCGACCGCTCATCAGCTCGATCAGCGAGCGGCTGATCGCGAGGCCCAGGCCCGTGCCGCCGAACCGACGCCGAATGGAGGCATCGGCTTGCTCGAAGCGGCGGAACAGGCGCGCGCCGGTCTCCTCGTCAAAGCCGATGCCGGTGTCAGCCACCCGGAAGCGGATCTCTTCGCCCTGGGCGCTCACCTCCAGCACGATCTCGCCCGTCTCGGTGAATTTAACCGCATTCGAGAGCAGGTTCGACAGCACCTGGGTGATGCGCACGGTGTCGCCGGCGAATCGGCCTTGAGCCTCCGGCGCCACCGACCAGCGGAAGGTCAGGCCCTTGTTTCGCGCCGAGGCGCTGTGCAGTTCGGCGATGCCGCCAACCAGTCGCTCCATGCTGAAATCGTCGCTGGCGAGCGTGATTTCGCCGGCCTCGATCTTCGAGAAGTCCAGGATATCGGTAAGCACCCGCTCCAGCAGACGGCCCGACGAGGCGATAAGCTCGGCCAGCTCACGGCCTTTTGGCGTGGTCTGCTGGCCGGCCAAGGTTTCCGAGATGGCGATCACCCCGTTCAGCGGCGTCCGCAGCTCATGGCTCATGTTGGCCAGGAAGCGGGACTTCTCGGCGTTGGCGCGTTCGAGCTGGGCGGTGCGTTCGCCGACGCGATCCTCGAGCGAGGCCATGACAGCTTCGGTCTTCTCACGCTCCGTGCGCAATGCGGTCGCGAGCACGCCGATCTCGTCGTTCCGGCGCTCGACGTCGCGCACGTCAGGCCGTTCGGTGAGCCCGAAAGCCTCCGGTTCGCAGGAGGCCGCCAGACGCTCGACCGGACGCACGATGCTGCGCCGCGCCAGAAGCACTACGGCAAGCGCCTGCATCGCCGAGGCGATGCCGCCGATCAGCAGCACCCAGGAGGCCGATCGAAGGGCCGAAGCCATCATCTCGGCCTTGGGGTAGGTCAGCAGCAGATACCAGTTGGGTCCGCTCAAGCGTCCGAAGGCCACGATCTGGCGCCCGTCCGGGCTGTCGATGACACCGTTCTCGCGGCCATCCTTGGCGATCCGCGCGACGAGGTCGCTCAGGCCGAACTTCTTCTGATACTGCGCGAGCGTCGCCTCCGGCGCCGCGGCCCGATCGGTGAAGCCCGGGTAGGCGATCAGCTCACCCTTCGAGGTGACGATCATCGGCGAGGCGCCCGACGGGGTGTCCTTCACGGCGTTCAGGAAGAAGTGCGTCAGGCCCATGGAGGAGCCGAAGGCGCCAACGTAGCGGCCATTGACGTAGGCCGGCGTCAGGCAGGCGGTGGACAGGCGCTTGCCGACCGTATCCTGCACCAGTCGCTGGAGATTGGTGCAACGGGTCGCGTGGCTAGGGTCGTTCTGCGGCAGGGTGATCTGCGCCATCTCCTCCTTTTCGACGGAGAAGTCGGCCGGCGCGTCATGCCGATAGTACGTCAGGTGATCGGGCCGGTCGGGACCGTACATCACCAGGCGGGCCGGTTTGGGCGTGAAGAAATAGAGATTGTCGTAGTCGCGGCGGGCGGCCGGACCGAAATCCGAGATCAAGGCGAAGGCGGCGACGTAGACGCGCATTTCCGCCGGCGCGATCGCCTTCTCACCACCGAGGAAGGCCCCCATGCCGTAGGTGAAGTCGCCGCCGACCACCGCGCCGTCGAAATATCGGTCGCGGCTGCGGCGTGTGCCATCGGCCCGCGCCGGAAAATAGTCGTTGGCGAGCCGCAAGGCATCAGACTCGGTGAGGTGGCTCATCCGCCGTGCGAGCTCCTCGCCGGCTGCCTTGTGCAGGGCTGACAGATTGGAGAACTGGCGGTCCACGTTGCTACTGCGCTCGCGAACATAGTCGGTGAGGTAGCCGATCTGCCGGCTCGATAGCTCACGCTCGAAGACCACGAAGGCGCCGAGCGTGCCGAGCACAGTCATGACCAGCGACATCAGCCCGACGCTGATCAGGAACCGGCGCGATAGCGATTTCATTGGAACGGGGGCTCCGCTTGCCCACGAACCTTAGTCGCCGATCCTTGCGGTCAAGTTTACGGGGGTTGTCCCGAATTCTGGCGGAAGGCGCTACCGGTCGAGCTTGGTCGCCAGGACGATGGAGGAGTTGGTGCGTTCCACCCCGCGCAGGGAGCCGATCTCGTCGATCAGCGCGTCCATCTCCCCGACGGTGGGCGCCTCGACCGCGGCGATCATGTCGAAGGGGCCGCTCACCGATTGCAGCTTGCGCACCCCGACCATGCTCTTGAGCGCGGCCGTTACGGCGGCGGCCTGCTTGGGCTCGACCGTCAACATGATGAAGGCGTGAATCATCGCCGCTTCGCGGGCCTCAGACAGCTTGACCGCATAGCCCGCGATGACGCCGGTGCGCTCCAACCGGACAAGCCGGCTCTGCACCGTGGTCCGCGAGATGCCGAGCGCCCGCGCCAACTCCGCCACCGGCGCGCGGGCGTTGTCGCGCAGACGGGCGAGCAGGTGGTTGTCCAGATCATCCATCGGCGTTTTACCCATAATGTATGTCAATTCGTCGAAAGTACCCTTCTATAACGCCGAAATGCCAATTGAAACCGACAACGAGGGGAATGATCTTTGACCAGAAAGCGTCAGGGGAGGTCAGGGTGCTCAAAGCCACAGTCATCGGAGCCGGTAAGATCGGCTCCACGATCGCGAGTCTGCTGGCAGGCTCGGGCGACTATGAGGTTCTGGTCGTCGACCAGAATGAAGAGATGCTCGCCAAGGTCGATCCGCGCGCTCGGGCGATCATCATGGAGATCCGCGATCCCGCCGACCTCGCCCGCGCGATGGTGGGCAGTTTCGCGGTGGTCAACGCCGCGCCCTACCATTTGACCGCCGTCGTCGCACAGGCCGCAAAGGCCGCCGGCGCGCACTACCTCGACCTCACCGAGGACGTGGCCGCGAGCCGCGTGGTGCGCGAACTCGCCACCGGCGCAGCAAGCGCCTTCATACCGCAGTGCGGCCTGGCGCCGGGGTTCATCACCATCGCTGCCTGCGATCTGTGCAAGCACTTCGAAGAATTGCACGACGTGCGGCTGCGCGTCGGCGCCCTACCGCGCTACCCCTCCAACGCCCTCAACTACAACCTCACCTGGTCGACCGACGGCGTGATCAACGAGTACTGCGAGCCCTGCGAGGCGATCGTGGAGGGGCGCCTGCGCGAAGTCCCGGCGCTCGAGGAATGCGAGGAGTTCGCCTTGGACGGCGTCACCTATGAGGCGTTCAACACCTCCGGCGGCCTAGGCACGCTTTGCCAGACGCTCGAGGGCAAGGTGCGCAATCTTAACTACCGCACCATCCGCTATCCCGGCCACGCGGCGATCATGAAGGCGCTCCTCAACGATCTCGGCCTGCGCAATCGCCGCCCTTTGCTCAAGGACATCCTCGAGAATGCCGTTCCAGCGACGCTGCAGGACGTCGTCATTGTTTTCGTGACCGTCAGTGGACTGAAGGATGGCCGGTTGATGCAGGAGACCTATGTCAACAAGGTCTTCGCCCGGCCGCTCGAGGGCCGGATGATGAGCGCTATCCAACTCACCACCGCCGGCGCGGTCTGCGCGGTGCTCGACTTGCTGGCGCAAGGCCGCCTTCCGACGCATGGGTTCGTCCGCCAGGAAGACATTCCGTTGGCCGACTTGCTGGCGAACCGCTTCGGACGCTTCTACGTTCCCGAGCACCAAGACCTTCGCGCCGCCGAGTAGCCCATGACCGTTCAGATGAAGCTCGGCTCCGCCGCAGCAGACGCCGCCGAGGTGTTGAGGCGGCTGGATGTCCCTGCAGCGCTCTGGACCGGCGGCGATCGCCCGGTGCGTTCTCCCATTACCGGCGAGATCATAGGCCAGGTGCACGACGCCTCACCCGCCCTCGTCGCGGAAGTCGTCGGGGCCGCCCACGAGGCCTTTCTCGCCTGGCGCGCCACGCCTGCCCCGCGACGCGGCGAACTCGTGCGCCTCCTGGGCGAGGAACTGCGTGGCGCCAAGGCTGACCTCGCCCGCTTGGTGACCCTGGAGGCCGGCAAGATCGTCTCAGAGGCTTCCGGCGAAGTGCAGGAGATGATCGACATCTGCGACTATGCCACCGGTCTGTCACGCCAGTTGTTCGGCCTGACGCTGGCCACCGAGCGCCCCGAGCACCGGATGATGGAGACCTGGCATCCACTGGGCGTGGTCGGCGTGATTTCCGCCTTCAATTTCCCGGTCGCGGTGTGGTCGTGGAATGCGGCGCTGGCGCTGGTCTGTGGCGACGCGCTGGTCTGGAAACCCTCGGAGAAGACTCCCCTCACGGCCCTCGCCGTCCAGGCGCTATTCGACAAAGCTGCCGCCCGTTTCGGCGAGGCGCCCAGGAATCTCTCCTCCGTCATAGTCGGCGGCCGGGAGGTCGGCGAAGCGATGATCGACCATCCCAAGATCGCCCTGGTCTCAGCCACCGGCTCCACGGCGATGGGCCGGGCCGTCGCGCCTCGTCTGGCCGCCCGTTTCGCCCGCTCGCTGCTGGAGCTCGGTGGAAACAACGCCGCGATCGTAGCCCCCACCGCAGACCTCGACCTTGCACTGCGCGGCGTCGCTTTCGCCGCCATGGGCACCGCCGGCCAGCGTTGCACGACGCTTCGCCGCCTGTTCGTCCATGAGGACCTCTACGATGCCTTCGTGCCCCGCCTGAAGGCCGCCTACGGTTCCGTGCCGGTCGGCGATCCGCGCCAGGCTGGAACCCTTGTCGGCCCGCTGATCGACGCCGCCGCCTTCGAAGGGCACGCGCGAGCACTGGCCGACGCCCGCGCGGCCGGCGGTCAGGTCACGGGCGGGGAGCGTGTCGACCTCTACGGCAATCCGGACGCCGCCTACGTCCGGCCGGCGCTCGTGGAGATGCCAAGGCAGGATGAACTCGTGCGGCGCGAGACCTTCGCCCCGATCCTCTATGTCATGCGGTATTCCGACCTCGGCGCGGCCATCGCCCAGCAGAATGACGTGCCCCAGGGACTGTCCTCATCGATCTTTACCAATGACGTCCGCGAGGCAGAATTCTTCACCTCGGCCGCAGGATCCGACTGCGGCATCGCCAACGTCAATATCGGCCCCTCCGGCGCAGAGATCGGAGGGGCGTTCGGCGGCGAAAAGGAGACCGGCGGCGGCCGCGAAGCCGGCTCCGACAGCTGGAAAACGTACATGCGACGCGCCACCAACACGGTAAATTACGGGCGGACCCTGCCACTCGCCCAGGGCGTTGAATTCGACGTCTAGCCTCGCCCGCCGCGGCTCAAGCATGGCGTAACGCTGCTATGCCTGCTATCGCGAGACGTGGCCAGCATCGCCACAACCGCGTGGCCACGGCGTCCCGGAGCCTCGCCCTGTCCGATCGCACGGAGCCCCCAGATGACCGTCGATACGCTCGGCTGGCCCATCAAAGCCCGCGAGTTCAGCAACTTCCTGATGGATTCGACCCGTTGGAACGGGTTCGAGTTTCGGGACGACGACATCGTCATCTCGACCTTCTCGAAGACCGGCACCACCCTGACGCAGCAGATCGTCTCCCAGCTGATCTTCGACGGCGACCCTACGGTCTATGGGCAGGCGGAGTCGCCATGGCCTGACTTCCGACTGACGCCGGACGCGGCGGAACGGGCGCGGGCGCAGACGCACCGCCGTTTCATGAAGACCCATCTGCCGCTGGACGCCTTGGAGTTTTCGCCGAAGGCCAAATACCTCTACATCGGCCGCGACCCGCGCGACATCATCTGGAGCCTGCATCATCACCAGATGATCATGACCGCCGCCGGGCGCGAGGCGTTCGACAAGCTAGGCGACGGCGAACCCCAACCGCCGCTCCCCGATCCAGATATCCGCGCGTTCTACAACGGCTTCCTCGACCATCCCCGACCTGACTCGCTCTGGTCGCACGTCCGGGCCTGGTGGGAGATCAGGGACCTGCCGAACGTCCTTCTGCTGCACTTCGCAGACCTAATCGCCGACATTCCCGGATCGATACGGCGCATCGCAGCCTTCCTCGATATCCCCATCGATGAGGCGCGGCTCCCCGACATGGTGGCCCATTGCAGTATCGAGCACATGCGCAGGGCCGGGGCCGACGATCCGCTAATGAACCAGGTCTTCGAGGGCGGCACGCAGAGCTTCATCAACAAAGGGACCAACGGGCGCTGGCGCGACGTGCTCAGCCAAGCCGAGATCGACAAGTGCGACGAGATCGCTGCGCGCGAACTCACGCCCGCCTGCGCGACGTGGCTTTTGCGCGGCTGAGACCTCACCAACTCGCGGGCGCGGCAAACGCGCGTTTGCCCTCGCTTCTCGCGCGCGGCACAATCGGGCTTTCAGCGTCCGTATTTTGAAAGCCTACGACTTTGACGATTTCCACTCCGGCGCCTGCCCGCAGCGCCGCCGCCCACCCCTTCAGTTCCGTCGACGCTTTGGTCGAGGGCCTGGGCAGTGTCGGCTATATTGCGTCCCGCAGGATCGCCACCGCCCTCTACATGGCCGTGCACCTGCAAAAGCCGATCCTGGTCGAGGGCTCAGCCGGCGTCGGCAAGACCGAGCTCGCGCTCTCCACCGCGCGCTTGCTCGCAAAACCCCTGATCCGGATGCAGTGCTACGAGGGTCTGGACGAGTCCAAGGCGCTCTACGAGTGGAAGTACGGAAAGCAGCTGCTCTACACCCAGATCCTCAAGGACCGAATGGGCACCGCGCTCGCCGATGCGCCCAACATGGACGCCGCCATGGAGCGCTTGCACGGCATGGGCGACCTGTTCTTCTCCGAGCCCTTCCTGGAGCCCCGGCCGCTGATGCAGGCGCTCCGCCAGGACGACGGCTGCGTCTTGCTGATCGATGAGATCGACAAGTCCGACGAGGCGTTCGAAGCCTTCCTTCTTGAGGTGCTGTCGGCCTATCAGGTCTCGGTGCCGGAGCTCGGCGTGATCGTCGCCAAGACCCCGCCCCTGGTGTTCCTGACCTCGAACAATGTCCGCGACCTGGGCGATGCTCTGAAGCGCCGCTGCCTTCACCTGCACATCCCTCTGCCAGAGCCGGCGTTGGAGGAGCGCATCGTCGCCACCCGGGTGCCCGGGATCGAGCAGACCCTGACCCACCAGCTGGTGGCGTTCGTGCAGTCCCTGCGCACGCTCGACCTGCGCAAGGCTCCCTCGATCTCCGAAACCGTCGATTGGGCGCGCGCGCTGATCCTGCTTCATGCCGACAGCCTGGAACCGGCCATGGTCCGGGACACGCTGAACGTCATCTTGAAGTTCGAGCAGGACATCGCCGCCGTCGAACCCCAGATCGTCGAGCTGCTGCATCGGCGGTAAGGCGATGCAGCACACCCTCGAGGAATTCCTGAGAGCATTGCGGGCCGCCGACGTCCGGGTGTCACCGGCCGAGGCGATCGACGCGGCGCGGTCCGCCGCAGCCGTAGGCTACGCCGATCGCGAACTCTTCAAGGACGCGCTCTGCGCGACGCTCGCCAAGTCACGCGACGAGGTCGCCCGCTTCGACGAGACCTTCGAGACCTTCTTCGCCCGCGACCGGTTCAGCCTGCCCCCACCGCCGCCCGAACCGTCCGACGCCGACCCCTCAGTATCGGACGATGCGGCCGCCGGGTCGCCGCTCGCCCAGATGCTGCTGCAGGGTGACGCCGCCGCCGTCGCTCAGGCCATGGAGGCCGCCGCCCGCCGCACCGGCGTCGCCGAGATCCGACTCTCCACCCAGCGCAGCCGCATGACCCGTCGCCTGCTGGACGAGATGGGCCTGGCCGAGATCGAGCAGATCATCGCCAACGCGCGGATGAAGCCAGAACTCGAGGGTATGGCCGAACGCCTGGACACCGCTCGCAGGGCGCTGGCCGCGGAAGCCCAGCGCTTCGTGGAGCGCCAGCACGAACTTTACGCCTCAGGCTCGGGCAAGGCCCTGCGCGAGGAGATGCTGGCCAAAAAGGCCCTGAACGCCGATGGCGGCATCGATCCGGTCGACCTCGCCATGATGCAGGCGCTGGTCAAGCGGATGGCCAAGCGCCTCGCCGACCGGTATTCGCGCCGCCGCCACACCGCCAACCGTGGCCACCTCGACGTGCGCAAGACGCTTCGGAAATCCATGGCTCACGGCGGCGTGCCCTTCGAGATCGAGTGGAAGATCAAGAAGATCGACAAGCCCTCGATCGTGGCCATCTGCGACGTCTCGAAGTCCGTGGCCGCCGCAGCCCAGTTTCTGCTGACCTTCCTCTACAGCCTGAACGATGTGGTCGATCACCTGGACGCCTATGCCTTCTCCGGTCGGTTGATCCCGGTGAACGCCATCCTCGATGAGAACGGGGTCGAAGGCGCCATCCTGAAGGTCCTGCAGACCATCGGCTTTCAACAGACCGACTATGGCAAGGCGCTGGAGGATTTCTGCGAGAACCACCTGGCCCGCGTCGACCGCCACACCACCGTGATCTTCCTGGGCGACGGCCGGTCGAACTTCGCCGATCCAAGGCTCGACCTGATGCACCTGATCCAGCAGCGGGCGCGCGCCGTGATCTGGCTCAACCCCGAGCCCGAAAGCTACTGGGGCCAGGGCGACAGCGTCATGAACCGCTACGAGCGCTTCACCCACGTGGCCAAGTCCTGCAACACCCTGGGTCAGCTGGAGCGGATCATCGAAGACGTGCTCAGGTCGTACGTGCCGCACTGAGCTCGACGGCGCGGCTCACCCGCAGCCGGGCGGCGATCTCCGCGTGACGTCTGCGGCTGACGCCATACCAAGCCAGCGCCACGACCGATCCAACCCCGAACAGGGCGGCGAAGGGCCCCCACGCCAGGATCAGCAGGCGCAGCACATGCTCGGGCACGACGGCGTTCACTGTCATCCCCGCCGCCTTCGGGAAGTGCAACGCATCCAGAGCAAAGCCCGCCGCGACCTGGCCGAGCCCTGAGGCGGCCTTGGCCGCGAACCCGAGGCCCGCAAAATAGAGCCCCTCACGGCGGGCGCCGAACAGCATCTCGTGCTCGTCGGCGGCGTCGGCCATCATCGCGGGATACGCCACCACCGGGAACGCCAGGCCGAAGCCGGCGATCCCGACGTTGGCGATCAGCATCCACATCGCCACGTCGCCTGTAGGCGCGATGACCCCCAGCGCCCGCAGACCATGGATCACCGTGAGCGAGGCCATGACCACGCCAAGGCCCAGCATGCATGCCGTCCGCTTCTCGACGCGTGCAATCACGAGGCGCGCGAACGGCACGCCCACCATGATCGAGATGTAGAAGGACATCGAGACGAACTGGATCTGCTGCGGCTGCAGCTTCCAGACGAAGATGTAGGCGTGATTGTTCAGTGCGCCGTTGATCCCGGCGAGCATCCAGAACAGCAGCGCCGAGGCGAAGAGGGCGCGGAAGGAGCTGTTGCGGAACACCTCAGACAGCTCGCGGGGAAGGCCCGACAGCAGCGGCGCCGCCGGCGTCGCAGGTTGCGGGAGGCGTTTGGCGAAGCGCCAGACGCCAACGAGGCAGATGGCGCCGCAGACGAACAGCAGCAGCCCCATGCCCCGCCCGAACATCGGATAGTGTGCGCGTACCTGCAAACCGCCCTGGCCGGCAAAGAACACCGAGTAAGCGAGAATGACCATGACCAGGCTGATCGCGACGCCGAAGAAGCCACGATATGCCGCCACGCTGGCGCGTTCGGTGTACCCGCTGGCCATCTCCGCCCCCAGCGCTGCGTAAGGCAGGTTGTAGAGCGAGGCCACGCCGCGAAGCGACATCTTCGACATGACGAGCCAGCCGAAGAGGAGCAGTGGCTGGAGGCCGAGCGGCGGCGAAAACAGCATCCACAGCGCCAGGCCAGTCAGCGGCGCTCCGATCAGCATCAAGGGCAAGCGCCGCCCCAAACGCGTCCGCAGGTTGTCGGAGATCGAGCCGATCAGCGGGTCCATCACAGCGTCCAGGCACATGCTGATGCCAAGCGCCACGCCGACGGCGCTGCCCGACAGGCCAAGCACGGCCGTGTAGTAGAAGAACACGAAGCCGGCGACGACCAGGTAGCCGGACTCGATGGCCTGGCCGAACGCATAGACCAGCTTGACCCCGATGGGGGGCTTCAACTCCGATTGTTCGTGCGGCGGCGCGGCGATGTCCGGCGCTTCGACGAAATTCTCTGCAACCGCCACGTGGTTCCTCCCGACGGGCCTTGTTGAACTGACGGTAGCCCCCTGGACAGGGCTGGCAATCGGTGACGTGGCGGCAACGAGGCGATTGACCGGCGCGGTCACCAGCTGTCCACCCAGCGCAGCTTTTTCTCCGTGCGCGGCGGGACTGGCGGCAGGGCCTTCAGGCCCGCCATGATCCACTTACGCGTATCCGCCGGGTCGATGACATCATCGAGCGCGGGATGGGATCCGCGAGCCATGGCTTTGCCGCTTGCGTAGGCGGCGGCGACCATCTCGTCGAACCTGGCCGTGCGCGCGACCGGGTCCTCAATGGCGGCCAGCTCGTTGCGGTAACCGAGCTTCACCGAGCCTTCGAGGCCCATGCCGCCAAACTCTCCGGTGGGCCAGGAGACGCAGAACATCGCCGCCTGGTAGCTGCCGCCGGTCATGGCGATGGCGCCGAGGCCATAGCTCTTGCGCAGGATCACCGAGAAGATCGGAACCGTAAGATTGGCCCCGATCACGAACAGCCTCGAGCAGTGGCGGATCAGGCCGGTCTTTTCCGCCTCCGGTCCCACCATGTTGCCGGGCGTGTCCGACAACGACAGGACGGGGACGTCGAACGCCTCGCAAAGCTGCAGGAAGCGGGCGGCCTTGTCCGAGGCGTCACTGTCAATCGCGCCGCCGATATGCATCGGGTTGTTGGCGAAAACCCCCATCGGCCGGCCTTCCACGCGGATAAAGGCGGTGACCATGGCCAGACCGAACTTCGGCCGCAGTTCCAGCACGCTGCCGTCATCGGCGATCGTCTCGATGAGCTTTCGGATATCGTAGACCCGCAGCCGGTTCTCGGGGATCGAGCGGCGCAGCAGCCGCTGGTCCGCGCAGGTCCACTCCGCAAGCGGTCCCTGGAAGTAGGAAAGGTATTTCTTCGCTGTGGCGACGGCTTCGGCCTCGTCCTCGACAAGGATATCGATGGTGCCGTTGGCCTGCATGACCTTGATCGGCCCGATCTCCTCCGGCCGGAATACGCCCAGGCCGCCCCCCTCAACCATGGCCGGGCCACCCATACCGAGGGCCGAGTCCTTGGTCGCGATGATCACGTCGCAGCAGCCGAGGATCGCAGCGTTGCCCGCAAAACATCGCCCGGAGTTCACGCCGACCAGCGGCACGGTCCCCGATAGTTTTCCCCAGAACTCGAAGCCGCGCGTGAAGCCGCCGCCCTCGGTGTCGCCCGGCCGCCCGCCGCCCCCTTCGGTGAAGAACACGGTCGGCGTCCGCCAGCGATGGATCAGCTCGCTCATCCGGTCGAGCTTCCAGTGGTTGTTGGCCCCCTGCGTGCCGGCGAGAACGGTGTAGTCGTAAGAGAGCACCGCGGTGCGCGCTCGATCCTCGGGGAACCTGTCACCGTTGACGCTGGCCCAGCCCATGATCATGCCGTCGGCCTGGGTGGTCCGGATCAGTTCGTCGAGGCTGTGGCGGCGGCGGCGAGCGGCCACCACAAGCGGGCCGTATTCCACAAAGCTGCCCGGGTCGACGAGGTCCTCGACGTTCTCGCGCGCCGTCCGCTGACCGGTCTTGCGTCGCCTGGCCACCGCATCGGGCCGCGCGGCGTCCAGCGTCAGCCGATGGCGCTCGACGACCTCGGCCAGGTCCGGCCGGATGAAGTCGAGATCGACCTCTTCCTCCTCCGCTCCGCCGCCGCCGGCTATCTCCGCCTCCTCCAGGAAGGCCAGTGGATGGTCCTCGAAGACAGTGTCCCCGGCCTCAACGGTGATCTGCCGGACGATGCCGGAGACCTCAGCGGCGATTACGTGCTCCATTTTCATGGATTCCATGATCATCAGCGCCTGGCCGGCGCGCACCTCGTCGCCCACGGCGACCGAGATGTTTATGACCGTCCCCTGCAACGGAGCGCGCAGCGGCCGGGTCCCTTCTGGCCCCTCGGGTTCGTCTTCCTCCGCGGGCCGATCCGCCTCCTGCTTGCCCAGCGCCAGGATCGCCAGGGGATCGGTCGCGTCGACCTGATAGCCGACCTTCTGTGACCCGGCCGGCGCGGTCCCCCGCGCAGCGGCGTCGAAATAGAGCTTCGGGTGAGCCTCCGGTGCGCCGGCCAGCTCGCCCATATGCTCTTCGATAAAGCGGGTGTGGACCTCGCCGGCCGCCACCGCAGGCAGAGCGAGCAGGTTCTGCAGGAAGGCGATATTGGTCGGCGAACCTTCGATGCGGAATTCGCTCAACGCCCGGTAGGCCTTGGCCACCGCGCGGGACAGGCCGCCCGCGCCGGCGTGCACGATCAGCTTGGCGAGCAGGCTGTCGAACCGCGCGCTGGTGCGATAGCCGGCATAGCCGAAACCATCCACCCGAACGCCCGGCCCTGACGGCGGCTCGAAGGCCGCCAGCGTCCCTCCGGCCGGCTTGGCCGAGCCGTCGGCGGCCATGGTTTCCAGGTTCACCCGCACCTGCACCGCATGCCCGCGCGGCGCCGGCACATCGCCCTGGGTCAGGCGCAGCTCAGCCAGGGAGCGGCCCGCGGCGATCTGCAGTTGCAGCCGCACGAGATCAAGGCCGGTGACCTCCTCGGTGACGGTGTGCTCCACCTGCAGGCGCGCGTTGCCCTCGATGAACACAAAACGATCCCCGTCCACGAGGAATTCCATGGTCCCCAGGCTCGTGTAGCTGGCCGCCTCTCCGAGGCTGACGCCGGCGGCGAACAACGCCTCGCGAAAGGCCATCGGCAGCATGTCGGCCGGCGCGATCTCAATGACCTTTTGTCGCTGGCGCTGCAGGCTGCACTCGCGGTCCCAGAGGTGGCTGACCGAGGCCCCATCTCCCACGATCTGCACTTCGATGTGCCGGGCGTGCGGCAGGAACTGTTCGACGTAGAGATCGCCATCGCCGAACGCCGCCTTGGCCTCGGAGGCGCAGCGCTCGAACGCGGCGGCCAACTCGGAGGCCTGCAGCACCGGGCGCATGCCGCGCCCACCGCCGCCGGCCACGGCCTTGACCATCACCGCCGCGCCCTTGCCGAGGCCCGCGAAGAACTCCTGCGCCTGATCGAGCGTGGTGGCCCCATCGGTGCCCGGCAAGACCGGCACGCCGCACTGCTGCGCCAGCGCCCGCGCGCGAGCCTTGTCGCCGAACAGCTCCAGCGTCTCCGGCGTCGGGCCGACAAATGTCAGGCCTGCCTCGGCGCAGGCCCGCGCAAAGGCCGCGTTCTCCGAAAGGAACCCATAGCCCGGATGCACCGCGTCGCAGCCCGCCGCCCTGGCTGCGGCCACCACTTGAGCGATGTCGAGATAGGCGCCGGGCCCGGAGCCCTTCAGGGCCATCGCCTCGTCGGCTTTGCGGGTGTGCAGCGAGGTCGCGTCGTCCTCGGAGAAGACCGCTACGGTCGGCACGCCCATCTCGGCGGCGGTCCGAGCGATCCGGACAGCGATCTCGCCGCGATTGGCGATAAGAAGCTTCTGCACCCGGTCGTCCCCTTCGGTTCGCGATCTGGCGCCGCGTCCAAGCTATCAAGCGCAAGCCCGAGCCCAGGCCAAGCCCTTCCAGCGGGTTTCCGCCGCTGGGCAGGGAATATGTACCTTCCACCAAGCTTGGTATTCGGTTTCCAGCGCTGCCGCGGACACGAGGCTCCGGCCTCCTGCGAGGCGACCACGTCTTGGCTGCCAGGGCGGCCCTTGCGGTCCGCCGAGCGGCTGGGACGCGGCCCGATCCGGCAAGGTTGCGCCCAGACGCGCCTGTTCGGGAGCCTCAACCTGAATCCCGCCAACCAGTCGGACGGCTCAGGCCTTCAGCCGGCTCTTGTCGATCGGCAGGGTGCGGACGCGCTTACCGGTGGCGGCGAAGATGGCGTTGCAGAGCGCCGGGATCACCGGCGGCAACGCGGGTTCGCCAAGGCCGGTCGGCGGATAATCGGTCATCACGAACTTGACCTCAACCGGCGGCGAGTCAGCCATCCGCAGCAGAGGATAGTCGGTGAAGTTGCTCTGCTTCGCCGCCCCGTTCTCGATGGTGATCTTCTGGAAGAGCGCATGGCTCAACCCCTCGATCGCCGCGCCCTGCACCTGGTTGATCGCGCCCGCCGGATTGACGATCTGGCGGCCGACGTCGGCGGCGATCCAGACCTTCTCGACCTTCACCGCGCCAGTGGCCGCGACCTTGGCCTGGACCACTTCGGCGAAGTAGCCCGCGTGGCTGAAGTGGAAGGCGACGCCCATGCCCGTACCCTGCGCCAGCTTGGAGCGGCCTGCCCAACCGGACATCTTCTCGACCGCCGCCAGCACGCCCTTCATGCGCGCAGCGTTGTACTGCGCAGGCGCCTCGCCGACCATTGGCTTGTCGCCCAAGAGCTTCATGCGAAAGGCCAGCGGATCGGCGCCGGCCGCATGCGCCAGTTCGTCGATGAAGCACTGGTTGGCGAAAGCGATGGCGTTGGAGCCCGGCGCCCGAAGGGGCCCGGTCGGGACGCCCAGGGGAATCGTCGACTGGTCCATCTTGAAGTTCGGCACGAAGCGGCTGGGGAACTCCGTCCCCGCCATGCCGGCGCTCGAGGCCACGGCGTCGCCGTCGCCAAATGTCACGAAGTGGTCGTGCCAGGCTACGACGTTGCCGGCCGCGTCCACGCCGCCCTTGAAATAGTGGTAGCCCGCGGGGCGGTAGAAGTCGTGGTGCATGTCGTCTTCGCGGGTCCAGACGAGCTTGACCGGCGCACCGGCCTCGCGCGCGATCCAAGCCGCCTCGACCATGTAGTCGTTGGACAGCCTGCGGCCGAAGCCGCCGCCGCAGCGGGTCATGTGGACGGTGACGTCCTCCGGCTTGAGGCCGAGCGTGGAAGCCACCAGCTGCCGGCCGGGCTCCGGGTTCTGGGTCGGCGCCCAGATTTCCATCTTCCCGTCCTTGAACTGAGCGGTGCAGTTCTGCGGCTCCAGCGGAGCATGGGCCAGGAAGGGATAGGCGTAGGCCGCCTCGACCGTCTTGGCCGCACCCTTTAGCGCCGCGTCGACGTCGCCGTCCTTGCGCAGATTCTTCATCGGCGTGGCTGTGCTGAGCTCGGCTGCGCGCTTGTCGAAGTCTGCGCTGTTCTGCTTGGACGTGGGATGGTCTGCCCACTGAATATTCAAGACCTTGCGACCCTTGCGCGCCGCCCACCAGCTGTCGCCGACCACCGCCACACCTGGCAGCAGACCGTCGAGCTTCGTGCCGCCCTCAACCAAGAAGGCCTTCTTCACGCCCTTGACCGCGCGAGCGGCGTCGAGGTCGGCCTTGGTCACCTTGGCCCCGAACACCGGCGCTTTTTCGTAGGTCGCGTAGAGCATCCCCGGCACGCGCACGTCGATGCCGAACAGCGGCTCGCCCTTGACGATTTTGGCGACGTCGTACTGCGGCGTCGCCTTGCCGATGATCTTGTAGTCCTTGGGATTCTTCAGCGGGATGGTCTTGGGATCGGGCGCCGGCACGCCCGCGCATTGGGAGGCCAGCGAGCCGTAGCTCGCCTTGCGGCCCGTCGATACGTGGATGACCTCGCCGGCGCTGGTCTTGCACTCGCCCGCGGGGCAGTTCCACGCGGTCGCCGCGGCGTTCACCAGCATGGCTCTGGCCACCGCGCCCACCCGGCGCAACTCGTCCCAGTTCATAGGGGTCGCGAGGCTGCCGCCGGCGAACTGGCGGCCGAACAGCTTGGGATCGTTGTCGGCCTGTTCGATGCGGACGTTGTCCCAGGCGACGTCCAGCTCCTCGGCGATGATCATGGGCAGTGACGTCTTGACGCCCTGACCGATCTCCGGGTTCTTGGCCATGATCGTGACGATGCCGTTGGGCGCAACGCGGACAAAGGCATTGAGCGCCTGCGCGCCGGCGCCCTCGGCCGCTTCGGCCTTCGCGGCGATGCGGAAGGAAAGCACCAGGCCGCCGCCGACGACGGAAGCTTTCAGGAGGTCGCGCCGCGAGGCGCCGGGGAGTTCGAGGCTCATGATGTCAGGCCTTCACTGGCTGGCCGGAGGCCTGCTTGATGGCCGCGCGGATGCGCGTGTACGTGGCGCAGCGGCAGATGTTGGTCATCGCCGCGTCGATGTCGGCGTCGGTGGGTTTGGGTTTTGCGGCCAGGAGAGCCGTCGCCGCCATGATCTGGCCGGGCTGGCAGTAACCGCACTGGGCCACGTCGAGGTCCATCCAGGCAGCCTGCACCTTCTTGCCGATCGGGTGGTCGGCCATGGCTTCGATCGTCGAGACCTGGGCCGCTCCGACGGCGCTTACAGGATAGACGCAGCTGCGGACGGCCTTACCATCGACATGCACCGTGCAGGCGCCGCATTGGGCGACCCCGCAACCGAATTTGGGGCCAACGATCCCCAGGGTGTCGCGCAGCGTCCAGAGCAGCGGGGTGTCCGGATCGACATCGGCCTCCTGGACCTTGCCGTTCACGTTGAGCTTGAAAGTCATGCGCGCTCTCCAGAGACTTGGAGAAGTTTAGAGCCGCGCGACCACCCCCAGCAAGTAAAGAGCGTTATGTAATAAGGCTACCGAACGATGGGGAATTCGGTGCGCGCCCGGAAGCCATGCGGCTCGAACGCGAAGGCCACCTCGCCACCCTGGTTGCGCAAGACCTGCTTCAGGAGGCGGGTGCCGAATCCCGGATTGTTGGTTGTCGCGACCTCAGGCCCGCCGGTTTCGCGCCAGACAAAAGCGGCGCGCCCGTCGCCTGCGTCTTCAAATTCGACGGCCACCCGTCCGGTCCGGTTGGACAGCGCTCCGTATTTGACCGCGTTGGTGGCCATCTCATGCAGAAGGAGCCCCATGCCGGCGGCCATCTCTCCTCCGAGAACGACCTCAGAGAGGGCAGGGTCGATGTCGAACCGCGACAGACCGAAGGGCGCCACCGACTGGCCGATCACTTTCGCCAGGACCACCGCCCCCCTGCCCGACGCCGTCACCAGGTCCTGCGAATTCGCCATCGCTTGCAGGCGGGCCATGAGCAGTTCCTGGAACCCCTCGACCGTTTCCTGGCCGCGCGCCGTCTGGGTGACGATCGCCATGATCACCGCTATGCCGTTCTTTGCGCGGTGCGCCAGCTCACCCATCAAGAGGGCGCGGCGCTCATCCTCGGCCTTGCGCTGACTGATGTCCTGGGATGTGCCCACGACCAGTCTCGCCGCCCCGGCCTCAGTGGTAGCCACGCGGGCGTGGGCCAGGATCCAGCGCAGCTCGCCCGAGGGCGTTACGATGCGATGTTCCAGCGAGTAGTCGCCGCCGGCAGGCTTGTCGCGCGCCGACCGGAAGGCGGCCAGCACCTTTTCGACATCGTCGGGATGCACCAGTTCGAGGTAGCGCGGGATGGTCAGTTCGGCGTCCGGGGCGAGGCCGTAAATCTCCTTGTTGCGCTCTGACCAGTTGACCCGACCCGCCTCGATATCCCACTCCCAGAAGCCCAGGCTGGTGGCCTCCACCGCCACTTCCAGCCGGCGGCGCTGCTCTTGCAGCGTGGCCGCCATCTCGCGGCGGTCGGTGACGTCGATCTGAAGCCCGTCCCACAGCATGACGCCGTCGGGCTGCGGCCGCGGGAGGGCGACGAACCGGTGCCAGCGCACCTCGCCGTCGGCCCTACGCATCGCCACCTCGACGTCGAACGACTGCTCGGCGAGTCGCGCCTGCGCTTCCGTTGCGTCAAAGACCTTGCGGTGCTCGGGCAACATCATTTTGAACAGCAGGGCGGGATCGGCCATGGCGGCTTGGCCTGTCACCCCGTTCACCCCCAGGCAACGCGGGCCTGCAAAGGCGAAGCGGCGATGGCCGTCGGGCCTGGACTCCAGAACGAACGCCATGCCCAGCGAGCTCGCGTCGCTCTGCGACCTCACGATCGGATCGCCAGCCCTCAGGTTTTCCTCAGCGTCCACTGGATCCTGCAACGCCCCGCCCAACCGGCCCGCAACTTTGTCGTCACCCGCAGGGGCGAGCAATACCAGAAGAACGACGGTTTAGCGTTGCATAACCTCGTGCGACGCATCGCCCCAAGCCGCCCCGATCGCCTCTCGTTCAGGGCTTGGGAAGCACCACCACCGCATCGGGCAGCTCGTTCGGATTGTCGCCGGGGCGCGGGGGAAAATGCTCGGCAAGGACATCGCCGCACAGGCCTACGGCGGCCGCGAAACCCGCCTCCGGCTGACCCCGCTTGAGGCCTTCGGTCAGGGCCGCCATCGCGCGGTCCCAGACGTGTGGCTCGACGTGGTCGGCGATGCCGTCGTCGGCGATCAGTTCGGCCATCTGCTCGCCAAGCGAAACAAAGATCATGATGCCCGTCCTGGCGCGTGTCAGGTGCAGGTTCTTGGCTATGAACTGTTCAGCTGCGCGCCGCTGCACCCGCAGGCGCTTCAAGCTCCGCGGGGTCAGCGCACGCCGCACCGGCGGGATCGAAACGATCAGCGCCGTTACGATGAACAGCACCGCCTGCAGCGCGATGGCCCCGATCAGCGCATGGCGGATACCTGACTCGATGGCGACCCCGACGTCAGATGCTGTCCAGGTGGCGAAGACGTCCGGCACGCTCACGTGGACGCCGAGCAGCAGCAGCAGGGCGGGACCGAGGAGCGCCACGGCCGCCGCCCAGGCGATCGCCGTCTCGCCGTAGTGCGAACTTTCCTCGGTCACGACGCAGTAGATTTCACCTGTTGTGCGGGCCTCGGCCTTTCGCACAGCGGCCTCGATGGCCACGAGGTCTGACGGAGAGAGGGTCTTCATCACCAACTCCCCGAAGAGCCGCCGCCGCCGAACGAGCCGCCGCCGCCGGAGAAGCCACCGCCCCCTCCGCCGCCGCCGCCGCCTCCGCCCCAGCCGCCGCCGCGGCCGCCGCCCATGAACAAGAACGGCAGCCACCACATTCCGCCCATTCCACCGCGGCGCCCGCCGCTGCGCAGCAGGCCGGAGATCACCCAGAATATGATCAGGATGATCACGAAGACCGGGATGCGCGGCCCAACATCGCCGTTCGCCTGCTGCCGGGCCTGAGGCCGGGCGGCGGCCTGGGCGACGTTCGCCTTGGCCTGGTCGTCGGGAAGAGAGAGTTGGGCGATCAGGGCCTCGGTTCCGGCGACCACGCCGTCTTCCATGCGACCCTGCTTGAACTGGGGCAGCACTTTTTGCTGAAGGATCACGCTTGTAAGCGCATCGGTGAGCACCGGCTCGAGGCCATAGCCGATCTCGATCCGGACCTTGCGCTCCGCTGGCGCCACCAGAAGGATCGCCCCGTCATTGACGCCCTTGCGGCCGAGCTGCCAGGTCCGGCCGAGCTGATAGCCGAAGTCTTCGATCTCATAGCCCTGCAGGCTTGGCACGGTCGCCACCACCACCTGGTGGCCGGTCTTCGCCTCCAAGGCCGCGAGTTCACCGTCCAGCTTCTGGGCGGTGGCCGGAGACAGAATGTGAGCGCCGTCGACAACGCGCCCCGTGAGCGCCGGAAACTTCGGTGCGCTCGGCGCCGCCAGGGCCGCGCTCGCGAGCGCGAACACGGCCACTATCGCGACCACCACCCCTCCTCCGCGACGAAGGAGGGCGCGGGCGACGTCGGTCACTTGGTCGCCGGGGCTGCGGGCGGCGGGCTCCCAGGCGTCGAGCCCGCCGGCGCCGGCGGCGGGGCGGTGTCGAAGCTGACCGTCGGCGCCGACTGGGCCTGCGGGGCAGCCGAGAACAGCACCATCGGCTTGGACGCGGAGTGGATGGTTTTGGCGAACAAGATCTGCGGGAAGGTGCGAAGCGTCGTGTTGAAGTCCTGGACGCTGGTGTTGTAGTCGCGCCGTGCGATCGCGATGCGGTTCTCGGTGCCTTCAAGCTGGCTCTGCAGAGCGAGGAAATTCTGGTTGGATTTCAGGTCCGGATAGCGCTCCTGAATCATCATCAATCGGCCGAGCACGCCGGACAGCTTGTCCTGCGCCTGCTCGAATTGCTGGAACTGGGCCGGGTTGGTGATGGTCGAGGCGTCGACCTTGACCTGCGTCGCCGAAGCACGCGCCTCGGTCACCTCGACCAGCGTGCTTTTCTCCTGGGCTGCGTACCCCTTCACAGTGTTCACAAGGTTGGGGATCAGGTCGCTACGCCGCTGATACTGGTTCTGCACCTCGGCCCACTGCGCCTTGGCGGCCTCTTCCTTGGTCGGGATCACGTTGACACCGCAGCCAGCGATGATCAGCGGGGCGAGCACGATCAGTGCGACGCGCGCGAGACGGGTCCGGAATCGGGTCACGTGGGTCAGCCTCTCCAACCGCTCGATGTCGAGCTTGAACGTCCGCTATTTGGCCCCACCCGCCGATTGGCGCAACGCTGCACGGCATGACCTTGCGGTAAGGGCGCGCGCTTTTCAGGTCCGGGTGGCGAACTCCGTATCGCCCGTGGAGGCCACCACCTGGTCATCGAAACTCGCGTGCGCTGAGGTGTAGAGGTGGTGATAGAGGCCTGCGGTGGTCATCAGCTGGTCGTGGGACCCCTGTTCCAGGATGCGGCCCTGGCTCAGGACGATGATGCGGTCGGAGTCGCGGATGGTGCCGAGTCGGTGGGCGATCACCATGCAGGTGCGGCCGGCAAACAGCACTTTCAGCGCTCTTTGGATCGCCTGCTCGGTGAAACTGTCGATGTTGGCCGTCGCCTCGTCGAGGATCAGGATCTGGGGGTCGGCGACCAGCGCCCTGGCGAAGGACACGAGCTGCCGCTGGCCCATCGAGATATTGCGCCCACGCTGTCCGAGCTTGGTGTCGTAACCCTCCGGCAGCCGCATGATGAAATCGTGGGCGCTGACCGCCTTGGCCGCGGCGACCACGTCCTCGCGGGTGGCGCCGGCGGTGTTGTAGCGGATGTTCTCCTCAATGGTGCCGGTGAACAGGAACGGCTCTTGCAACACCATGCCGATCTTGCGGCCCAAGCTGTCGAGGGTGACATCGCGCACATCTTTGCCGCCCACCAGCACCTGCCCCTTGTCGGCTTCGTAGAAGCGGTGGGCGAGCGCAATGATCGAGGTCTTACCCGAGCCGGTGGGCCCGACCAGCGCCACGACCTCGCGCGGGCGCACCAGGAAGCTCACGTCGTGCAGGATCGGCCGCGCCGGATCATAGCCGAAGGTCACGTCCCGGAACTCGACGGTCGGCTCCTCCGCCGCTAGCGGCGCCGCCCCTGGCTTGTCCTGAATGGTCACCGCGACGTCCAGCACCTCGAAGATCCGGTGCGCGGCGGCCATCGCCCTTTGCATGATGGTGTACTGCATGGACAGCATCCGCACCGGATCGAAGAAGCGCTGCACATAGAGCACGAAGGCGATCATCACCCCGACGTCGATCCGCCCCCCCAACACCGCCTGACCACCGACCACGATGACCATCGCCATCGCCACGCCGGTCAGAACGTCGACGGTGGGCACCATGATCTGGCTCATCCACACCGCGCCGACCTGAGCCTTGAAGTTGTCCTGCGCCTTCTCGGCATAGAGCTCAAAGTTGATTTGTTCGCGCCTTGTCTCCTGGACGGTCCGCACGCCGTTTATGTTCTCCGCCAGCGCCGAGTTGGCGTTTGAGGAGGCGTCGCGCGCAAGGCGGAAGGCGCGTTTGGAGAACGGGAGCCAGACTGCACGGACAGCGATCAGCGCCGGCAGCACCGTCAGGGTCAGGAGGCCCAGCCGCAGATCCAGGCTGACCAGCATGACGGCGATGCCGATCAGCATCACGAAGTCGCCGACCGCGCCTGTCGTATTTTCGAGGAATTCCTGCAGCGAGCCCACGTCGCCCTGCAGCCGGCTCATCAGCCGGCCCACATGGGTCTTGTCCATGAACGACAGGGAGACGTCCTGGAAATGGGCGAACATGTGCCGCCGCACGTCGAAAATCACCCGGTTGGCCAGGCGCTGCGAGAGCCACTGTTCGAGGAAGAACATCGCCGCGAAGAGTCCGGCGGCCGCCGCAAACACCGCCAACATGAGGTGGAAGCGTTGCGGCTCGTGTCTCAACGCAGCGTTGGTCACCATGCCGATCAGCAGCGGCAGGCTGAGCTGCGAGGCGGCCGAGAACAGCACCGCGACCTGGGCTGTGATGAAGCTCCTGCGGTGTGGGCCCAGGTAGCCGAAGAACCGACGCGCCACCTTCGGATCGAACGTTCCGAAGATGTCGTCGCCTTCCGGCGAGCCAAGCGAGGCGCGTGGCTTGCGATGCTCCGAAGCCGGCATCCCTGTCGCCTCGTCGCTCACGCCAAGACCTCCAACTCGCCGGACGCCGCGCGGCTCTGCAGTTCGAACAGGCTGGCGTAGGTCCCGCCGGCCGTCACCAGCGTGGCGTGATCGCCGCGCTCCACGATCCGGCCGTCGTTCAGGACAATGATCTCGTCGGCATGCATGAGCGAGGAGAGCCGATGGGCGATGATCACCGTGGCCTTGGTCTTTGTAGCCCGCGCCAGGTTCTCGCGGACACGGCGCTCGGTGACGGCGTCGATGGCCGCCGTCGAGTCGTCGAAGATCATCACGCCCGGCCCCGGCACCACGCCACGCGCGATGCTCATTCGCTGCCGCTGGCCGCCGGAAAGCGCCACGCCGCGCTCGCCGACCCGGGTCTCGTAGGTCTCGGGGAGGGCCGCGATATGTTCGTGGATCTGGGCGGTCTTGGCCGCGCCGACGATCCTGTCGTCCTCCGCCCAGGGATCGGCATAGGCGACGTTGTGACCGACCGAGGCGTCGAACAGGAACGCCTCCTGCTGCACCAGACCCACGTATTCGCGCAACGAGGTCAGCGTCACATCCCGGATATCGGCCCCGTCGATCGTGATCGCGCCTTCGGTCACGTCGTAGAAGCGCGGGATCAGGTTGGCGATGGTCGACTTGCCCGACCCGGGCGGACCCACGATGCCCAGCGTCCCGCCCGGCCTCAGCTCGAAACTAATGTCGCGCAGCACCTGCTTGCCGGCCGCATCGTAGCGGAAGCCGACCGCCTCGAACCGCAGCACCCCCCGAGGGGCAACCAAGGGCTTGGCGCCCGGCCGGTCGGCGATCTCCGGCTCGAGGTCCAGCACCTCGAAAAGCCGCCCCCCGGAAGAGGTCGCTCTGGCGGCGGCATTGAAGATCATGGCGATCTGCCGAATCGGCCCCGACAGCAGCGTCATATAGGTGACGAACTCAGTGAGGCCGCCGACCGTCATCCGGCCGCTCAGCACCTGGTCGCCCCCATACCAGAGGAGCGCGCCCAGCGAGGCATAGTAGCTTACCTGCATCCAGGCCACGCCGCGGAAGCGCATGGTGATCCGCCGGTACTGGTGGCGCAGCACCTCTTGGGAGGCGGCGTCGAACTTTCCCATCTCGAAGGCCCGGCCGGCGAAGGCGCGCACCACTCGGATGCCCTGCAGGTTCTCCTCCATGGTCAGGGTCAGGATCGACATGAGCTGCTGCACCCGAAGCCAGGTGACCCGCAGCAGAAATCCCATCCGCGCCATCGCAATCGCGGCGACCGGCACGAACCCCAGTCCGATCGCCGCCATCACCGGGTCGGTGGAGATCATCATGTAGGCGGAAAAGCCGACCAGCAGGGCAAGCGAGATGGCCTGGAGCAGCGCGCCCTGGATGAAGGCCCGCGTACCCTCCAGGTCCAGCATGCCGCGGGTAATCAGGTCGCCGGAATGGATCTTGTCGTGGAAGCCGAACGACAGCCGCTGCAGCTGCTGGAAGAACCGCAGTCGCAGATCCAGCGCCACCTTCTGACCGAGGTATTCGCCCTGATAGCCGGCCGCCATCGTCAGGAAGCCGCGTGCGGCGGTCGCGATGATCACCAGGAGCGCGGTCATCTCCAGCCCGTGGCGCGCCTGGTCCGCATGTCCCGGCGCCGCCATCAGCAGATGATGGCTTTGGTCCACCGCGCGCCCCAGCAAGCGCGGCAGCGCCAGGGTCGCTATGGCGGCGAATAGCGACGTCGCGATCGCCAGCGCCATACGCCACGGATAGCGCATCGCCAGCCCGGCGATCCGGGCCAGCACCT
>NZ_DASXNL010000139.1:0-2604 GCF_036495085.1 Phenylobacterium sp. | reverse complement strand
CCGCGTGCGCGCCGACACGCCGCCGACCTTTCTGCTGCAGGCTGAGAACGACGACGTGGATGGCGTCGAGCAGTCGCTCGCCTACTACGTCGCACTCCAGAAGGCCGGCGTCCCAACGGAATTGCACCTGTACGCCAAGGGTGGCCACGCCTTCGGCCTGCGCGCCACCAATCTGCCGATCGGCCGCTGGCCGGATATGGTCGACCTGTGGCTGCACTCGATCGGCATGCTCGGCCCTCGGCAAGGCCGCTGACCTAAAAAAGTCTCCTCCGCCTGGAAAGCCGAGCTTCGCCATCCAGCGGAAGCCAGCGCCGTGCGCGAAATAGCACCGTCGGGCGGGAGGCGAACGTCGCTGTCTTCGACCCTCGCCGGCACGGCTCCTGCGGGGACTTTCCCGAGGTGCGCTTTCCTGGCGGTAGGCGAAGGCGTGTTCCCGATCGAGGGCCGACCGTACTCGGCCGAACAGCCAGCGCCCTACCGGCTATCTGGGCTCCGCCAAACCGACGATGGGACTTCCACTGCGGGGGGCATGTCATCGAACAGCAGGCAGGCGTCAGGGAAGGTGATCCAGGGCATTGCCTGCGCACAGCGCACCGCAACGGTTGGCGGCGGCAGTGTCGGATCGGCGAAGCAGCCTCCGGCGAAGCCAGTCTCGCCGGGCTTCCAGGCCCCGAAAGACTTCCAGTAGAGGGTCGTGCCGCACGTCGAGCAGAACCACCGCCTGCCCATGCCGTCGAAGACAGTCATGGGGCCTTCGATCCTGCCGACCTGTTCGTCGCGAAAGTAGACAGACCAGCCGAAGGCGGCGCCCGTGCGCCGCTTGCAGTTGTCGCAGCTGCATAGGCCGCTACTCGTCGGCTCGCCTTCGACCTCGATCTGGCACGCGCCGCAGGCGCATCTCGATGTCCGGACAGTCATGGCGCCTCCCGCTTTGGTGCCACTTAAGGCTCTGAACTTGCTGGCGCGGGTCGCTGCCGTCCAAGAGCCGACGGGGAGCCGGCTCCACCGCCACCGACCCCGGTCATCTGTGACGGCTGCTGGACTAGGACCAGATTGGGATCCTCCGCGCCAGAAGCGAAAGTTGACGGTCAGCTCGAAAGCGCACCCTCAGTCGCGTTTCCCCATCCGGTTTCCGCCCGATCCGTTGCAGACACTTCGCGGCGCGCCGCTCGGCGTAGAGTTCGCTCGCGCTCCTATGGCAGCCGGTAGAACTTCCGCGCCGTGTCGCGATAGACCAACGCCTTCTCGCTGGCTGAGGCGCCGGCCGTGATGCGTTTGAAGGCATTCCATAGGTTGGCATAGCTGCAGCTGGCTCGGTCGACGGGGAAGTTGCTCTCCAGCATCGACCGCTCGGGCCCGAACGCCTCGATGCAGGTTTCGATGTACGGCCGCCAAGCCTCCGCCAATTCGGCGGACCTCGGAAGCACCTCGCGCTTGTGGTGACCAAAGCCGCAGATCGTCATACCGAGGCCGCCCAGCTTGACCCACACGTTCGGCAGGCGAGCGAGTTCGGCGATGTCGGCACGCCAGCCGGCGAACACTTCGTCGCGCTTGCCCGCATAGGGCCCAATGCCGAGAGGCCCGCCGACGTGGTCCAGCACGATCAGCGTCTCCGGAAAGGCGCGGGCGAGGTCTGTCACCTCGGGCAGCTGGGGGTGGTATTGCCAAGCCTCAAACGACAGCCCGAGTGCGCTTAGCCTGGAGAACCCTTCGCGGAAGGCCTTCGAGGCGTAGAGCCCTTGGGGTGGGTCGGTATGGCTGTTCCGGACGGCGTCGCTGGCGTCCCAGCCGCCGGCGTGCCGGATGCCGCGGTAACGGCCGTTGCCGGCGCGCACCTGGCGTTCCAGCACGCCCTCGACGGGCGCCCCCATGGTCAGGTCCGCCCGCCCCACAATTGCCTCGCAGGCGAGCACCGAACAGGCGCGGCCCGCCTCACCGGGCTGCAGCAGAGGATTGTAGCGGTCGCTGGCGGCCATCGCCGCTACGCCATTGACGAACTCAACTTCGCCCACGAACTGCCATCCGGGCGCGGCGCCGGCTCGATAGAACGAGCCGCATTCAACGAAGACGGTGCTTTCGACCCTGTGGCCGCCGCCCGCCGTATCCTCGAGAAGTTCCGCCAGCATGTAGCGGCTGCCGGGGAAGTCCCACAGGTGATGGTGAGGATCGCAGATCGGCAGGTCCGGCTCGAGGATCTCCTCGATCGGGGCAGGGTCTGGCATGAGCGTGCTCCCACTGGCGGGAGATGACCATGCCGCTTTGCTACAACGGTTGGCCAGACCACTTCTCGTCGAACGCCAGCAGGTCCCGCTGCAGGCCTGCAGGCCTCGATGTCGGGCACGCGCCGGGAACAGCCATTGGCTCCGTCCCCAAGGCGACCTTCAGACGGGCAGTCGAACTTCGCTCTTCGACCCTTTGCAGGCGCTCATCACCTGCCGTCGTCGTAAGGTTCTAGTGGAAGATGTCAGTCCACAGTTTCCAGGTTCCACCGACTCGCGTCCAGACGACCACGACCACGTACGTCCCCTTGACGTTGACTGGCTTGTCGCCAAGCGTGTCAAAGCTCGCGATACCGACTTCTCGGATGAAGTCCGGCGACAGGCG
>NZ_DASXNL010000138.1:0-9523 GCF_036495085.1 Phenylobacterium sp. | reverse complement strand
AATGGTCGGCGATTCGACGGGTTCCTCTTTCAGCTTGAGGATCCGCGGCCGACGCCTGTAGACCAGTAGGCTTGGCCCAGATCCCGCCGGTCGAGGGCATATGCACGACCTTCGAGGTGGCGGTGACCGTCCTCTGGAGCGTGACGCCTCTTGGGCGAGACATCAGATCCAGCAGGAAGATGGTCGGCATAACTCGTGGAAATTATTGGTGCCGGATGCAGGACTCGAACCCGCGACCTTCGGTTTACAAAACCGCTGCTCTACCAGCTGAGCTAATCCGGCATATTGTTTTTGCAGGTGTTTTGGACCTGCGGTCGGCGGCGTTTTACAGATGCGCCGATCTTTTACAACCGGGCCCCCGATTTGTTCTTCCATAGCCGCTTCCGCGTTAGCGCCGCAACCGCCTGGAGGCACAGTGGCCGAACCTCCCCGCCAATTGAGTGGCCGACTGGCGGGCTCCCCATGACCTACCTGAAACGGACATGAGGGACGACCGCCAGTTCCGGACCTTGCAGTTGGGCAGGGGTCGTTTTTCGCCCCGCGAAATGGAGGAACCGGGCGATAGGGCGCGCAAATCGCCGCGGGCAGATAGAGAGGCGGCTGCGGCCGATCTCACTTCGCACGGGTAGTGTCGCAGTTTGAAATCCGTCGCCGTTGACAAGCATTCCGCGAGCCCGGGTCGCGGCTATGATGGCGGCATGAACCATTTCTCACTCGGCCCGGCCGTAGCTGCTGCGATCAGCACTTTGACGGCGGTCGCGATGAGCACGTTAGCTGTCTTCGTAAGTCGGAAGGCCGCCTGGATGGGGGGGCGACAAGAAGGCGTTCTATGAGAAGCAGTCCGACTACGGAGCTTCTGAGAAGGCCTAAAGGCCCCAGGGGGACAATGGCGATCGCCGATGTTGTCGGCCATGTCGTTTAGCGCAGGGCCTGCACCTCCTGCACCAACTTCAGTGTGTCCAAGCGCTCGATCAGCGTGCACTGTCGCGCTTCGCTGAGCGATACATTGCGGACCATTTCGGGCCAGGTTTCTATCGCAGCCCGAACGCAACGGGCCACTTCTTTCTCGACCCGCTCTGGGTCCAGTTTCAGAAACTCCGCCGCCCGGCGGAAGCGGCGCAGCGTGACCGCCTCGAAGGCCTTGTCCTTGCCGGCGAACCGCAGTGCCAACTCGTCCTTCGGGTTGAAGAACACTGTCGGCACGATGTCGTAAGCCGGCGACAGGCGAATGACACCAGGTTCGGGGAAGATGAAAGACCAGTTCTTCAGATGGCTGTCACCGTTGCCCAGTAGAACGTCGGCGACGATCCGGCGGAAGCCCTCCATTACGTCGTCGCGCCAGTCGCTGCTGAAGCGCCTGATCATGTTGAGCACGGATTCAGTAGTGCCCTTGATATACTTCCGCTCGCCCCACGCCTCCATGATCTGACCGGCGTCTTCGATGTGGAGGCGACGTCCGTCGAGCGTGCGGTCGAACCGCTCGACCACAAGGGCGTGGGCGCCCACTAGGAACTCGGCGGGCACGTCCTGGATAGCGCCTATGGGCGTCAGCCGACAGCTGGCCGTGCGCACGCCGATCGCGGCTGCGAGGTGCATCGCCGCGAATTCCGCCTCCGGCAGCTCGGGGTAGCGGTCCGAGCCCAGCTTCAAAATCAGCCGGGCGTCGCCGCCGCGCGCCGGGACCGTGAGCCTGTGGTCCTCGGCCACCATCATGAACTTCAGCTGCACGCGGCCAGGGAGAATTTCACTATCCCCTGGGGCAGTGGAGCCTTGAAGCCAGCCACGCGCTCCCAGGCGATGGGACCTGCGCTCTCGGGGGCCTCCTCGTTGTCCGGGACCACCAGAACTGCACCGGGCAGGTCCGCGCCCAGCCGCAGCAGCAGGTCGAAGGAGTCGTGGTCGCCCGGGCCCATCTCCTGGTCGACCAAGTCTCGCAAAGCCCCTTCGGGCAGGAGGCCCTGAAACCACGGCGGCAGGTAGCCGTGCAGGCCAATCTTGTCGCCTCGCGCCTCCAGCCGCGCGCGGCTCTGCTCAGGATCACCGGGCGTATGCCACGCCAGGCTCAGGATCGGACGGGCAGCGTCCCGCAGATAGGCCTCGTCCGCAATGAACGCGGTGGCACGGGAGGCGTCCCGTGTCAGCGTGCCGGCCCGGACCGATCCGCCGTCTGACATTATGAGGTGCACCCCCAGGACGGCCGCCTTGGTCGCCATCAGCGGTCGTCCCCGTCGCCGTCATCGTCATCGGAGAGATCGACGAATAGGTCGTCGAAAGCTCGACTGACCGAGACCCCAGCCATGGGGGAGGGACCTGCGCCCAGCAGCCGTCGCACGGCCTGCGTCTGCTCGCGGGGAACCAGGACCGGCACCAAGTCCAGGGCGTCGCACACTTCCACGAGCAGGCCCAGGCGGTCCTTGCCCAGCCGGCCCGCCAGCAGGTCCTTCTCCAAATCTGAGATGCGCGGGGTGCTGCGACCCACGCGACTGGCCAGCATGGGCTGGGTCATCTTACGCGCCCGGCGGCGGTTGCGCAGGGTCTCGCCCAAGAGGGGCAGTAGGTCTTCGCGCATTTACGGAATTCCGTAATTGAGAGTTGAAAGTTACGGAATATCGTAAGTTTCCCCCTCCAGCCAGTCAAGGATGGATTACGTTATTCCGTAATTATCGGCCGTATTTTACGGAATTACGTAAATCATCAGCAAGTTCAAGCAGCCCGTAGGCTCGGTCTCGCATCGAGCAGAAAGGCAACTGGTTGATCGCAAATGAACGCCCGCGCGTAGCGTCGGGGCCCGCGTTCAGGCGCGGAGCCAAACGCGAGCATTGCGGTCGCGGACCCAACGTCGGCGACGGCGTGGGTTGGTTCCGACCGCCGGCTGTGATTGCTTGCTCCAGATCAGCCGCGAGGACGACCGATGGACTTCGAAGATTACCGCCGGCACGACGCGCTCGGCCTGGCCGCACTGGTGGCGCGTCGGGAGGTGAGTTCTGGCGAGTTGATCGATGTCGCGGCGGCTCGGATGGCGCAGGTAAATCCGGCGATCAACGCCGTCACCCTGGACCTTACGGAGCGCGCGCGGGGGGAGGCTGGGGTCGGCGGACCGTTCGGCGGGGTCCCGTTCCTGCTGAAGGACCTGGGCCTGACCCTGGCCGGGACGCCAACCACCTCCGGGTCGCGGCTGTTCGCCGACGCCCTCGCGCGGGCCGACAGCGCGCTCACCGCCGCTTACAAGGGCGCGGGCCTGGCGATCTTCGGCAAGACCAACACCCCGGAGTTCGGCCTCTGGCCAATGACCGAATCGGAACTCCTGGGCGTCTGCCGTAATCCCTGGGACCTTTCGCGGACGCCTGGGGGGTCATCGGGCGGGGCAGCCGCGGCCGTGGCCGCCGGCATAGCGCCGGCAGCCCACGCGAGCGACGGCGGCGGATCGATCCGCACCCCCGCCTCCTGCTGCGGCCTGTTTGGCATGAAGCCCTCACGCGGGCGGGTTTCCTTCGCGCCCCTGGGCGAAGGCTGGGCCGGCGCATCCGTCCACCATGCGGTCACCCGCTCGGTGCGCGACTCGGCCAGCCTGCTGGATGTCGCCTGCCATCCACAGCCCGGTGATCCCTATTTTCTGAAGGTTCCTGAGCGTCCGTTCGCCGAGGAAGTGGGACGCGCGCCGGGACGCCTGCGGATTGCTTTCTTCGCCGGGGCCATGCAGGCCAAGGCCATCGATCCCGAGTGCGCCGCGGCCGTGCGCGACACGGCCCGATTGTGCGAAGACCTGGGCCATGACGTAGAGGAGACCGACATCCCCGGAGATCCAGCCGCGATGCAGGCTGCGGCAGGGGTCGTGATCTCCGCCAGCGTCGCGGCCGGCCTCGACGCCGAAGCCGAACGGCGGGGCCGGGCGGTCGAGGTCGGTGATGTCGAGGCCGCGACCATGGCGACCTACCGGCGCGGCGTCGGCGTATCGGCGTCGGCTTATGTGCGCGGGCTGCAGACGCTGCACGCCTATTCGCGCGCCCAGGCACAGCTCTTCGAACGTTATGACGTGTTGCTGCTCTCGACGTTAGGCAGCCCGGCCATTCCGATCGGCTGGATCCTCGAAGACCCGAAGCTGGTCGCCGAACGCCTGTTCGCGTTCATGCCAAACACTCAGGCCTTCAACAACACTGGGCAGCCCGCGATGACCGTGCCCCTGGCCTGGAGCCAGGGCGGACTGCCGATCGGCTTGCAGTTCGTGGCGCGGATGGGAGCAGAAGCGACGCTCTTCCGTCTTGCCGGTCAGTTGGAACAGGCCCGGCCATGGTTCGACCGGGCGCCGCCGCTCTAGCGCTTCACCCCGAGACCAGGGTCGCGAGACCTGAACATCGGCGGTCGGCCGGTGGCGCACGAACCTTGCATCGTGCGGTCTATGAAACAGATCCGTCCCGATTTGAAACACACCCGGCGGACCATCGGCCTGGTGGTCTTGGTGGCGGCCTTGACGATCGCCTTCGGCGGCGACCTGCTCCTTTTGCACCACCGCCAGGGCGAACCGGCTCGCGTAGAGCTGGCGCTGGGCGGTGCTGGGAACGGCGGCGGCCGGGGCGGCCTGAGCCTTGGCCACTGGCGCAGCCGCGGCGATGTCACGCCCGGCGCCTTCTCCCAGGACGGAAACGCCGGCGAGCCTCGTGGTCCCTATGGGCCCGGCGAGGGCGGCGGGAAATCGGGCTGGGGCGGGTTCATGCCGAACGGCGAAGACGGCCTGATGAGCGTCGCCGAATTCGTCCGCGGGGATGACGGAAGCGCTGGCGGATGGGAGGGCAAGCACGGCGATGGCCCGGCGACCTTTGACGGCGTCCACGGCAGCGGTGTGAGCGCGGGGGGCGGCTTCAGCGGCGGTAGCTTCGGCGGCGGCGGCGGTGGCGGTGGCTCTCCGCCCAGGGGCAATGAGGACAAGGGCGGAGACAAAGGGGGCGGCGGCTCGGGTCCCGGAAACGGGCCTGGCGTAACGATCATTGACGACAGCAAGCCAGACGGGGTGGGCGGCAAGGGCTGTCTTGCGCACTGTGGTCCGGGCCAGGGCGGCGGTCCCGACGATGGTGGCTGGCCCCCTAACGGTCCCGATCTGCCGAACGGTCCGATCGGTGATCCGCCCCTGACCTCAGCGGTGCCGGAGCCTGCAACCTGGGCGATGCTGATCCTGGGCTTCGGCCTCATCGGATCGGCGCTTCGTGCGCAGCGCCGCAAGACTGGTGCGGCCTCAGCAGCCTAGCTTGGCGCGGGTCCTCTTCACGAGGGGCGGCGGGGGCTTATCGGGCCTGCGGGGCAGACGTTAGCGAGGCATGCGGATCCAAGCTGGTGATCCGCCGCTTTGGCGAAGCGGAGCGGGCGGTTATAAGCGCCGCTTTCCGCAACCCGCCGACAAGAAGCCATGCCCCGCATCCTGATTACGTCCGCGCTGCCCTATATTAATGGGATCAAGCACCTGGGGACGTTGGCGGGCTCCATGCTGCCGGCCGACGTCTACGCCCGCTTCCAACGTTCGCGCGGCCGCGAGACGCTTTATATCTGCGCCACGGACGAGCATGGCACGCCGACCGAGCTCGCTGCGGCGGAGGCCGGCCAGGACCCGGCGGCCTTTTGCGCGGAGCAGCATCAGATCCAACACGATCTCGGCCGTAAATTCGGCCTGTCCTGGGATCACTTCGGCCGTTCGTCCTCCCCGCAGAACCACCGGCTCACCCAGCGCTTCGCCCAACAACTCTGGGAGGCCGGCTTCATCGAGGAGCGGGTGACCCAGCAGGTCTACTCCAACGCCGACAAGCGCTTCCTGCCGGACCGATATGTGATCGGGACTTGTCCGCACTGCGGATACGAGGCCGCGCGCGGCGACCAGTGCGAGAACTGCACGCGCGTGCTCGATCCCGCTGACTTGCTGCATCCTCGCTCAGCGATCTCCGGCTCGACGGACATCGAGATCCGCGGGTCCAAGCACCTGTTCCTGCGTCAGAGCCTGTTCTCCCAGAAGCTGCGAGCTTGGATTGAAGAGAAGCGCGATCGCTGGCCGCTGCTCGTCACTTCGATCGCCCTGAAATGGCTGGACGAGGGGCTGCAGGACCGCGGCATCACCCGCGACCTTGAATGGGGAGTACCGGTCAACGCGTGGGAGTGGGGTCCCAATCCCGGGGGCGTGACGCCGGACATCGAAGGCCTGGCCGGCAAGGTGTTCTACGTTTGGTTCGACGCCCCCATCGAATACATCGCCGCCACTTGGGAATGGGCCGACGCCCGGGCCACCGAGGCCGGCAAGGGACCCGCGGACGAAGCCGAATGGGAACGTTGGTGGCGCGAGCCCGCCGCAGCCGACGTCACGTATGTGGAGTTCATGGGCAAGGACAACGTGCCCTTTCACACGGTCGGCTTCCCCTGCACCCTGATCGGGCTGAACGAAAAGCTTTCGGCCGACGGAACGTTTTCGCCGGTCGCCAACGCCCCCTGGAAACTGGTCGATGAACTGAAGGGCTTTAACTGGCTCGACTATTACGGCGGCAAATTCTCCACCTCGCAGAAGCGCGGCGTCTTCATGGATCACGCCCTTGAGCTGCTGCCTGCCGACTATTGGCGCTGGTGGATCACCGCCAATACGCCCGAGACCTCCGACGCCACCTTCACCTGGGAGCAGTTCCAGGCGCAGGTGAATGCTGACCTAGCCGACGTCTTGGGCAACTTCGTCAATCGCATCCTGAAGTTCACCGAGACGCGGTTCGAGGGCGTGGTGCCGGCGGGAGGCGGAGACGGGCCCTTGGAGTTCAAGCTCCACAGAGACGTGCTGGCTAAGCTGCGGGAGCTCACCGAGAACCTGGAGAACCGGGAGTTCCGTAAGGCGAGTACGTCGCTCCGTCAGCTCTGGGTGCTGGGCAACGGCTACCTTACCGAAGCCGCGCCTTGGACCGCCTTGAAGACCGACCGGGAGCGGGCCGCCGTGGCCGTGCGCACTGGGCTCAATCTGGTCGCCCTGTTCGCCAAGGTCTCCGAACCGTTCATTCCGTTCGCTGCCGAGACCATCGCACTCTCGGTGGGCGAAGCGTTTCCGGGGAAGTGGCCGAGCCTTGAAGGGCAGGGGACGCTGGAGATCTTGCCTCCCGGCCGGCCGGTAAAGGCGCCCGAAGTGCTATTTCGCAAGGTCGAGGACACCCAGACAGCGGAATGGCGCGAGCGTTTCGGCGGCCCCGAGGCGGACTAGCTTATCGGCCCCTTCCGCTTGGCGACTTCCTTGGGGTTGATGTCCAGGGGAGCCGGCATAACGGCGTTGAAGGCTCCGGTCTTACCTAGATCGATGGCCAGGGTCCGGGCTCCCTGCCAGATCATGTGCAAGGCGACGTAGAGGACGATCACCAGGCCGAGATAGCCGATCCAACGGAACCGGTGCAGCAGCTTGGCGATCCAGCTTGCGGCAAGCCCCGTTAGGGTGATGGACAACAGGAGCCCGCCCACCAGCACCCAGGGATGCTGCCGCGCCGCGCCTGCGACAGCCAAGACGTTGTCGAGCGACATGGCGAGGTCGGCGATGAGAATCTGCACCAAGGCTTGGCGAAGTGTCTTGGGCCTAGGCGGGGTGCGCGCGGCCCCGACTGTGTCGCTGTTGGCGGCCTCGAGGGCAGCCTCGCCCTCCTGGCTTTCTTCGCGACTGCCTTCGCGGAGTTCGCGCCACATCTTCCAGCAGACCCAGAGCAGCAGGATACCGCCGGCGGCCAGCAGGCCGACGAGGCTCAAGAGCTTTGTGGTGATCAGCGCGAACGCGATCAGCATCACGACCGCGCCGGCCAGGCCCAGCACGATCGCCTTTTTGCGCTGCGGCTCGGGAAGTCCGGCCGCGGCCATGCCCACCGCCACGACATTGTCGCCGGCGAGGGCCAGGTCGATCATCACCACCTGGAAAAAGGCCGCCACGGCGCCGGCGGTAAAGAGCTCTGTGAACGCCATCGCTTCCCTCAATGCGGCAGCCAAGCTTCGGCTGCAAGGGAAGCTCAACTACGCGGACGCGCCGCCTCATAAAGAGCGACGGCGGCGGCGGCGGAGACATTGAGGCTTTCGAAGTCGCCGGGCATCGCTATGCGGGCCAATTCGTCGCAGTGTTCAGCCACGAGGCGACGCAGGCCTTCTCCCTCGGACCCCATCACCAGGACCGTCGGGGCTCCGTCCAACACCTGACCCAACTCGCGCTCCGCTTCGCCCGCCAGGCCCACCGCGCGCCAACCCGCATCGGTGAGTTCATCCAGCGCCCGCGACAGATTCACCACACGGGCGACCGGAATGCGGTCCACAGCGCCGGCTGCAGCCTTGGCGAGCGCGCCGGTGAATCTGGGCGCATGGCGGTCCTGCAGAATCATGCCGGCCGCCCCGAAAGCCGCAGCCGAGCGGAGCATGGCGCCGACGTTTTGCGGGTCTGTGACCTGGTCGAGCATCAAGAGGACCGCGCCCCGTTTGGGCTCGAAGTCGGCGAGGTCCGCCGGCTCCAGCGCCGCGCCGCGCACCGCCACGCCCTGGTGAACCGAGCCCTGCGGCAGGCGTTGGGCGATCTGCTGGTTGTCGGCCTGCTGGAGGGCGGGCAGGCGGCCGAACTTCGCCTCGATCTGCTTGAGGCGTTCGGGCGTGGCGAGGATCAGTTCGGCAGGCCCGCGCATCGGATTCGACAGCGCCGCCTCGACCGCGTGCCAGCCCCAGATCCAGTCGTCGGCGACCGCCTCCGGACGCCTTGAAAAGTGACCTTGGGGCCGCTTGTGACGACCCCGTCGGGCGTCGTTGCGTTCGGGGATCGAGGCCACTATAAGACGCGCTCCAAATTGGGGCCCCGGACGGGCTGCCGCCTTTAGGACCCTGCGTTCGGCGCTCTTATGCCCCTCGCATCCTCAAGCGGAAGCCTTTTGTTCGACGGCGCTGATATGGCTCCGAGCGCGAGGGGGAATGTCCCGAGCGGCAAAGGGGGGGGACTGTAAATCCCCTGGCGTACGCCTTCGTAGGTTCGAGTCCTACTTCCCCCACCACGTTCGGCGCCTACGGAGAGAGATTCTGGGCCCGAGCATCTCCCCCGGGAAGTGCTCGAAGCTCCAAAATTTAGCACTGACCCGGACTCGTCCGGAACAGGGCGGGTATAGCACAATGGTAGTGCAGCAGCCTTCCAAGCTGAATATGCGGGTTCGATTCCCGCTACCCGCTCCAGGTTCGCCTTCCACTTGAAACAACGCCCGCAGGACTCCCGATGGCCAAAGAAAAGTTCGAACGCAACAAGCCGCACTGCAACATCGGCACGATTGGTCACGTGGACCACGGCAAGACGACGCTGACGGCGGCGATCACGATGGTGCTGGCCAAGTCGGGCGGGGCGACGGCGAAGAAGTACGAGGACATCGACGCGGCGCCGGAGGAGAAGGCGCGCGGGATCACCATCAACACGGCGCACGTGGAGTATGAGACGCAGAACCGTCACTACGCCCACGTCGACTGCCCCGGCCACGCCGACTACGTGAAGAACATGATCACGGGTGCGGCGCAGATG
>NZ_DASXNL010000137.1:0-91317 GCF_036495085.1 Phenylobacterium sp. | reverse complement strand
TGTAGGTCAGTGGATTTTCAGTCCCCGGAGTGGGATAGACCGGGAGCGCGGCGCTGGCGGCGGTGGCGAAGCCGATGGCCACGGCGGCCCCAGCGCAAAGCAATCGAATGCGGGACAAAGGACTCTCCTCTCAGCAGACATTTCAAACCGGACGCCGAGCGCCTACGGTGATGGTTAACAACATATAGATGTAAACTGCAAACGGCCTCGCCTTAGAGGGGAGAAGTATCGCGACGTCACCGTCTTGGAAGAGCCGCCTTCATGGTGGAAATGATACCGTCGGCGAGCGAGCGCCGGGTCGGCTACTCATGGATATCCTTGACGCCGCCTTCGCCTCGCTTGCCAGGTATTCCAGATGCGAGCAGCGGTCGAAAACACCAGTTCAGCCGCCCGCCTGAAGCTAACGTTTCGGGAGCGGGTACATCGCTAGTCCGTCTTCCCGCCGAAGCCGCTGCTGCTAATGGCGGTTGAGACACGGCCGCCGCGATACACCGTCCCGTGGTGCGGAGCCGGCGCCCGTCAGCTGCAACGGACCGGTGGGTCTGCCTCAGCCTCAGTGCTCCCGAAAAGGGCGTCGACCTCGGCCAACGAGGTCACGATGTAATCCGGCGTGATGGTCGTGTCGGGCGGTAGCCCGCGCCCGAACCCGTCGCACCACACCGCCGTGATACCCAGCCGCTGCGGTGCGGCGACCTCCCACTCCAGATGGTCGCCCACGATCCACGTCTCGTCTGGCTCAACGCCGAGCGCGGCCATGGCGTGGCGATACGCCTGTTCCTCGGGCTTGCCGAAACCGGCCTCGCCCTCGATCTGGATGTGGTGGAAGTAGGAAGCGAGCCTGAACCGCTTGATCTTGGCCCGCTGGGTCGCCGAGGAGCCGTTCGTGATCAGCGCTAGTTTGATCCCCCGCCTCCGAAGCGCCTGGAGGCCTTCGAGAGCGCCGGGAAAACACTGCGTCAGCTCCTCGCGGATGGCGGTGAACCGTTCGGCAAATCGGTCGGCGATCTCACGGCTCAGGGCCGGCTGAAGGCCCTCAAGGGTTTCCCGTACGACCTGGCGCCGAGCCTCGGCGATGCCGAAGCGCGCCACCTTGTGCCGCTCGGGATCGGACCAAAAGAGCTCAAGGGCGATTTCGAGGTGGGCCGCGAGCTCGGCCGGCGTGTGTGGCGCAAGCGCCGCCGCCTGCTCCTCAGCGATCTGCAGCAGCACCGCCGGCCGCCGACCGGCCATCAGAATGGTGTCATCCAAGTCGATGAGCATCGCGCGCGGCGTGGCAAGACCCATAAGGCCTGCATTGCCCAGCACAAGCCCTCTGTCCAGGCCCCGGGCTAAGCGCCGTTGCTGTCAACAACGGTCATAGCCTTGCCGGCGCCCCCGCTCAGGAATCCCGCGTCGGTGACGAGCAGCGTCGTGCCAGGCGTCAGCACGCCTCTGACCAGCTTCAGGTACTCAGGAGAGATCGTCAGGTCTCTGGCGCCGGAGAAATCCAGGGCCCGCCCCCCTAGCTGCTCCTGGCCGGGGACGCTTACATAGGTCCACTGGGTCCGCCGCTCGGCGTCGAAGCCGGTGAACTGGAAAGCGTGGTCGCCGGACACCCGATTCGGCGGGATGTGGATCTTGCCGCGGCCAATCAGCTTGCCGTTGCGCATAACCAACAGCCGCTGGTCGTGCGAGGAGACCAGGATGGTCACCGGTCCGGCAGGGGCGAGTTCGGGCTGCCAGCGGAAAGGCTCTTTTGCGGCCAGGCGTTGCGCGGCCGCACCAGCCAGCGAGGCTCCCTCGGCAGTCACCGGCGCCAACAGACCACCATCGTCAAGTCGCGTGGGATTTGGAGCGCCGCTCGTCACCACTACCGTCATGCCCAAGGACGTCTCTTTGAAGAGGCCGCGCGCGAAGGCCATGGGCAGGCGCACACAGCCGTGAGAGGCGGGATAGCCGGGCAGGTGGCCCGCGTGCAGGGCGATCCCGTCCCACGTCAGCCGCTGCATGTAGGGCATGGGTGCGTTGTTATAGAGGTTTGACCTGTGCTTGGCGTTTTTCTGCAGGATGGTGAAGACGCCGGTGGGGGTCTCCTTCCCCTTCTTGCCGGTGGAGGCCGTCGAGGCCCCGATCCGCAGGCCGTTGCGGTAGACATAGGCGCGTTGTGCCTTAAGGCTCACCACCATTACCATCGGACCCTCCGGCGCGAGCTGGGGCGCCCAGATGAACTCGCCGGGCTTCAACGCGGCGACGTCGGCCGCAGTGATGGCGCTGCGCGGCGCGCCTTGGGCCCAAGCGGGAACTGGAGCCGCGAGAGCGGCGGCGAACAGAACGGCGGCGGACCTTCGGGTGGGATCGGGCATGCGACAGCTTCTGCGACGAGATGGCTCACATGAAGCGTGGGGTCGCGACCCTATCTTTGGAACTCCGTTCAATCCCGGAGGCGGCGGGCGGACAACGCCCAACCGCAGTCTAATCGCCACATGACCGAAATCGTCCCCGCGACCCGCCGCGGCTTCCTCAGGACGTCGTTCGCTGCGCTCGGCGCCGCCATCGGGACCCCGGCGCTGGCGTTCGCAGCGCCCGGCCAGAGCGGCGTCCTGGCCGCGGCTCGGGCGGGTCTGGCCCAGGCCGGCGGCCGTGTCGCGCACAGCGATGTGGTCGGCGTGGCTGATTTCAGCCAACCCTCCTGCACACCGCGCTTCCACTTGGTCGACCTGGCTGGCGGGAAGGTGGAAAGTCTGCTGGTCGCCCACGGGCGAGGCTCTGACCCGGACCACTCGGGCTGGCTGCGCCGCTTCTCGAACGACCTCGGCTCGGCGGCGACCTCCGAGGGGCGTTACCTGACCGGTGAATACTATACGGGCCAGCACGGCCGCTCCATGCGCCTTCAAGGCCTCGACCCGACCAACGACAATGCCTACGCGCGCGCCATCGTGGTGCACGCGGCCTGGTACGTGAGCCCGCAGATGGCCAGCGAGCACGGCATCCTGGGCCGCAGCGAGGGCTGTTTCGCCGTCAGCCAAGCGGATCTTGGACAGGTCCTGGACCGTCTCGGTCGTGACCGCCTGATCGTCGCCACCAAGCTCTAGGACGTGGTTCGAAAGGGGGGCGCCAAAGGTCCGCAGGCGGCTGGATACGGGGCCCGAGAGCCCGGATCATGGGCCGCCGTCCGCCTGACATGCGGACTTCTCGGCGGTAATGGCTCGGGGAGAAATTCACGTCGCGTTAGCGACGGAATGAATGGTCGGAGTGGCAGGATTTGAACCTGCGACCCCCGCGTCCCGAACGCGGTGCTCTACCAGACTGAGCCACACTCCGACTTTGGAGGGCGCCTTATAGAGGAGGGGCTATGGCCCCGCAAGGCGGCGCGACAGCGGCGTTTCGAGCCGTTGCATCGCGAGGTCTCCTGCGCTATCTGACCGCCTCCGCGGGGGGAGCCCCAGCGGCCGTTCCTGCTGGGGAATGGTGTAATGGTAACACTGCGGTTTTTGGTACCGTCATTCTAGGTTCGAGTCCTAGTTCCCCAGCCAATCCTCACGATGTTCCAGACCAGACACATGGGCGCCATCGCCTACCCAAGACATAAGTGACAACCTCGGGCCGAACCGGTTGTCGAGGGCGCGGACGGTTTTTCTGCTCCTGATCGATGAAGCCGAGATCGGATTTGGTCATGCGGAGCATCTATGTGCCCGGCGGCTAGCCCTCATGAACTTGATGGACAACACCAACGCATCCATTGGCGCGGCGCGGCATTTAGTCGGGATGGGCAATGATCCGAAAGCAAACCCGGCTGGCGATGGTGAAACGATCGCCCGAACCGCCGCCAGCGGCGGCCAGAAGACGGGTCACATCCGCTGGGTCCTCTGGATAGGAACGGCGTTGGCGGTGATCGGCTTGCTGATCGCCTGGTTTGTTATGCGTCGATAGTGGCGAGCCACCCCGCCCTGGACGCTGCCGCGGCCGACCGTCAGGGATGATTGGACCGCCCATGGTCGACCAATCGGGTTTGCGGGCAGTCTCAGAGAGACGCCCTGTGACAATCAGCTGGACAGTATCTTCGCTTGACGAGCGATAGCGCTTGGTTCCAACCGTTGGTTGTGCAGAGATGGGCGGCGGATGGGGGGGATCTAGCTGATGCGTCTGTCGAAATTCGCCGTGCTGCTGGGGCTCGCCCTTGTGACAGCTGTGCCGGCTTCCGCCTCCGTCATGGTGGCGACGTTCACCGGGACGGTCGGGACGATGACCCAGGCTGGCGCTGGGCTCTTTGCTTCCCCGGGGGTGAGCCTCACCGGTGACGGGTTCACCGCCGTCTACATCTTCAATGCAGACGCCATCGGCGTTGTGACCACGCCCACCAGCCTGGACGTAAGAGGCGGCATCTGTTGCCTGGTGGACCCAGGGCCTATCGTAAGCGCCTCGCTAACAATCAACGGCGTGACGCGGGAACTCGGCCATGAGCCCAACGAAGAACCATTCGATAGCGAGATCCGCTACGACGCCGGCGCCGGGACCGTCTTCTTCCAAGCGGGCCGCAATGACGCCATCGACTCCAACCTGATCTTCAACATGACCGGCGCCGGAGTTCCCCTGTCCCTCAGCGCGCCGTTCACGCTCACACAAGACGCTGGCAACAGCTTCTACCGGTGGGCGGATATCGGCACAGGCACCGACCGCGCCCAACTCATCCCAACATCCCTAACGGTTGTCCGCACCGTTCCCGAACCAGCGACCTGGGCGATGATGTTGACGGGGTTCTTCGGATTGGGAGCTGTTCTGCGGCGACGGCGGAGCGCTCTGGCCTGAACCCGCTCGACATGTGGGCTCCCGGGCGCGCTGCAGTTGTGCGGCGTCACCTAGTTTGACGACCTTCCTGTTTCCTGTGGCGCTTCGTCCGGCGGCAATCGGAGCACGGGATTCCATCGGAGTTGCAGTCGTGCTTCGTGGACCGTGACACGGGGCGCGTGTCCCTGCGATCGTCGCGTTTCAGGCCCAGCGCCGGCGACGACGCCTTCTGACCCACGCTGGTAGGTGTCGACGTCAGTTCTGACGCGGCACCCTGCAGAGGTCCTCGCCCTGCAAAGGCACCCCCAGGTAGGCGGCGACATCAGCGGCCATCGGGCCTACGGCTGCGACGGCATCGTGCAATTCCTGGTCGCTGAGACCCCAGAGCCCGGCCCAAAACATCACGTCGCGGTGCGCCTCAAGGCATATGCGGTCGCGTCGCGGTCGCCCAAACTTTGCTATCGGGCTGTTCAAGAGTGTCCCTTTTCGTTGCGCGCCATCGCCCGCTCGGTCCAGAGCAGCTTTGCGGTTCTCGTCCGCGTTAGCCGATGTCGCGAGTTGGTTGACCAGCAGCTCCCTTCGGATCATCCGGCGCGCGCCGTCGTCGTTCTGAGCCAAGACAACGGAAAGCGCAGGAACGGATGCCCCCTTGTTGGCACGTGAAACATGCGAACGCGCGCGACTCCGGCCCCGCGCCGTCGTCTCTGATAAACGGCGTACATGACGGTTTCACGTCAATTGTGGCGCGGCGCGGCGAGCGGCGCCCACAACCGCACCGGCCACCGGCCCGACGACCGCCATGGCGGTCGCCCGGGGTCTGCAGCGCTCGGCCGCCGACAAAGTACGCTTGCCCAAAGTCGGGCCCTTGGGCGCGGCGTGCGGGGGGGACGCTGCCGAAGACCGGAAAACGGCCGTTCGGTTCGAGATCAGGCTTCGGCGGCTTGCTTGGCGGCGTGATCGGTGTCCTCGGCCAAGAGCCTGCGGCCCCGCACTATTATGTCCACCCAATCTGCAAATGCAGCCGCCAGACCCAGGACCACGTCCTTTAGGGGCCCTTCCTTCAGCCGCCCGTCCCCGTCGAATTTGTCGTCGGTCACGTTGCCGAGATAGGCCTCGGGTTGCTGCATCACCGGCATGTTCAGGAAAACGCAGGCCTGCCGCAGTTGATGATTGGCGCCGAAGCCGCCAATGGCGCCAGGCGATGCGCTGACGATCGCGGCGGGCTTCTTATCCCAAACGCTCTGGCCGTACGGCCGTGAGCCGACATCGATGGCGTTCTTAAGCACGCCGGGCACGCCACGATTGTATTCGGGTGTGCAGAACAAGACGCCATCCACCGCGGCGATCTGCTTGCGGAAGCGCACAAATTCCGGGGGAGGGTTCGCATCGGTGTCCTGGTCGTAAAGCGGCAGGTTCCGGATTTCGACGATGTCGCAATCGAGCTGATCTGAGGAGAAGGCGCAGATCGAACGGCCGACCTTGCGGTTCACGCTCTCCTTGCGAAGGCTGCCGACGATAATTGCGATCTTGTGGCGGGCCATCAGGGCGCCCTTTTCGGCCCACTCTTCAGTCATTGAAGCTGGTTGGGTATCGGGTGTCTCACCCAGGCGCTCCGAGAAATGGATCGCAGTCAGGTTCGCTGATAATCCAGAGCGGTCGAAACGCCTGCGAGGCCCGAGGGCCCAACGCAAGGCGACATTGCAACGGCTACGGCCGAGCGGGGGGCGAGCAGATGACGACCTTGAAGACAGTGATGGCGGGTGGGGCGGCGCTCGCCGCCATTGCGAGTGCGGCCCATGCAGGTCCTACCGCCAAGCTGGACGCCGGCGTCGTTGAGGGCGTTGTCCGGGGCGATGTCGCCACATATCGCGGCATCCCCTATGCCGCCGGGCCATCTGGCCCGCTACGCTGGCGCGCACCGCAGGCGGTGAAACCCTGGACGGGGGTGCGGCCCGCCATGGCCAACGGGGCGGCATGCCCACAGCCGCACCTCAGCAACGATCCCTGGGCCCAGGTCGGCCCACAGAGCGAGGACTGCCTCTTCCTCAACATTTTCGCGCCCGCCAAGCCCTCCAAGGCCGGCGACGCGGTCATGGTGTTCATCCACGGCGGCTCGTTCACCCGCGGCTCCGGGGGGGTGCCGCTCTACGATGGTTCTGCACTCGCAAGGCGCGGCGTCGTGGTTGTGACGATCAACTACCGTTTGGGCCGCCTGGGATACTTCGCCCACCCGGCGCTGACTGCTGAGAACGCCGACGCCGGCCGGCTCGGCGACTATGGCCTGATGGACCAGATCGCCGCCCTGCAATGGGTGCAGAGGAACATCGCCGCCTTTGGTGGCGACCCGAAGAACGTGACAATCTTCGGCGAGAGCGCCGGCGCGGTGGCGGTGCAGATGCTGACCACCACCCAGGCCGCCAAGGGCCTCTTTGTGCGCGCCATCGCCGAATCCGGTGGCGGCACGGCGGCGGCCGCCCCGATCCGCGGAACCCCACTCTCCGCCGAGGCCTTTGGCGCCGGCTGGGCCAAAAGCGTCGGCGCGCCGGACGCCACGCCGGCGCAACTGCGCGCTATCCCACTCGCCGACGTCCTGAAGGCGGGCCCTGGCGGTCCCATGGTCGACGGCGTCATGATGCTCCGCAGCCCCGGCGAGACCTATCGCAAGGGCGAGCAACTGCGCGTCGGCCTGATGATCGGCGGCAACTCCCACGAGGCCAGCCTGGTCCACGAGAACGCAGCCGTGGCCAAAGCGGCCCTCGGCGCTGCCTACCCTGAGCTGCTGGAGGCCGCCAAGATCGAAGCGACCAGGGCCGGCGCGGAATCCGACTTGATCACTCAGAGCCTGGCCATCCAGCCGTCGCGCTATCTGGCTCAGAAGAACGCCGCCCTCGGGCTTCCGACCTACTCCTACTACTTCGACGAGGTGGCCGGCAGCGACCGGGGCCAAGCCAAGGGTGCGGATCACGGCGGCGAGCTCAGTTACCTCTTCGGCACACGCATCGACAAGGAGGTCTGGGACGACCAGGACCGCCGCGTCTCCCAGCTGATGGGGGACTATTGGGTGCGGTTCGCCAAGACGGGCGACCCTAACGGCAACGCCGCCCCCAACTGGGCGCCCGTCACCAGGACTGCCTCTCCCTACATGCACTTCGACGCCAAACCCCACACTGCCCAGCCGGCTCCGCTGGAGGACAAGCTCGAAGCCGCCGTTGTGGCCGTCGCGGAAAAGGCGTGGGATGCCCCCAAGTAAGATGTCTGCCTCCAGGCCGAGACGTGGGCAGGGTAAGGTCTTGGAAGAGACCCATAGCTAAGGTTTCTCCGAGCCACGTTACGGCGCCGGCTTAGCGCGCAGCCGATGGCCTGCACTGATTGCAGCCGTCATCTGCCTCAGATCGGCGCATTTTGGTCTTCGAGGCCGATCGCCGCCCCGCGATGTCGCCGGGGCGGCGATGAGCGCGGTAGCCTCGGCGCGATGAGGAGCGCGCCATGTCCGAAACCTCTCCCGGTCTTGAACCCCCCTGGTGGATGAAGGCTTGGTTCACGCCGTGGCCCGCGACCGGCGGCGAACTTGTCCAGCCGATCTTGCCCGGCTGGACCATTGGTGGCCTTGTCGTGAACGAGCAGAACTCCAGCGCGCCCGACACCGAGCGCCAGATAGTTGCGGCCGACAGCTACGGCCGACAGATCGGTCAACTATTGGATGCGGTCGCCGCTCTGATCGAAGGGCAAGGCGGCGCGAAAGACGTTGGAGCCTACCAGAAGTTGCTCGCTTTGAAGGTCAAGGTCGATCGGACAAAGGTGTCTGCGGCGGCCCGTCGGCTGGACCTGATCCGGCATGATCTTGCGCTGCTGAAGACGTCCGATCCGCTAGCTTTTGAGGCCGAGGTCGAAGGCCTTGGAGCGCTTCTCCTGCCGACCTTAAAACTCTAGCGCGACTTCGGTCCGCGCCGGCTCGGTCGGCGGAGGCTCGTCTCTGAACCGGCGAGGAAATCAGCCGGGTTGACGTCAGGGCGACGGTCGCCAGCCCCGTCAGTGGCCGGTGAACGTCACGCCCGGGCCTGTCGGCGTCGAGTTGTCTCCGCCGTTCAGCGCCTTTTGCATGTGGACGATATCGACCCAGCGGCCGTGCTTGAAGCCCACGCTCCGCCCGAGGCCGGTTTGCTCGAAACCAAGCGCACGATGGAGGCCGATCGAGGCTGAATTGCCGCTGTCGCCGATCACCGCCATCAGCTGGCGCACGCCCAACGCCTCGCAGGCCTTGATCACCGAACCCAGCAATGCTCGGCCGACGCCCCTACCCGCGGCGTCGGGAGCTACGTAGACGCTGTCTTCCAGGGTGTAGCGGTAGGCGGCGCGCGTACGGAACGGACCGGCGTAGGCAAAGCCCAGGACGCTGCCCTCCTGCTCGGCGACGAAATAGGGCAGCCCCAAGTCCGCTATGGCCTGTCGCCGCCGCTCCATCTCGGCCGGCGGCGGCGGCTCTTCCTCGAAGGTGCCGAAGCCATGCAACACAGCATCGCCATAGATCGTCGCCAGCGCTGCGGCGTCGCTAGGCGTTGCCGCGCGGATGATCATGGCTGCTTCCAGCCCTTCCCGAGCGCCCAGACGGCGAAGGCATAGTCGAGCGCGATCTCCTTCAGGAAATCGAATCGGCCGGACGCGCCGCCGTGGCCGGCTTCCATGTTGATCTTGAGCAGGATCGGCGCATCGCCCGTCGAAAATTCACGCAGTCTTGCGACCCACTTGGCCGGCTCCCAGTAGGTCACCCGCGGGTCGGACAGGCCGCCGGTGGCCAGCACGGGTGGATAGGCCTGGGCGCTCACCTGGTCATAAGGGCTGTAGCTGGCGATGAGGTCGTAGGCGGCGGCGTCCTGCAGCGGGTTTCCCCACTCCGGCCATTCGGGCGGGGTCAGCGGTAGCGTCGTGTCACTCATGGTGTTGAGGACGTCAACGAACGGCACGGCAGCGATGATCGCGCCCCAGAGCTCAGGTCGCAGGTTCGCCACCGCGCCCATCAGCATGCCGCCGGCCGAGCCGCCATATGCTGCGATCCTGCCCTTGGTCGCATAGCGCTCGGCGACCAGATGGTCGGCGCAGGCGATGAAGTCGGAGAAGGTATTGGGCTTCTTCTCCTTGCGGCCGTCCAGGAACCATCCCCAACCCTTGTCCGAGCCGCCGCGGATGTGCGCCGTCGCCCAAATCCAGCCCCGGTCGACCAGGCTCAGGTTGCGGATGGAGAAACTGGGCTCCATGGCGTGGCCGTAGGATCCGTAGCCGTAGAGCAGCAGCGGAGCCGTGCCGTCGAGCGGCGTATCGCGTCGCATGAGCACGGTGATCGGAACCTCCTGGCCGTCCGGCGCCTTGGCGTAGAGCCGTCGCGCCACATAGCCGGCCGGGTCGTGTCCCGACGGAACTTCCTGGGTCTTGCGCAGGGTCCGCGCGCGGCTGGCGAGGTCATAGTCGAAGGTCTGCCTCGGAGTCGTTGGCGATTGGTAGACGAAGCGGGCGGTGGTGGTGTCGTATTCGTAACCGCCCTCCAGGTTGAGGGCGTAGGCTTCCTCGTCGAAAGCCACTTCGTGCTCGCCGCCGTCACGGGCCATGACCACCAGCTTGTCGAGGGCGTTGACCCTCTCGGCACGGACAAGATGACCGGCGAAGGCCGCAAAGCCGGTGATGTAGCGCCCAGGCTGGTGGCCGATCCAGGCGCGCCAGGTCGCCTTTGCCGGCACGCCGGCGTCCGACGTCGAAAGTTTGAAGTCGACCGCGCCATCAGCGTTGGTGTGCACGACCCAGCGGTCGGTCCAGTGGTCGAGGCTGTACTTCACGCCGACCTGGCGCGGCTCGGCGACCACAGGAACCGCCGTGGGATCGCTGGCAGGGATCAGCAAGACCTCAGTGGTTTCCTGGTTACCGACGTGGATCAGGATGTGGCTGTCATCCGACGTCGTCCCGACGCCGAGGAACATCCCGTCGTCGGCCTCTTCGTAGACCAAGATGTCGTCGCCGCCCCTGGCCGGCCGGCGGAAGACCTTCGAGGGCCGGGCATTCTCGTCTCGCCAGATCCAGAAGAGCCATTGGCTGTCCGGCGAGAAGGTGAAGGCGCCGTAGGCGCTCTCGATCGGGGCGCCGACCTCCTGGTCCGTGGCCAGGTCCTTCGCGCGGATCGTGTAGTATTCCGAGCCCTGCTCGTCGGCGGCCCAGGCGTAAAGCGCGTGGTCCGGACTGTGGCTCGCCTCGCCAACCTGGAAGAAGGGCTTGCCCTTTGAAAGCGCCTCCTCGTCGAGAAGGATCACCTCTCCCGCGCCGGCCCCTCGGGGCCGGCGCGCGTGGAGCGGGTGCTGGGCGCCGAGGTCGTAGCGGACGTAGTAGTCCCATGGGCCGTCGGGCGAGGGCACCGAGCTGTCGTCTTCTTTGATGCGGCCCTTCATCTCGGCGAACATTTTCGCCTGCAGGGCCTCGGTCTCAGCCAGCATGGCCCTGGTGTAGGCGTTCTCGGCATCAAGGTGGTCGCGCACGTCGGCGCGCAGGACCTTGGGGTCCCGCAGAACCTGCTGCCAGTCGTCGTCCTTCATCCAGGCGTAGTCGTCGACGCGAACGCGGCCGAGTTGCTCGACGCGATGGGGACGTTTCGGGGCGGACGGCGGCTTGGGGGGACTACTCATGCGACGCTAGATGCGCCGCCCGGACCTGCGGCTCAAGCGCTTCAGGAGGTGTCGCGCGTCACTTGGGCGCAAGCCGATCACGGTCTCTTATCTTGGCGGCAACTTTTCACGGGTTAAGTGTCCACCCGGTGAAATGAGGACCTGACGCAAAACGCGTCCGGAGTTTTTGGACCAACCATGGTTATCGACCTGTCTGTGCAGTTGATGCAGGCCACAGTCCAGCTTGAACAGCCGCTGGGCGATGGCACACGCACCGTCGGCACTGGATTTCTGATCTCTGAGACCTTGCCCGACGGCAAGACGCAGACGATTCTGGTCACCGCCAACCATGTCTTCGACAAGATGCCGGGGATAACCGCGCGCATTGGCTATCGGACGGCGAACGCCGACGGGAGCTGGAGCTACGCGCCGAAGCCGCTGAAGATCCGCGACGCCGATGGCCATCCCCTCTGGACCCATCACCCCTCGCGCGACGTCGCGGCCTTGACGATCTCGGCGCCGGAGGCCTTCGCCAAGGCGGCGATCCCCGAAGACTACCTGGCCGACGACGACTCCTTCTCGAAGTATCAAGTCGGGGCCGGCGACGAGATGATGGCGCTCGGCTTCCCTCGTGGCCTTGCGGCCAACCCGGCAGGGTTCCCGATTCTGCGCGCCGGGCGTGTGGCGTCCTTCCCGATCGCTCCGGCCAAGATCTTCCCGACCTTCCTGCTCGATTTTGCGGTGTTTCCGGGCAATTCCGGGGGGCCTGTGTTCATGAGCGGCCCGGCCCGGCGCGCCAGCACCGACCCAACGCAGCCGCGTCAGGACGTGCAGTTCATCGCCGGCCTTCTAACCCAGCAGGTTGAACTGAACAGCGAGCGCCTGGACATCGGCATCGTCACCAACGCCAAGTACATTCGCGAGACATTGAACCTGATCAAGGACCCGGCTGCCCCGGTCACCGTCGTGGCGAGCCAGTCGGTGATCACTGGCGCGAAGGCGGCCTCCGCAGAAGAAGCCGCCACGCCACAGTAGGGTCTAGCCTCCGTAGACGATGGAAATGGTCTCGGCGACGCAGGCGGGCTTTGCCTCGCCCTCGATCTCGATCGTGCACTCGTTCTTCAGCTGCATGCCGCCGGCTTTGGCTTCGGCGCCAATCAGCTTCTGGCGCATGCGCACCCGCTTGCCGACCCGCACCATGTTCACGAAGCGGACCTTGTCGGAGCCGTAGTTGATCCCCCGCGTCACGCCCTTCACCGGCAGCATGCCCTGGCCCAGGAACGGGATCAGCGAGAGCGTCAGATAGCCATGGGCGATCGGACCGCCGATCTCGCGCGTGGCGCGCTCCACGTCGACGTGGATCCATTGGTGATCGCCCGTGGCGTCAGCGAACTTGTTCACTCGGTCCTGGTCGATGAGCAGCCAGTCCGACACGCCGACTTCTTGGCCCACCATGCCGGGCAGGTCCTTGATCTCCACTGGATTCATCACTCGCTCCCTAGATTGAATCTGTCGTTCGACCTCTAACAGCCCTTGCCTCCCAGGCGAAGCGGGGGAGGTGAACACGCGCCGAAGAGCGGGCAAGTTCAAGCCCGGAGCCCGGGCGCCCTTCCATCATCGGCTTTTCAGCCGATGGTCCTCCTTCCCCATGAACGGGGAAGGCAGGGCGTCAGCCGATTCGTGCGCCTTCCTTGCCCCAGTAGGAGTCGCGGATCAGGCGTTTATAGAGCTTGCCGGTGGCGTGCCGTGGCAGCTCGGCCATGAAGTCGATAACGCGCGGCGCCTTGACGTGGCTGAGGTGCTGGCGTGCGTAGGCCATGAGTTCGGCTCGCAGCTCCTCGCCTGCGTCGGCCCAGTCCAGGGGTTGGACGACAGCGACGACTTTCTCGCCCATCTCTTCGTCGGGCGCCCCGACGACGGCGGCGTCGGCGACCTTCGGGTGGCCGATGAGCACGTTTTCGAGCTCCTGGGGATAGATATTCACCCCGCCGGAAATAATCATGAAGCTCTTGCGGTCGGTTAGGTAGAGGAAGCCCTCCTCGTCGAGCCAACCGACGTCGCCCAGCGTCGTCCAACCGTGCTTGTTGCGGCTTTCGGCGGTCTTGGCGGGGTCGCCGTGGTACTCGAACTGGCCCCCGCCCTCGAAGAACACCAGGCCTTCGGCGCGGGGCGGCAAGGGCTCTCCGTCCTCGTCACAGATCCGCACCTGCGCCATGAGCCCGCGGCCGACCGAACCCTTGTGGGCCAACCACTCTTCAGAATTGATGATGCAGAAGCCATTACCCTCTGTGCCCGCGTAATATTCGTGCACGATCGGACCCCACCAGGCGATCATCTGCTCCTTGACCGGGACCGGGCAGGGTGCGGCGGCATGGAAGACGGCCTTCAGGGATGACATGTCGTATCGGGCCCTCGCCTCGGGGGGCAATTTCAGCATGCGCACGAAGTGGGTCGGGACCCATTGTGCCGTGGTGATCTTGTACTGTTCGATAAAGCGCAGCGCGTCCTCGGCGTCGAACTTCTCCATCATCACGACGGTTCCGCCCAAGGACTGGATGGCCATCGACCAGCCTAGCGGGGCGGCGTGATAGAGCGGAGCCGGTGACAAGTAGACGCTGTCCGGCGTCCAGCCGTAGAGCGCCTGGCCGAGGTTCGAGAGCGGATTGGGCGCATCGATCGCCGGGTCGATGGCTCCAGCCCGCTTGACCCCCTTGGGCCGCCCGGTGGTGCCGGACGAATAGAGCATGGCGCGGCCGGCGGATTCGTCGGCGATCGGCGTGGTCGGAAACCCCGCGCGGGCCATTTCGAAACTCAGGTATCGACCGGCTTCTCCGCCGACCATGAAAAGGGCGACGTCCGGTATTAAAGCCTCGACCGCAAGGGCCATCTCAGTGAGCGCCGCCGAGGTGATGAAGACCTTCGCCTCGCAGTCCTTGACGATGTACTCGACTTCGCCGACCGACAACTTCGAGGACAGGCAGGTGAAGCGCAGGCCCGAGCGTTGGGCCGCCCACAGGATCTCATAATACCGGGGGTGGTTTTCCATGAAGATCGCGATGGAGTCGCCGGTCTCCAGGCCCAGCGAACGGAACAGATGCGCGCCCTGGTTCGAGCGCTCGTCCAACTCTCGATAGGTCACCGCCTCGCCGCTGTAGGCCAGTATGTAGGCGGCCTTGTCCGGATGGGACTTGGCGTGGACGCTGGGGTGCATGTCTCTCTCCCGCCGCGCTCGACCGCCAGATGTCATCAGGGCCGAGGCCAACTTATCTTTGATCAGCGGCTATAGCGGGCCTTGACCTACCGTCCGTCAAGGACCGTGGAATGGCAAAAATCGGGAGAGAGACACATGGCTGCGCCGACTTTTGAAACCCTGCTCTATGCCGTGGAGGACGGCGTCGCGACGGTGACGCTGAACCGACCGGAGAAGCTCAACGCCTTCAACACGCAGATGATGCGCGACATGATCGCGGCGTTTGACGAAACCGACCGCGACGATGCGGTTCGCTGCGTGATCGTCACCGGCGCGGGAAGGGCGTTCTGCGCAGGCGCGGACCTCTCGGCCGGCGCCCAGACCTTCGACTATGAGGCGCGCGGCGGCGAGGACCGGGCTGCTCGCACGCGTGATGGCGTTCAGCGCGACGGCGGCGGCCTGCTGACGTTGCGAATCTACGAGAGCCTGAAGCCGGTGATCGCCGCCGTGAACGGGGCGGCCGTCGGCGTGGGCGCCACCATGCAACTCGCCATGGATATTCGGCTGGCCTCGACCGAGGCAAGGTACGGTTTCGTGTTCGCCAGGCGCGGACTCAACCCGGAGGCCGCCTCGTCCTGGTTTCTTCCGCATCTGGTGGGCGTCCAGCAGGCCCTGGAGTGGTGCTACACGGGCCGAATCTTCCCGGCTCAGGAGGCGTTTGACGGCCGCCTGGTGCGTTCCTTGCACGCGCCGGACGATCTGCTTCCCGCCGCCAGAGCGCTGGCCCGCGAGATTGCCGACAATGCGGCGCCTGTCTCGGTTGCGCTCACCCGCCAGCTCATCTGGCGTATGGCCGGAGCGGCGCATCCCATGGTGGCCCACCGTGCCGACAGTCGGGGGATTCAGGCTCGTGGCCAGTCCGGTGACGCAAGGGAAGGGGTGATGTCATTCCTCGAAAAGCGGTCCGCTGCCTTTCCCGACCGCGTCTCCAGCGACCTGCCAGACATATGGGCGCAGTGGGAGGTCCCAGACTTTCGGTAGGGCCGGGCGCTGTAACGTCACTCTAGGTAGAGTGGCGGGCGCTTACTCGCTGCACTCTGGTTTTTGAACTCAACACCCGAATTCGATCTCCGATGTCTGGCGTCTTCGGTCAGATGAGCTCTATTTGTGTGCTTGTGCGTCCGAAAAGTTCCCTATAATGACCGCGCTACTGATCTGGTGAATCTAATCAGCGCCGCCAAACGGCGCGGTTCCTATGGAAAACAAGAATGGATGAGAAGTCGGAAGTCATCGAGATGACGGCGGATATTGTTTCCGCCTATGTGGGCAACAATTCCGTCACGGCTGCTGATCTGCCGGGACTGATCCAGAGCGTGCATCGTGCGCTTGCTGGAATCTCGTCGGGGGGCGAGACCTTGGAAGCCGCGCCAAAGGAGCCGGCCGTGCCGATCCGCCGTTCTATCACGCCGGATTTCCTGATCTGCCTCGAGGACGGCCGCAAGTTCAAGTCGCTGAAGCGCCACTTGCGCACCAAGTACAACATGAGCCCCGAGGAATATCGCGCCAAGTGGGGTCTGCCTAAAGACTATCCGATGGTCGCGCCGAACTACGCCAAGGCGCGTTCAGACCTGGCCAAGCAGATGGGTCTGGGTCAAGGCGGCCGCCAGGCGCCGCGCAAGAAGCGCTAGATCGCCCGACGGATCGTGTCGCGTTAGCGCCGGTTCCACGCTGAGACATCGAAACGCCCGCCGGCATCGGCGGGCGTTTTCTTTTGCAGTTATGGTCTGAGTGAAATCAGAGCTCGCAGCGCCACCACAAGCAGGTCCTGCGCGGCCCCCCTGCCTGTTCTGATGGGCGACGGCCTTAGCGATCAAGCTGAGTCTTAAGGTGTCCAAATCGGACGAATGACGTCGCCGTTAACTCTTTTTTTCTTGCCGCCGATTCGCCGGATCAGCGATAACTGATTCGTCATGAATCCAACCGGTTGCTAGGGCATCTGCACATGGGGGCGCAGATACGAGCTCCAGCCGCGGCGGCCCGCGCGCACGAGGAGCTTTTCGCTTACTGGGCCTCGTTGAGGGATGGCCCCAGGCTGCCAGGCCGCCATCATCTCGACCCTGGGGGCATCAAGCGACTGCTGCCGACCGTCAGCCTGATTGACGTGGTCGATGAACCGCTCGATTTCCGTATGCGGCTGGCTGGCACGGCTCTCTATGGCGTCTACGGCCGCGAGATCACCGGCAAGCGTATCTCCGACATCTACAACAGCCAGGCGGCGGATTACTGGCGATGCGAACTTGCCAAGGTCGTGTCCGAGCGGCGGCCGGCGGTCGGCGTGCATAGCCTCGCCTGGCGCGGCGCTTCGCACCTGTCGATCCTGTGGCTACGGCTGCCCCTGGCTTCGGACGGTGATGCCGTGGACATGATCCTCGGCCTCGACGCCGTGGTGGGCATGGGTCAGATGCACAGCGGCATTCGCGCCGCCTAGACGCTCGCCAGTTCGGCGTCCTTGCGGATCCTGGCGACCATCGAGGCCAGGCCGTTGGAGCGCTGTTGCGATAGCGCGCCCCGTAAGCCCAGGGCTTCGAACGCCGCCGGCGCGTCGAACGCCAGGATCGCCTCGGGCTCGCGCCCGGAGAACAGCCGCAGCAGGATCGCTATCAATCCTCGCACGATGTGGGCGTCGGAATCGCCACGGAACGAAAGCGTCCCATCGGATTGGGGCTCCCTGACCAGCCATACCTGGCTGGCGCAACCGCGCACCCTGTTGGCGTCGGAGCGTTCGGCGTCGCTCAGCGGAGCAAGTTCCCGACCAAGATCGATAACGTAGCGATAGCGCTCTTCCCAGTCGCCCAGGACCTCGAACTCGGCTGAGAGCTCGGCGAGTTCGGCTTCGATAGCACCCATGGGGCCGACTTAGGCGGCGCAGAGGCCCTCCGCAACCGCGGCTAAGCGGTTTTAAGCCGGACGCGTGCGCTCATGCCCTTGCCGGGCGCCGTCATCAGCTGCAGGCGCGCGCCCATCGCCCGACAAGTCAGATCGCAGATGGGCAGGCCGAGGCCCGCGCCTTCGACCCGGCGCACCAGGGCGTTCTCACCCTGTTCGAACGGCCGCATCAGCCGCGGCAGCTCAGCGGGGTCGACGCCTTCGCCGTCGTCCTCGACATAGACGTCGACGTGATCATCAACGACCTGGACCCGTACGCGCGCCTCGCCGCCGTCTGGCCCGAACAGCGCCGCGTTCTGGAGAAGGTGAGTGAAGACGGTGCGCAAGCCCCAGTGATCGGCGATGACGAGCGGCAGGACACCGGGGTCGAGAAGGCGCGCACGCACGCCGCGGCTGGCGAAGTCGGCCGCCGAGCCGGCGAGCGCGTCGTCGAGCGCCGGCTCCAGCGGCTCGGGCCGCACATCCAGCGTCATGCCTTCCAGCCGACCGATTTCCAGCACCTGGTTGACAAGTTTAAGGAGTTTCCTGCCGCTGCCGCCGATGATTTCGGCGTACTCCTTGTACTGCGGCGCCCCGAGTGGTCCGTAGAGCTCCGCGGCGAGGATCTCGGAGAACCCCAGGATGGAATTTAGCGGCGTACGAAGTTCATGGCTGATCAGCCGCAGAAAGGCGCGCTTCTGCTCTTCGAGCGAGGGCGCGGCCTGCGGCTTGGTCAGCACCTGGTCGCCGCCCTGCGGCGCGGCCGGCGCGTTCACGGATCGGGCCGCTCGGGGCATGATGAACCAGTCGCCTTCGTTTCGACGAGACCGCAGTCTGCACAGTCCCGCTTACGATTTCCTTTCGCTCCGCCTTCGGAAGATCGCCCGGGAGGCGAGCGCCCTTACACAGGCTTGACCGTAGCGCTAAACTGCTGAGATGCCCGGCGCACAGAAAACCCAGGTTCGACGCTGACCAGTTCCAGGAGACGCGGGCGTGTGGCTGCGGTTGGTGACCGTCGCCTTGCGGTGACCTGGCACCTTGCGTGGACCGTCGTCGTGGCGGCCTCGACGGGGGTTCTGTCTTTGCGCGGCGCGGGCCTGGCCCCCCCGGAGCTGGCGGCGCTTGGAGCCGTCGCCGCCGCGGGGGCTATGGGCGCCTTCCTGGCGGAGGTCACCGAGGAGGCGGGCGCTCCCTTGGCCATCGTGCTTTGGGCGCTGGCCGGAGCTGCGGCCTGTTTGCTTACGGGCGGGACGGCAGGGCCGCTCGCCCCCTGGTGCCTTGCTCCCCTGGCCGCTGCAGCCGCGTTCGGGCGCCCGAGGCTCCTGGCGCTGGGCGCAGCCTCAGGCCTGGCGGCGGCGGCGGTCGCAGCGCTGGGCGGGGCCTTCCTGATTCTCCCCAAACCGGCGGAAACTCTCAGCGTGTGGCTGAGTCTGCTGGCGCTCGGCACGCTCGCCGTCGGATTGGCGGCCGGTCTTGTGGCGCTGCAGGGCAAGGCGCGGGGCGAAAGCCAGAGCGCACGGGAAACCGAGCTCGAACTGCGCGAAGCGCTCGACCACCAGCCGCAGCTCCTGCTGGCCCTCTATCCGGGGGGGCGCATCCTGGAAGTCTTCGGCGAGGCGCCTGCTGGACTTGAGGCCCGCGAACTCTCCAGCAAGCGGCTGGGCGACTTGGTGTCGGCCGAAGATCGCGCCGCCGTCGAGGACATCTTGGCCCGGGCCGCCATCGAGGGGTCGGCTGAGATCGCTTTCACGCCAGCCCACGATCCCAGAGGCTGGTGCGTGCTGACGGTCCGGCGAATGAGCCCGACGCGGCTGGTCGGCGCCATGCGCGATGCCCGCGCCCAACGCGCCCGGGAGACCGAACTCGAGGAGGCCCGCATCCTCGCCGAGCAGCAGAACGCCGGAAAGTCGCGCTTCCTGGCCAACATGAGCCACGAGTTGCGGACGCCGCTGAACGCCATAATGGGCTTTTCAGACATCATGCGGCAGCGGCTGTTCGGCCCCATGTCGGACCGCTACGGGGAATACGCCGACCTGATCCACGAAAGCGGATCCCACCTTCTGGAACTGATCAACGACGTGCTCGACATGTCCAAGATCGAGGCCGAACGCTTCGAATTGGCGCGGGAAGGCTTCGACGCGCGCGACGCGATCACCGCGGTGTTGCGGCTGATGCGTGGTCAGGCCGAGCGGGCCGGCATCAGTCTCATGGCTGAGCTCTCCGCCCAGCCGCTGGATGCGGAGGCCGATCGCCGCGCGGTCAAGCAGATCGCCTTCAACCTGATCTCCAATGCGCTGAAGTTCACGCCGCGAGGCGGTACGGTCACAGTGACGGTGCGTCCCATAGGCGAGATGCTGGAAATCGCCGTCGCCGATACCGGCGTCGGCATCTCAGGGGAGGACCTCGCGCGGCTCGGACGGCCCTTCGAGCAGGCCGGCGATGCGGATCACCGCCAGGCCGGCTCGGGTCTCGGGCTTTCGCTGGTGCGCGCCTTTGCACGGCTGCACGGCGGCGAAATGACGATCGACAGCAGCCTGGGCGAGGGGACGACGGTGACGGTCCGCATGCCGGTCCTGGCCCTGGCCGAGCCTCACGATATCGGCCGCAGCGCCGAAGCTTAGGCTCAGCGGCTCCCGACCTCGAGGAAAGCCCGTCCGGCCGCGAAGTCGCCGACTTCAACATATGCCCGACGCGTTAAGTCGCCCGGGAAGAGAAACTCCACCGCCACCGCCTCTCGCGGGTCGAGGCTGGCCAGCTCCCGGGCCGCAGCGTCAGGGAAGCGGAAGGCCCAACCCGAGACCGCGCCCTTCGGCAGAAGGTCGTTTCCGGCTGGACTGCGGGCCGCGGCGCCATAGGCTTTCAGGGCGCTGCGCGGCGGCAGTCGCCTGGAGAGCGGCAGACCATTGGTGGAGCCTCCGGCGTAGCGATCCAGATAGGGCCCGGGACTGCGCGCATGATCCCTCAGCACCAGCCGCGCGGCGTAAGGCTGGGCCCCGTCGGCGAATTCAGCAACCGCTAGCAACGCCTCGACGCCCTGCCGGCCGGCGAGTCCGAAGTTCATGCGGTCGGGGCCAAAGCTGGCCTCCTGCGCGAGGCGCCAGCGGGCCGTGCGCCCGACGTCTCGGTCCGCCTGCCAATCGGCCACGTCGCCGGCATAGGTCAGCCGGCTCAATCGCGCGAAACCGGAAAAGGCGGTCCGCACACGGGCCGCGGCTGTCGTTATGTCCTGTGATCGGCAATCTACTAAGCCTGCCCGTTCGCGCGCGATCCGCTCGGTTTCGCGCAGCAGGTCGGAGGATGTCCCGGCGCGCAGCGCCGCGCCACGGGCCTGAGCCGTTGCGGCCGCCAGCGCGGCGGCTACATCAGGCGCAAACAGCCGGCAGCGCGCGTCGGCCGCCGACATCACCATGCGCTCGTAGAACAGGTCCGTCGGCTGCGCGTGCGCGTAGCCGGGCGTCGCGGCCAAGGCCGCCAACATCAATCCCATCCACCGAGACGCCGGCCGCGCTTTTCTGCGCGAGCTCTTCATGCGTCTTCCATTTTCCAGACTGGTCGCCGGACCAGCAGCACAGGCTAGTCGCCGAGCGTTGCCATCCCGTTAGCGCAGACGCATCCTTGCAGGACCGATGCTGCTTTCCACTGACATCTGGGTCAGCGCCCTGATCCGCCGGGCCGAGCTCTCCGGAGCCTTCGGCATGGTGATCCGGAAGGGTGACGCGCGCGCGGGCGCCGTGCTGGTCAAGGCCCTCAACCGTCCGGAGGGAACCGCGAAGCTGTACGCCGAGGCGACGCGCCTCGACGGCGAACGCGTCTGGATGCAACCCGCGCGCTCCGATCTGGAACCCGACCTCGACGCCTATATCGCGCGCGCAGTTCGGGTGGACCCCGACATCTGGGTGGTGGAAATCGATGACCGCCAGGGCCGCCACTTCCTGACCGAACCGGTCGAGAAGGAGTAGCGGGAACGCTCGCGTCGCGCCGGCTCACCGTCACCGGCGGCCCGAGACGGCTGGCGCCTTTGTCGGGTTGCGCGCGGAGACCGCGCCGAGCGCCGCTTGGCGGCCCCTGGCCAGCCGTGGTCTGCTGGGCGCCATTAGCTTGCCCGCGAAGTCACTATGCCGGCCACGGTCACCACGTTTCTCATGTTCGAGGGCAAGGCTGAGGAAGCGTTGGAATTCTACGCCGGCCTGTTCGAGGGCGCGCAGGTGACGCAACTCGAACGCTACGGACCGCTGGGGCCCGCGTTTCCTGGCAGCTCAACCTGCCGTGGACCTAGTCAATGGCGTCCAAGTTGCTAGAAGCCGCGGATGACCACCTCCCCCGCCGCCGAGGCCGCCCGCCGGCGCACGTTCGCAATCATCTCTCATCCCGACGCCGGCAAGACCACGCTGACCGAGAACCTGCTTCTGGCCGGGGGCGCCATCCGGGCGGCCGGACAGGTGCGGGCCCGCGGCGAGAACCGGCGTACGCGGTCCGACTGGATGAAGATCGAGCGAGAACGCGGGATCTCGGTCTCGGCGAGCGTCATGACGTTCGACTTCGAGGGGCTGATGTTCAATCTCCTGGACACGCCCGGTCACGAAGACTTCTCCGAGGACACCTACCGCACCCTCACCGCGGCGGACGCCGCGGTCATGGTGCTGGACGCGGCCAAGGGGATCGAGCCGCAGACGCTGAAGCTGTTCGAGGTCTGTCGCTTGCGCGACATCCCGATCGTCACCTTCATCAACAAGATGGACCGCGAGGCGCAGGATCCCTTCGCCCTGCTGGACGAGATTGCCGGCAAGCTCGCGCTGGATCCGGCGCCGCTCTACTGGCCGGCAGGCTCCGGCGGGCGCTTCAAGGGCATGCTCGACCTGCGCCGCGAGACGTTCATCCCGTTCGCCAAGAAAGGCCCCGACGGCGAACAGGGGCATCCTGCTCCCATCGCCTTCAAGGGCAATGCGATGGTCAGCTACCTCGATCCCGATGAGCTGGAAGAGCTCTCGGACAATGCCGAGCTTGTGCAGGGCGCGTCCAAGCCCTTCGATCCACAGTCTTTCCTCGAAGGCCACATGACGCCGGTGTTCTTCGGCTCGGCATTGCGCCACTTCGGGGTGGACGAGCTCTTGGAGGGCCTGGGGGCCTATGCCCCGCCACCGAAGGTGGTCGCCGCTGTGAAGGGGGGGGAGCCCACGCATGTGGCGCCGGGCGACCGCGAGGTTTCCGGGTTCATCTTCAAGGTCCAGGCCAACATGGATCCCAACCACCGCGACCGGATCGCCTTCCTGCGGTTAACATCCGGAGAGTTTGAGCGCGGGATGAAGCTGAAGGTTCAGAACACCGGGCGGCAGCTTTCGGTCAATGCGCCGATCATGTTCTTCGCCTCCGACCGCGAACTGGCGGAGGAGGCCTTTGCAGGCGACGTTATCGGCATTCCAAACCACGGCGTGCTTCGGGTGGGGGACAGCCTCTCGGAAACAGGCACTCTGCGGTTCGCCGGCCTGCCGAACTTCGCGCCGGAAATCCTGCAGCGGGTCCGGGTCAAGGACCCCTTGAAGGCCAAGCACCTGAAGAAGGCGTTGGAAGGACTGGCCGAGGAAGGCGTCACCCAGCTCTTCCGGCCGACACTTGGCGCCGACTTCATCGTCGGCGCCGTCGGTCAGCTGCAGTTCGAGGTTATGGCCGACCGCCTAGCCAACGAGTACCAGCTGGAAGTCATCTTCGAGGCCAGCCCCTACGCCGAGGCGCGCTGGATCGACGGCGACAAAGCCGACCTCGAGGATTTCCAGAACAAGCACCGCACGGCCATGGCGGTCGACATCGACGATCAGCCGGTATTCCTCGCCAAGACCTCCTGGGAAACCGGCTACGTCGCCGAGCGCTACCCGAAGGTCCGGTTCGAGCGCTCGAAGGAACGGGCCTAAGGCCGGTGGCCGGAGAGCTTCTCTACGGCGCACCGGCGCCCGGGCTCGTCGACATACCGCCCGCCGCCGAGCAGCTATCGCCTTTGATACCGGGATCGGCCGACATCGCCGCGCTTCCGGACGCCTCAGCCGAGGCCGCGGTGATCCTGGCGCCGCCAGGCACGTTGGAACGCGACTTCGTCCTGGCGCATGCGCTCAGGGCTCTGAAGCCCGGCGCTCCGATCACCGCTTTCGCGCCAAAGGACAAAGGCGGCGCGCGCCTCAAGAAGACCCTGGAGGGCTTCGGCTGCACTGTTGTCGAGGACGCGCGTCGGCACCACCGCTTCTGCCGAACCGTCCGCCCGAGCGCCTTGCACGATCTTGACCGCGCCATCCAGGCCGGCGCGCCTCGGATCGTTCCGGATCTCGGTCCGGAGCCTGGAATGTGGTCGCAGCCCGGCGTGTTCAGCTGGGACCGGCCTGATCCTGGGAGCGTACGCCTCCTGGACGTGCTTCCGCCGTTCGCCGGGCGGGGTGCTGACCTTGGGTGCGGCATCGGGCTTCTGGCCCGCCACGTTCTGGCTTCGACGAAGGTCACCGACCTGACCTGCGCCGACCTCGATGGCCGCGCCGTGGCTTGCGCCGAGCACAATCTCGACGATCCCCGGGTGAGGGTGCTGTGGGCGGACGTGCGGCGGCCGCTGGATGGGGTGGCCGATCTCGACTTCGTCGTCATGAACCCGCCGTTCCACGATGGTGGCGCGGAGGACCGGGCGCTCGGCGTCGCGTTCATCGGGGCTGCAGCGCGCATGCTGGCCAGACGCGGCGTCTGCTGGCTGGTCGCCAACCGGCACCTGCCCTACGAGACCGCTCTCGCCGGCGCCTTCGCAACGGTGGCGGTGAGGGCCGAGGGCGGCGGGTACAAGATCTTCGAGGCGCGCAAGTGAACGGCAAGGCGCCCATGGCCAGACTGGACCGGTTGCTGGCCAATCTCGGTTACGGGTCCCGGCGTGAGGTCACTGACCTGGTCGCGCGCCGTCAGGTCGTGCTCGACGGCGCCGCCGTCAGGGACGCCGGTGCGCGCATCGCGGTCACGCCCGACCTGCCGGATCGAATGACCGTGTCTGGCCAGCCCCTCGACCCGCCGGCGCCGCTCACCCTGCTAATGCACAAGCCGCTCGACGTGGTTTGTTCGCATCGCGAGGCTGGGCGAAGCGTCTATGAGCTGCTTCCCGGCCGCTGGCGCGCGCGCATCCCGGCGCTTTCGACGATCGGCCGCCTGGACAAGGACACCTCCGGGCTGCTGTTGATCACCGACGACGGGCCGTTCCTGCACAAGGTGATCTCGCCGCGCAGCCATGTGGTGAAGCGCTACATCGCGACGCTCGACCGCCCCTTGAATGGCGGCGAGGCCGCAGTCTTTGCCGCCGGAACGCTGATGCTTGAGGGTGAGACCGCTCCGCTTGCCCCGGCGGTGCTCGAGCCGCTAGGGGCGACGCAGGCCCGGCTGATCATCACCGAAGGCCGCTACCATCAGGTTCGGCGGATGTTCGCCGCGGTTGGCAACCGCGTCACCGCGCTGCACCGAGACCGGATTGGTGGTCTTGATCTGCCGCCGGACCTGTCGCCCGGCGCCTGGCGGGTCCTGACACAGGACCAACAGGCCGCGCTCTTCCTCTGATCTCCGGACAAGCCCGCAACTACTCCAGTGTCAGGACACTAGGGGCGACCGGTTTGCGGGCGTGACGCCGAAGGTAGCTTTCGACCCCATTGAGCTCTTTGGAGCTTAGCTTGACAAGAACTATTATTTAGCTTGCTAGCTACATAGCTGAGACGCTAAATGGTTGGATGGACACCTATGAAGCCCTTGCTGATAAGACCCGCCGAGAGATCATCACCCTGCTCGCGAGCGGCGAACGCAGCGCCGGCGATCTGTCCAGCCGGTTCGACATGGCCGGTCCCTCGGTGTCGCGACACCTCAAGGTTCTGCGCGAGAGCGGGCTCATCTCCTACCGGCAGCAGGCCCAGTCGAGATTCTATCAGCTGGAGCCGGCGCGACTGGAGGAGGTCCGCCAATGGGCGCAGGCCCAACTCGATCTGGTGAGCGCTCGCTTCGATAGGCTTGCGGCGCATCTCGACAGGATGAAGGATCGGGGAGAGTGACCATGGGCTACGAGCCCCTCGCGCGGTTCATCGACCGCTTCACAATCGAGTACGTCCGCGAGTACCCCCACCCGGTGCCGCGCGTCTGGCGCGCGATCTCCGATCCGGCCGAACTCTCGATCTGGTTCTGGACGGCGGACTTCACCTTGGAGGTGGGCTCGCCTTACGCCTTCGGCGGCGATGACAGCGACTTCAAAGGCGTGATCACCGCCATCGAGCCCCCGAACCTCCTACGCTTCGGCGGCCCTTTGGCGCACGGTCAGGGCGGCTATTTCCAGATACGCCTAGAGCCGACATCGGCTGGCACGCGCCTGACCTTCGTGCAGCACTCAGAGCCGGGCTTCTGGCGCAAGTCGGAATGGCCAATCGACCCACCGGAGTTGGAGGAAGGGCCAGGCCTGCCTTGGCGGCCAGGCACATTGAGCGGCTGGCACAGCTCGCTCGACTGTCTCGGCGACCTGCTGGCCAACGTGAGGCAGGAAGCGCGACGGGCGGCTGAAGAGCGAGCCCTGCAGGCGATCTACCGCGAGCACATGCGGTCCATTCCCGCGGAATAGCGCGCCTATGCTTCCGCTCGCGACCGCAACCGACCTTGCGAGGTCCGCACCTGGGCATCGTCCGCCAAAGTCGTGTTCGCGCCCTGACGGCAAGGACCGCTCGCGACCGAGGTCGTGGAAAGACGCGCAGAGCGTTGTGGTCTGAGCGGGCGGTGATGTCCGGCGGTTGGCGCCGAGACGGTTTTTGGGCGCCGATCGAGCGCCGGGGACAGACTATTGGCCCCTGCGGATGGCGCTCAGTTAGAACAGGCGCCGAACTCTGACGGCCGCGAAGCCGGCCACAAGTGACACGCCAAGTGACAACGGAGCTCTCTGGCTTTCCTTAGAGAACCGCAGAACACGACGTCGCCGAGAGAAAGTGGGGATACTTGGCTCTCGTTAACCATAAGCCTTGAATTAACCACTTGTTTACGAACGCGGCTCCGGCTTTGCTCTGATCCGTCAGAGCGCGATGGCGACGTCTCATACCGGGACGGCCGCCGAGCGGGAGTGGCGGTATGTTCGAGTTGGGTCGTGAATTCATGCGGCTGTTCGCCGGCGAGCGGATCAAGCCCTTCGCCGACGGCCTGACCGGCGGCGACGCCACCCTGCTTGAACTCCTCGACCTGCAACTCCTGCTGCAGGAAGCCAAGTCGGCCGATGTCGCGGCCGGCCGCATCAGCTCGCAGGACAAGGCTCAGCGCCGACTCGAGGCCGCGGTCGCCTGGCGCGAAGTTTCTCGCCGCTCGGGAGATCCCGTGGCGCTGCGCAAGGCCGCCGCTGCCGCAGAGATCGCCTGCGCCGCTTTTGATCCCAGCCGCCGGCCGGACGCCTGGGCGCGCGCGCGTTGCGAGCAGGGCTTCTGCGGTCTCCTGGGCGCTGAGTTGTTCGCCGATCCGGGCCTCGACGCGGCGGCCGCAATCGCGTTTCGCGAGGCCCGCAGGATCGCCAAGGGCGGCCTCGCCGCGCCCCTCGCCGACATTGGCCTGGCGCTGGTCGAGGCTCGCGGCGAACTGGCGACCGGCGGGGCGGACGCCGCCCGCGCGGCCTTCGCGCGGTTCAATGCGCCGATTGCTGCGCTGGACACCTTGACCCGACGCTCAGCCGCGGCGCGGCCGCTCGCCGCCGAAGCTCGCCTGATGCGCGCCGACCTCCTTTGCGGCTGGGGCGCGCGGCTGGCGGACGAGAGCCTCCTGCGCGGGGCGATCGACGAGGCTTCCGCCGCCGCTGACCATGTCGATATCGCCTACGAGCCGCTGACCTGGGCGCGGGCCGAGATCCTGCGCTGTCAGGCGCTGGGCCTCTGGGGCGAGGCGGTGGGCGACATCGACGCCGTGGCCGCCGGCGCCACGAGCCTGGCCGCTGTGCTGGACCACCTGAGCCGCGATCACAGCCCGCTCGACTGGGCGCGTATCCAGATCGCGCTCGCCCAGGCCCTTCAAGCGCTTGGGGAGGCGAGTTCTGACGAGCGGGCCTATGAGCAGGCGGTCACCTGTTATGATCGCGCCGGCCTGGTCCTCAAGGACGCGCCGGCGACGCCGATGCGGGGCCTTGCGGCCGGGCAGCGGGCGATTTGCCTGGCGCGCTCGGCGGAGTTGACCGGCGACCTCGGCGTGCTGGATTCCGCCGAGACGGCGCTGAAAATCGAACTCGCCAACCTGCAGGCGCGGCGCGACCCCGTGGCCTGGGCGCTTGCTCAGATGCACCTTGCGAGACTCTACGAAGCGCGCGTCGATATCACCGGCAAGGACCGCGGCGAACGCGCCGCCGCCGTGCTGGCGCTGGACGCGGCCCTGGACGTCTTCGGCGAGCAGGGCCTGCGCTCCCTCAGTGTTATGGCCGGCGAAGCCCTGGAGCGTCTGCGCGCGGGCCCCGCACCAAAGCGCACCGCCGTCTAGCTCTCGGTCAAGCTTCCGAACCCTGCCGCGTTGTGCCAAAACCCCCGGCGAAGCAGGGGGGAAGGTTTCATGTATCTCAGATTGGCGGCTTTGGCCGGATGGACGGCTGCCGCTGTCGCCGGCGCGGCGTTCGCCCAGCCCGAACCTGCAACATGGGCCGATGCGCCGAGCGTGGCCGATTTCGCGGCGCTCTACCCGCCCAAGGCCAAGGCGGCCGGCGTCGGCGGCGTCGTCGAGCTGACCTGCGACGTGCGCGACGCCAGGCCTCACGATTGTGCGGCGCTGTTCGAAACGCCTTCTGGATACGGCTTTGCCTTCGCCGCGCGAAGGGCCGTCGAGCAGATGCGGGTCGCTGACCTCAGCCTGAACGGCAAGGAGGTGAGGGTGCCGGTAACCTTCGACCCCTCGGTCCTGAAGGGCCCGGTGACGCTCACCAGGCCGGTCTGGGCGGCGCTGCCGACGGCCACGGATTTCCAGCTGACCTTCCCGAAGACGGAAAACGGGGTCAACAACGTCCGCGTGGTCCTGGCCTGCACGGTGGCGCGAGGGGGATTGCTGTCGGACTGCGCCGTCGCCCAGGAGGAGCCCTCCGGGCAGGGATATGGCGCGGGCGCGCTGGCGCTGGCGCCGAAGTTCCGGGTGGAGCCATGGAGCGATGATGGACAGCCGACGATCGGCGCCAAGCTCCGCCTGCCGATCCGCTACCAGTTGACGTCGGCCAAGCCGGACGCGGCGAAGCCCTAGCGGCCGCGCCACCATCGCAGGCCGACCCGCTCGGCGGCTTCAAGCACTGCGTGCAGCAACGCCCCTAACAGGCCCAGGACCACCAGCGCTGCGAACATCTTGGCGGTCTGCAGGCGGTTGCCGGCTTCCAGGATGCGCCAGGCGAGGCCTTGCGCGCCACCCGAGCCGGCGACGAACTCGGCCACCACCGCGCCGATCACCGCCAGGCCTGCCGCCACCTTGTGACCCTCCAGCAGATAGGGAACCGCCGAGGGCAGTCGTAGGCGGACGAGCCGTTGCAGAGGGCTCGCCCCATAGAGGTCGAACAACCGTTCCAAGTCCGGGTCCGTGGCCTTCAGACCGGTGACTGCGCCGGAAAAGATCGGAAAAAACGCCACCACGGCGGCTAGCCCCACGATAGCTCGCCCGGCATGGTCGAGACCCGCCCAGATCAGCACCAGCGGCGCGATCGCCACCACTGGCGTCACCTGCAGCACGACCGCCAGCGGGCGCACGGCGCGCTCCAGGATCGGGCTCAAGGCGACGACGAGCGCCAGGGCCTGAGCCAGCAGGCTTGCCACCAATAGCGCGACCAGCGCCATGGAGAGCGTGTTCCAGGCCGAACGCAGCAAACCCGCCCAGTCGCCCGCCAGCGCCTGGGCCACAGCAGAGGGCGGAGGCAGGAAATAGACCGGGACGGCCAGCGCCCGGCAGGCGACCTCCCAGGCCGCCATCAGCAGGGCGATGAGGACAAAAGGCGCAAGCGCCCGCGCCAGGCGAGTCACGCCACCATCCCATCGGCCAACAGGTGCGAGACCGCCTCGACATGGTGGCGGAAGACACCGGTGGTGCGAAAGCCCGGCGGCCTGGGCAGCGGCCCCGCCACAGCGATCTCGCCGGCGATCCGGCCAGGACCCCGGGTCATCACCACGACGCGCGTGGCCATATAGACAGCCTCCTCGACATTGTGGGTCACGAAGGCGATGGCGGGCCTCGTGTCGGCCCAGAGGTTCAGGACGTCGTCGGCCAGGGCGCGGCGGGTGATCTCGTCCAGGGCTGCAAACGGCTCGTCGAGCAGCAACAGCTTTGGTTCGGTGACCAGGGCGCGGGCAAGTGAGACCCGCATGGCCATGCCTCCGGAAAGCTGTGCCGGACGTGCGGTTTCGGCCCCTGCGAGCCCCACCCGCGCCAACGCCCGGTCCGCGCGGGTAAGGGCCAAGGCGCGGCGCGTTCCGGCCAGTTCCAGGGGCAGCGCGGCGTTGGCGCGCGCCGACAGCCACGGCGCCAGCGTCGGCGCCTGGAAGACGACCGCCGTCTCGCCGCGTTCAGGCATGCGGGTGACATCGCCGCGGCTAGGCGCCTCCAAGCCGGCCAGCAGGCGCATCGCCGTGGACTTGCCGCAGCCCGACGGCCCGACCAGAGCGACGATCTCACCCGCCTCGATCGCCAGGCTGAAGGGTCCGAGCGCACGACCGCGCGGGTAATCGACCTCGACGCTCTCGAGAGCTGCGATCATCCTCGCCTCGCAAATCGGGTGGACGACGGGGGAGGGGGAGCGCCCATCAGCGGGGGAGGCGAAGTCGTCACTTGTCCAGGAACTGGAGCGTGTAGCCACGCTTGTAGTCCAGGGTCTTTGGGTAGTTGCCCTGGACCGCGGCGGTATCGAAGAACGTCTTCCAGCGCGCATCGGTCATCGCGCCGATCGCCCCGGCCTTCCCCTCGCCTTCGACGATACCGTAGGACTTCAACTTGGCTCGCGCCTGATCGAGGACGTCCTGCGTCATTTCCGGGTTGTCTTTCTTGATCAGCGCGTCGGCGGGCGCCGGGTCGCCGTAGAGGTAATCGCGCCAGCCCTTGGCGGTGGCCTCGACAAAGGCCTTCACCGCTGCCGGATCCTTGGCGACCAGGGCGTCGGGAGCGAGGACCATGGTCGCATAGCCGGGGTAGCCGTTGTCGGCCAGCAGGAAGACCTTGGGCTTCACACCTGCCTGCTTCTCGATGGTGTAGGGCTCAGAGGTGACATAGCCCTGCTGGGCGGCGCGCTTGTCGGCCAGGAACGGGCCGTTGTTGAAGGTGTACTTGCGCACCTGGTCGTCGGTGAAGCCGTACTTGGCCTTCAGCCAGGTCCAGAAGGTCGTCACCGAGGCGTCGCCCAGAAGAATCGGGTGGCCCTTGAGGTCGGCCAGGCTTTCGACGCCTGTGCCGGGGTGGGCGATCAGCACCTGCGGGTCCTTCTGGAAAAAGGCCGCGACCGCCTTCACCGGCACGCCTTCCTGGACGAGGTTCATGACGATGAAGCCGTTGGAGCCCACGCCAAGGTCCACCGAGCCTGCGGCCAGGAGCTGGGGCACATTCACGCCGGGCCCGCCCTGGATGATCTTCACATCAAGGCCACGCTTGGCGTACTCGCCCTCCGCCAGCGCTTCGTAGAAGCCGCCATGCTCGGCCTCGGCGCGCCAGTCGGTGGCGAACCGGATCGGCTGCAGCTTGGCTGCGGCGCCCTGCACGGCTTCGTGCTTTGTGGGCGAACAGGCCGCCAGGATCGCCGCCAGCACCACGACGACGACCGAACTCAAAACTTTCATGGACACCCCCGACTGATCGGCCGCGAGGGTAGGGCGAATCGACCTGCGTCTCCAACATCGCGAAGACGCCGGCTCCTGAATCCGGCGGACCGCGCATAGCAAGAGGGCGGCGCTCCGGTCGCCCGGAACGTCGCCCTCTCATCCAGACCCGTTGGGGGATCTGTGCCTCCAGGTCGATCGCGACTTCGGTTCGCAGGTCGCCCTGCTGGTTTTCCGTCGCAGCCGTTGTCTTTGGGAAGTTCGTTCCGGGTCGCCCCGGTTCTCGCCTCTCAGAAACCTCCTGCTCGCCTTTGCTTCGGGGTCCGCCGTTTCCGGTTTTTCCGTCCGCCTGCGTCGCATTCCCTATCGGCCACAGAACGGTGCTCCCGAACTCGAAGTCCGGCAAGCGCCTGTTTTCCGAGCCCCCGGCGCCGGCTGTCAAAAACCTGTGAGCATATGGTTAACAACGGCGGGAGAATATTAGAATTATCCAATGATTTCAGCATGAAATTCTATCCACAGGAAAGCGGCGCCGCAGGCCTATCTGGTCGCTTGCAGCGCCTCCCGACGCTCTTCGAGCACCAGCCATTCCTCCTCCGCTGCGGTGAGCGCCAGGCGCAATGCGTCGAGGTCGCGGCTGATGTTGTGGAAGGATTCGGCGTCGCGACTGTAGAGGCCGGGATCGGCGAGCTTCGCCTCCAGCGCCGTCAGCCTCGCGGGGGCCTCGGCGATCAGGCTTTCCAGCTCCGAAAGCCGCCGCTGGTCCTTGTAGGAGAGCTTGGCCGTACGGACAGGTTCGGCCCTCGGCGGCAGCTTAGGGGCGACGACGGCTGCAACCGCCGGTCGGGTGAAGAAGCCGGCGTTCTGCGAGACGAAGTCCTGCCAGCCACCCGGCGTCTCCACCGCGCGGCCGGCGCCATCGAGCCCAATCGTCGAGGTGGCGAGGCGATCGATGAAATCGCGGTCGTGGCTTACCAGGATCAGGGTGCCCGTGTAGTCGGCCAACAGGTCCTCGAGCAGGTCCAGCGTGTCCATGTCCAGGTCGTTGGTCGGCTCGTCGAGCACCATGACATTGGCCGGCTGGGCGAGCGCGCGGGCCAGCAGGAGGCGGTTGCGCTCGCCCCCCGAAAGGCTGCGCACGGGCTGGCGCAGCTGGCCCTCGGTGAAGAGGAAGTCCTTGGCGTAGGACACCACATGCCGCGGTTCGCCGCGCACCAGCACCTGGTCTCCACCTGCCGGCAGCAGCACGTCCCTGAGCGTCATCTCCGGCGTGAGGGCCGCCCTGGCCTGGTCGATGTAGGCAACCTCCAGGTTGGTCCCGAGGGTGACCTCGCCGGCGTCGGCCGGGATCTGGCCCAGCAAAACCTTGACCAGAGTCGTCTTGCCGGCGCCGTTGGGGCCAACGATCGCAACCCGATCGCCGCGCAGGATGCGGGTCGAGAAGTTCTTGAGCAGCACCCGCTCGCCGAACGCTTTGGAGACGTCCTTGGCCTCGGCCACGCGCTTGCCCGAGAGGCCGGAACTGGCCAGTCCCATGTTCAGCTCTTTGCGGCTGTCCTTCAGCCGGTCGGCCTTGTCCTGGCGCAGTGATTCCAGACGTCGCTTGCGCCCCTCGTTGCGGGCCCGCCGGGCGGTGACGCCGCGGGCCATCCAGTGGGCTTCGCGCTGGATGAAGCGGTCGAGCCGGCGGGCCTCCTCAAGCTCCTGGGCGGTGATCTTCTCGGCCCAGTCGTCGAAATGCGCGAAGCCCTTGTCCAGCCGCTTGACCTGTCGGTACTCGAGCCAGAACGAGCGGCGCGTCACCCGCTCCAGAAAAGCGCGGTCGTGGCTGACGATCAGGGCCGCAGCGCGGGCGGACGCCAGTTCGTCCTCGAGCGTTTCGATCGCCAGGATGTCCAGGTGGTTGGTCGGTTCGTCCAGCAGCAGGACGTCGGCGTCCTCGGCGAAGGCGCGGGCCAGCGCGGCGCGGCGGATCTCTCCGCCCGAGAGCCCCTGAGTGGCCTTGGCGGGATCGAGGCCGAAGTCGGTGAGGCGGGCCTCAGCAAGATATGACGGCGCGCCGCCTTCGATGGCGTACTCGAGCAGGGTTGCTCCGGTGATCTCCGGTTCCTGCGGCACGAAGGCGATGCGGGTTCCTGCGGCCAGGTTGCGCTCGCCGCCATCCGGCTCGACCTGGCCGGCCAGGATGCGGAGCAAGGTCGACTTGCCCGCGCCGTTGCGGCCGACCAGGCAGGCGCGTACGCGGGCGTCCAGCGCCAGGTCGACGCCGTCGAACAGCATCAATGGACCGTCCGCGAGGCGCACGTCCTTCAGAGCCAGTATGGGGGCTTTCATTGGCCCGCGGACATATAGCGCCGGGCGGCGAGCGCAAGGGGCGGTGTGGGCGCAGCCAGGTCCTATGGCCTCACATTGCGATCGATCAGGCGCTCGAGGTCTCGACCGCCGTCGCCGACGTAGGTGTGTCGCTGCGCGGTGCGGAATTCGCCCACGACCAGCGGACCGGTCACCGGACCCCTGGCCACATAGCCCGCGGCCCGGTAGCCCGATTGGAGGCGGCTGTTGGCGGAGAGCACATAAACCAGCGAGGCGTTGGTCTGCCCGACGTCCTCGGCTCTCACCTCAGCCCCCTTGGCGCTCGCGTGGACCACGGCGCGCTTGCGGCGACGCCCGAGGTCGACGTCTGCGTTCTCGCCTTCGCTGTGAATTTTGAAGCCGAAGAAATTTACGTCGGCGCGGCCGCCGGCGGAGTGGACATGAATGAACGGCAGATCGACATCGGCGCGATCGCCGGGCGTGTCATCGTCCACGGCCGAGACCGGCTGGCTGTAGACGGGGAGCAGGACGTGAAGCTGGGCCCGGGCGGGCGCCAGGGCGTCCGCGGGCGACCGGCCGTTCAGCGGCGCCACGCGCAGCCGCACGAATTCGCCTCTCGCGCTTTGGTAGTCGCAGGACTGGCCGTCCGTCGCTCGTGCTGTCCGGGTCAACTGACCCTCGTTTGCGGGGCAGTCGAGCACGGAGACGACCTTCAGCGGCGCGCCGTCGGCGGAAGCGGATCGCGCCTGCGCCGTCGTGGCTGCGCAGGCCAAAGCCGCCAGGGTGGCTACGGCCAGCGGCCTTGCAACCTTCGTACGCATCATCATGCCCTCAGCCCGCAATGGGTCGCCGAGACCTCGGTCTTGACCGCGGCAAAGTCCAGTGAACTCGCGGTAAGCTGCGGCTGGGCCGCCAACGACGAGCATACCGCAGTGCTCCGTTTTCGCACCGCCCTCGGGTTCGGGGCGCTTGGGTCTTGGCCCGCAAGGGCCTAGATCATCGCCATGGCCTCCGAACCCTTCTGGCGCCGCAAGACCCTCGAGCAGATGACCGTCACGGAGTGGGAAAGCCTCTGCGACGGCTGCGGGCTCTGCTGCCTGGTGCGCTTCGAGGAGGAGGACTCCGGCCAGGTCATTCCGACACGTGTGCATTGCAAGCTGTTCGACGCCCACGCCTGCGCCTGCACCGACTATGCGAACCGCAAAGCCCAGGTGCCCGACTGCGTGAAACTCACGCCCGGCAATATCGAACAGCTGGCCTGGATGCCGATGAGCTGCGCCTACCGGCGCCTCCACGAGGGCCGCGACCTGGCCGATTGGCATCCGCTGGTCTCTGGCGATCCGGAGAGCGTCCACCGGGCCGGCGTCTCGATCCGTGGCCAGACCATCAGCGAGACGGCGCTCACCGAGCCCGAGGACGCGCTGGACTTTGCCGCATGGGACCTCATCGCTGAGCGCGGCAGGGACTAGCGCATGTGATAATTTTGCAACATAAGACCTTGCGTGCAGACCCGAACCGACCAATCTAGAACCGCTGACACCACCACCAATTCGAAGGGCTGAGTTTCTTGGCGAGTGACCCCTATCAGGTCCTGGGCGTCCCGCGTTCCGCAAGCGCGGACGAGATCCGCAAGGCTTTCCGCAAGCTGGCCAAGGCCAACCATCCGGACACCAATCCCAACAACAAGGCCGCCGAGGAACGCTTCAAGCAGGTCTCCGGCGCCTTCGACATCCTGGGCGACGCGACCAAGAAGCAGAAATTCGATTCCGGCGAGATCGACGCCGACGGCCGCGAGACCATGCGCGGCTTCGGCGGGGGCCAGGGGCCCTGGGGCCCGCCTCCGGGCGGCGGGTTCGGTGGCGGGGGCGCTTACCGCGGCGAGAGCTTCGAAGGCGTCGATCTGGGCGACATTCTTGGCGAGATGTTCGGCGGCGGTCGCGGGCGTGGCGGCGCGGGCGGCCAGGGGGGCGGCGGCTTCGGCGGTTTTTCGCAGCGCGGATCCGACGTTCGCGCCCGGCTGGAGATCGACCTGGAAGACGCGATTCGCGGCGGCAAGCGCCGCATCGCCTTCTCCGACGGGCGCACTATCGATGTCACGATCCCCAAGGGCGCGCAGGAAGGCCAGACATTGCGGCTGAAGGGCCAGGGTTCCCCTGGTCGGGCCGGGCCGGGCGACGCCCTGATCGAGCTCGCCATCGCCCCGCACCCGACCTTCCGCCGCGAAGGCGACAACCTGGTGATGGACGTGCCGGTGACGATCTATGACGCGGTCCTTGGCGGCAAGGCCGAGGCGCCGACTCCCGACGGGCCGGTGACCCTCACCATCCCCAAGGGCGCCAACACCGGCACGCGACTGCGGCTCAAGGGCCGGGGGCTTGCGGGTCCGCAAGGCCGCCGGGGCGACCTCTTCGCCCGCCTTGTGGTGACCCTGCCCGACAAGCCGGATGCCGAGTTGGACGCGCTGGCCGAAAAGTGGAAGCGCGAGCGGCCATACACACCCCAGCGCCGTCCCTGAGGATGACACAGGTCGCGCGCGGTTTCATAGCTGGACGTTCAGGCCCGGTTCAGTCCCGGGCGCCTAGAGCTGACCCATGAAAAGCCTCCTGTTCATCGCCGCGCTTTTGCTGGGCGTTACGCCCGAAATGGCCCTGGCGGCCGGTCAGGAGCGGGGGGAAGCCGGCCAAAGCGGCAGCACCGTGCCGCTTTCGCGTGTTCTAGCGATGATCGCCCAGCGGTATCCTGGCCGGCAGCTCAACACGACCATGGGCGAGGCCGCCGGCCGGCCCGTCTACATCGTTCAATGGCAGCTCACCAACGGCCGGATTGTGATGCTTACGGTGGACGCCAGGAGCGGCCAGATCGTAGGCCAGTAGGGCGGTTCCTCCGCCCGGAAGGAAGGTACGAACTATGCGCATACTGCTAGTCGAAGACGATCCGGACCTGTCGCGGCAACTGAAGCTCGCGCTGGCCGACGCCGGCTATGCGGTCGACCATGCGCCGGACGGCGAGGAGGCTCAGTTCCTCGGCGATACGGAACCCTATGACGCGGTGATCCTGGACCTCGGCCTGCCGAAGGTTGACGGGGTTTCAGTGCTGGAACGCTGGCGTCGCGAGAAGATCACCACCCCGGTGCTGATCCTCACCGCGCGCGGGGCCTGGAGCGAAAAAGTGGCCGGCTTCGACGCCGGCGCCGACGACTATCTGACCAAGCCCTTCCACACTGAGGAACTGCTGGCGCGGCTGCGGGCGCTGTTGCGTCGTTCCGCCGGCCATGCCGCTCCCAACCTTGCATGCGGCGGGCTGCGGTTGGACCCACGGGCGGCGCGGGCGAGTGTCAATGGTGAGCCCTTGCGGCTGACCTCGCTCGAGTACCGCCTGCTGCACTATCTGATGATGCACCAGGGGCGGGTGATAAGCCGCACCGAGCTCGTCGAGCACCTCTATGACCAGGACTTCGACCGCGACTCGAACACCATCGAGGTGTTCATCGGTCGCGTCCGCAAGAAGATCGGCGCGGACAGGATCGAGACCGTCCGCGGGCTGGGCTACCGCCTGACCTGCCCCGAGGAGGAACGCGGCAGCGAGGCGCAAGCCTCGTGATCGACCCGCCGACCGACCTGCTGCCGAGCCTCGTGACCGGGTGAGGTTCCTCCCCGCGGGGCTGCGCCATCCCTCGCTCGCGCGCCGGCTCGTGCTGTTGGCGCTTGGCTGGAGCCTGGCGGCGCTGGTCGTCACTGCGGTGGTGTTCGCGCTTCTGTTCCAGCAGGCGGCCGTGCGTCGCGTCGACCAGACGTTGAACGACCTGACCGTCAATCTGGTCACCTATTCGACGGTGGATGGCGGGCAGGTGTACGCTCCGCTGTTCACCGATGAGCGGGCCCTGCGGGTCTACTCCGGGCGATACTGGGAGATTGTCGAGCCGACGGCTGACGGCAAGCTTCGCCCCATCGCCAAGTCACATTCGCTGTTCGACGCCGAACTGGGCGCCCCGCCGGACTGGGCCGCCCGGTTCAAGGCGAAGCCCGGCGCGGCCATCCACTATGATACAGCCGGCCCGCAGGACGAGCCGCTCCGCGCCCGGGCGCAACAGAACTGGTATCCCGGCCGCAAGGAACCGGTGATCTTCCTGGCCGCCGAAGATCGCAGCTCGGTCAACCGCGACGTGTCGACCTTCGTCGTGGCCACCGCGGCGGCGTTCGTCATCCTGGGCGCCGGCCTGATCGTGGCCATTGTGATCCAGGTGCGTGTCGGCCTTCGCCCGTTGTTCGAGCTGCGCCGGGAGGTGGCGGCCGTACGCCGCGGTCAGGCCGAGCGGGTGGCGGCGACCTATCCCAGCGAACTGACGCCGCTGGCGGACGAACTGAACGCCCTGGTCGACCACAACCGCCAGGTCGTCGAACGCCAGCGCACTCACGTCGGCAACCTGGCGCACGCCCTGAAGACGCCGATCTCGGTGATGATCGCAGAGTCCAGCCAGCGCCCGGGACCGCTGGCCGAGGTGGTGACCCGCCAGGCCGAGGCTATGCGCCAGCAGGTCGACCACCACCTGCGCCGTGCACGGGCCGCTGCACGCACCCAGGGGCAGGGCGAACGCACCTCCGTCGCAGAGGTCCTCGATGAGCTGACGCGGACCCTGTCGCGGATCTTCCAGGACAAGGGGGTCGAGATCGACTGGGACGTCGACGACGATCTTTATTTCCTCGGCGAACGGCAGGACCTGCTGGAGATCGCCGGCAACGCCATCGAAAACGCCTGCAAATGGTGCAGACGTCGCGTAAGGGTCCGCGTCGAGGAGGCCGGCGCAGAACGCCTGCGCCTGATTGTCGAGGACGATGGGCCGGGGCTGCCGCCCGAGCTGCGCGCGGAGGTGTTGCGGCGCGGCGCGAGGCTCGACGAGGATGCGCCGGGCTCCGGCCTCGGCCTGTCCATCATCGACGAACTGGCGCGCGCCTATGGAGGCGGCCTTGAGTTGGGCGACTCCGGCCTGGGCGGCCTGCGCCTGGAGGCCGACCTCCCCCGCGCGGCGTGAGCGGCTTCGGACAACCTTAACCCGCAGCGGGCATGCTGCGGATCGCGGGGGCGCCGTTCCCGCACGGAGCCCGAGCATGGTCGCCCTTTCCGACCGCAAGATCGAGATTGTCAGGACGCTGGTCGAAGCCGCGCCGGACAAGATCGTGGGTGGCCTCCACGAGGCGTTGGCGCAAACCGGCGGCGCAGATACGGGGCTGGCCGATGTGCGGCGCCTCGTCGAGGCCGAAGCCCGCGACCGGGTGTTGCGGAACGCCATCTTCGAGCCGGTGGCCCCGCTCTTCGTCGGCGACGGATCCGATCGGCGCAGCCTGGTTTTTCCGGCGCGTGCGCTCCCCTGCATCTGGCGGGGCCTGAAGGTCGTGGCGCCGACCGAGGTCGCGGCCGCCGCAGAGGTTTCGAACGGGGTTTTGAGCGCCCTGCGCTCCGGAAGGTCTCCGCCGGATCCCAGCGACGCTTTCGATGACCTGATCGAGGCTGCGGCGGAATCCCTGCGCTCCGGCGTCCAGCGTGATTTCCGCAACGCGATCGAACTCTGCGAGCGCGCCCGCCCCGGCCTCGCCGAGGTTCTGGCCGCCTGCCTCGATATTTCGCCGGTCCTGCGGCGCGTCCTGCCGCGCCTGCCGGATTGGATCGACCACAGCGGCGAAGACAACGGCGCCGCTGCGCGGCTCGCCTATAAGGACGCCGTCGCGATCGCCGAGGATGCGGGGCCTTGGTTCTTCGAGATGCTGGCCGGGCATCTCACGCCGCCCTGGATGGTGCTGCGGGTGATCTCGGCGATCATGGACAAGCCCACCGAGCGCTATCTGGCCGACTCGGAACTGGGGGGCTTTCCCGAGCGGCTGATGGGCGACATCGACGAGGCTTTGCAGGCCATCGCGACGCTCGACCTGGAGGGAGGGGCGAGCGCCGGCCGCGCCGTCGCCCGAAAGGTCACCGTGGTCACGCAGCAGGTCTTCGAGCTCGAAACCTGCATCGAGCTGACCCGGGCCCATGGCTGGGGCGAACGGATCGTAGGCCAGAAGAAATCGCTGGCCGGCCTCGTCGAAGCCCGCCTGCGAGACGCCGACAAACTCTCCCACGCCGCCCTGCCGATGCAGACCTCGGGATTTTCCCGCCTGCGCAAGGCCGCGCCGAAACTCGATGCGGCGCCCGATCCGAAGATCTCCGGGCGGGCGATCACCCTGCTAACATTCGCTCACGAAATCCGGCTTTGCGCCAACTACGGCGGCTTCTCCGCGACCCATGCCAAGGTGACGGAGAAAATCGGGGACATGCTCGACCGCTACGCTGAGGACGTGCTCGATCGGGTCCGGACCGGCGATGTCCCGGACCTGGGAATCGCTCATGGATTCCTGAACGTCGCCGCCGACCTTACGGCGCTTGTTCGTGACGAGAAGACCTCCGAACTGCTCCGCCGTAGGGCCTCGATGACCTGCCTGGCCGATACGCCGAACGCGCGCGAAGCCTAAGGCCGGATGCCGCACTCGCGCTGGCCGGCGCTTTCGGTTACACGCCGATCATGATCGCCTTTTGGGCCACGGCCGGCGTCCTTTCGGCCACGGCGGCCATCCTGATTTTGTTGCGCGCCGCACGGGCGGCGACCCACGTGGAGCGGGGTGACACCACAACCGTCTTCTACCGTCGCCAACTGGCCGAACTCAGCGACCTCGAAGACCGCGGCCTGCTGAGCGAGGGTGAACGCAAGAACGCCGAGGCTGAAGCGGGGCGACGGCTGCTGGCCGCCGCGGACCAGCCGGCCGAGGTCTGGTCGGCCGATCCGAGCCGGGGTGCGGTCTTGATCGCCGCCATCGTTGCGCCGGCCCTGGCGCTTGCGATTTATCTGGGACTGGGATCGCCTGGCATGGCCGACCAGCCCTTTTCCGGGCGCTTGGCGAAGTGGATGGCGGCGAGCCCCGAGACCCTCGCACCGCCCGAGATGGCCGCGGTGCTGGGCAAGCTCACCAAGGATCGGCCCAACGATCCGGAGGGTTTCCGCTTCCTGGCCCTGGCTGAGGGCGCCTCGAACAACCCTGCCGCCGCCGTGCGGGCCTTGAAGCGCGCCGTGCAGCTTGCGCCGGAGCGCGCGGACCTGTGGGAGATGCTGGGCGAGGCGCAGGTTTTCCGGAACGGGGGCGACCTCACTGACGAGGCCACTCAGGCCTTCGTCCAGACGCTGAAGCTCGATCCAAAGAATGTCGCAGCGCGGTTCCAGCTGGCCCGCGCGCGCATCAAGGCCGGCGACAAGGCCGGGGGAGTCGCCGACTGGAAGGCGCTGCTCGCCGACATGCCGGCCGCCGATCCCCGCCGCGCAGACCTTCAGACGGCGATCGCCGAGGCGCAAGGGGCGCCGGCGCCCCCGGCTCCGCAGGGTCTCTCGGGCGATCAGTTGACCGCGGTGCGCGGCATGGTGGCCGGCCTGGCCCAGCGGCTGGCGGCCAATCCAGATGATCCGCAAGGCTGGGTGCGCCTGGTCCGGGCCTATGCGGTGCTGGGCGATAGCGCCAAGCGCGATGCCGCCCTAAAGGACGCCCAGGCCCGCTATGCCGCCAAACCCGATGTGCTGGCCGAGCTAGCCCAGGCTGCAGCCGCCGAGCGAATGAAATGAGCTGGCTTCCCAAATCCCCCAAGGCCCGTCGGCGCCTGACCCTGATCGCGGCCATCGCGCCTGTGCTCGCGCTCGCAGTCGGTCTGACCCTGTGGGGCCTGCGTGACTCGATCTCGTTTTTCTACACGCCCTCGCAGGCCGCCCAGGCCCACCCTCCGTCCGGGCGTTCGATCCAGCTCGGCGGGCTCGTGCGGATGGGCAGCGTCAGGAAGCACCCCGACGGGCGCGTGGAATTCGTGGTCGCTGACCGGACGGCTCAGGACCAGGTGACCTTCCAGGGCGATCTGCCCGACCTCTTCCGCGAGGGACAGGGTGTGGTGGCCCTGGGCTCCTTCCGCCGCGACGGCGTCTTCGAGGCCAAGGAGGTGCTGGCCAAGCACGACGAGCGCTACATGCCGCGCGAGCTGACGAAGCAGCTCAAAGCCCAGGGCGAGTGGCGCGGAGACGGCTCGACACCTGACTACGCCAAGGCCAAGGACCCCTCATGATCGCTGAGTTCGGTTCCTTTGCGCTGATCCTGGCGCTGGCGTTCGCCATCGCCCAGTCCGGACTGTCGGCGGCGGCTCGCATCCGGCGCTCGACCGTGCTGGCCGCAGCAGGCGAGGGGGCGGCCGTGGCCTCCTTCGCGGGCGTGGCGATCGCTTTCGCCTGCCTGGTCCATGCATTTGTGACGTCCGACTTCTCGGTCGCCAACGCGGCGGCCAACTCGCACACCGAAAAGCCGATGCTCTACAAGGTCGCCGGCGCCTGGGGCAGCCACGAGGGCTCGATCCTGCTCTGGTGTCTTATCCTGACCGGCTACGGCGCGGCGGCGGCCACGCTTGGCCGTGGCCTGCCCAAGGGGCTGAAGGCGCTGATGGTGGCGGTTCAGGGCGCGCTGGGGACGGTGTTCCTGGCCTATACGGTCTTCGCCTCCAATCCGCTCATGCGTATCGCAACGCCGCCGGTGGAAGGCCGATCGCTTAATCCGCTGCTGCAAGACCCGGCGCTGGCGATCCACCCGCCGTTCCTCTACTCCGGCTACGTCGGCATGTCGGTGGTCTTCTCCCTGGCGATCGCAGCGCTCATCGAAGGCCGCGTCGACGCAGCCTGGGCGCGCTGGGTGCGGCCATGGGCGCTGGCCGCCTGGAGCCTACTCACCGTCGGCATCACCCTGGGGGCCTTCTGGGCCTACTATGAGCTGGGTTGGGGCGGCTGGTGGTTCTGGGACCCGGTGGAGAACGCCTCCTTCATGCCCTGGCTGATCGCCACGGCGCTTCTCCACTCGGCCATCGTGACCGAGAAGCGGGGTGCGCTTGCGGGCTGGAGCCTGTTCCTGGCGCTCAGCGCCTTCACGTTCTCGATGCTGGGGGCCTTCCTTGTGCGTTCCGGCGTGCTCACCTCCGTGCACGCGTTCGCCGTTGATCCCAGGCGCGGGGTCCTGCTGCTGATTATCCTGGGTCTGACCGCGGGTTCCGGGTTTGCGCTCTTTGCGTGGCGCGCGCCAAGGCTGGCTCAGGGCGGCCTTTTCGCGCCGGTCAGCCGGGAAAGCGCTCTGGTGCTCAACAACATCCTGCTGGCCGCGGCCACCGCGACAGTGATGCTGGGGACCCTCTATCCGTTGATCCGCGAGGCATTGACCGGCGAGGCCATCTCGGTGGGACCGCCCTATTTCAACCTGACCTTCGCGCCCCTGATGGCGGCGCTGGCCATCATCCTGCCGGCAGGGCCTTTGCTGGCCTGGAAGCGCGGCGACCTGCACGGAGTTGGCCAACGGCTGTGGATCGCAGCCCTGGTCGCGCTGGGCTGCGGCCTCTTGACCTTCGCCCTGGCCAGCCCGCGACGGGCCCTGGGGGCGGCCGGCATCGCCATCGGCGCCTGGCTCATCGCCGGCGCCGGCGCTGAACTCATCGAGCGCACGCGCTTCATGCGTGTTTCGGCCGGCGAAAGCTGGCGCCGGCTCCTTGGCCTGCCGCGGGGCGCCTGGGGCATGACGCTGGCGCACCTGGGCCTGGGCGTCTTCGTGCTGGGCGCCTGCTTCGAGATCGGCTGGAGGGCGGAGTCGGCCGAAACCCTGCCGCTGGGTGGCTCGCTCAATGTCGCCGGCTACCACCTCGTGCTGGAAAGTGTCGGACCCCGAGAGGGTCCGAACTACGAGGCGGAGCGCGCGATGATCCGCGTCAGCCGGAACGGCAAACCGATCTGCACCGGCGAGCCGGACCGGCGGTTTTATCCGGCCGGTGGCCAGACAGTCTCCGGGATCGCCCTTTGTTACCGCGGTCCTTCGCACCTCTACATGGTGCTTGGCGAACGGCGAAAAGCTACCGATGGAACACCGGTCTGGCTCATCCGGGCCTACTGGAACCCCTGGGCCAGCCTGATCTTCCTCGGGCCGGTGATTATGGCGCTGGGCGGGCTGGTGTCGCTTTCGGATCGCCGGATGCGGCTTGGCGTGGCGAAGCGGCGCCAGGAGCAGCCGGCATGAGGCTCAGGGCGCTCGCTGTGATGGTTGCCGGCGTGCTCTGCATGGCCGCAGCGGCCGATCCGGCCGATCGCCTGGCCGACCCGGCCCAGGAGGCGCGCGCGCGAGCGATTTTCCAGGATGTGCGCTGCCTGGTTTGTCAGAACGAGTCGATCGACGACAGCGAGGCCGAGCTTGCGCACGATCTTCGCCAAGTGGTCCGCGAACAGGTCCGCCAGGGGCGCAGCGATGCCGAAATCAAGCGGTTCCTGACTGACCGCTACGGCGAGTTTGTGCTGATGACGCCGTCGTTTTCGTGGATGAACCTGGCGCTCTGGGGAGGGCCCTTCCTGGTCGTTCTGGTGGGGGGCGGCCTGCTGGTGAGCCGCCTTCGGACACGAAACACCGATGCTGAACTGTCTCACGAGGAAAGCGAGCGTGTGAGACGGCTGTCGCAAAGCGACTCGGCCTGACATTATAAGGTCTAACATCCGTCGGAATGCGGAGCGCAGGGTGACCTAAACGTAACTTGAGAGCGGTTGCACTCTCGTGCATCGAACCTAGGTTTGTAGCGCGCGCCGCCTCCCCAGCAGGCGCGCACAGGGACAGAAGTCGTATGACCTCCAAGAACACCGGTTATCTCCTGGGCGCAATCGCCGGCGCAGGAGTCATGGTCGCCGCGGTCGCCGGGGCCAGCATGCAGCGCCCCGCCACCCACGTTGACCCGCAGGCCCACCTGATCAAGGCCTCCACGGCGCCCATCTTCGCGCCCCCTCCGGGCGCGCCGATGTCCTTCGCCGACATCTTCAACCGCGTTTCGCCTGCCGTGGTCTCGATCAATGTCACCAGCCGCGTCGACGCCAGCGCGCTTCGCAGGGTCCCGGGCTTCGAGAACTTCCCCTTCGATATCGTGCCGCGCGGCGGCCAGGGCGGCCAGGGCGGCGGGGACGACGATGACGCCGCGCCGCCACAGGGCGGGCGCACGGAGCGTGGCCAGCCGCGGCTGCCGCCGCAGCAGTCCGCCGGATCCGGGTTCTTCATCTCACCGGACGGCTACATCGTCACCAACAACCACGTAGTCGAGAACGCCGAGACCATCAAGGTCGTCCTGAAGGACGAAACCGAGCTTGATGCGGTCGTCGTTGGCCGGGACGAGGGCACGGACCTTGCGGTCATCAAGGTCAAGGGTTCACGGTCGAACTTCCCGTTCGTGGATTTTGAAAACGCCGCCAAGCCGCGCGTGGGCGACTGGGTGATCGCGGTCGGCAACCCCTTCGGCCTTGGCGGCACTGCGACCGCCGGGATCATCTCGGCCTATGGACGCGATATCGGCGAGACCTTCGTCGACTACATTCAGATCGATGCGCCGATCAACCGGGGCAACTCCGGCGGGCCGACCTTCGATATCTACGGGCGCGTCATCGGCGTGAACACGGCGATATTCTCGCCGTCCGGCGGATCGGTGGGCATCGGCTTTGCGATTCCCGCCGAGGTCGCCGATGCGGTGACCAAGCAGCTGATTTCCGGCGGCAAGATCCAGCGCGGCTATATCGGGGCGACGATCCAGAATTTCACGCCGGAGATGGCGGAAGCTCAGGGCATGGGCTCGCAGAAGGGCGCGATCGTTTCGGACCTGGTTCCGGGCGGACCGTCGGCACGGGGCGGGCTGATGCCGGGCGACGTCGTCGTCGGGATCAATGGCGTGCCCGTCAAAACCTCCTCGGAACTGACCCGCGAGGTCGCCAAGGGCAAGCCGGGCGACACCCTGCGGCTCGACGTGATCCGCGACGGCAAGCACCACCCTGTCGAGGTGCGCTCCGGCACCAGGCCTTCCGAAAAGGATCTGGCGTCCAACGACAACACTCCCGGCGTTGAACGCGGCGCCCCGGCGACTCCTCCGACGCCTCACCCCTCGGTGCTCGGCATGTCGCTCAGCACTCTGGATGAAACCACGCGCCGGCGCCTCAACGCCCCCGCCGAACTGCACGGGGTCCTGGTCGAAGGCGTCGACCAGAGCTCCGACGCGGGCCAGAAGGGACTGCATCGCGGCGATGTGATCGTACAGGCGGGCGGGCGTCCTGTGGCCAGCGCCGCCGATGTCGCCGCCGCCGTAGACACGGCCAAGAAGGCTGGGCGCAACGGCGTGCTTGTCGGCGTTTTCCGCCAGGGCCGCACGACGTTCCTGCCTCTCAAGATCGCGGCCGGATAATTTCAGCGTCGCGGGGGCGAAACGATGCGGATCCTGATCGTGGAAGATGACCGCGAGGCGGCGGAGGCCATGGAGCGCGGGCTCACCGAAGCGGGCAACGTCTGCACGCGCGCCGGTGATGGCGAGGAAGGCCTGGCCGCCGCCCGCGACGCTGAATTCGACGTCATGATCGTCGATCGCATGATGCCGAAGATGAACGGCCTTCAGCTCATCGAGACCCTGCGCCGCGAGGGCGACCAGACGCCGGTGCTGTTCCTGTCTGCGCTCGGCGAGGTCGGCGACCGCGTGGCGGGTCTGCACGCCGGCGGCGACGACTATCTGGTCAAGCCCTATGCCTTCGCCGAGCTTATCGCGCGCGTCGAGGCGCTGGCGCGGCGCCGTGAAACCGGTTCAGTGCAAACCTTGCTGCGCGTCGGCGAACTGGAGATGGACCTGATCGGCCGCACCGTTTCCCGGCAAGGCAAGGAGATCGACCTCCAGCCGCGCGAATTCCAGCTTCTGGAATTCATGATGCGACATGCCGGCCAGTCGGTGACCCGGACCATGCTCCTCGAGAAGGTCTGGGAGTACCACTTCGATCCGCAGACCAACGTCATCGACGTGCACATCTCGCGGCTGCGCTCCAAGATCGACAAGGGTTTCGACCGGCCGATGCTGCAGACGGTTCGCGGGGCGGGCTACCGCTTGGATGCCTGAACTTCCCGCCGCGCGGGAGAAGAGGATGCGCCTGCCGCGCATTTTCCGAACGACGCCGTTCCGGCTGACCCTGCTTTTCCTGGCGCTGTTCGCCTCGGCGGCAAGCGCCTTCCTGGCCTACATCTACGTGGCGACAGCGGGTGAGGCTCGGCGACGGACCGATATGGAGATCACCCGTGAGATGCACTCGCTCGTGGCCGCCTACGACCGGGCCGGGACCGACGCCCTCAATCAATCGCTGATCGAGCGAGCGGCCAGCGAGCGACCGTTCCTCTACCTGTTGATGAACAAGGACCAGAAACCGATCTCCGGTTCGATCCAGGAGAGTCCCGTCGAGAAGTTCGACGGCAAGATCGCCTGGACAAGCTTCCAGGTGACCGACCAGGACAATCAGGGCCACACCGTCAGGCACCCTGCCCGCGGGCTCCAGGAACGGCTGAGCGGCGGCCAGATCCTTTTCGTGGGCGCCGACATCGGGGCGGACGAGGCCTACGTCAACAAGGTCGTCCGCGCGCTCGAAGGGGCCGGCGCGCTGGTCGTGGTGCTGGGCCTGGCCTTCGGGGCGCTGTTCAGCCGCAACGTCACCCGCAGCATGGTGGGCCTGACAGAGGTTGTGGACGCCGTGCGCAACGGCGACCTGGGCGCCCGCGCCCGGGTCCGCGGCACGCGCGACGAGTTTGACGAGCTTGCATCGGGCGTCAACGAGATGCTGGACCGGCTCGAGCGCTCCATGGCCGGCCACCGGCACGCTGGAGATGCGATCGCCCATGACCTGCGCTCGCCCCTGACACGCCTGCGCGCCCGTCTGGAGGCGGCCTACATCGATGTGGAAGCCGGCAGGGGCGATCCCACGCAGGCGCTGGTCCAGGCGCTGGAAGACACCGACGGGGTGTTGAAGACCTTCGGGGCCGTGCTCTCGATCGCCCGCCTGCAGGCCGCCGGCGCCGCCCCCGATCCGGTGCTGTTCGACCCAGCTGAGCTTGCCGGCGACATCTCCGAGCTCTACGAGCCGCTTTGCGAGGAAAAGGGCATCGACTTCGCCGCCGAGTTCTCCAAGGACCTGCAGGTTCGCGGCAACCGCGAGTTCCTCGCCCAGGCGCTCGCCAACATCCTCGACAACGCCGTGAAGTACACACCCAAGGGCGGAGCGATCATGCTGCGGGTGCGCCGCCGCTCGTCCGGCGAAATCGAGTTCTCGGTCACCGACACCGGCCCGGGCGTCCCCGAGGACGATCGCGAGCGGGTGGTCGAGCGCTTTGTGCGCCTTGAGAACAGCCGCAATCAGCCGGGCGCAGGCCTTGGCCTGTCGTTGGTCGCCGCGGTGGCCGAGGCGCACCGCGGTCGGATTGAGCTGGCCGAGGGACCCGGCAAAGTGGGCGAGCTGGGTCCAGGCCTCAGGGTCGCCCTGATTTTGCCCCGACCATCCTAGCCGCAGTCACTTCGGCCGGCAGCGGCTCTCCGGCCTTCACCACGTGAGGGGTGACCACGATATAGAGCTCGCGTTTGGATCCGGTCGCCTTTTGCAGGCTGAAGAGCGCGCCGAGCAGCGGGATGTCGCCCAGCCCCGGCAGCTTCTCCTTCGTCGAGATGTCGGTTTCCTCGGTCAGGCCTCCGATCACGAAGGTCTCGCCGTCGCGCACGGTGGCCGAGGTCTCCGCCTCGCGCTGGCTGATCGTCGGATAGCCCTGGGAGAAGCCGGTGACGGTTGAGGCGACGCAGAAGACATGGCTGGTCACGTAGCCATCGGCGCTGACCCGCGGCGCGATCTGCAGGGTGACCCCGACGTTCACGTACTGCACCTGTTGGGACACCCCGTTGACGCCGGAGAGCTGGATCGACGTCAGGATCGGCAGGGCGTCGCCCGTGACGATCTTGGCCGAGGCGCCGCTTTGCGCGGCGATGCGCGGCCTGGAGACGATACGGCCTTCGCCCGCGCTCACCTGGGCGTAGATGGCCGCCTGCAGCGCGGCGCTCGACAGGGTGCGGTCGACGCGGAAGCCTGGCGGGATGAAGGCTCCGGCTGTCATCGTGCCGACGGCGATCTGCGAGTTGGCGTTGTTGAAGTCGATCCCGACGTTCTTGGCTCCGGTCTCGCTGAGTTCGACGAAGATCGTCTCCAGCACGACGCTCTGCACCGGCCGGTCGATCTCGGCGATCTTCTGCTTCAGACGCGCAATCCGCGTCAGCGAGCCCTTCAGGATGATGGCGTTCAGGCGCCGGTCGATGCCGATGTACTCGTCCACTGACTGGCCGAGCGGTTGGTCCAGCTGATCCGGATTGGGCGGGGGCGGGGCGCTGAAGGCGGCGGAGCCGCCCATGCCGGCCGAGCCGAACGCCGGCTCATGTGGGATGAAGGAGTCGTTGGCCTTGACTGTGAGGCCCTCGGTCAGGAGCCCGACCACCTCGCTGACATCGGCGTATTTCAGCAGCACCAGTTCGAAGCCGTCCTCATCCTCAGGACGGTCGGAGCCGCGGGGAAGGGGCCCTGAGGCCTGGACCGCGACCGCCTCCGCCCTGACCCGACCCGGCCGGGGGTTTGTGAGCGTCACCCGCAACGCCTGACTGCCCTCCGGCGAGATCGACACCTGCACGCCGGCCGTCGTCGCCATGTGGACCAGCAAGTTCGTATCGATCTGTTCGAACTCGACGCCGCGCAGGAGACCTTTCAGGCGAGCCGGCGTCGAGGCGCCCTGGCCTCGTGTGGTCAGGCCGAAGCCGATCGCCGGGCGGTCGGTGCCGTTCTGCACCACCGAGTATTTCGGCGCGACGGGCGTGAAGGTGAGCAACAGGCCGGCTTCGCTCGGGCTTGTGTCGGCCACCGACACCCCGGTCAGCACGCTCGGGGGTTGCTGCGGAGCTGCCTGGGCCAAGGCCGTCGGGGCTGTCAGGAGGATCAGCAGGAAGGCGGCGAACGCGCTCAGCCATCTGGCCACCGCCGATCCAGGCGGCTCCATCGTCCTGTCCCCCCGTGTCATTCGACGCCCCAGATCGAAACGGCGAGCCGAAATCCGACTCGCCGCTCGACAGCTTCAGTGTGCGGGGACGCTGCGCCCAAGGCAACGACCGGCGTTCGGCCGGCCGCCGCCGACGCGCGTCAGAACGGCGTGACGCCGTTGGGGGTGCCCAGGCCGGTCGGGCCGTCGTAGCCGACCCCGGCTGTGCAAAGGTAGAGCCCACCGCAACTATTTGAGGGGGTGGCGTTGCTGCCCGAGGTGACGTCGTGCAGTGAAACGGTGTTGTTGTAGGGATCGGAGCCGTATTTGACCGGCCCCCCGTTGGCCCCGTAGAGGCCCGCCACCAGGGGTGCTGCGACGCTCGTTCCCCCGAACACCAGCCAGGCCTCGTGGGTCGCGCTGGCCGGGCCGTAGACCGCCACGCCGGTGGCCGGGTCGGCGACCGCCGAGACGTCGGCCTCCATGCGGTTGTTGACGCAGTTGGCGTCGGTGACGCCCACCTGCCAGGTCTGCTTCAGATAGATTGCGCTGCAGCCGCTGCCGGCGCCGGACCAGGCCACCTCGCTCCAGCCCCGCGTGTTGCTTGCCTTTGTCAGAGTGGTGCCGCCGACCGCCGTCACGTGCGGCGACGATGCCGGAAACTGCACGCCATAGCCGCTGTCGCCGGAACTGACGGTGATGGCGACGTCGGGATGGTTGTAGTAGCCCTCGTAGGGTTGGGAGCCGCTCTCGCCGCCGCCGTAGCTGTTGCTGACCACGTGCGCGCGGCCCGCGGCGACGTTCTCGGCGGCGGCCAGGTTGGCGAATGTGGGCGAATTGGCCTCGACCAGGACGATCCTGCAGGTGGGGCACATGGCGCTGACCATGTCGAGATCGAGCGCCGTCTCCTGCGCCCAGCCGGTGTTGTCGCGCGGGTAGTTCCGGGCCTGGCCGTTCTGGTTCAGCTTGGTGAAGCAGCCGCTGGCGGTGGTGCAGGGCGGCAGGCCGTAGGTCGAGCGGTAGACCGCCAGATCGGACTCGGCCAGCGAATAGCCGTAGGCGTCGACGATGGCGACGACCGCTGTGCTGGAACCGGCGCCCACGTTATAGGCCCCGCGCAGGTCGGAAGGGCCGAACCCGGCGGGCAGGCCGACGGCGTTCCGGCCGTTTTCCTTCGGCGCGCCTTGAATGTCGGTGACCAGGTGCGCATGACAGCGCGCCGTGCCGGCTGCCTGCTCCAGGCAGACCGCCACGTGGTAGGCATTGCCCGAGCGGTGGACCATCCCGTTCAGGCTCTGTGCGACAGCGCCGGACGCAGCGGCGATGACCAGTGCGGCCGCAAGCAGAGTGCTCGCAAGTCGGGTACTCGAAAGATTATGAAACATGACGCCCTCCCGATCTCTATATGCGTTGATGGATCAGCCAAGACATCGCGCCAGATTTCCCGTCTCAGGCGAATTATGGCCTAACGATTTACTTATCCTTAAGGATGGTTAACCACAGCCCAACCAATCTGTATTGGACACCGCGGATATCTGTTTAAGCTGAGCCGTGAAGCTTGGCAATGGCGAGGGCGATCGCGACGAGCCGCAGCTGGGGCTGGCGAGCGGCGCGCTAGGCTGGCATGGATCGGTTGATGACGACCCTCGCCGGACAGCTTAGGCCTTGCGGGCCAGTGGTTGACGACAAGGCCGCGGAGCGGGCGCGCGAGATCGTCGCCGAAACCCTCTGGACCGAACGCCTGGGGCAGGCTTGGCCGGCGCTGGCCCCGGTCTTCGGCGCTGCGCCCTACCTGGCCGGTCTGGCTCGACGAGATCCGAGGCGGCTCGACGCGTTGCTGGGCGCAGAGCCGCACGCGCGGCTGGAGGACATCCTGGCGCGTACCGCCGCGGCGGCGGACCTGGACCTCGCGGCGGCGCAGGTTCGCCTTCGGGAGCTCAAGGCCGAGTTGCACCTTCTGACCGCGCTCGCCGATCTTGGCGGGGCCTGGGACCTCGACCAGGTCACCTCGGCCCTGACCCGCTTCGCCGACGCAGCCGTAGCCTCGGCCTTGATGGTCGCAGCGCGGGGCGAACTGGAGGCCGGGCGGCTCTGCAGCCTGGGGGAGGGCCCTGAAGGCCCTGTCCCCGGCTGGTTCTGCATCGCCATGGGCAAGCAGGGAGCGTTCGAACTCAACTACTCCAGCGACATCGACGTCTCTGTGTTCTTCGACCCTGATCGGCTGCCGCTGGCGCAAGGCGTTGAGCCGCAGGCTTTCGCTGTGCGCCTGACCCAGCGGCTCTCCGACTTGATGCAGGCCCGGACCGCCGACGGCTATGTCTTCCGCATGGACCTGCGGCTGCGGCCGGATCCCGCCTCGACCCCGCCTGCCGTGCCGATCCCTGCGGCTTTGCAATACTACGAGAGTGTCGGCCAGAACTGGGAGCGCGCCGCCTTCATCAAGGCCCGGCCCTGCGCGGGCGATATCCCCGCGGCCGAGGCCTTCCTGGGAGAACTCGCCGCCTTTGTCTGGCGCCGCAACCTCGACTTCGCCGCCATCGCCGACATCCACTCGATCAAGCGCCAGATCCACGCCCACAAGGTTGACGAGCGGGTCTCGGCGAAGGGCGTCGACCTGAAGCTCGGCACCGGCGGGATCCGCGAAATCGAGTTCTACGTCCAGACCCAGCAGCTGATCCTGGGCGGACGCAATCCGGCGCTTCGCAGCCGCCGCACCCTGGATGCGCTGGCGACGCTTGCCGAGGCGGGCCATGTGGCGCTGGAGACCGCCGCCGAACTGACCGAGGCCTACCGCCGGCTGCGAGGCGTCGAGCATCGCATCCAGATGCTGGCCGACGAGCAAACCCACCGCCTGCCGGAATCCGACGCCGAGCGCCGGCGCGTGGCGGCCTTGAGCGGTTACGACAAGCTCCGCAGCTTCGATGCGGCGATCACGCGCACGCTCAAGGATGTCAACGCGCGCTACGGCGAACTCTTCCCATCCGAGGAGCCGCTGTCCTCGCGGTTCGGCAGCCTGGTGTTCACCGGCGTCGAGGATGACCCGGAGACACTGGCGACGCTCAAGCGGATGGGGTTCTCGAATCCGGCGCAGGTCGCCGCGACCATCCGCGGTTGGCACCACGGCCATATCCCGGCCACAGCCACCGAGCGCGGCCGCGAGCTCTTCACCCGTCTGGCTCCACGCCTGTTGGACGCCGCGCAGGCTACCGGCTCGCCCGACGCGGCCTTCAATCGCTTCGGAAATTTCTTCTCCCGGCTGTCGTCTGGCGTGCAGCTCCAGTCGCTGTTCCTGGCTCAACCGAACCTCTTCGAACTGATCGTGCAGGTCATGGCCTTCGCGCCGAAGCTGGCGGCCACCTTGGCCAGGCGCCCGGCGGCCATTGACGCGATGCTCGATGGCGCGTTCTTCGAGACCATCGACATTGCCGAGGACCACGCGGTCATGCAGGCCGCCGTCGCACGCGCCGACGGCTTCGAGGACGCGATGGACACCGTGCGCGTGGTGCACCGCGAGCAGGCTTTCCGGGTCGGGGTGCAGGTGATGAGCGGGGCGGCCAGCGCGGTCATCGCCGGCAAGGCCTTCGCCGACCTTGCCGATGTCTGCATCGACGCCCTGGCCGCTTCCGCCTTGGCCGAGACCGAGCGGTTGGGCGGAGCCTTTGCGGGCGAGGTCGCGGTCGTGGCGCTGGGCAAGTGCGGCTCGCGCGAAATGAGCGCCGGATCCGACCTCGATCTGATGACCCTCTATCGCGCCGGCGACGTCGCCGTTTCGGAGCTCAAGGGCTGGGACGCGGCGACCTTCTATGGCCGCTTTACCCAGCGCCTGATCGCCGCGCTCTCCATCCCGACCGCGGAAGGCGGCCTCTACGAGGTGGACATGCAGCTTCGACCGTCGGGCACCAAAGGGCCGGTGGCGGTGAGCTTCGCCGCCTTCGAAGGCTACTACGCTGCCGAGGCCGAAACCTGGGAGCTCCTGGCGCTCACCCGCGCCCGCGTGGTTTGGGCGACCAGCCAGGACTACGCCCGCGCGGCGCGGGCGGCCATCGATGCAGCGCTGCGGCGTCCGCGCGAGCGCGCCGTCACCGCCCGGCACGTGCGCGAGATGCGCGAGCTGATGGCGGCGGAACGCCCACCGAAAGGCGAGTGGGACCTGAAGCTTTCCCCAGGCGGCCTGGTCGACATCGAGTTTGCCGCCCAGTTCCTGCAACTCGCTCACGCCGCAGCCGGCGGGCCGATTGCGGCCAACACCGCCGAAGCCCTCGCGGGTTTCCGCGAGGCAGGCCTCGCCCCTGCCCAGCCGCTCGCTGACCTGGAACGCGCCTGGCGGCTGCAGCAGAACCTAACTCAGCTCCTGAAGGTCGCACTGGAAGACGGCGAGAACCCAGAAGCCGAGCCGCCGGCCTTCCGGGCCCTCCTGGCTCGGGCCGGCGACGCACGTGACTTCCGCCAGTTGCGCGCGGCGCTGAAGGCTGCGCGGACGGCGGCCCACACGGCCTATGAGGCGATCGTGCGCGAGTAAGCCGCCAAGGGCGCGGCGCCGATATGGCATCGCGGCCGGCGAGAACTATGGTCGAGATGAGTGAACCCCGCCTCGGACAGCGATGGGTTGAGAAGACCGTAAGCCCGGACGGGATCCTCCGAGGCCTAGGCGTGCAGCGTCTCCTGAGCCCCGACTTCCAAGGCGGGCTCCTCCAGCGGCAGAACCTCTCCCTCGCGCGTCGCGATCAGGGACCGCGGTACGGTCAAAAGCACCGGGACGATAAGGGCGTAGACCACCGTGATGGCGATGACGCACGCTCCGAACCCACCCGCCTGCTCGTAGAGCCGCGTGCCAAGCACGTCGCCGAACCGGATAGCGACCCAGTAGAGGCTGCCCGCTGTCATCATGATGGTGCCCTGCAGCGCTTTGGGCGCTGAGCGCATCAGGAGGTCGATATAGGCCGCCGAGGCGACGCCGCCGGTCAGCCCGATGACGGCGGCCGCCCACATGGCCTGGTCCACGGAGTGGATGAAATAGAGCGGGACCATCTGGGGAATGCCCACTGCGGTGCCCCAGAAAAGCAGGGTGCGCGCCGTAAACCGCCGGCACAGGGCGCCATAGACCAGGTAAGTGGGGATGAAGGCGGCTGCGAAGATGGCGTTCCAGGCGCCCCACTGGGTGTCGCTGGCGTGCAGCGTGTTCTGCATGTGGAACTGCAGCGCGGTGCCTGATCCTGGCGCAAATGACCAGAGAAACCAGACCGCCAGCGCCGGATAGACCGGCCAGTGGCGGAACAGCCTGGCGAGGTCCTGCAGCGGTCGATCGGCATGAGCCTCGGCCTTGAGGTGGCTGTAGAGAAATTTCGGTTTCCAGGCGCTGTAGAGCGCCATCGCACCCATCACGCCTGCGGCGACCAGGAACAAGGTGCGCGCCGCCTGCTCTGCGGTACGGCCCTCCAGCGCCTGGCTCAGGGCTCCGCCTATGAGGTAAGCGCCGAGGTATGGCACCGAGGCGGCCATGCTCCAGATGACGCTCATCCAGCCCGTCACCGCAAGCTGCTGGCCCGCCATCGATGCAAGCCCTTGCTCGGCGGCGCGTGCGAACGACCACGCCACGGCGGAGAGGGCCACAGCCGCCATCAGCATGGGATAGCTTACGGGGACAAAGGCGAAGCCGGCGTACGCAGCAGCGCACACGCTGGCGAATACCATCATCATCCCGCGATCCTTGCGGCCCAGGATGTCCCAGCGGTCGCGCGCGAAACCAAACAGGAAGCCGACATAGAGCGGGATCGCCGCCACCAGCCGGAAGTTGGCGACCTCATGGGCCGGCAGGTGCAGCTTGTTCTTCAGGAAGAAGGTGATCGGGACATCGACCAGACCGGCCGCGGGCGAGCCGAAGCCTACCAACAGCATCAGCCCGAAGATGTAGGTCAACGAGCGATTGCGGTCGCCCGCGCCCAGCGTGCCGCCTGCCTGCGAAATCTCACTCAACCTAGTGCCCCCGCCCGTAGGTGTCGTCGCATTGAGACGTGAGCGGGCGCGGGGCGTCAATCGGTAAGGCGCAGGTCGCGCGAGCGTTTGCCTGCTCGCGGGCCGGAAGGGTGAGGATCGGCGTGCGGATCTTCGGGGCGCGCACATCGGCCCAGCGGGGTCGGAAGGTGGGATGAGAAAGCCGCAAGCTCTGCGGCTCGCGCAGGAAGTCCTTCCGATGGTCAGACGAGCGTCAGATCCCGTTCCCTACGTGCATGCTCCCTTGTCTGGTCCATGCTCCATGAAGGCCCATACAGAGTAGCCCAGCACGTATGCTGTCGCCGTTCCGAGGAGCGCGATCGGAACCATGCCGGGGAGCGGCAGGAGTGAAGTCACCGCAAAGGCCAGGCCGCCCAGCATATAGGCCCATCCACTCACCCGCAGCACCGCCTCCATGCGCATGGCCGATACGGCGTTGCGGTAAGCCCCCAGGGACTTCGGCAGGAAGTTTGCGTAGACCGCCAGGGTCAGGCCGATGAATGCCTGAAACGCGCGATCTCCGATGTCGTGCGGCAGGAGGCCCGACGTCTCCGCCGCCTTCATGGCCAACGCGCCTCCGATGTAGACGCCTGCGGTGGCAAGGCCGATGGCCAGGTTCTTGTGGATCATGACATCGTCCCCTTGATCGGCGCGGCGGTTGCGGGGCGCGTAACGGCGCTGAAGGCCCCCACAAAGCCCAAGAGCGCGTCCTCAAGCACCGACAGCTTCAGTCGATAGATGACGGTCTTCCCCACCTTTTGGGCGTCGACCAGGTTGGCCTCGCGCAACACCGAGAAGTGGGTCGACATGGTGGGCTTGGAAACCGGGAAATGGTCGGCCAGTTCGCCCGCCGTCATCGGCCGCTCCCTGAGAAGCTCCAACACATGGCGGCGCGTCGGGTCCGAGAGGGCTTTGAACACGGCGTTCATGGGTTGATAGTTAGCTAAACGTCGAATTGAAGTCAAGCGGGCTCCACGCACTCCGGCTCGGCCCCAATTGCCTACCCAAGGTTCGTGGCAGGCTGGCTAATCTGCGGGCGGCGAGCCGGGCTCGTTGGCTGCGGCAAGACGTCGATGCGCGTCGGCGACCATGGACTGGAAGCGCGGATCGGCGCGGAGGTGATCCATGTCGGGATCGACCTCGGCATGTCTGATTTCAGGCATGGTCCCCTTGATGAAATAGGGGCCCAGGAGCTCAAGCGCTGCGTCCGCGTCGTGGACATAATTCCCGATGCAGCAAGCGAGATTGTATCGCATGATCAGGTTTTCCGGATCGATCAGCAGTGCGCGCCTTGTCCACTCCCTGGCGCGCTCCGCCTCGCCTAGGCATGCAAGCCCATTTGCAATGGACGCCATGGCGGCTCCGTTGCTGCTGTCGTGCGCCAGGGCCTTCTCGGCGCGGCCGACGACTGCCTGCGCCGCGCGTTGGACCCCAACGGCGTCACCGAGCGCGGTGTAGCAAGTGATCAACATGAGCGGGTCGTGATAGTCGGTCTCCATGAGGGCCGCCGCCTTTTCAAAAAACGGCACCGCGGCAGCGATCCGACCCTGCCTGAAGATCAGCCGTCCGGCTTCCTTGTTCACTTCCCAAGACTCGGCGTCCAGCTGAAGGGCGAGTTCGATCTCCGCGTTCGCCTGGTCGTGAAGTCCTTGTTCGGCCAGATGCCTCGCCATGACACAGTGGGCCTCGGCAAGATTGGCGTCGAGCGCGAGCGCTCGTTCAGCGGCCGCCAGCCCATCGTTCTCCAGCTTTCCGTGCCTGAAACGCAGCGCAGTCTGCGTCAGGGCCATCAGGGCCCATGCCCGCGCATAGTTCGGGTCAATGTCCGTAGCCCGCCGGCAGATGCGAAGAATTGACTCATCCCGACGGCTATCGCCGTCATTGCCGCTCACCCAATACTGCCGCGCCATCAGATAGAGGTTGTAGGCATCGGAGCTCGTCGTCCCACGCTGCTCGATCGCCTGCTTCTCTTCCGGCAGCAGCTTCAGCTTCAGCGCCTTGACCACCGCCTCGGAGATCTCGTCCTGCAGGGCGAAGATGTCGGTGAGATCGCGGTCGTAACGTTCGGCCCAGACGTGGTCGCCCGCGGCGGCGTCGATCAACTGGGCGCTGATGCGCACCCGGTTTCCAACTTTGCGTACGCTGCCTTCCAGAAAATGACTGACGTTCAACTGACGTGCCACCTGCGACAGGTCGAAGGCCCGTCCCTTGAACGTGAAGGCGGTGTTTCGGGCGACCACCGAGAGCGCCGAGACTTTGGAAAGGTCGGTGATGATGTCCTCGCTGATGCCGTCGCTGAAATACTCCTGCTCGGCATCGCCGCTCATGTTGGCGAATGGCAGCACGCAGATCGACTGCTGGCGGGCCGATGCGGGCGCAGCCGGGGCCGCGGCGTGCGAGGCGGGGCCGCCCATCAGCTCGGCGATGCTGGCGGCCACCTTGCGCCAGCCCGGAGCGTCCAAGTCCCCTGTCCATCCGGTCAGGTCGGCGCACTGGATGCGGTCGAACGGCATGGGCAGCTTGGCGCCATCGAGCGTGAGCTGGACCAGTTTGCGTGCTGCGCGGGCCTGATCGGCCTCCGACTGCACCCACTCCGACCTCACCGCTTCCGCCGACCAGACAACCACCACCGCCTTGGCCGCGAGCAGACGCTCCTCAATCACGTCCGCATAAGCCCGGTGCGCCGGCAGCTCGTCATCGCGCCAGACGTCGTAGCCCAGGCCGCGCAGCGCCTCGGCGACCGCTTGCGCCTGGGTTGCCGTGGAGCGAGCGTAGGAGATGAAGATCTCGGACATTGTTGCGCCCCGCCCTGCGGCCCCAGAGGCACCTTAGCGAGCCGCGATCTCCTGCGGCAAGCGAAGCTGCCAATATGTCCGCCTTTCAGGCCCGTGCCTAAAGTCCCCCCAACCCGCACCCAGGGCGGGCCTTGGGGAGGTCCGCTTGTCGGACTAATGGATCTGCAACGCGACCGGCGTAGTCAGCCTCACGGCAACTTTCAACAACGGAGGTACGGCATGGAGATGGCGTATCGGGAGCGGTGGCAGGCTGAGATTGTCGAGCTGCAAAGGATCCTGTCTGAGTTTGACTTGAGAGAGGAGTGCAAGTGGGCAAAGCCCTGCTACACAATGGACGGAAGAAATGTCGTCATCATTCAGGGCTTCAAAGAATACTGCGCGTTGGGCTTCTTTCAGGGTGCGCTGCTGCAGGATCCGAAGAATCTGCTGGTGCAACTCGGACAGGTTCAGGCAGCGCGGGTGATGAAATTCACCGGCGCCAAGGAGATTGCGACGAAGGCGGCCACCATCAAGGCCTACGTGCGCGAGGCGATGGCGGCCGAGAAGGCGGGAATGAAGGTCGAGATGAGGCCCCCGGAGTATCCTGTGCCCGAGGAGTTGAAGGAGAAGTTCCGAAACGATCCGCGGTTCAAGCGCGCGTTCGAGGCGCTGACGCCGGGTCGGCAAAGAGGATACCTGTTTCACTTCGCCGGCGCGAAACAGTCTGCGACGCGGACCATGCGGATTGAGAAGGCGACGCCGGCGATTCTCGAAGGACGAGGGTTCCTGGAGCGGCGATAGATCGTGAAACTGTGGATACGTGCCGATGCGCTCGGCCGCTCCGTCAGCTTGCCGCGGCCAACGCCGAGGCGCCCTGGCGCACCGGCAGGGAGAATGTGGCGCTGGTTCCGTGGCCCGGGGCGCTGCGCAGGTCCAGAAGGCCGCCATGCATTTCGACCAGCGACTTGGTCAGCGCCAGCCCTAGTCCCGTGCCCTGCTGGGTCTTGGCGTGCTGGCTCTCGATCTGCTCGAAGGGGCGGGCCAGGCGCGCCAGATCGTCGGGCGGGATGCCGATGCCTGTGTCCTGCACGCTGATCCGCACCCATTCGCCAAGGGGATCGTTGCGGCGCTCGGCGCGCACGGTGACCATGCCGCCGCGCGGGGTGAACTTGATGGCGTTGGAGAGCAGGTTCAGCAGCACCTGCTTGATCGCCCGGTAATCGGCCTCGACCTCGGGCAGGTCGCTGAAGTCGAGCCTGAGCGCAAGACCTGCGGCCTCGGCGCGATTGCGCACCAAACGAAGGGCGTCCTCCGCCACGTCCTCCACCGCCACCGACTCGAAACGCAGGTTCATCTTGCCGGCCTCGATCTTCGACATGTCGAGAATGTCGTTGATCAGCGCGAGCAGGTGCTGGCCGGAGCTAAGGATGTCGCGCGCATAGTCGCCATAGCGGGCGTCGCCCAGCGGGCCGTAGATCTCCGTGGTCATCATCTCGGAGAAACCGTTGATCGCGTTGAGTGGCGTGCGCAGTTCGTGGCTCATATTGGCCAGGAACTCGCTCTTGGCCTGGTTGGCGCCTTCAGCGCGAACCTTCTCCGCCTCGTACTTGCGGGCCAGCTCCGACAGCTGCTCCTGGCTGCGCTCGAGGTTGTCGACGACGCGGCGCAGCTCCTCCTCATTGACCCGGCTGGCTTCCTCCTGGGCCTTCAGCGCGGTGATGTCGGCGGCCGTGACGACGAGGCCGCCCTCGGCGGTGGTGCGCTCCGAGACCTGCACCCAGCGGCCGTCAACCAGCTCGGCCTCGCGCACGCCGCTGCGGCCACCCAGCGCCGGGAAGTCCTGGCGCACCGCAAGCCTTGCATGGCCCTCCAGCTCCTCGCGCGCGACCCCCGGCTTCAGGACATGCGGCTCCAGCCGGAAGAAGCTGCGGTAGTTGCGGTTGCACATCAGGAGGCGGCCCTGCTTGTCCCAAAGCACGAAGGCTTCCGAGACGCTCTCGATCGCATCGCGCAGACGGCTCTCGGCGGCCTGGGCTCGAGCCTGGGCCAGGCGCTCCTCGGTTACGTCGAGGGCCACGCCGATGATGCGCGCATAGCCACCCTCGGGGCTCTTGCCGAAACCCTGGCCGCGGGCGTCGATCCAGACCGGCCGTCCGCCGGTCAGGCTGGGCACCCGGAAGGAAACATCGAAGCCGCCGTAGACCGCCGCGGCGCCCAGGGCCTCGCGCAGGCCGTCGCGGTGGCCCTCGGACACGCGGTCCAGCACCTGTTGGCCGTCGACCACTCCGCCGCGCCAGCCGAACAGGGCGGCGGTGACGTCGGACATGAAGATCTCGTCCGCCGTCAGGTCCCATTCCCAAATGCCGCAGCGGGCGGCCTCTACGGCCAGTCGGAAGCGCTGTTCGCTGTCGCTGAAAGCGGCGCGGGCGCGTTCGACTCGACGTGATTCGACCAACAACATCAGGCCGAGCGCGAAGGCCACGATCAGCGGGATCAGCAGGGAGACCAACTGCTCGGTGGGCCCAAGCGGTCCGCGCAGGAGGCGGGTGACGGCGACCGCTGTATAGACCGCCAGCAACAACAGGGCCGCGAGGATCGCCAGACGCGCAAAGCGCTGCGTCGGCGGCTTCATCGACAGGTCTGCGGACCGATCCGCCGGCCGCGCCTTAGCTGGCCGCGATCGGGCCGCGCTATCGCTGTCGCCTGCAGCCAACGCCCCCCGCTCCCCCGGTTGGAAACCAAATCACCCCGATCACGAGGCAGAGTCTAAGCCGGAAGCGCAAACAGCGTCACCGTCATTCGGTGAATTATCTCGCTAAGGTTGAGTGGGCTCCTTCTCGCCCAGGGCGCGGCTGACCAGCTCGAAGACGTTCTTGGACAGCCCAGGCGCCGCCAAAATCCGCTCAAGCTCCGCCCGCATCAGGGCGCCGAGCTCGGGCTTGTAGCGCCGCCAGCCGCCGAGCGGTTCGACGAGCCTCGCTGCAGTCATCGGGTTAAAGCCGTCGGTGGCGAGGATCTGATCGGCGAGGAAGCGATAGGACGCCCCGCTCGGATCGTGGAACCGCACGGGATTGAAGTTCGCGAACGTCGAGACCAGTGCCCGCAGGCGATTGGGGTTCTTGGCCTCGAACGCCGGGTGCGCGGTCAAGGCCATGACCCGGCCGAGCGCGCCTTCGTCGGGATCACGCGCCTGGGCGGCAAACCATTTGTCGATCACCAGGGGTTCGCTCTTCCAGCGCCCGTAAAAGTCGGTCAGCGCCTTTTCGTAGAGCTCGCCACCGATCAGCGTGAGCGCCAGGAGCCCGCCCATGGTGTCGGTCATGTTGGCTGCCGCCTGATAATGGCCCGCAGCAAGCTCGCCGATCTCGGAGCGGGGATTGGCGGCCATCAGTTCTAGCGCGGCGTTGCGCAGGGCCCGGCGCCCGGCGCCGGCCGCGTCCGGCGAGAACTCGCCGATTTCCTGCAGGCCCGAGTGCAGGCGCTTGAGCTCATCGGACAGATGCAACGCCAGCCGCGTGCGAAGGGCTTCGCGGGCATCGTGGATAGCGGCGGGATCGGCGGGGTTCATGGCCAGCGCCAGGTCCGGCTCTGACGGCAAGGCCAGCAGCAGCGCCTTGAACGCCGGGTCGGCGGCCTGGTCGGCCAGCGCTCGGCCGACGGCCTCGGCGTAGCGCTCCTCGCCCACTTCATCGGCCTGGCCGGTGGCGCGGCCCAGGATCAGGGCGCGCGCCAGCTCCTGGCCCGCTTCCCAGCGATTGAAGAGATCGGGGTCGCCTGCCAGCAGGATATAGCGGTCGCGGGCCTCGGCGTTGCTGACGAGCTTCACCGGGGCTGAGAATCCCCGGAGCGCCGAAACCACGGGGCGTTCGTCGACGCCGGTCAGCGTGACCGTGGTCCGCTCGCCGTCGAGGACGATCACCGTCTCATCCAGCGCCTGTCCGTCGCGCAGGAAGGCCTGTGTCCGGCCGTCGCCGTCGAGCAGGCCGATGGTCACCGGGATGGGGAGGGGGCGCTTGGTCGGCTGGCCAGGCGTCGGCGCCGTTTCCTGCGCCAGCTCCAGCGTCAGCTCGCCGCGCGCCTCATCATAGCGGCTGGAGAGGGTCACGTTGGGCGTGCCGGCCTGCTCGTACCAGGTGAAGAAGGCTGTCAGGTCCTTGTCGGAGACCTCCGCGAAGCAGCGGATGAATTCCTCGACGGTCGTGGCGTGGCCGTCCCAGCGCTCGAAATAGAGGTCCATGCCGGCTCGGAAGGCGTCAGGCCCGATCAGGGTCTTCAGCATGCGGATCACCTCCGCGCCCTTCTCGTAGATCGTCGCTGTGTAGAAGTTGTCGATTTTCAGGTAGCTGGTGGGCCGCACGGGGTGGGCGAGCGGACCTTGGTCCTCGGCGAACTGCCGGGCGCGCAGCGCCTTGACGTCCTTGATCCGCTGCACCGCGTGGCCGCGCATGTCGGCCGAGAAGCTCTGGTCGCGGAAGACCGTCAGGCCCTCCTTCAGGCACAGCTGGAACCAGTCGCGGCAGGTGACCCGGTCGCCGGTCCAGTTGTGAAAATACTCGTGCGCAACCACGCTCTCGATGCGCTCGAAATCCATGTCGGTGGCAGTCGCCGGATCGGCCAGCAGGAGCGAGGAGTTGAAGATATTCAACCCCTTGTTCTCCATGGCCCCGAAGTTGAAGTCGCGCACTGCAACGATCATGAAGAGGTCGAGGTCGTACTCGCGCCCGAACGCGTCCTCGTCCCATTTCATCGAACGCTTCAGCGCATCCATGGCGTAGGCGGCGCGCGGCGCCATGCCCGGATCGACGTAGATGCGCAGGTCGATGGTCCGCCCGCTCATGGTGACGAGCTTGTCCTCAAGGACGTCGAGCTCGCCGGCGACGAGGGCGAACAGGTAGCAGGGTTTTGGAAACGGGTCGTTCCAGACCGCGAAGTGGCGCCCGCCCGGCAAGGGACCGGTCTCCATCAGGTTGCCGTTGGCCAGCAAGCGGGCAAAGGAATTGTCCGCCTCGATCCGTACGGTGAAGCGCGACAGGACGTCGGGGCGGTCGGGCCAGAAGGTGATCTTGCGGAAGCCCTCGGCCTCGCATTGCGTGCAGAACCGACCGGCGGACATGTAGAGCCCGTCCAGCGCCTTGTTGGCGTCGGGATCGATCTCGACTTCGGTCTCCAGCGTGAAGGCGTCCGGCGTGTCGGGAATGGTCAGGAACTCGCCGTCGATCGCGTGCTCGCCCTGCGTCAGCGCCCGCCCGTCGATCGCCACGGAGATTGCCGTCAGCCGCTCCCCGTTGAACTTCAGCGGCTCGGCATGCTCGCCGTTGCGCCGCACCTTCAATTTCGCTTTCACCCGGGTCGCGGAGGGTTTCAGCTCGAAGGTCAGGTAGACCTCGTCGACCAGGAAGGCCGGCGGCCGGTAGTCGACGAGCCGGATGGGCGGGGGGCTTTCTGTGCGCATGGCCAGCATCTAGTCCTTCACGCCCGCCGGGCCAAGGCGTGAGCCGCGCGCGCTCTGGCTGGGCCGAGCGTCAGCGCCGCGCGCCTGACGCGAGGTCACGCTTTTCAGCCTACCTGCGGCGCGTATGCTGGCTATCGAGGAACCCTTTCGAAGTCCGGGAAAACCGGCGGGACAGGCGGCGCATGAACTTCGATTTCTCCGACGACCAGAAATTCCTGAAATCCGAGGCGCGAAAGTTCCTCGACGCCAACGCCTCGCCCGAGCGCGTGCGCGCCGTGCTGGACGATGAGGGAAAGGCTTTTGACCAGGCTCTCTGGAAGGCTGTGGCCGAACAGGGCTGGCTGGGCGCGGCGATACCCGAACAATACGGCGGCCTCGGCTTGGGCCACCTCGAGCTCTGCGTGATTGCCGAGGAACTCGGCAGGGCGGTCGCCCCGATCCCCTTTGCCTCGACCGTATATTTTCTGGCCGAGGCGATCCTGTTGGCCGGCGACGACGAGCAGAAGTCGGACCTGCTGCCGAAGATCGCCGCAGGCCGGATCATCGGGGCGATCGCCACGTCCGAGGGGCCGGGCGCGACGACCGCGGCGACCGTCCGGGCCACGGTCTCCGACGGCCGCCTGAACGGCGTCAAGCTGCCGGTCACAGACGGCGACATCGCCGATGTCGCGCTGGTGCTGGCCAAGGAGAATGGCAAGCCAGGTCTATTCCTGGTCGATCTCGAGGGCGCTGGCGTGACCCGCCAGGCGCTGAAGACCCTGGATCCGACGCGCGATGCCGCCAAGCTCACCTTCAGTGATGCGCCGGTCAGTCGCTTGGGGTCGGCCGGGGCGGGTATGGAGCTCGTCGAGCAGATCTTCGACAGGGCCGCGATCCTGCTGGCTTTCGAGCAGTGCGGCGGCGCCGACAAATGCCTTGAGATGGCCAAGGCCTACGCGCTGGAACGCTACGCCTTCGGTCGCGTCATCGCCTCCTATCAGGCGATCAAGCACAAGCTGGCCGACGTCTACGTCAAGAACGAGCTGGCGCGCTCCAACGCCTACTACGGGGCCTGGGCGCTCAATACCAATGCGCCGGAGACGCCATTGGCGGCAAGCGCGGCGCGGATCGCCGCCTCAGAGGCCTTCTGGTTCGCCGCGAAAGAGAACATCCAGACCCACGGCGGCATTGGTTTCACCTGGGAGATGGACTGCCATCTCTACTACCGCCGGTCGCGCCAGCTCAGCCTCGTGGCCGGTGCGCCCCGCGTCTGGAAGGAACGGCTGGTCAGCCATCTCGAACGCCGCAACGCGGCCTAGGAGCGGACAGATGGACTTCAACGACACACCCGAAGAAGCCGCCTATCGCACCCAGGTCAAAGCCTGGCTCGACGCCAATGCGCCCAAGCGCGGTTCCGCAGACGACGGCGAGGGCGGCGGGGCGATGGCCGAGTCGAAGGCTTGGCAGGCCAAGAAGGCCGCCGCGGGTTATGCCCAGATCACCTGGCCCAAAGAATGGGGCGGTGCGGGCGGAACACCGGTGCAGCAGGTGATCTTCAACCAGGAAGAGGCCAGGCATCCGGTGCCGGGCAACCCCTTCCAGATCGGCCTGGGCATGTGCGTGCCGACGGTGATGGCCTTCGCCGACGAAGCGACCAAGGCGCGGTTCGTCGGGCCGGCGCTACGCGGCGAGGAGATCTGGTGCCAGCTCTTCTCGGAGCCCTCGGGCGGATCGGATGTGGCGGCCGCGCGGACCAAGGCGGTGCGTGCGCCCGACGGTTCAGGCGACTGGCTGATCTCCGGCCAGAAGGTGTGGACAACGGGCGCGCAGTTCTCGGATTTCGGCATCGTCGTTTGCCGCACCAACCCGGACGCGCCGAAGCACAAAGGCCTGACTATGTTCTGGGTCGACATGCGCGACCCGGGCATCGAGGTGAAGCCGATCCATCAGATGTCCGGCGGGTCCGGCTTCAACGAGGTGTTTTTCACCGACGTCAGGGTCAAGGACAGCCAGCGGCTGGGGGCGATCGATGACGGCTGGAAGGTGAGCCTGGTCACGCTCATGAATGAGCGCCTGGCCGTGGGCGGGCCGTCGGGGGCGGGTTGGGCCCAGTTCCTGGAGGTAGCGCGCGGCATCACCGGCCTCGATGGCGCACCGGTCCTGAAGGACCAGGCGATTCGTGAGAAGCTGGCGGACTGGTACGTGGCGACCGAGGGCCTGAAGCACACCCGAAACCGCACCATGACGGCGCTGTCGCGAGGCCAGACACCGGGGCCTGAAAGCTCCATCGGCAAGGTGGTGAGCGCGCTGCAAATGCAGGACCTCGGCAATGCCGCGGTCGAGATGCTGGATCAGTTCGGGATCATCAACGACCCCGACCTGGCGCCGCTGCACGCCGGCTTCCACGCTTCGCTGATGTCCGCGCCGGGTCTTCGGATCGCCGGCGGCACCGACGAAATCCTGAAGAATATCATCGCCGAGCGGGTTCTTGGCCTGCCGGGCGATATTCGCGTCGACAAGGACGTGGCCTTCAAGGACATGCCGACCGGGCGATAGTTTTCGGCGCAGCCTGCGAGGGCAGGCCGTGGGATCGTGCCGGCTCGGCTGCCGGAAGACGCTTCAACCTTCCCGCATCTTCCCCTACGCGCTTAGCCTCATCGGCGGGCGCCGCGGCGTGCGGTCGAGGAGCCGAACGTAGAGCCGGGTCAGCCCCTCGAAGGTGTGGTCCCAGCTGTGACGGGTCTCCGCCCGTCGGCGCGCGGCGAGTTTCAGGGCTCCGAGATCGCGCGCGAAGAGGGTATCGACCGCGTCAGCCAGGTTCGCCGGGTCGACACCGTGAGCAAGCTGGCCCACGGCCTCGTCGAGAAGCTCGCCGACGCCGCCCTTGTTGGGCCCGATCACCGGCAGGCCGGCCGCCATGGCCTCCAGCACCACCAGCCCGAATATTTCATTCTCGTTGGCGTGCAGGAAGGCGTCGCAACTGGCGATGACCCCGGCCAGGCGTTCCGGCGCGCGCTCGAAATCAATGCAGGCGACGCGGCTGCTGTAGCGGACGTCCTTGCCTGCTCCGATGAGCACCAGACGGTAGGGATCGCCGAGCTTCTCCACGGCGGCCACCATGGCGTCGATGTTCTTCTCCCGCGCCGGGCGGCCGGCAAAGACCAGCAAGCGGCAATTGGTCGGGAATCCCAGCCGCCGGAGCAGGGCTGCGCGGTCACCGCGGCTTGGGTGGAAGAGGTCGAGATCGACCCCCAGGGGATGTACGCTCACCCGCTCGACGCCGGCGTCGGCGAGGCGCGAGGCGGTGTGGCGGCTCGGCGCCACCACATGGTCGAAGCGCTGATAGGCTTGGGCCCAGAGGTTGAAGGTCGGCTGCTCGGCCCAGTCGCCAAGGTGCAGGGCCGCCAGCGTCGGCGCGTCGGTATGGCAGACGCCGACCACCGGCACGCCCAGCGCCTCCCCTGCCTCCATCGCCGCGTGACCCGGCACGAAGACATCGCCGGCCTCGATGATGTCAGGCTCCAGGAGGCGCAGCACCGAGGCCCACTTGGTCGGGCTGGCGGGCATTCGGTAGCCGTCTCCGAAGGGCAGCTTGGCCGCCGAGATCGTGTGCAGGCCGGGCGCCTCGGCGCGGGTGGCCGAACCGGGCACCACCAGGGTGTGGCGGACATCTGGCCGACGGCTCTCGAGCCAGGCGCGCTTGGCGGTCAGGTAGCGTTTCACCCCGCCGGAGCGCGGCGCGTACATCATTGTCGTGTCGATGAGGTGAAAGCCTGGGGCCGCACCGTCGGAAGCGCCTTCGACCTCTGGACGCGGCGATCTGTCCGGTTTCACCCCAGAGGCGTCGAAATCCGAAACCCCGACGACCCGCTCAATTCTTCGTTCCTCGAACGCCATTGAAGACACCCCCGTTGAGGACGCAACGAACAGTCCGGCGCGCTCACGCCGGCGCTTGGCCCCCCGCTTTTCCGCTGGGGTGGTCCGGCTTGCCGATCTATTCCAAAGCTTGGCCAGGGGAAGGGCCTTTTTTTCTGCGAACGCTGAAGCTTCATACTCAAATTGGGGCGAAACGCGGACTGGGCAAGGGCCTCAACGCGGATCGTAGGCTTTCGCGAATTCCGGCCTCGCGCCGATGTTGGGCAAGAATTGTGGATTTATCCGGGCATGGGTCGCCTGTTCGAAGGCGTAACCCAGGGCCAGCAGTCGCGCCTCGGACCAGGCCGGCCCGATCAGCGACAGGTTTACCGGCAGACCGGAGACGTCACCCATTGGCACGGTGAGATGTGGATATCCCGCTACAGCCGGCAGGGTCGAATAGGAGCCCAGGGCCCGAGCGCCGTCGATCGGATCGACCATGAAGGCCGGGCCGGTGGAGGGTCCGACCAGCGCCTCGACGTTGTTGTCCTGCAGCATCTTGTCCAGGGCCTCCCGCGCCATCTTACGTGCTGCAGCGCGTTTCTGCAGATAAGGTTCGTCGGTGATCGCGGGCGCCTTGGCGGCCTGTTCGAAAATCTCCTGACCAAACAAAGGCGTTTCCCGCGGTTCCCGAGCGTTGAAGGCGATCAACTGCTCGAGGGTGCGCGTCTTCACCTTGGCCGGCGTCGAGGCCAGGTAAGCGTTGAGCGACGCCTTGAATTCGACGCGCAACGCCTCCGATTCGTTGCCGGCGATGGCGTTAAGGGTTGAATCCTCCAGGCCTCTTACCTCTACCAGCACCGCGCCGGCCTTGCGCAGGGTGGCGAGCTGTTCCTCGAAGATCGCGTCCGTTTGCGGCGAACGTCCGGCCGTCATCCGCAGGACGCCGATCCTTGCGCCCTTCAAAGCGTCAGCCTTGAGGCCGGCCAGGTAGTCGGCCTTGTGCGCGTCGGCCTCCTTCGTCCAAGGATCGGCCGGATCGGAGCCGGCGATCACGCCCAGCACGGCGGCCGCGTCCCTCACCGTGCGGGTCATCGGTCCGGGCGTGTCCTGCTCGGGAGAAATCGGCACCACAAAGGTGCGCGAAACCAAACCAACGGTTGGCTTGAGCCCCACCACCCCATTGCTCGCAGCTGGACAGGTGACGGAGCCGTCCGTCTCTGTGCCGATGGCCTCGGTCGCCAGGCCGGCCGCCACAGCCGCGCCAGAGCCGGCGCTGGAGCCGCAGGCGCTTCGATCGAGGGAATAGGGGTTGCGCACGAGGCCGCCGATCGCCGTCCAGCCGCTGATGGAGCGGGTGGAGCGGAAGTTCGCCCACTCCGAAAGGTTTGCCTTGCCGATGATCACCGCGCCCGCGGCGGTCAGCCGGCGGACAATCGTGGCGTCTCGACCGGTGACATTGTCCTTCAGCGCCAGCGAGCCCGCGGTGGTCGCGACACCGTCGTCAGCCTCGATGTTATCCTTCAGCAGCACCGGGATGCCGTGCAGCGGTCCGCGCACGTGGCCTGCCTTGCGCTCGGCGTCCAGCTTTCGGGCGTCGGCCAGGGCGTGCGGATTGAGTGCGATCACGCTGTTGAGCTTGGGGCCGCCTCTATCGAGGGCCGAAATCCTTGCGAGGTAATCCCTGACCAGGGCCTCAGACGTCAGGGTTCCAGCCGCCATCGCCTCCTGCTGTTCGGCGCCCGATGCGAAGGGGCTGAGCGGCTGGGCCATGGCTTGGCCGGTTAGGGCGAGGGTGGCGAGCGCTGCTGAGAAGGTGAGTTCCCTGAACATTCGCGTCCCCCGACTCCGACCCGCTCATTGGAGCCGACCCGGACGGAAAAGGCCAGCGGCCAAACTCGCCTAGAACGCGACTTGGGCGCCCAGTTCCACAACGCGCGAAGGCGGAATCTGGAAGAAGTCGGCGGTGCGTACGGCGTTGCGGGTCAGGAAGACGAACAGCAGGTCCAGCATGTGGCCGAGCCCGCCGCCACGGCGCGGCAGGAGGGTCCGTCGACTGAGGAAGAACGAGGTCCGCATGATGTCGAACTTCAGCCCTTTGGCGCGCGCAAGCGCCATACCCTTGGCGACGTTGGGCGTTTCCATGAATCCGAAAGACAAGGTCATGGATTTGAAGCCGGGCGCCAGGTCGGTGACCTCGACGCGGTCGGCGTCCACCACCCGTGGGCGGCGGGCCACCTTGACCGTCAGCAGGACCACCTGCTCATGCAGGACCTGATTGTGCTTGAGGTTGTGCATCAGGGCGGCGGGAACCGCCGTGGGGCTGGAGGTCAGGAACACCGCAGCGCCGCGGGCGCGCAGCGGCGGGCGCTGGGTCAGCATCGGCAGCACGTCGGCCATGGTCAGATCATTCTGCTCGGCGCGCGTCACCCTCGTGACCCCTCGCATCCAGGTCCACATGATCAGGATCAGCCCGGAAGCGATCAGCAACGGGACATAGCCGCCGTGAACGACCTTGGTCAGATTGGCTGCCAGGAACGCGGACTCGATCACCAGGAACGGGGAGAACGCCAACAAGGCTTGCCAGATCGGCCGTTGCTTCAGCCGGTGGATCGCTACGACCGCCAGCACCGAGGAGGTGATCATCGCGCCGACGACCGAGACGCCGTAGGCGTTGGCCAGGCCATCCGACGACCTGAAGCCGAGCACCAGGGCGATGACGCCGAACAGCAGGATCCAGTTGATCTGCGGCGCATAGATCTGGCCGATTTGCGCCTCGGACGTCGGCCGCAGCGTCATGCGCGGCAGGAGGCCGAGCTGCACCGCCTGCTGGGTCATCGAAAAGGCGCCGGATATCACCGCCTGGCTGGCGATCACGGTGGCGGCCGTGGCAAGCGCCACGAGGGGAATCTGGAACCAATCCGGGGCCAGGCGGAAGAACGGGTTGTCGACGGCGGCCGGGTTGGTCAGCACCAGGGCGCCTTGGCCCAGGTAGTTGGCGATCAGGCAGGGGAACACCAGCGCCACCCAGGTCAGTTGGATGGGCTTGCGGCCGAAATGGCCCATGTCCGCATAGAGCGCCTCGGCGCCGGTGACGGTCAGGAACACCGAGCCCAGGATCGCCGGGGCGATCTTCGGATGATGCGCCAGGACCGCCAGGCCGGGCAGCGGGTTCAGGGCGGCCAGCATCTGCGGCGCCTTAGCGAGCGAGGCCAGGCCGAGCACGGCAATGGTCGCAAACCAGGCGACGCAGACGGGACCGAACCAGCGACCTATGCCGCCGGTGCCGCGCCTTTGGACGACGAACAGGGCCACCAGCACCGCGACGGCCAGGGGCACGACAAAGGGATCGATGCGCCCGCTGAGGCCATGCACGACCTTCAGGCCCTCCACCGCTGATAGGACGGAGATCGCCGGCGTCAGGACTGCGTCGCCGAAGAACATGCCGGCGCCGACCATTCCGATGGCCAGAATCAGCCCCGCCCCGCGGCCGCCCGCTCTCTGAACCAGCGCCATCAGCGAAAGGGTGCCGCCTTCACCACGATTGTCGAAGCGCATGAGGATCACGACGTACTTGAGCGTCACGATCACCATCAGCGTCCAGAGCATCAGCGAGATCACCCCGATGACATCGGCCTGGGCGAGCCGGCCGCCGACGCGGGACAGATGCGTGACGGACTCCCGAAAAGAGTAGAGAGGGCTGGTGCCGATGTCGCCGTACACGACACCAGCGGACCCGAGCGCGAGCGTCAGAAGGGTTCGCAGGCTCTGCGCCGGAGCGGGAGCCGTATCGCGGGGCTCGGCGGTTGTGGCGGTCTGGTTGGTCGAAGCGGACATTCTGGAACGCCGAGATCCTAAGCCTGTCGAACGCCGCTTGTCGCTCAGGGGGACATAAAGGTCCCATGTGGTTGTCGAGGCCGGCGGCCGGAAAGCCTTGCGCCGGCGGGAGCGAAGGGCCTTCTTTGCGCCGTTCGAGCTGCCTTCGGAGGCGCACCCGTGAGCCCTGCCATCGATCTTGCCGGCGATCCGCACACCGAGCGCCTGCACCCGGCGGCGGCCTATGCCTTGTCGCTGCTCATGGTTGCGGGTGCGACGCTGGCCGCGGTGCTGGTTGATCGCATGCAGACGATCCCGAACCTGTCGCTGGTCTTCGTGCTGCCGGTGGTCATCGCCGCGGTGAGCTTTGGCTGGGGTCCGGCGCTCGCAGCGGCGATCGGCGGCGTACTTGCGTTCAACTTCTTCCTGATCGCGCCCATCTACAGCCTCAATGTCGCCGATCCGGCGAACCTGTGGGCGTTGATGCTCCTTTTGATCACCGCGGCCATCGTAAGCGCGGTCGCGGCCCAGTCACGTCGGCGCGCGGTCGAGGCCCGCAAAGCCGTGGATCAGGCGACCGCCCTGCAGGCCCTTGCCCGCAATCTGGTGGCTGCAAGCGGCGGCCAGGGCGCGGCCGCGGCCAGCGCCGAAGCCCTTGCGCGGCTCTTCCAGGCGCCAGCCGTCGTGCTGCTGCAACAAGATGAGCTCGCCGTCGCCGGCCGGGCCGGGGACAGGGATCTGACGGCGGCCGACCTGGAGGCCGCTGGCTGGGCGCTGGCGGCGCGTATGCCGACGCGCGGCGGGGCCTATCCGGTGGAGGGCGCGGCATATGACTTCTGGCCGGTGGTCACGCCGCAGCGACAGCAGGCGGTGATCGGAGTGGCGATCTCGCATGCCGAGACCGGGCGGCCCGCCTCGCCCGAGCGACTGGTGGAAATCGTCAGCGGGTATCTGGCCGTGGCGCTTGATCGCGAGGCCTATGCCGCGCAGGTCCTCGACAGCCGCGTGGAGGTGGCGAGCGAGCGCCTGAAGGCCGACCTGCTGGCCGCCGTGTCGCACGACCTGAAGACGCCGCTGTCGACTGTGCTGTTCACCCTGCAGAGCCTGCAGAAGTTCGCCGAGACCCATGACGCAAAGACCCGCGCCGAACTCCTGACCCTGGCTGAAACGGAGACCGCACGGCTGTCGGCCATGCTTGGCAACCTTCTGGACATGAACCGGCTCGACGCCGGGGCGGTGGTCGTGAAGACCGCAGCCGTCGAGCCCGCGGAACTGACCGCCGAGGCTCTTCGCAGCGCGGCCATGGCGCTTGCCGACCGGCAGGTGGTCAACGAGGTGAGACCTGGCGCGGCGCCGATGATGGTTGACGCCTCCCTGTTCGAGACGGCGCTCGCCAACGTGCTGGAAAACGCCGCCAAATACGCGCCGGCCGGATCGAAGATCTGGGTGCGTAACGGCGCGGGCAGGGGCGCGGGCTGGATCGAGGTGGAGGACGAAGGGCCGGGCTTTCCCGAGGCGATCGAGCCTCTGTTCGAGAAATTCTCCCGCGGTGTCTCCGGCGACGGGCGCCCGCCTGGGACCGGCCTTGGCCTTTCGATCGCGCGCGGCTTCCTGGAAGCGCAGGGCGGCCGCGTCGAGGCCCAGAACCGGGCCGGCGGCAGGGGCGCGCGGGTGAGGCTGTCGGCGCCGCTTGCTCGAGCGCTCCCGGCGCCGGCGTGATCAAAGCCGTCGCCGATCCCGCCACGGTGCTGGTCGTAGAGGACGACGCGAGCCTCAACGCAGCGCTGGCGACGACCTTGAAGGCTGCAGGGTTTCGCCCCGTCACAGCGCGCACGGCGGCCGAGGGCCTGCGCTGGTTTACCCATTACGCACCGGACCTCGTCCTGCTTGATCTGGGCCTGCCGGACCGTGACGGCCTTTCCGTGATCGCCGATATCCGCGCCAAGGGCCTGACGACGCCGATCGTGGTGCTGTCTGCGCGCGACGCCGAAGCGATGAAAGTCGAAGCGCTCGATCTGGGCGCTGACGACTATGTGCAGAAGCCGTTCGGGGTCGACGAATTGCTCGCGCGGTTGCGCGCCGGGCTGAGGCACGCGGTCCAGGTGCGCGGCTCGGCGCCCCTGGTGCGGACAGGCGACCTCGAGATCGACCTTGGCCTCCGGTTGGTGACCAAGGCGCATGCGCCGCTGAGGTTGTCGCCCAAGGAGTATGACCTGTTGGCTGAGTTGGCGCTGAACCTCGGCCGCACCGTCAGTCACAGAGAGCTGTTGCGCGCGATCTGGGGAAGCGAGCGGGCCGACATCCAGTACCTGCGGGTCTACATCGGCCAGCTCCGGCAGAAATTAGGGAGCACCGCGGACGCCCCGCTGCTCGTCAGCGTGCCGGGCATCGGCTATCGGCTCGCCGCGATCTCCTGAGCCGGACGCAGCGGGGGCCGCGGATCGAACCGCGGCCCCCGAGCTCGGACTTTCAGTGCTTGAGCGTCTTGTTAGCGGCGTCCTTCAGCGAGCCGACGCCTTTCTGCACCTTTCCGGCGACGCGTTCCGCCGCGCCCTCCGCGGCCATCCGGTCGTTTCCGGTGGCCTTGCCCAAACCTTCCTTGATTGAACCCTTGGCGTCTTTCGCGGCGCCCTTAACTTCGTCCTTGTCCATGGGAGTGGCCTTTACGCTAAGCGGCCGGCGGCCGTTGTGATGAGTACGCGGAAGGCTTGGGTAGGTTCCGGCGCGGCGTTGCGTCGTCGCCCGAAACCGGAGGGATGATTGCGCCGCGGCCTTCGCCCCGCTATCTGCACGCCTCAATTCCCAATCACTTCGATCGAGCGGTGCGGACGCCCCCATGGCGCAGCAATATATCTATCAAATGCAGGGCCTGACGAAGGCCTTCCCCGGTGCCCCAAAGAAGACCTTCGAGAACATCTGGCTGTCGTTCTATCCCGACGCGAAGATCGGCGTTGTGGGCGTCAACGGCTCCGGAAAGTCGACCCTGCTGAAGATCATGGCCGGCATCGACAAGGAGTTCTCGGGCGAAGCTTGGGCGGCCGACGGCGTGAAGCGCGGCTACCTGGAGCAGGAGCCGCACCTGGACGACAAGCTCGACGTCTGGGGCAACGTCATCGCCTGGTGCGAGGAGAAGAAGCTCTTCGACGAATACAACGCCATCGCCGCCAAGCTCGGCGAGGACTATAGCGACGAGCTGATGGAGGAGATGACGGCCCTCCAGGAGAAGCTGGACGCCGGTGACCTCTGGGACATCGACAGCCGTATCGAGATGGCGATGGACGCGCTTCGGTGCCCCGCCAACGACTGGCCGGTCGACAAGCTTTCGGGCGGCGAGCGGCGGCGCGTTGCGCTGGCTCGCCTGCTGCTCTCCAAGCCCGACATGATGCTGCTGGACGAGCCCACCAACCACCTGGACGCCGAAAGCGTGGCCTGGTTGCAGCACCACCTGGAGAGCTTTCCTGGCTGCATCATCCTGGTGACCCACGACCGCTATTTCCTGGACCAGGTGACCAAGTGGACGCTGGAGCTCGATCGCGGCAAGGGCATCCCCTACGAGGGCAACTACTCCTCCTGGCTGGAGCAGAAGACCAAGCGCATCGCCCAGGAAGAGCGCGAGGAAGCCGGCAAGAAGCGCACGATCGAGCGCGAGCTGGCGTGGGTGCGTTCATCGCCGAGCGCGCGGCGCACGAAGTCCAAGGCGCGGCTCGCGGCTTTCCACGACCTGCAGAACGAAGCCGAGAACGCCAAGCAGACCTTCGCCCAGATCCAGATCCCGCCCGGACCCAGGCTGGGACAGCAGGTGATCGAGGTCGCGGGGCTGGAGAAGGAGTACGGCGACAAGCTCCTCTTCAAGGACCTGACCTTCAAGCTGCCGCCCGGCGGCATTGTCGGGGTGATCGGACCGAACGGGGCGGGCAAATCGACGCTGTTCAAGATCATCACAGGTCAGGAAACGCCGGACCAGGGCTCGGTGAAGCTCGGCGAGACTGTGAAGCTCGCCTACGTCGACCAGAGCCGCGACAGTCTGGATCCCAAGAAGAACGTCTGGGAGGAGATTTCCGGCGGCCTCGACATCATGAAGGTGGGCGGGCGCGAGATCCCCAGCCGCGCTTATGTGGGCTCCTTCAACTTCAAGGGCGCCGATCAGCAAAAGAAGGTCGGCCTGCTGTCAGGCGGTGAACGCAATCGCGTGCATCTGGCCAAGACGCTGGCCGCCGGCGGCAATGTGATCCTGCTCGACGAGCCGACCAACGACCTGGATGTGGAGACCCTTGGCGCCCTGGAAAGCGCGCTCGAGGACTTCCCCGGCTGCGCCGTTGTGATCAGCCACGACCGCTTCTTCCTCGATCGCCTGGCGACCCACATCCTGGCCTTCGAAGGCGATAGCCAGGTCGACTGGTTCGAAGGCAACTTCGAAGCCTACGAAGAGGATAAAAAGCGCCGGCTCGGAGCCGACAGCCTGATCCCCCACCGCGTGAAGTTCCAAAAGTTCACGCGGTAACGGCGCAGGGGCGCCCGTTGCCCCTGCGGGATCCCGGTAGCGTCAGTCAGACCTAGGCGCCGTTGTTCGGAGCCTTCGGCGGCGTCGTGCTCGGGGCGGCCTCCGGCGTCGTGGAGGCGGGAGGATTGACCGGCCCGGTCGAGGAGGGTTCAGCCGACGGTTTGGCGTCCGGCGTGGAACGAACGTCGGACCCGGCGGTCGCCGAGGCATTTGTGCCCGACCCGGTCGAAGCCGCAGTCTGGCCGGAACTCCAGTCCTTAGACGCCCGCTGCTTCGGCGAAGCGCTCAGGTAGGCGTCCAGTTGGCTGTAGGGAATCGGCTCCTTCGGGCTCATCGCCATGGTCGAATGCGCCGAATGCTTGGTGGCGGCGAACGCAGTTCCGCCGCAGAGCGCTAGCGCCGCTGCGCCCGTAGCCAGGAAGAAAGTCTTCATCAGATGCTCCTCACGGCGAAACGCCGTTATGGATTAGTGCCGCGGCTTCAACACTCAACCAGGCCAAGTGGTTTCCCACGCGACAAGCGATCAGGGCGCGAGCGGCATCTCACGCACGGCGCGCAGCGGCGACAGCAGACCGGCCACAGGCCCGATAAGCAGCCCGCCGATAGCGAAGAGCAGCGTCTCGCGAAGTCCGAAGGCCTGCCCGAGCGCCCCGCCCATCAGAGCGCCGGCTACCGCTGCGCCGCCACTGACAGCGCGGAAGGTCGCTCCGACCCGGCCCAGGACGCTCAACGGCAAGATGGTCTGGCGCAGGCTCGAGGCCAGCACCAGGGGAACCACGCCGAAGGCATCGCCCAGGAACTGGGAGACGACCAGGGCGGCCATGCCGCCGACCGGCGTCGGCGGCGCGAGCAGCAGGATCATGGTGCCCAGCGCAGACAGGGCTCCGGAAACGCAAATCGCCGGGCCGACGCCCAGCCGGCGCGCCATGGGTTGGGCCAGCACTGAGCCCACCAAAGCGCCCAGGCCTCCGGTCGCGATCCCCAGGCCGAGCATTGCGGGCGTCAGGCCCAGGCCGCGCAGCACAAAGGCGATGTAGAGCGCGCTGAAGAAACCGCCGAAGAGGGCGCCGACGGCGGTCATGATCAACAGGATCCGCACCGATGGTTCTTGCCACGCCACGCGCGCGCCTGTGACGACGCCATCGACCCACCCGCGTCGTATCCTGGCGTTTGCGGGAGGCGGCTCCGGCTCGCGGACGCGGGCCAGGATTGCGGCGGAGACGATGTAGGTCGCCGCGTTGACTGCAACGGCGATGGGGGCGGTCAGCCATTGGAAGAGCACGCCGGCCAGCGCAGGGCCGCCCATCTCGGCGACCGACTCGGTGGCGCTGATCTTGGCGTTGGCGTCGGTGACCAACGGCTTGCCGACCAGGCCAGGCAAGTAGGCATGGTCGGCGATGTCGAAGAGCACGCTGGCGGCCGCCACCAACGCGGCGGCGGCATAGACCTCCAAGATATTGAGCAGTCCGAGCCAGGCTGCGATCGGCAGGACGATGAGAAGCAGCGCGCGGGCCAGGTCCATGGCGATGAGGATCGGCCGACGCGCGGTGTGGTCGACGAAGTCACCGGCAGACAGTCCGACAAGCAGGCCGGATCCGCTGGCCAGGGCGGCGAGCAGGCCCAGCTGCGCCGGCGAGGCCGCGAGCCCCGTCACCGCCATCATCGGGAGGCCTTCGCGTGTGATCCGGGCGCCGAAGTCCGACACCGTTTGTGCGGTCCACACGCGCAGGAAATCGCGGTGGCGCCATAGAGGACTCTTGAGGAGCATCGGGGTTCAGGCAGCTAGACGCAGCCAAGCGGCCGCTGGACCGCCGGTCAGGCGGAGCGCCGGTGAGCGCGAATTTTCCGGCCGCCGCGCCGCTCACCGTGCGGCCTTACTGCCGACCGGCGATATCTGAGTCAAGTCTGGGCGACAAGGAACTCGGCGAATGACGCGCCCCTTGCGGCGTGGCTATAGGACCTGTCGACCGAGATGAGAAAGACCCTGGATGTCCGAGCCGTCGGTATTGATATCGGTCCCGTTCCTGGCGTCCCTGGAGCCGCGGTTCGCCGCGGCGGGCTTAAGTACCGCGCGCGCCTGGGATTTGGCTGAGGACGACCGGGGAAGGGTTCGCGCCATCGTCCACGCCGGGGAGTTCGCGCTTACGCCGCAATTCCTTGAGGGTCTGCCGGAGCTCGGACTGATCGCGTGCGTGAGCGTCGGCTACGACGGGGTGGACGTCGCCTGGTGCCGGGCGCGCGGCATCGAGGTCACCCACGCGGAGGGCCTGAACGCCGAGGACGTCGCCGATCATGCGATCGGTCTGCTGATCGCCGCCTGGCGCAATATTCCGGCCTGGGACCGGACTGTGCGCGAAGACCGTTGGCGCCAGGAGGATCGGTTGGCGCCACAGCCGAGCCTTGGCGGTCGCAGGCTGGGCGTGGTGGGTCTTGGTTCTATTGGCGAGGCCGTTGCGCGGCGTGCGCAATCCCTGCGGCTGGAAGTCAGTTGGTGGGGACCGAACCCGAAGCCCGCGCCCTGGCCGCGAGCTGCAACCTTGCTCGACCTTGCGCGGGATAGCGACATCCTGGTCGTCGCAAGCCGGGCCGACGCCTCCAACCGGGGCCTCATCTCGCGCGAAGTGATCGAGGCCGTCGGCCCGACCGGGTTGATCGTCAACGTCGCCCGCGGCTCTTTGGTCGACGAAGACGCCCTGATCGCGGCGCTCAAGGATGGGCGACTGTGGCGCGCGGCGCTGGACGTCTTCGCGCAGGAGCCGACCCCTTCTGAGCGATGGGCCGAGGTTCCCAACGCTGTGCTCACGCCCCATACGGCCGGCAGCAGCACCGAGGCGATCCCCCTGATGACCGCCCAGGCGATCGACAATGTTCGACGCTTCCTGGCGGGCGAGGCGCTTGCGAGCCCGGTGCCGGGGCCGGACTGAGGCTCCATCGGCTTGACATAAAGACATAAAGATATCTTTATGTCATCTATGACGATCTCGGCGAACCAGGCGGTGGAGGTGCTTCGCGCGGCCGGCGAGCCCTCGCGCCTGCGCATCCTAGCACTTTTGGCGCGTGAGGAACTTGCCGTCCTTGAGCTCTGCCGCGTGCTCGACCAGAGCCAGCCGCGAGTCTCGCGCCATCTGAAGCTGCTGGCGGAAGCCGGACTTGTGGAGCGGTTTCCGGACGGCGCCTGGGTGTTCTATCGCCTGACCGCAGGCGGCGACGGCAGCGACCTGGTCGCCGAAGTGCTGGCGCGTATCGATCCCGCCGACCCGGTGCTGGTGCGTGACGCCGAAAGGCTTTCGGCGGTCTGGGCCGAGCGCGCGGCTGACGCCGGGGAGTACTTCGCGCGCAACGCGGCGCGCTGGGACGAGATCCGCTCGCTCTACGTCTCCGACGCCGACGTCGAGGCCGCGATTCTGGAGGCGGCCGGCCCGGGCCCCTTCAAGCGGATGGTCGACCTGGGCAGCGGCACCGGGAGGATGCTGACGCTGCTTGGCCCCCACGCCGAGGCGGCGCTCGGCCTCGACCTCTCACAGCAGATGCTCAACATCGCCCGCAACCGGGTGACCGAGGCGGGGCTTCCGCGCTGCGAACTGCGCCACGGCGACATTTTCGGAACCCGGCTGCCGGCCGGAAGCGCCGACCTGGTGGTGGTCCACCAGGTCCTGCACTACCTGGCCGACCCCGCCGCGGCGGTGAAGGAAGCCGCACGGATCGTCGCCGACGGCGGCCGGTTGATCATCGCCGACTTCGCCCCCCACCGGCTGGAGTTCCTGCGCGAGCAGCACCAACACCGCCGCCTCGGCTTCGCGGAGCCGGAGATGGCCCGTTGGCTGACCGACGCCGGCCTCAGCAAGATCAGGGTCACGGCCCTGCCGCCGGCCCGCAAGGAGGGGCTGACGGTCAAGATCTGGACGGCTGAGCGCGACCACCAGCGCCAGAGGAGCGCCGCATGAGAGACCATAAGTCCAACATTGGCGACCAGGTCCTTGGCCCGATCGCCCGCGCCGGCGGCGACGCACCGCGGCCCGACGTGTCCTTCGAGTTCTCGCCGCCGAAGACGCCGGAGGCGGAGGAGACCCTCTGGGAAGCGATCCGCCGGCTTGAACCGCTCAACCCCACGTTCGTTTCCGTGACTTACGGCGCGGGCGGCTCAACGCGGGACCGCACCCATCGCACTGTGCTGCGCATGCTGAAGGAGACGTCCCTTCGGCCCGCCGCGCACCTCACCTGCGTCGAAGCCAGCCGCGGCGACGTCGACGAAGTGATCCGGGACTATTGGGACGCCGGCATCCGTCACATCGTGGCCCTGCGCGGCGACCCGCCCGGCCAGATCGGAGGCGCCTACGCGCCGCGGCCCGACGGCTACAGGAACGCTACCGAGCTGACCGCCGGCATTCGCGCTATCGGGGACTTCGAGGTGAGCGTCGGGCTCTATCCGCACGTCCACCCGGAAAGCCCGTCGATCGAGCACGATATCGACGTGCTGAAGGCCAAGATCGACGCCGGCGCGACACGCGCCATTACGCAATTCTTCTTCGACCTCGATGGCTTCCTGCGGTTCATGGACCGGGTTCGCAAGGCCGGGGTGACGATCCCAATCTGTCCCGGGATCATGCCGGTGACGAATTTCAAGGGTTTGAAAAAGATGGCCGGGCCGATCGGGATCAAGCTGCCCGGATGGCTGGGCAACCTGTTCGAGGGCCTGGACAGCGATCCGGACACCCGGCGCCTCTTGGCCTGCTCGGTGGCGACGGAGACCTGCGCGCGGCTGGCCGAAGAGGGCTTTTCGGACTTCCATTTCTACACGCTCAATCGCGCCGATCTGACCTATGCGATCTGCCGCGTCCTGGGCGTGCGCGAACACGAACAGACGAAGGAGGCGGCGGCATGACCCGGACCGAACGCATCGCAGCGCTGAAACAGGCCGCCAAGGAGCGCGTGCTGATCCTCGACGGGTCGTGGGGCGTGATGTTCCAGAAGCGCGGGCTGGCCGAAGAGGACTACCGCGGCGAGCGCTTCAAGGACCACGTCGGCCAGATGAAGGGCAACAACGACATCCTGTGCCTGACCCGACCTGACATCGTCGGTGAGCTGCACGACGCCTATTACGCCGCCGGGGCCGACATCAGCGAGACCAACACCTTCTCGGCGACCTCGATCGGCCAAGGCGAGTACGCGCAGGAAGCGGCGGTGCGCGACATCAACCTGGCGGGCGCCCGCATCGCCCGCGAGGTCGCCGACCGATGGACCGCGAAGGAGCCGCAAAAGCCGCGGTTCGTGGCCGGTTCGATCGGGCCGCTTCCGGTGATGCTCTCGATGAGTTCGGACGTGAACGATCCGGGCGCGCGGAAGGTCACCTTCGAGCAGGTCTACCAGGCCTACTCGGAGCAGGTCCGCGCCCTGCACGACGGCGGCGTCGACATGTTCCTCATCGAGACGATCACTGACACGCTGAACTGCAAGGCCGCGATTAAGGCGATCCTGGACATGCAGGACGAAGGCTACGAGGCCCTGCCGATCTGGATCTCGGGCACCATCACCGACCGATCAGGCCGCACGCTCTCGGGCCAGACTGTCGAGGCGTTCTGGAACTCGGTCCGCCACGCCAAGCCCTTTGCGGTGGGGCTGAACTGTGCGCTGGGCGCCGACCTGATGCGGCCGCATATCGCCGAACTTGCCCGGATCGCCGACACCCTGGTCTCGGCCTATCCGAACGCCGGCCTGCCCAACGCCTTCGGGGAGTACGACGAGACGCCCGACCAGACCGGGCACCAGCTGCACGATTGGGCCGAGCAGGGCATCGTCAACATCCTGGGGGGCTGTTGCGGGACGACGCCCGACCACATCCGCCACGTGGCCGACGCTGTGCGGGGCCTCCAGCCGCGCCCGATCCCGGAACGGCCGACCGCCATGCGCCTGGCGGGGCTGGAGCCGTTCGAGCTTGTGTGACCTTCACCCGCTCATCTCTGCGAACGCGCGGGACGAGTAGGATTTCAGAGTGAGCTTGGCTCCCCGCCTTCGCGGGGATGAGCTGTTTGTGGGACTGAATGCGACCTCTTTTCATCAATGTCGGCGAGCGGACCAATGTCACGGGGTCGGCGAAGTTCAGGAAACTCATCACCGATGGGGACTATCCAGCGGCGCTGTCGGTTGCGCGCCAGCAGGTCGATGCCGGCGCGCAGGTCCTCGACATCAACATGGACGAGGGCCTGCTGGACTCCAAGGCGGCGATGGTCACCTTCCTCAACCTGATCGCCGCCGAACCGGATATCGCCCGCGTGCCGGTGATGATCGACAGCTCCAAGTGGGAGGTGATCGAGGCGGGCCTGCGCTGCGTGCAGGGCAAGGCGATCGTCAACTCGATCTCCATGAAGGAGGGAGAAGCAACCTTCATCGAGCACGCCAAGGCCTGCCAGCGCTATGGGGCGGCGGTCGTGGTGATGGCCTTCGACGAGGTCGGCCAGGCCGACACCGCCGAGCGCAAGGTCGCGATCTGCACGCGCGCCTACGAGATCCTCACCGAGCAGATCGGCTTCGCGGCTGAGGACATCATCTTCGATCCCAACATCTTCGCCGTGGCGACGGGGATCGACGAGCACAACAACTATGCGGTCGACTTCATCGAGGCGACCCGGCGGATCAAGGAAACCCTGCCGCACGCCCGGATCAGTGGCGGGGTATCCAACGTTTCGTTCAGCTTCCGCGGCAACGAGCCCGTGCGCCGCGCGATCCACTCGGTTTTCCTCTACCACGCGATTGCGGCCGGCATGGACATGGGGATCGTCAACGCCGGCGAACTGCCCGTCTATGACGAGATCCCCGAGGAATTGCGCGAAGCGGTTGAGGACGTGATCCTGAACCGGCCGCAGCGCACAAACATCTCCAACACCGAACGCCTGGTCGAGCTCGCACCCAAGTACAAGGGCGGCAAAAGCGAGGCCAAGGGGCCGGACCTGGCCTGGCGCGAGGGAAGCGTCGAGCAGCGGCTCAGCCACGCCCTGGTCCACGGCCTGACCGACTGGATCGAGGCCGACACGGAAGAGGCGCGCGCCGCAGCCAAGCGGCCCCTGCACGTCATCGAAGGCCCGTTGATGGACGGAATGAACGTGGTCGGCGACCTGTTCGGCTCGGGCAAGATGTTCCTGCCGCAGGTGGTCAAGTCCGCCCGGGTGATGAAGCAGGCGGTCGCCTATCTGATGCCGTTCATGGAGGCCGAGAAAGAGGGCAAGCCGCGCGAGGCGGCCGGAAAGATCCTGATGGCCACCGTCAAGGGCGACGTCCACGACATCGGCAAGAACATCGTCGGCGTCGTGCTGCAGTGCAACAACTACGAGGTGATCGACCTGGGGGTGATGGTCCCGGCCGACCGCATCCTCGACGAGGCGGTGGCCCACAAAGTCGACATGGTGGGGCTCTCCGGCCTGATCACGCCGAGCCTCGACGAAATGGCTTATGTGGCCGGCGAGATGGAGCGGCGCGGCTTTAAGATCCCGCTCCTGATCGGCGGCGCCACGACATCGAAGACCCACACGGCGGTGAAGATCGAGCCCAGGTACAAAGGCGGCCAGACCACCTACGTGCTGGACGCCAGCCGGGCGGTGGGCGTGGTCTCGGGTCTGCTTTCGCCCACCGAGAAGGATCGGCTGCAGGCAGCGACCGCGGCGGACTATGCCCGTGTGCGCGAGCAGTTCGCGCGCGGGCAGGACAAACGGGCGCGCGCCACCCTGGCGGAGGCCAGGAACAACGCCTTCGCACCCGACTGGGCGGCTTACGAACCGCCCAGACCCACATTCATCGGCACGCGGACATATGAGGCCTATGACCTGGCCGACCTTGCGCGCCACATCGACTGGTCGCCGTTCTTCGCGAGCTGGGAGCTGGTCGGCCGCTTCCCGCAAATCCTCGAGGACGACGTGGTGGGCGAGGCCGCGCGCGACCTCTACGGCGATGCGCAGGTGATGCTGCAACAGATCATCGGTCAGAGGTGGTTCGAGGCGAAGGGCGTCGTGGGCTTCTGGCCGGCCAACGCCGACGGTGACGATATCGTTCTTTATACGGACGAACACCGGAAGGCCGAGCTCGGCCGATTCCATTCGTTGCGCCAGCAGATGGCCAAGGACAAAAGCCAGGCCGACGGCGGGCGGGCCAACGTGGCGCTGTCTGACTTCGTGGCCCCGGAAGGGACGAGGCCCGACTGGGTGGGCGGTTTTGCGGTCACCGCCGGTCACGGCGAGGCCGAGATCGCCAAGGCCTTCAAGGACAAGGGAGACGACTATTCGGCGATCATGGCCGCGGCCTTGGCCGATCGCCTGGCCGAGGCCTTCGCCGAGGCCTTGCATCGCCGCGTGCGGACCGAGCTGTGGGCCTATGCGCCCGACGAGCCGTTCGACGTCGAGGCGATGATCGCCGAGCAGTACCGCGGCATCCGCCCGGCGGCCGGCTACCCGGCGCAGCCCGACCATACGGAGAAGGGCCTGTTGTTCGAACTGCTGGACGCCGAGAAGGCGACGGGAATCGAGCTCACGGAGAGCTACGCCATGTACCCGACCGCGGCGGTGTCGGGTCTCTATTTCTCACACCCGGAGAGTCACTACTTCGGCGTGGGGCGGATTGAGCGTGACCAGGTCGAAGACTATGCGCGGCGCAAGGGCTGGGATGTGAAGACCGCCGAGCGCTGGCTGGGGCCGATATTGAATTACGAGACGCCGTAGCGCCAGGCGTCCGGGCCCGGAAGGGGCCCGCGCCCCTTTCGGCTGCCAGATGGGCGGCGGCTCACTCCCGCCGGCCCAATCGCCAACGGGAGGTCCCTGCGGCGGCTCAGGTCTCCAGCGCAGGGGAATGCGGAGGATGCCTGATCCCCATGGCCGCCCCGGAGTGGATCGTTAGGCCTAGCCGCAAGGCTCCCCGGTACGCCCAGGGCGGGGAGAACAGGACCATGCCTCCAGCCCAACCTCGTCTAGCGAAGGACGGCCCAGGTGACCCGGATTTCTCCCTGATCGCCGGCGGGCCGCTCTATCAGCTCTTTCGGCGAGCCAGGCTCACGACCGAGGGGATGGACCTCGCGCCCCGACGCGTCATCGCCGTCATCCTGATCACCTGGGCGCCGCTCATGTTGCTCGCGGCGCTGCAGGGGGGCCTTTTCAGCGCGGGCCACGGAACGCCGTTGATCAAGGACGTCGGATACCACCTGCGCTTCCTCGTCGTGGCGCCGTTGCTGATCATCGCGGAAGGTATCGTGCATCGGCGGTTGCGCCCCATTGTCGGCCAGTTCACGGCCCGCGGCCTGGTGCGCGCGCACGAGGCGGACCGGTTTGCGGCCATCGTCCACCGGGCGGAGAACTTGCGGAATTCAGTGCTGGCCGAGATCCTCTTGCTGGGCGTCGTCTATGCCGTCGGCGTGCTTTTTACGTTGCGCCGCTATCTCGGCATGGGCGCGGCAGGGTGGTTCGCCCTACCCTCAGGCGGACTTTCGCCGGCTGGATACTGGCTGCTGTTCGTCAGCCTGCCGCTCCTGCAGTTTCTGCTGCTGCGATGGTACTTCCGCCTGTTCATCTGGGCGCGGTTCCTTTGGAGCGTCTCGAAGCTCGACTTGGACCTGAACGCGACCCATCCGGACAAGGCCGCAGGGCTGGGTTTTCTCGGAGGATCAGTCACTGCGTTCCTTCTGCTTGCTGCAGCACACGGAACGCTGTTCGCTGGAATGATGGCCGACCGCATCCTGTTCGGCGGAGCCAAGCTCCCCGACTTCAAGATCGACGTGCTCGAAGGCGCGCTCATCGTCCTGGTGGTTTTCGTCGGGCCCCTTATGTTGTGGGTACCCAAGCTGGCGCCGGTGAAGCGGTCTGGGCTGCGCGACTTCGGCGCGCTGGGCCAGAGCTACGTGCGGGAGTTCCGCGACAAGTGGTTCACCGATGCGCCCACGGGTGAGCCGTTGCTGGGCAGCGGCGACATCCAGTCCCTCGCTGACCTAGGGAACAGCTACTCTTCGGCCGCGCAGATGCGCCTGGCCCCGATCCAGTTGGCGGGTCTGGTCGCGTTTCTTGCGGCCTTCCTTGCGCCGATGGTTCCCTTGTTGCTCACTATGATGTCGCTCGAGGCCGTGATCAGCCGCTTTGTCAAAATCGTGTTTTAGGGCGCGCGCGATGTCGAACGGAGGCTGGCTGGGCAAGCTGCGGGCGGGCTTCGTCGTTGCGATCCTCCTGGCCGGCGCGCCCGCGCGGGCCCAGACCTTTGTCCGCGCCGATTGCCGGATGCTGATCGCGCCGGACCAGCTTGGCTATACGTCGCTGGCGGCGCGGCGGCGCCGGCGCTTCTGGACCGGCGAGTGCAACGACCTTCGGGGCTGCAGGAAAGGCTCTCCAAACTGGGAATGAGATCGTCGGGCAGCTTCTCGCCCGAAGTTCGCGAAGCCATCGCTCCGAGGTGTTCTCCAGGGGCTGTCGACCGGGGCCGCTGATCGGGCACGAACGGACCAGGCCGCGCGCAGTCCGGCGGATCGACACTGGAGACCTGCGGCGCTTCAACGCCACGCTGGAGTCCGCCCCAGACGTTTTGGAAGGCCTCGCCAGGGCCGAGGCCCAGGTCCGCGCGAAGATAGCCGATGGCGCCCCTTCGACGGTTCCGGGAGGCGCTGGACTAGCCTGACATTGCCATGCAACCTCGCTTGCGTCCGGTCGGGGGATCGAACTGGGGAGGCAATCCCATGCAGGTCAAACCCCACATCGTTCCGGTGCTGGCCGCCGCAGCGGCGGTAATGGCGATCGGCGGCGGAGTTGCGGTCGCCTATGCGCAGGGCGCCGCGAGCGCGACTGCGATGAAGTCTGCTCCAGCGGCCTCTAAGGCCGCCGTCAAAGGGACGAAGACACCGACCAAGGCCGCAAGAATGAAGACCGGCGTGGCCTAGTGGATCATCGCGCTCGAGTGCGGTGGCAAGGACGATAGGGCAAGTGCGACTCCGGTACGTACGATCTGTCGAATACGCAGAGCCGCGGCTTCCACCGCCGGCCCCTGCATCAATTGGCGCGGCATGGATTGCCCGAGTTAGGGCCGCGCGGGGTCCCCGCAGGCCCGGCTGCGACCGCTGCGGTCGCTGCGCCCGCGAAGGCTGCGCCGTCCCTCTGACCGTTCAGGCGGCTGCGCGGGCCGGAACCAGCCCGCGCAGCACCCGGGCAAGCTCGGCTTGGTTGAAGGGCTTAGAGAGCCGCGGCAAGGCGTCGTCGGCGCCGGGCGGCAGCTCGGCGTAGCCGGTCGCCAGGACCGTGCGCAGGCCAGGTTTCCGAACCTGGATCTCGCAGGCCAGCTGCAAGCCGGTCATTTGCGGCATGGCGTAGTCAGTGATCACCAGATCGACGGCATGGTCGCCCAGCATCACCAGCGCCTCGGCCGCCGACGAGGCCGTGAGCGCGCGATGGCCGAGATCCTCCAGCATGGCTGCCATGTTCGTGAGCACCAGGCTGTCGTCGTCGACCGCCAGCACGAGCAGGGCGGGGCGGGCGGTCTCGTCGACGAACCTCGGTGCGGCCGACGCTTGAGGAGAAACGGCGTCGGCCTGGGGTAGCCAGAGCTCGGCGCAGACGCCGCAGCCCGGGCGGCTGGTGAGCCGCAGTCGCCCGCCGGATTGTTCCGCCAGCCCGTGGACCATGGGAAGGCCAAGGCCCGTGCCCTTGCCGACCCCCTTGGTCGTAAAGAAGGGCTCGGCGGCGCGGGCAAGCGTCGTCTCGTCCATGCCCGTCCCCTCGTCCAGCACCGCAAGGCGCAGATAGGGCCCGGCGGGCAGGCCGAGATCCGAGCCGGGGGCGAGCATCCGTTCGCTGGCCTCGATGGTGATTCGTCCGCCTTCGGGCATAGCGTCGCGCGCGTTCACGGCCAGATTGAGGAGTGCGATCTCCAGCTGGTTGGCGTCAGTGCGGACCGGCGCCAGGCCGGCGGGAAAATCCGTTTCCAGCCGGACCAGGGGGCCGAGCGAGCGCTGGAGCAGCCCGGTCATGCCGGCGACCAATCCAGGGACATCGACGCCTTGCAGATTCAGGTCCTGCTTGCGGGCGAAAGCCAGCATCCGCTGGGTCAGGGCCGCGCCGCGCTGCGCGCCCTGCACGGCATTCTCAAGCAGCCGCTCGGACTTCGGATCCTCCGGAAGCCGCTTGCGCAGGAGCTCGAGGCTGCCGAGCACAGCCGTCAGCAGGTTGTTGAAGTCGTGGGCGACGCCGCCGGTCAGCTGTCCGATAGCGTCGAGTTTCTGCGATTGGAACAGCGCCTGGCGGGTCGTCTCCAACTCCTCTTGCGCCTCGCGCCGCTCGGTGATGTCCCGGGTGATCTTCGCAAAGCCGATCACCTTGCCCTCGTCATCGCGGATCGGATCGATGATGACATGGGCCCAGAAGCGGGTCCCGTCCTTGCGAACCCGCAATCCCTCCTTTTCGAAGCGGCCCTCGGCAGCAGCGGTGCGTAGCGCCTTTGCCGGTTCGCCGGCTTCCTGGTCGGCCTCCGTGTAGAAGCGCCCGAAATACTGACCCACGATCTCGTGGGGTGCGTAGCCTTTGATCCGCTGCGCGCCGGCGTTCCAGCTGGTCACTCGCCCGTGCAGGTCGAGCATGTAGATGGCGTAGTCGGTGACGCCCTGGACCAGCAGGCGGAACTGCTCGTCGCTGCGCCGCAGGGTCTCCTCCGTCGCCCCTCGCCCGGTGAGATCTCGCGTGGTCGTGGCAAAGCCAATCAATTCGCCCGAGGCGCTGCGGATCGGATCGATAAATACCTGGGCCCTGAAGCGGGTCCCGTTCTTGCGGACCCACCAGGCTTCCATCTCCAAGCGGCCTGCGGTGGCGGCGGTGTCCAGAGCGGCGGCCGGGATTCCGGCGGCGCGATCGTCTTCGCTGTAGAAGCGGGCGTAGTTGTCGCCGATGATTTCCGCGGATTTGTAGCCCTTGATACGTTGGGCGCCGGTGTTCCAGCTTGTCACCCGACCCTCAAGGTCGAGCATGCAGATGGCGTATTCGGTGATCGAATCGACCAGCAGCCGGTAGCGCCCACCTGCAGAAGTGCTGAACGCACCGATACTGTTTTGACGCATAAGCGCCCCCGGCCCATTTCGCCGTAAGGCTAGCGCCCGGCGCCGCGGAAAGTTCCGCAAACGGCCGAATTTAGCAAGTGGGCTCGGCGATCTGCGGCGCCGCCGGCCATGCGGATCGAATCGGCGACTTTCGGCGGAACGAGGCCGTCGCTCTGGTGTTCTGACTGCGCGGAGCGGTTGGCGATCCCCGTCCCGAGGCCAGCCACAACGCGCAGTCACACGCGTGGGCCCCCGGTTCTGGCACAAGGACCGGGGGCTGTGCCGGGTCTCCGTCCAAGCGACGGCGGCGCGGTTCCGGTGCGGGGATTGAGGTCGCCGTTCCACCAGCGCGGATGTAGGATCCCCGTGTGCCGGCTCCGTCAATCGGCGGGGTCTTTTCGCACTGCTAATCCCCCTAGGTTCCGGATCATGGCCGTCGCGTTCACCCGAGAGGAAGACTACGAGTCCCAGGCCGCCGACCTGCCGGACCGGCCGGTTTCGCCGCATCCGAACCTGGTCACCGCCACCGGGATGGCCGCCATCGAAGCTGAGTTGGCGGCGGCGCGGGCCGCCTATTCGACGGCGCAGGCCGAAGGCGGCGTGAGCACCGACCGGACCGCCATGGCGCGCGCCACCCGCGACCTGCGCTATTGGTCCGCGCGGCGCGCCTCGGCCCAGCTGACCGAGCCTCCGGTCCAGCCAGACAAGGTGCAGTTCGGCCGCACCGTGGAGTTCGAACGCGAAGACGGCCGGCGCCAGACCTACCGCATCGTGGGCGAGGACGAGGCCGACCCAGCGAACGGCAGCGTCTCATACGTCTCGCCGCTGGCCCGCGCGCTGCTCAACAAGGCGGTGGGCGAGGTGGCGCTTGTCAATGGCGCGGAGATTGAGGTGATCGGCGTGCGCTGACCCATCGATGGGAGCGAATTTCATCGTCCCTAAGCGATTGATATAATTCAATCTTGTTCGAGTCCGGCGCTAGCCCCGGACGCCGGAGCCAGCTTTCCACATCTCCAGCAACTTCGCCTCGCGCTCAGGCGGGAGGCCGGCGCGCAGTTTTGCCTGGCGTTCGGCGGGCTGGCGCCTGAACCAGGCGAGCGTTTCGGCGGCGCTCACACTCAGCGGGCGGTAGGTGAGGCCGGCGGCCTGCGCCCTGGCGATACTGCGTCGGTGGAACCCTGCGGTGTCGCCCTGCCCGGGAATCCAGACCGGCAGGTCGCTCCACGGGGAAACTTTCTGGGCCTGGAGGAACGCTGTGGAGACCCATGTGAGCCGCGCCTCGGCGTGGACCGCAGGGGCGATGGCCTCCAGCATGGAGCGCATCGTCAAGGGCTGCAGCGGCCCCGTCGCATTGTAGACGCCGGGCGTGGTCCGCTCGGCCAGACGCACGGTCCACTCAGCCAGGTCGCGGGCGTCGATGACCTGCACCGGATCGGCGCCGTCTCCGGGCGCCAGGACCTCGCCGCCACGGGCCAGGCGGACGGGCCAGTAGGTGAAGCGGTCGGTCTCGTCGCCGGGGCCGATGATCAACCCGGGCCGGATGATAGTCACCGCGTCTCCGAATTGCCGCTTGGCTTCCTGTTCGCTCACGGCCTTCAGCTGTCCGTAGAGCTCGCCATGGGCGCGCAGGGTCTCAGCTGTCTCGGCCATCGGATCCTTGCCGCTGTAGGCGGCGAGCGGCGCGGCCTCGTCGGCCGCCCTGTCGTTGGCCGCGTAGGTCGAGATCGTCGAGATGAAAATATAATGGCCCACCTTTCCGTGCAGCACGCGTCCGGCGTCGCGGACCCAGAAGGGAAGCGTCGTGGGGTTGTCGACGCAGACGTCCCACTCGCGGCCCTCCAGGGCCTTCAGATCGCCGGTGTTGCGGTCGCCGAGAAGTTCCTCGACCTGTCCCGGCCAGTCCTGGGGTTGCCGGCCACGATTGAACAGGGTCACCTGATGGCCGCGCGCGAGGGCATAGCGGACCTGATGCGGTCCAATGAAGCCGGTCCCTCCCATGATGAGGATGCGCAAGGGTTTCTCCGACCTGCCGGTGGGCTCGGCGGCGAGCGCAAGGCCCGGAACGACGAGACCCGGCACGGCGAGCGCCGACAATCTAACCAGGCTCCGGCGGGTCGTCCGCATTCTCGTCTTTCGGCCGTGACGCCCACAGGGCGCCGTCTGCCTTATCTATAGCGCGCCGATGGGGGCTTTCACCCATTCGTCGCCGATCGGCCCAGCGCTACTTGGGCGGCGGCTTGTCGCTCTTGGCGACCTTGCGGCGGCGTTGCGGCAGGTTGGGATAGGCGTAGCGCTCGCGGTAAGCGGCGTTGTGATCGGGGGCGTTGCGGCGGGCCACCCGCTGCTCAAGCACAGCGGCGAGCAGGGCGGCGACGATCACCGCCGCCAACGGAT
>NZ_DASXNL010000136.1:0-10545 GCF_036495085.1 Phenylobacterium sp. | reverse complement strand
GAGCGGAGCGTACTCCGAAAATAGACGACTCTATGAACTGCATCGGCCCGCCCTGTGGCGGAGCATCACACCAAAGGAAGCTCAGCAATGGGTCGAAGCCAATGGGCCAAGAAGATGGTCCCGACCGCAACTAGCCAGTAGATTGCGGACGTTATGGAGGTCACCAAAGAGTCAGCCATTAGCGGAATCGCGATGAGCGGCCAACGCCATCGGCAACCGCCAGTGACCTTATGATCTCATGCGAATGCCGGGACCGCCTTGGGCGTCCGCGGCAACGAAGATGACCCCGCCTGCCTCCAGCACCTTTTGAATTCGCTCAAGAGTTCCCGTCTGCATGCCCCCTTTCGCGGTTTCGAAACGGGTGATCGTTGACGGCGCAACCCCAGCGGCCGCTGCGAGGTCGCGAAGACCCAAGCCTAGCGCGGTACGAGCGAGCTTGATCTGAAGAGGCGTCAACATCCCACCATCACACCAAACGCGCTCCCTGCATTGACTTGTGAGTTCCAAGAGCTCACAAATGCGCTCACGGAATTCGTTCTCTTCCGCGGCGCTCTGAGCCACGAGTCGCTCTGGGGCTGGAGGTTACATGCGCACGCCCCGATCCGCACCTGGCCCGGCGCTGTCGCGACGCGCGGTGATCGGCGCGTCGGCGGCGCTCCCCCTGGTTCCCCCGAGCGATCTGCCACCGGCCCCCATCGACGGAACGGCGGAGACGCTTCGGCTCTGCCGATCCTGGCTATCGACGGAGGCGCAGGTCTTCGACTTGCTAAGCCAGTGGCGCAGTCTGGAGAAACACGTCTGCGCCAAGCACCATAACTGGTTCCGCATGACCGAAGCCGAGCAGCGCCGATTGCCAGACGCCGCGGAGATGTTCGAGATCGATGCGCAGATCGCGACAATCTATGACGCCCGGGAGGACATCCTGCCAAAGCTTCCGGCCCTGGTTTCCACCACCCGCGAAGCGATTCTGATGAAATTTGAAGTGGTGGCCGAGGCGCTCTGTCTCGAAGACAACCGAGATGAACTCAATCTGCTGAACAGCGCCCGCCGCGACCTCGAAGCGGCGTGGCGCTAGAGGCCCCCTGCCCGGATGTCGGCGCGAGACCTCTAGCTTAGCGGGTCCGCGACCGCCCCGGCCGCAGATCGCCCCGCTCCTCCGTTCGCGCCCGTGCATTTGCTTCGCGCAGCGCCCTGGCCAGGGCGAGATGCTGTGTGTCCGGCGCCGGGGTACTGACAACTTAACTCCGCAGGGTCCAGGCTTCCCCTGCCCGTACCCTGGCGATCTCGTCGCGGCCGGGGCGACCTCCGGCAGCCGCCCAAGCGGCATATCGGAGACGAGTTAGCGTTAGACTGTCAGCACCGCCAACCACACAGCAAACTGGGCTCCGTCCCGGGCGCCCGGCCAAGAGCCGAGAATTGCGCGCTAATTCCCCGCAAACCGTAGACGTCGGTGCCCAGAACCGGCTCTCGGCGCTGAACTAGCCGCCAATTGCCCCTCCAGTCTCCGAACCGAAAAGCTGCACTCCGGTTTGCCGAATTCCCGGTTTAACCGGGAATAACCGGGAATTTCTTCATGGCGCGAAGAGACGCCTCGGCGGACAGGCGCCGATAAACCCAGCCGCATCAATCGCTTGACGCGTTCCGCCGCGTCGAGAACGGCGACCGCGTGTTCAGGAACCGGGAATTCTGATTGCACGTATCCGGGAAAAACCGGGCGCGCCTTCGCTAAAATCCGAGCGCCGTCTGTTGATCAGCCCAAGCCAGCGGCGTCCCACTCTGACGGATCTGGAGAGCGCTCAGGCCGGCCGGCTGTCGGCCATCAACGACGCCTCCCTCGCGGCCGACGCGCAGCGCTTCGTCGCCGCCGCCCAGACGCTGGCGCCGCTGACTATCGCGGTGCACAACGCGGGAAGTAACCGACCGGCGCCATTCTTGAAGGTCAGTGAAGAGCATTTCGAAAGCCACTGGCGTGAGCATGCACTGGGCGGCTTCCAGGTCGTCCAGGGCGGCCCTGCCGATGGTGCTGCGCGGCGGCGGGAACCTGATCTTCACGGGCGCCAGCGGCAGCCCGCGCGGCAAGGGCAGCTTCGCCCCGTTCGCGGCGGCCAAGGCGGCGGTCCGCAACCTCACACAGAGCCTCGCCCGTGAATTCGGCCCGCAAGGGGTCCACGTGGGTCACGTCGTCGTCTATGGCGGTATCCTGGGCGAGCGGCTGCTGTCGTTTCGGCCCAGCCTCAGGGATGAGCGCGGCCCGGACGGCATGCTCGACATCGCCGCCATCGCTGATGCCTATTGGTTCCTGCACCATCAGCATCGCAGCGCCTGGACCCTCGAGCTCGATCTGCGTCCCTGGGCCGAAATGTTCTGACGCGACGCCTCTCGCAGTGTTCCAGCAGACTGCGCCCGATCAAATCTCGCTGGTGGACTGGCAGCGCTCATGCGCATCCGGATGACGCTCCAGTTCCGCCTTAAGGCTGGGCCAACAAGTCTGCAGATGCCCCATGCGGCCCCGGTGTTTCCCGCGCGCTGGCAGCGGACGGCGCGCGGCTCGAAACACGACCTTCGAGGGCACCGAAACGGCGTTCCGGCGTTCTCTTTGGTTGGGCCGGGGCGGTATCGGCTTGGTTGTTGAAGGGAGGAGGCCACTTGGGCTTGACCGTCAATGGCGCAGCCGTCTCCCTCCCTGAGGATCCGCGCGTCTCACTCCTCGACCTGTTGCGCGAGCGCCAGGACCTTCCTGGGACGAAGAATGGCTGCAACCAGGGCGCGTGTGGCGCCTGCACGGTCCTCGTCGACGGCGAGCGCATGCTCTCCTGTCTGGCCCTGGCCGTGCAGTTCGAGGGCCGCGAGATCACCACGATCGAGGGGCTGGGCAAGCCCGGCGCGCTCCACCCGCTGCAGCAGGCGTTCATCGAGCACGACGGGTTCCAGTGCGGCTACTGTACGCCGGGCCAGATCTGCTCGGCGGTCGCCATGGTGCAGGAACTGCGCCGCGGCGTGCCCAGCCAGGTCACCGACGACCTCGCCGCCGAGGCCATCGCGCTGGATCGGGACGAGTTGCGCGAGCGGATGAGCGGCAATCTCTGTCGCTGTGGCGCCTACAACGGAATCGTCGAGGCGATCCTGGCCACCTATGCGGAGGCGGCCGAGTGAACCTTTTCACATACGCCCGCGCCGCCGATGCCGGCGACGCCGTTCGCCTTGCCAGCGGGCCGGACGCCAAATACCTCGGCGGCGGCACCAATCTTGTCGACCTGATGCGCGAGACGATCGAGCGTCCCGCCACCCTGATCGACGTGACCGGCCTGTCGCACGACATCGTCGAACAGCCCGACGGCGGTCTGTTGATCGGGGCCGCGGCGCGCAACACCGCGGTCGCGGAGCATCGGCTGGTGCGAACGCGCTACCCGCTGCTGGCCCGTGCGATCGTGGCCGGCGCCAGCGCACAGATCCGCAACATGGCGACGGTCGGCGGTAACCTGCTTCAGCGCACGCGCTGCGCCTATTTCTACGACGATGAGGGCGCGCGCTGTAACAAGCGGCGGCCCGGCGAGGGCTGCGACGCGATCGGCGGCTTCAACCGGACGCACGCGATTCTCGGCGCCTCGCAGGCCTGCGTGGCGGTACATCCGTCGGACATGTGCGTCGCGCTCGCCGCCCTCGACGCGGTGGTGCATCTCGAAGGCGCCGGCGGGAGACGCAGTGTCAAGCTCACCGACCTGCACCGGCTGCCGGGCGATCGGCCGGATGTCGAGACGGTGATGGAGCCGGGCGAGCTGATCACCGTCGTCGAGCTGCCGCCGCTGCCGTTCGCGGCGCGCTCGACCTACCGCAAGGTCCGTGACCGGGCGAGCTATGCCTTCGCCCTGATCTCGGTCGCCGCCGCCCTGGACGTCGAGGGCGGCTTGGTCACGGACGTGCGCCTGGCCCTGGGCGGGGTCGCCCACAAGCCCTGGCGCGCCTGGGACGCCGAGGCGGCGCTACGGGGCCAGCCGGCTGCCGAGGCCGCCTTTTCGGCCGCGGCCGACGCCGCGCTCGCCGGCGCCCGACCCCTCCGGGACAATGGCTTCAAGATCGAGCTTGCCCGACGAACCGTCGTCGCCGTGCTCGCGGGCCTCGCAAGCGCGCCGACATGAGTGTCTCGGCTCCCGACAGCTGGACGCCGGACGGCGCGCCCGACCCGCTGATCCGTCAGCAGCACGGCCACATCGGCCGCCCGGTGTCGCGGATCGACGGCCCCCTCAAGGTGAGCGGATCGGCCCGGTTCGCGGCCGAGTTCCCGCTTGAGGGCATGGTCTACGCCGCGCTCGCCTACAGCACGATCGCCAAGGGTCGCCTCGTTGAGATCGAGACCGCCGCGGCGGAGGCCGCGACCGGGGTCGTGGCCGTCATGACCCACCGGAACACCCCGCGGATGCAGCCCCCGCCCGCCTTCCTGTCCAGCCCGCTGGCGGCGAGCAACGACAGCCTGCCGGTCATGCAGGACGACCGCATCCACTGGAACGGCCAGCCGATCGCGGTCGTACTGGCCGAAACACAGGAGCAGGCCGACGACGCCAAGTCGCTGATCAGCGCAACCTACGAGGTCGAAGACGCGCTGACCGATCTCCAAGCCGCCAAGCGGGCTGGGACCGCCCAAGCGCATTTCTTCGGCGCGCCGCTGCACAACGAGGTCGGCCACGCTGAGGCGGCGTTGGCGGCGGCGGAGGTGAAGGTCGATGCGACGTACGTCTCGCCGGGCCACAACCACAACGCCATCGAGTTGCACGCTGCGACGGCGGTGTGGCAGGGCGGCACGTTGCGCATCCACGACGCCTCGCAGCTGGTCGCCCACACCGCCTGGTCGCTCGCGCAGATGTTCGGCCTGCAAGAGGATGCGGTCGTCATCACCTCGCCCTTTGTGGGCGGCGGTTTCGGCGGGAAGACACTCTGGCAGCACCAGGCGTTGGCCGCGGCGGCCGCCAAGTTGGCCGGCCGGCCGGTGCGGCTGGTGCTCTCCCGCGAGGGCGTCTACCGCCTGGTCGGCGGGCGGGCCCCGACCGAGCAGCGTGTCGCTTTGGGCGCGGACCGCGACGGGAAGCTCAAGGCGCTGATCCATTCGGGCATTACGCCCAAGACCGCCAACAACCTGTTCCCGGAGCCGTTCATCCTGCCGACCCTCAGCGTCTATGCGGCCAACTCGGTGCTGCTCGACGTGCAGACGGTCGAGCTCGACATGCTCAGCAACACGGCCATGCGGGCCCCGGGGGAAGCGGTTGGCACCTTCGCGCTGGAAAGCGCGATGGACGAGCTGGCGCATGCGCTGGAGATGGACCCGGTCGATCTGCGGATCCGCAACGAGCCGGAGAAGGACCCGACCTCTGGCCTTCCCTTCTCCGCCCGCCATATCGTCGAGGCCTGGCGCGCGGGGGCCGATCGGTTCGGCTGGAGCCGCCGCAACCCGACACCGGGTGGCGTCCGCGACGGCGAGTGGCTGGTGGGCCTGGGCTGCGCGACGGCGACCTATCCCTACCACCGGATGGCCGGCGGCGCGGCGCGGATCACACTCACCCGCGAGGTCCGGGCGACCATCGACATCGCTGCCCACGAGATGGGCATGGGCACCACGACGGCCCAGACCCAGGTCGCCGCCGAGCGCCTGGGACTTCCACTCGACGCCATCACCTTCAACTATGGCGACTCGACCCTGCCGGGCATCGTGATCGCAGGCGGATCGCAACAGACCGCCGCGATCGGCGCTGCGGTGATCGCCGCCCATCGGGCGCTGGTGAAGGAACTGCTCAAGCTCGCCGGCAACGATTCACCCCTCGCGGGGCTCGATCCCCACGAGATCGGCAGCCGCGATGGCGCCCTGTGCAAACTAGACGAACCTGAGCGGCGCGAGGATTACGCCTCGATCCTGGCGCGCGCCCGGCAGGACGCGGTCACGGTCGAGGCCCAGGCGCCGGAGCCGCTCGAGTTGCAGCATTGGTCGATGCATAGCCACGGCGCGATGTTCTGTGAGGTGCGGGTCAATGCGATCACCGGCGAGCCGCGGGTCAGCCGCTTCCTGGGCTCCTACGACTGTGGCCGCATTATCAATCCCAAGACCGCCATCAGCCAGTTCCGCGGCGGGATCATCATGGGGCTTGGCATGGCCCTTATGGAGGAGACCCAGTTCGACCCGCGCAACGGGCGGGTCGTGAACGCCAGCCTCGCCGAGTATCACGTACCCTCGCACATGGATGTGCCGGCGATCGACGTGATCTGGACCGACATCCCCGACCCTCATACGCCGATGGGGGCGCGCGGCATCGGCGAGATCGGCATCACCGGCGTGGCGGCTGCGGTGGCCAACGCCGTCTACAACGCCACGGGAAAGCGCGTACGCCAACTGCCGATCACGCTGGACAAGCTGCTCTGACGCCATTGCACAACGGACCGCGCCGGCGATCTCACGCCTGAGACGCATTGCGAAGACCCCTGGCCCGCTCTTCAACACGTCGGTGGTGTGGCGGCGGTCCGGTCCGCCCTGCTCGGCGTCATGGTGTTGGAAAATGCCGCCGATGTGGCGCGCAAACGGCCCCTGAAGCGCGGCCAGAAGTTCGAAGGCCTCGCCTTGGAGGCCGTCTTTTCCGCCCGGCACACGGTGCGTCACTTCGCAGATCGCGGCAGCGACAGCGACCCAGCGCTTGTTTGGGTTCTCAACCGCGCCGTGACCGAGGTTGACGCCGCCGCCGAAATTCTCGACGGCCACCGCCTGGCGACGCGCGCCGACCTCGAACGCGCTGCGCGCGCACGCGCCCACGCGCTCCGCGAAATTGTGGATGAGTACCAGGCCGGGTTCTACGACCTGTGACGCCTGTCAGGGCGGGCAGAACACGTGGGCGCGCCCTTCGAATGCCATCCCCATCGCACCAAATATTCCGGCTCTTGGCGCGGAAATCATGGCGTGCGTGCCAATGTCCGGCGTACGGCCGGCATCAGCTTCGCGCCTGGAGCGGATGCTGGCTTTGGTCCGTGAGACCCTCGCCGCATGGTCACGCACCGCCGACTTGCTCATGCGGCCGCCCGCGCCACGAAGTTGCGCACGATGGGGGACGTCTCGCCGCGGCGGTTGGCCAACGCCAGCCGTGTGATCGGCGCCTCTCCGGCAATCGGGCGATAGACGACGCCGGCCACGACCAGCTGGCTCATGGACGCCGGCACGATCGAGACGCCGAGGTCGGCGGCGACGAGGGTGATGATCGAAGCCATGTGCGGCGCCACCTGGCCGATGGTGGGATCGAAGCCGGCCTTGCGGCAGGCGCCGATGACGCTGTCGTGGAGCGTCGGGCTGACCGCGCGCGGAAACAGTAGGAAAGGCTCCGCGCTCAGGACCGCGAGATCAACCTCCTGTTGCGCCGCGCAACGATGGTTCGCCGGCAGCACCACGATCATCGCCTCTTCCGAGAGCAGCCGGAGTTGGAACCCTTCGCTTCCCTTGGCGTCCGGCCGCAGAAACGCCGCGTCCAAGGATCCATCCCGCAGGCCCGCTACAAGACGCGTCGTGTTGGCCTCCTCCAAGCTGAGGTCGACGTCGGCGTAGGCTTGACGGAAGGCCCGGATGGTCCCCGGCACGACCGGGTTGAACGCCGACGAGGCGGTGAAACCTACGCGGAGCGAACCGGTCTCGCCGCGCGCCGCACGCCGCGCCGCCTTCGTCGCCTGCTCGGCAAGTCCCGGCATCTGCCCCACTACGGCCAGGAACGCTTCGCCAGCCCGTGTGAGCTCGGCGCCATGCGCGAGGCGGCGGAACAACGCCGTCCCGACCTCGGCCTCCAGGTCCTTGATCTGCTGGCTGAGCGGCGGCTGCCCGATGCCGACTTTGGCGGCGCCGCGCGTGAAGTGCCGCTCCTCAGCGACCGCCAGGAAATAGCGGATGTGGCGCAGCTCCATGGATCATCTCCAAAAGCGATGAGATCAGCCGGTAGCATATATTGGATAGATGATCGGGCGAGGCGTATCTCCTCATTGCAAGACGAAGGAGACAGCGAATGACCGCCCCCACACCGACCATCACCCCCGAACAGGTTCGCGACATCTTCAAGGGACTGGAGAATGGCGACGGCGCGGCCTTCTTCTCGTACGTGTCCGACGACGTCGACTGGACCGTGATGGGGAGCCATCCCCTGGCCGGACGCTACCCGAGCAAGGCGGCCTTCGTCGCGGGCACCTTCGCCAAGCTCGCCAAGGTCCTTCCGCAAGGCGCGCAGCTCCATGTCGAGAACCTGGTCGTCCAGGGCGATGTGGCGGTGGTCGAGCTGCATTCGCTCGCCACCGCGAAGAACGGCCTGCGGTTCGACAACCGCTACTGCTGGGTCGTCTATTTCAAGGCCGGCGTGATCGTCCGCGTCCGCGCCTACCTCGACTCCGCCATGGTCGCCCAGCTGTTCGAAGAGAACCCGATCGGCTGACCCTCGGCGCCTCGCGCCGTTTCCCGTCCGTGGGCCGCCGGCGCAAACCGGCGGCCCGTGAAGGAGACAAGTTGATGACGTCCCACATCCAGACCCTGCGCGCGCTGCTGCGCGACGAGAATGGCGTCCTGCTGCCCGGGGCCGCCGACGCCCTGACGGCGCGTATCGTCGAGGACCTCGGCTTCAAGGCCGTCTACCTGACCGGTGCGGGCCTCACCAACACGCACCTGGGCCTGCCGGACCTCGGGTTCATGGACCTGAGCCAGGTCGCCGAACACGTCCTGGCCATTCGCGGCGTCGTCGAATTGCCGTTGATCGTCGATATCGACACGGGCTTCGGCAACGCCATCAACGTGGCGCACGCGGTGCGCACCCTTGAGCAGGCCGGCGCCTCCGCCGTGCAACTGGAAGACCAGCACGCCCCCAAGCGCTGCGGCCACTTCGAGGGCAAGGAACTGATTTCCGCCGAGGAGATGGTCGGCAAGGTCCGCGCCGCGGCCGACGCCCGGCGTCAGGACATGGTGATCATCGCCCGCACGGACGCCATCGCCGTCGAGGGCTTCGAGGCGGCCATCGACCGCGCCGGCCGCTACATCGCGGCCGGCGCCGACATGACCTTTGTCGAAGCGCCGGAGACCCTGGACGACCTCAGGGCGGTCCCGGAACGCCTGGCCGCGCCGCAGATGCTGAACATGGTGCTCGGCGGCAAGACGCCGATCGTCGATGCAGCGGCGGCCGGCGCGATGGGCTTCGGGCTCGTTCTCTACGCCAATGCCGCGCTGCAGGCGGCGATCCAGGGCATGCAGACCACCTTGCGGGCGCTCAAGACCAACGGCGTGCTCGACGAGTCCACGGTCACTTCGTTCGCCGCGCGGCAGAGGCTCGTGGGCCAAGCCGCGTTCGACGCCATGGAGGTGCGCTATGCCGCCGGCGTCCCGACCCACGTCTAGGCGGGACGCTTCGCCCAGACTCTGAAGGAGACAGACCCATGATCAATCGCAGAACGCTCGGATTGGGAATGGCGGCCGGCGCCGCGGCCATCCTGGCCGCCGGACGCGCGGCGCGCGCCGCGCCCGTAGCGGCCGGCAATATCGTCCTCGTCCATGGCCTGTTCGCCGACGGGTCGAGCTGGTCGGAGGTGATCCCGCGCCTGCAGGCGAAGGGCCTCAATGTGACCTCGGTGCAGAACCCGTTGACCACCCTGGATGACGCGGTGGCGTCCGCGCAACGGGTCCTGGCGCGGCAGGACGGGCCGACGGTGCTGGTGGGGCATTCCTTCTCCGGGATGATCGTCACCGAGGCCGGCGTCGCCCCGAACGTCTCCGCGCTGGTCTATGTGGCGGCCCGCGCGCCCGATGCCGGCGAAGACTACACGGCCCTCGCCAGCCGCTTTCCAGCGCCGCCGGCCTCCGCCGGGATCGTCTTCGACGGCGACGAGGGGCGGCTCAGCCGGGCCGCGTTCCTGCGGGACTTCGCAGGCGACCTGCCGCAAGCCAAGGCCATGGCGCTCTATGCGGTGCAGGAGCCGTTCCACAAGGCCCTGCTCTCCGGCAAGACCACGCACGCCGCGTGGCGGTCGAAGCCCAGCTTCTACGCCGTCTCCACCGAAGACCGGACAATCAATCCCGACCTCGAGCGCTTCATGGCCAAGCGGATGGGCGCCAAGACGGTTGAGATCAAGTCCAGCCATCTGTCGTTGATCTCGCATCCGCAGCAGGTGACTGACCTGATCCTGCAGGCGGCCGCACACCGCTGATCGCCGAGATTGCTCAGCGGGGAGTGAGGTTGCTTGATGGGCGCAGCGCTCGAACCTAGGTCCAGTCGCCAAGCCCGACCGGATGCGAAGGCCCCCAGGCCGGCGCCGGCATCTTAGAACCGCCGATTCCGCGCCCTCTCCCCGCCCCCCGATTTCGCATAACGCGACATCGGCCGGCCGCGGGTGTAGCTGCCATTTAGTAATGTCACCGCCCTCACCGATAGAGATGTCACAAGCATCGCTCTTGGCTGACGGGCTGAGGGTGGCGGCGGATGACGGTGATCACGATGAGCCGCAAGGAGCTTGGCCGGCTGCAGGCGCTGGTGGACCTGGCCGCCGGGCCGAAAACTCGCC
>NZ_DASXNL010000135.1:0-10496 GCF_036495085.1 Phenylobacterium sp. | reverse complement strand
CCTGCGGTGGGACAATGAGGTGGTGGCTGGCGTCTCCAAGGTGAGCGCCCTAAAGCGGACGACGCAGGTGGTGGAGCATCGCGAGGGCGGCGATCAGTCCATGTCGCACAAGTCGCCGGGGCTCACGAAGTACGAGCCGATCACCCTGGAGCGCGGGCTCACCCAAGATCCCGCCTTCGAGGCCTGGGCTGAGAAGGTCAACGGCCTTTCCGCCGGAGGTCAGGTCTCGCTGGCCGACTTCCGCAAGGATGTGCAGCTTGAGCTGCTGAACGAGGCTGGCCAAGTGGTGAAGGCCTACCGGATATTTCGATGCTGGCCCTCAAGCTATCAGGCCGTGCCGGACCTGGACGCCAACGCCAACGCGGTCGCCTTTGAGGTCCTGGTCCTGGAGAACGAGGGTTGGGAGCGCGACACCGCGGTCGTCGAGCCTGAGGAGCCGAGCTTCGGCGACTAGCGTCCCTCCTGGCGGCGCCTCTACCGCTCGCCCTTGCGCAACCGGCCTCGTCGAACGTCCGTCGCCAACAACCGCTCAGGGTTTTCGGACATCAGATTGCACGTCGGTGCCGTCGGCCTAAGGGGGCCGGTTGCTAAGCGGTCTCGGTCGTCGGGGCGCCTGGATTGGACGTTGGCGGTTGCAGGCGTAACATTGGGGCTGGCCGGTATACACGCGGCCGATCTGGGGAGATCCTACGATGCAACATGCCACCTTCGCCGGCGCCGCTCTGGCGTTGTCCCTCAGCGCTGCCCCCGTCGCCTTTGCGGCCGAGCCCGCGACGGCGCCCGCCGCCGCTTCGGATGCAGCCAAGGCGGGGCCCAGCGACAAGGCCCAGATCGCGGCGCTGGAGAAGCGGTTCACGGCCGCCTTCAACGCCAAGGACCTCGGCAAGATCATGGCGGTCTACGCCCGCAACGGCCTCTTCGTGTACGACGTCGCGCCGCCGCGCGAATACGTGGGCTGGGAGGCCTACAAGAAGGATTGGGAGGGCTTGTTCAAGGAGGCCTTCCCGGGGCCGATCAAGTTCTCGATCTCGGACCTGGCCATTACGACGGACGGGAACATGGCCTACAGCCACTCGACCCAGACGATCGACGCGCCGGGCAATGCGAACCCGAAGCTGGTCGTCCGGGTGACCGACGTCTATCGCAAGACCGGCGGCCACTGGCAGATTGTGCACGAGCACGTCTCGGTGCCGGTGGACATGGCCACCGGCAAGGGAGACCTGCTCTCCAAGCCCTGACCGATCCCCGACGGATTGGCGGCTTGAACTTCCGCTCAGGGTCGATTGTGTTGATAAACTCGGCGGTTGGGATCGCGGGATTGTGGGGCCGGGAGGCTTGGCGAAGAGATTGCGGCGGCCCAAGCCCCTTAGGTGGCCATGGCGGGCGTCTGGGCCGGGATCAGCTTGGCTAGTTTCCTTAGATTTTGGGCACCGATCTGATGGTCGACCTGTTCGGCGAGGAGGCCGCCACCTGCCCTCGATCGGTGGCTGGAATGGCCGAACTGGCATTCAACTCGCCCGTCATCATCAAAGGCGAGGTCGAGATCAGAGACGGTCGCGAGTCAGCCTAGAGTTTGATGAACGGCGCACGCCGGGCGAACGCGGACTTTTGCGCAAGCCTGTTAAATGGAGCCCAATGACGGACAAGGTCTTGGCTTGGGGGTGGCCGCAAAGATGGCAATTCTGATCGGAGTAATGGCGTTGCTTGCGGCGGTGGCGCCGGCTGCGGCCGCGCCGCCCGTGAAGTATGTTGCGGTCGAGAGAGGTCGATTGGCCTACGTCGAGACCGGACGCGGCGAACCGCTGGTCCTGGTCCATGGCGGCATGCAGGACTATCGCTTCTGGGCTCCGCACATGGCCGCCCTGGGCAAGCATTTCCATGTGATCGCCTACAGCCGCCGAAACCACTATCCGAACGACATCAGCGCCGAGGGATGGGCCGACACCGCCGCGGACCTGCATGCTCACGACCTAGCGGCGTTGATCGCAGCCCTGCGCCTTGGTCCCGTGAACCTCGTCGCCCATTCGTCCGGTGCGCACGCCGCGCTCTTCTTCGTCGACCAACATCCCGAGTTGGTGCGCACCCTGGTGGTGAACGAACCGCCGGCCTCCGGGCTTCTCGCCAGTGATCCAGCGCTGGGCGAGGTCGGCCGCGCGTTCAATACATCGCTTGGGCCGTCGCGGGAGGCGTTCAAGGCCGGCGATCTGGCCGCAGGCGTCAGGCTGTTTACCGACGCCGTGAGCGGTCCGGGGGCCTTCGAGCAGCGCAGCGCCGAGCAAAAGGCCATGCTGATGGACAACGCCGTCGCCCATCAGGTCGACGCCATCTCGAGCCGCCCGCGCCCCGTCTACACTTGCGAAATGGCCAAGCGCATATCCGTGCCGGTCCTGATCACCAATGGCGAGCGCAGTCCCCGCTTCTTCCACGCGGTCACCGACGAACTTGCCCGCTGCATAGGACATGCGAAGCGCGCCTCGTTTCCGGCATCTCACGGGGTCCCCCAGGAAGCGCCCATAGAATTTGACGACGCGGTGCGGTCATTCCTCGCCCCACGTCCGCCGGGATAGAACGCGCCCGAAGGCCCTCTAGGGGTCGAAAACGGTTGTTGGCGTCACGCCCGACAGCTGACGTCAGACCTGCCGCTGCTGCTCAGCCGGCTCGTGCGGCCGATCGAGCGCGCCTGGAGCGACGACCTTTCCCGTGGCGACGGCCGTCCGCGGTCGCTACGGTCGGGGGTAGGCCGATCAAGGAGGAGCCGCGCAGGGATGCCGGATGTCTTCATCTCCTACGCGCGCTCGACGGAACCCGAGGCCCACGCGATCGCGGAGGCCCTTCGGGCGCGGGGGCATGTGGTGTGGCGCGACGACCAGATCGCCGCGCATCAGGCGTTCGGCAAGGTGATCGAGGAGCGGTTGGCCGAAGCCAAGGTGGTCCTTGTGCTGTGGTCGGCTGACGCTGCTGAGTCCGAGTGGGTGCGTTCCGAAGCCAGCCGGGCCCGCGCCATGGGCAAGCTCGTGCAACTCACCCTGGATCGGTCTCCGCTGCCCATGCCGTTCGACCAGATCCAGTGCGCCAACCTGGCCGGCTGGCGCGGCGGCGCGGATACCCCAGGCTGGCGACAGGTGCTCGCCGCCATCGCCGATCTTCACGGGGCACCTGCGGACGTGAACCCCGCGTTGCCGCTGGCGCTGCCCCTGCCCGGCAAACCCTCTATCGCCGTCCTGCCCTTCGCCAACCTCTCGGGCGATCCGGAACAGGAGTATTTCGCCGACGGCATGGTCGAGGAAATCGCCACCGCCCTGTCGCGGATCCGGTCGATCTTCGTGATAGCCGGCGGCTCGAGTCTGTCCTTAAAGGGCGGCGGCGTCGGGGCGCAGGAAGCCGCTCGCCGTCTCGGCGTTAGCTACGTGCTCGAGGGCAGTGTCCGCAAGGCGGGGGGCCGGGTGCGCATCGCCGTCAAGCTGGTCGACGGCGTCAACGGCGAGCAACTTTGGGCGGAGCGGTTCGAGGACACCCTCGAGGACGTCTTCGCCCTGCAGGACCACGTGGCGCTCAGCGTCGCGGGCCGGATCGAGCCGACCGTGCAGATGGCCGAGACCCGGCGGGCTTCAGCCCGGCCCACTGAGAACATGGGCAGCTACGACCTCTACCTGCAGGCCTGGCCGCTGCACCGCGCCTATACCGAGGCGGCGACCCTGAAGGCGCTGGATTTCGTCGAGCGCGCCGTCACGCTGGACCCTGCCTATGGCTCGGCGCTGGTCCTGGCCGCGGTGTGCCACAACCTCATCGACCTCTACGGCTGGTCCAAAGACCGCGATCTCAACCGCCAGCGCGGCATCGACATGGCGCGGCGGGCCGTCGCCGCCGCGCCGGATGACGCCAGCGTGCTGGCCCATGCCGCCTTCGCCGTGGCGCACCTCGAGCACGACGACGCCGCCGCGGTCAGCCTGGTCGAACGGGCCATAGCCCTGAACCCCGGCTGCTCGGCGGTCTGGTTCATGAGCGGCCTGGTCCGTGTGAGGATCGGCGAGACCGATCTGGCTGTCGCCCACCTGGAGACCGCCATGCGGTTGGACCCGATCGGGCCGGACCTGCCCAACCAGATCGGCTTCATGGCCTGGGCGCGTTTCCAGCAGGGACGGTTCGCCGAGGCCATCGCGCTCGCCAAGGAGTTCGTCCGGCAGAAGGACCACCCGCGAGGCTATGCCTTCCTGGCGGCGAGCTATGGCCACCTGGGACAGACCGACGCTGGGAGAGAGGCTCTCGACCGTTATCGCGGCCTGGCGCACCAGCCCGTCGAAGCGTTCGCTCGATCGTTCATCCTCAATCCAGCGGGACTCCAGCTGTTTCTGGACGGGATCGCCCTCGCCGAGGGAGGACGCCAACCAGCGGAGACTACGGGCTAGTCCCGCTTGACCTCGAAGGTCCGCTATGGGGGTCGAAAGCTCACCTTGGCTCCGAGCCGGAAAACAGACCTGGCGACCGTCTGGCCGGGGTGTGGAAAGGAGACCCTGGACCGAAGCTTCGCGAAGTTCCTCGCAAGCGTTCCCATTGCGCTGAACCGTGTTGGATTCTTCAGTAACTGAAATCTGGGCAGGGACTTCCATGAGCGTCATCGACTTCGAATGCGACACACCGACCAAGGAGGCTGTGGAGGACACGATCCGGCTGATCAAGTCCGGGCGCGGTTTCGACAAGGAGGGCTATGCGCAGCTGATGGCGCCGGGCTGGGCGGCGCAGATCGGCATGAGCCTGGAAGAGTTCAATCAGGCGAAGGCGACAATCGGCCTGACCGGGCTGGCGCTGAAGCTCTGCGAAAAGGACATGGAGCGCGCCATGAGCCACGCCGAGATCATCGCGATGCTCGATGAGGCCGGGGTCTCCCACGCCTGCATCGGCAACGCTGGACGCCGCGCCGCCAACGAGGATGTGGCCAGGTTCGCGGCGGAGTATCCGGATCGCCTGATCCCCTGGTTCCGCATCTGGGGCGACGAGGGCGAGGCCGGCGTCGCCAAACTGGAGCACGGCGTGCGCGAACTCAGCTGCCGAGGCTTCGAAATCTCGTGCTATCGCGAGGAGCGCTACATCAACGATCCGGTCTATTTCCCGTTTCTAGCCAAGTGCGTGGAGGTGGGCATCCCGGTGCGGATTACCGCCGGCGTCCACCTGTTGTCGGATCGGCCGTACGACTATGCGCACCCGAAATATCTGGACGAGCTGGCGATCCGGTTCCCGACCCTGCGGATCGTCGCCGGCCTAGGCGGATGGCCATGGATCGGCGACTTGGTGGCGATCGCTATGCGCCACCCCAACCTCTACATCGACATCGCCTGTCGGCGGGTGAAACAGCTCCTGGCTCCCGGGTCGGGCTACGATGCGCTGGTCTATTACGGAACCCGGGTCCTGCAGGACAAGATCATCTTCGGCAGCGGCTGGGGCACCAGCATGATCCCCCTGGCGCAGTTGGTACGCGAGACCGACGCCTTGCCCCTGACCGACGCGGTCCGGGCCAAGTGGATGTACGGCAACGCCGCGCGCGTTCTGGGGATCGCGTAGGCTGTCCCCGCAGACGCGCCCGCCAACGCGACGTTCGGGCTCGTCGTCGAAGGGCGGACGTTGGCGATGTCGGCTGAGGGTGTGGGGAGCGGAAACCGGCCGGCCCGCTCCTCTGCGCCTGGCGCAAGTCGTGACGGCGCGCGCTGACAGCGCCCGTATTCGCGACGCCCGTCACACGAGGGGCTTCTCCTCCAACGCCGAAGCCCACTGCTGCAGTCGCTGCCCAGCCGATTGCGGCGTCGTCTGCGCCAGCATCTCGTTCATGAACGCCGCGAACTCGGCGCCGAACTGGTGCGTATGCATTTGCCAGGCGGCGCGCATTCCCTTGGATCCGGTCAGCTGGCCCCGCACGCCCGCCACGAAGCTGCGGTAGGCCGCATCGTCGAAGAGGCCCGCCTGGTGCTGCAGGAAGCTGTCTTCGCCGCTGAGAAACGCCGCTCGGCAGATGAGTAAATAACGCTCGAGGTCATCGCCCGTGAGTGTCTCGGGCGCATGAAGGCCCCTGATCCAGACCGACGCCATCTGAGGCTCGGCAATGTGCATCAGATCCATTGTCAGGCGGTCCGCGCGGCCCTGCTGCATCAGGCCGCGCTGGTTCTTTTCGGCCTGCCGGACCTGCATGGCCACGTACATGAGCGAGATGGTCAGGGCGGCGCTGCTGATGATGCTCGCGACCGTCGCGATGTCGGTAAGGTTCAAGTGGCGTCCCCCAGCTGCTTAACCTGCAACTCGCGTAGCATGGGCCGCCCGCGGTCGTAACCGCGAGCCTCGCTCCCGGCCAAGGTCAGCAACGGGGTCGCGAGCGGACCTGCGGCCACGACCAGAATGCGGACATTCATTCTTGCCGGCTCTGACCTCTACCCCGTTCGGAAGTTCCTGTTTCGGGAGGGAAGCCAAAGCCCGCTGGCGACCCCGTTGCGGTCGTTGGCCCGCCACCGCGTCGGCGCCCCGGACCGATCCCGATGCCTCGACCGTTCGGAAAGCGAGTTGTGGATCAGGCGAGCGCCGGCCCTTCCGCAAGCTGCAACAACCGCGAATATTCAGCCCGTTCAGATGATTCCATCTGAACGGTTCACGGTCTACGCAGCTTTCCAGACCAGCGGCTCTACGCGGCGCACGATGACGCACCAGCAGAGGATGCCGACGGTCGCCATGCCCGCGGCGACCACGAAGGCCGAGCTGAAGCTGCCGGTCTTGTCAACGATCCAGCCGGTGATCAGGGGGCAGACGATACCGGCGACGTTACCCACCCCGTTCTGGAAGCCCATCCACTTGCCCGCCGCATGCGGCCCGGCCAGCGTCTGGCCCAGCGCATAGTTGCTGGGGCCAATGAAGCCGAAGCCGAAGCCCGCCACGAACAGGGCTGCGATGGCGATGGTAGGCCCGGCCATCGAGGTGACCATGAAGCTGGCGGCGACGATAAGAAAGCCGGTCGCGATGAAGCCCTTGCGGACCAGCTCCACCGGACGGCCGGCCGCGATCAGCCGGTCGTTCGCCCAGCCCAGAACGATCAGGCTGGCCGCGTAGACCAGGTAAATCTCGCCGCTGAGCACGCCCATGTGCGCCATGCTGAAGCCGCGCGCCTTGACGAGGTAGAGCGGCAGCCAGCTGACCACGAAGTAGAAGGCGTAGTTCAGCGCGAAGTGGCCGAGGCCCGCGCCCCAGGCCTCGCGCCGGCCGATGATCTCCAGGAAGGACGGCGCCAGCGGATCGGCGGCCCTGGCCGCGTCGGCTGCAACGCGCGAGGCTCGGGTGGCCATCAGCCAGGGCCCGAGCCAGAGCAGCGACGCCAACCCGAACATGATAAAGCTGGGCCGCCAGCCGACCCGGCTCATGATCAGCCCGCCGGCGAAAACGCCGAAGGCGGGCCCGAGCGAGGTGCCGACCAGGATGATGCTGTTGGCGGCGCCCAATTGGTGCGGAGGCAGGTGCTGGCCGATCAGCTTCGAGGAGCAGGGAAAGGCGGCGCTTTCGCCCAGGCCGAGCACGACCCGCAGCACCAGTAGCGCGGCGAACCCCGTGACCAGGCCAGAGGCGGCGGTGGCGAGCGCCCACAACGCCAACCCGGCGGCCAGCACGCGGTAGGGGCTGAAACGTTCGGTCAACCAGCCCGCCAGCAGCTGGCAGGGCGTGTAACTCCAGAAGAATGCCGAGGTGAGAACGCCGATTCTGCCGGCCGAGAGGTGGAGTTCGTCCTTGATGAGCGGCGCGGCGGTGCCGAAGTTGCCCCGGTCAACATAATTGATGAAGACCATGAGGCCGAGCAGCGGCACGACGGCCGCGCCCATCGCGGCCCGTGCCGGCTTTGCCCCGACCGCAGTATCCGCGACCGCCATGGTGTCCCCCAACCCCGTTCTGCGAACGCTAGCCGTTTCCACAGGTCCCGCCAGGAGAATGTGCGGGGAGGGCTGACGGAGTCGGCCTTGCGCCAAGAGCTGCCGCTGGGATGGCTCCGGGTTCGGGACATTCAGCCAACGGGTTGCCAACCCCCGTCAACGGCAAGGTTCGGGCAGGGAGGCAAAGCCTGCCGACGACCCCGCAGGAAACCTCCGGAGAGTCCGCTTGCCATCCTAGGGGTCCGGTCCGCGGAGCCTAGAGCGCGTAGCCCATGGCGGTGACGGCGTAGGCCGTCGCCCAGGACGAGATCCACTGGTCCCGCCCGTAGGGGAAGCCGCTGTCGATCGGCGGCTGGATCGGCAACGCGTGGGCGGTCACATGCCACGAGCCATCGCTCGCCTGGGTTCTCAGCAGGTAGTCGAGCCCGCGGCGATACACCGGGTCGGAGGTCTTCACGCCGCTGCGGTGGAGGGCGATCAGACCCTCGCCGGTCGAGAAGGCGTCGCTGGCCAGGCCCGGCTTCTGCGACCAGCCGCCGTCCTGGTTCTGGGCGGAAGCTACGTCGCGGGCGGCGGCAGCGATGCTGCCGCGCGGTGCCTTGGCCCACACCAGACCTTGCAGCCGGAAGGCGCGCGAAAGGCTGTCCGGACCCGCCGGCGTGGCCAGCAGCCAGGTGCGCGCACGCCCGATCGCCTCGTCGGCCTCCTTGCGTAGGGACGGCGGCGCGTAGGCGTCAACCGCGCGCACCGCGCGGGCGGTGACGTCGAACGCGCTCTCGCCGTTGGGCGTTCGCACAGCCACAGCGTTCCAGGCGCCCTTCTGGCCCTGCTTGGCCAGCAGGTAGACGACTGCGTCGTCGGTCTGCTGGTCGGCGCCATAGCCTACCTCCGCCAGGCCGGCCAACATCGCGGCCACGACAACTTCGGCGCCGCCTCCCACCTCGTGCCCCAGCATGTAGTTGTGCCGCAGCTTCAGGACCTCGACGGTGGCCGCGAGCTGGTGGTCATAGACGACCGGGTTGAGCATAACGCCGTGCCCGCGAAGCGCGCTGGCCGCCACCATGGGATCCACCTGGTTGTGGCAGGACGAGCAGGTCGCCTGGCGCTCGAACTTGAACTGGGCCCGATCGAGCAGGCCGATCGACTTCTTGATGGAAGCCCGCAGAATCTCCGAGCGCTGCGCGTCCTGCCCGGCCGGCGCGGCCCCGGCGGATGGCGAGATCAGCAGGGCTGCGCCGATGGCGAGCAGGACGAGACGGCGCATCACTTCGCTCCTTTGGCGAGCAGGGTCTCGACCACCTGGGGATTGGCGATCCGAGCATAGGTGAGCGGCGTGCGCCCGTGCGCGTCCGGCGCATTGACGTCCGCGCCGGCGGCCAGCAGCAGCCGGACCTTCTCGGCCGCGTCGCGGTCGGAGACAGCCGCGGCGATCATCACCGTCGCGCCTTGCGGCCCTTTGCCGTCCAGCGTCGCGCCCAGTTGCAGCAGCCGCTGCACGAGGGTGGCGTCGGCCCCATTGGCCGCCTCCACCAGCGCGTCGTTGAGGGTGGCGCCCCGCGCGCCCTGCGCGATCAGATAGTCGAGGCACGCCCTGCAGCGGGCGCTGATCACCCCGCCGGCGGCCTCTGCGGCGCCCAGCCCATTGGCGGGAAGCACCGCCGGGAAGATGGCCTTGAGCGTATCCAGGTCCGCCGGCTCGCCGACCGCGCCGCCCAGGCGCGGCCCCTGAACCTCGGTGGCCTTCGCCCCGTGGCTTATGAGCAGGCGCACGACGCCGGCGCTGCGGGCGCCGCCTGCGGCGGCGATCAGCGGGGTCGCGCCGCCGTCCGTCACCGCGTTCACGTTAGCACCGCGCGCGACCAGCAGGGCCGCAATGGCGTAGTCGCGCACACCCCAGACCAGGGGCGTGACGCCGTCCAGGTTGGCGGCGTTGGCGTCGGCGCCCTTGTCGAGAAGCGCCCGCACCTCGCCCAGCGAGCCGAAGACGACAGCGTGATGCAACAACGTCGAGCCGTCGCGTCCGCGCGCCTTCAGGAGCGTAGGGTCAGCCAGCGCCTTGGCGATCGCCGCCTTGTCCTGGTTGCGGACGGCCAGGCGGAAGTCGTCGACGCGCGGGTCTACGGTGATGGTCTTGGCGCGGTCCTCCGGCCAGCGGGCTCCGGCATCGATCCAGGCCTTGATCGCGCCCAGCTCCAGGACGCTCAGCTCGTTATCGAGCGGCATGCGCTTGGAGGCGACCATCTGGAAGAGACGGCTGCCGGAGCTGTCGCCGGGCACGATCACGGGCCCGTGGGCGCTGCCCTTGAAAGCGGCCTCCCGGTCGTCGAGCCGCAAGCCACCGCGCTGCAGCTGTGCCCCGTGGCAGCCCGAGCACCGGCTGACGAAGATCGGCCGGATGGCGCCGTTGAAGTCCGGGCCGCGCCCGGCGGCCTGGGCCGGCGCGGCCGTTGGCGTCTGCTGGGCCGCAGCAGCAGGCTGCGCCGCACTGGGTCCGGCGACGAGGCACGCGAGCAGAAGCCCTATCGGAAGCAACCTCACTAGAATCCCCCGCACCTCGCACCGTGTTCGGTGAACCGCTTTCGGCGATCCGTCAAGCGTCGCCTA
>NZ_DASXNL010000134.1:0-40949 GCF_036495085.1 Phenylobacterium sp. | reverse complement strand
CTCCAGATAGCCCAGGCCCAGGCCGCCATAGGCCTCCTCGACGGTGACGCCATGCAGGCCGAGCGCGCCCATCTGCGGCCAGAGTTCGCGCGGGAAGCTGTTGGTCTCGTCGATCCGCGCCGCGATCGGGGCGATCCTGTCGGCCGCGAAACGGGCGGTGGTTTCGCGGATCGCGTCGGCCGTCTCGCCGAGGCTGAATTCCAGGCCAGGTCCGTGATTGGGAAGCATGGGACGCCGCTTAGCATGCGCCGCACGGCCGCGCGAAGGGTCTAGCGGCGGCTCCGCGCTCGCCGTTCAGAGACACGGCCAAGCCGCTCGAGCAGGAAATAGATCGCGACCACGAAGAAGCCGACGCCGGCGACGCCCGCCAGGCCGCCCACCAGCTTTGGCCCGAGCCACGCCGAATGGGCCACGGTCCGCGCATTGGTGGCCCAGAAAATCCCTCCGCCGAAGAAGGTCAGCCCGAGAGCCGCCAGAGCCACCAGGGTCAGCAACCCGCCCTGGCCGGGCGACGGAAGCGGCTGAACCTTGGCGGGAATGAAATCGTAGGGCGCGGAATCATCGATGATCGTGCGGCCGACCTGATGGCCGCCCTCGCTGTCACCGCCGTCGTCAGCGCGCTCTTCGTTCCCGGGATCTTCTCCATGGGCCCCCTCGTCGACCCCAAGCCCGTCGGCCGGCTGCGGCTCGAACAGGTCACGGCCGCGGGTGTCGTCTTCATCGACGGGATTTTCGGCCAACTCGTCTTCGAAGGCCGCCTCGTCCGGCACGTCCTGCGGCTCGGGGGCGCGAAGAAAGAAAGGCACCGGGTCGTCCAGCCGCGCGAAGGCTGCAGGGCCAAGGTCGCCGGACGCGTGCGATCGGCCGAAGGTCGGTTCGGGATCGCGCTCCTCGCCCGGATCCTGAAAGAGACTCGACAGTCGTGCGCTGACCGATTCCGCTGCCGCCCTGGCCGGCCCCTGATCCTCGTCCTCGTATGCCGCCGGCGCGGGCGTCGGCTCGCCCTGGCGCAAGACGACCACCCTCTCGCCCTCCATGGAGGCCGTCACCTCCACCGGAGCGTGGCGGGGGACCAGTCCCTCGGCGTCTGCGTCCAGCAGGGGTTTGAGGATCGGCGATGGCGCGGGCACCCAGACGCCGCCTTGTGGGGTCAGGAACAGGGCCTTCTCGGAGGCGCGGCGACGGACCAGGCTGTCGATGACAATTCGTTCGCCGCCCACCTCGGCCTTGCGCCAAAGCTCCATGGCGTAGGCGGCCTGGATGGTCGCGCCCTCGTTAAGTCGCCGCAAAACGCCTGAGCGATGGAAGTTGTCGAGGCCGATGTTGAAGACAAAAGAGGCCAGCGCATCGAACTGGTTCTGAGTCAGGGGCGTGAAGACCGCCTCGTTCAGCGCGTGCGCGATGGCGATGAGGTCGTAGAGCAGCAGCGCCTCGGCGTCGTCTGGCGACACCTCCGCGCCCTGCCTTGCGCTCAGCGTATGGCCATGACCGATCGTCCAGCGCCCATCGGGGAGCTGAGCGGCCGCTCGGCGGTAGCCCTCGAACCGCTTGATCAGTTCGATCGCGGCTCGGGACACACGGTGGCGAGGCTGCATGCCCTCTGCTCTGACCCACTTTGACGCAACGCGCACAGGCGCCGGCCCTTACCGGCAAGTCCTGGGCCGAAACGCTTACTAGGCCAGTCCTTACAACAGGATAAGCGCCGCAATGCCTAGAAGTGCGAGGAATCCGAAGAAGTCGGTCATAAACGTGACCACCACGGATGATGATACTGCCGGATCCCGACCGAACCGGTCGAGGACAAGGGGAGCCAAAATCCCGCCAAGCGCGGCGACGAACAGATTGGCGATGATCGCCAGGAAAACGACGAGCGAAAGCTTGAGATCGTGCTGCCAGATGAAAAGGCCCGCGCCCAGGGCCAATCCGATCGCAGCGCCGTTCATCAGGCCCACGGCCAGCTCGCGGACGATGATGCGCGCGGAGTTGGCGGCGTTCAGCTCCTTGCTGGCGATGGCCCGGACCGCGACCGTCAACGCCTGGGTCCCGGCGTTGCCGCCCAGCGAGGAGACGATCGGCAACAGCATGACCAGCACGGCGATCTTGGCGATCATGGGCTGGAAGGGACCGATCACGACCACGGCGATGGCCTCAGTCAGCAGGTTGATGAGCAGCCACGGTAGCCGCGAGCGCACGATGCCGAGAAAGCCCGCGTCGCGACCGGCGTCGGTCACACCGGCCAGCGCCAGGATGTCCTCCTCGGTTTCTTCCTGGATGACGCCCACGATGTCGTCGACCGTGATCTGGCCGACCAGCCGGCCGCCGGGCTCCACCACCGGGGCGGAGATCAGGCGGTATTTGTCGAAGATGTAGGCCACCTCCTCCTGGTCCATATCGACCGGGATTTCGGTGACTTGCTCCATTATCTGCGCCAGCGGCGTCTCGCGTGATGTGCGCAGGAGGTGGCTGACCGGCGCGGCGCCCACTGGCTTGTAGGCGGGGTCCACGACGTAGACGTCGAAGAACAGCTCCGGCAGTTCCTTGCTCTCGCGCCGCAGGTGATCGATTGTCTGGCCGACGGTCCAGAATTGCGGCGCGGCCACCACCTCGCGCTGCATCAGACGTCCGGCGGTCTCGTCGTCGTAGGCCAGCGTCGTCTCGATGGCGGCCCGCTCGACCTCGGGCATGGCGGCCAGAACCTGGGCGCGCTTGTCCGCCTCCAGATCGTCGACGACGTCGGCGGCGTCGTCGCTCTCCATCTCGCCCAGCGCCTTGGCCAGGATCGCTGAGGGAACGTGCTCGAGGATCTCCTCGCGGATCTCCGTATCAAGTTCAGAGAGCACTTCGCCCAGGATCTCGGGATCCAGGTGTGGGACCAGTTCCTCGCGATCGGCGGCCGACAGGAAACCCATCAGGTCGGCGACGTCAGCCGGGTGCAGCGCGCCCAGCAATTCCCTCAACCGCTCGGCATCACCGCGATCGAGCGCGTCGGCGACCATCGGCACGTAGGCGGGATTTAGGGAATAGTCCTCGCCAAGGGCGAGGTCCTCCAGGTCCTCTTCGGTTTCAGGTCGCTCGCTTAGCTCGGGGTCGTCCGTTTCACGGCTCACGCGGACCTCCCAAGCTTATGTCGAAGCGCTTCTTTCCTGAAAGATTTCCAGACCCTGATTCACTGGTGCGGTCGAGAAGACTCGAACTTCCACGGGTTGCCCCACAGCGACCTCAACGCTGCGCGTCTACCAATTCCGCCACGACCGCTCGTGGTGAGGCGCGGGGGGTAGCAAACGCCGAAGGCTTTGTGAAGGGCGACGAAACGACCTTGCGTGTCGCAGGCTTACTGACCACCGGCCATGAAGTCGTAGACGTTGGCCTCGCGAGTGACCGCGATGGAGATTTTCTCGTCGTTGATCTGGATTTCGCCGCGCGCGACCGGATGGTTGTTGGCCAGGATCCAGACCTCGTCGTTCACGCTGGCGTCGAGCGGGATGACGGCGCCACGCCCCATGCGCAGCAGCTGTTGCATCGGGAGCGTCGATCGCCCCAGCACGACCTGGATCTCGACATTGACCGCGTTGACCTGACTCACCGGAACGCCCCTGACTTCACTTGGGCTTTGCGCACAGCCAGCCCGGCGCCCACTTTGGCCGCGACATGCTTGACCGGGTGTTAAATCCGGCCGCGCAGCATCAAATATGAACGGGCCTGCCAGCGTTTCTCCTCGGAGAGGGCTATTTTGTTCGGGCTGAAAATACGCAACGGACGGGGAACAACGCCACCGGATGAGGGGCATTCCTCCCGATCTTCCCCCAGTCGCTCCGCAGATATTCGGCTCGGCGAGCGGCAGGGCTGGTTGCCTTGCCGACGCCGGCTGACATCGCCATCTCCACAAAGGGTGCAAACCGGTCCTTGCCCCTTGCGGGTCAGGGTCTAGTCTTCCCCAAGGGTAGTGGATGAAACCTATGAGCGACGCCGTCGGCCCTGGCGATCTGGTTCTATGCGTCAATGCCGCCCCAAACCACGCCACGGGACGGCCGGTGCCCCTTCGAGCCGGAGAGACATACCGAGTCATCGCGGTGATGGAATTTGCCTGCCCCTGCGGACGCTCCGATGCTTTGCTCGACGTGGGCGTCGACTTCGCATGGTGCCAGACGCGCTTCCGACTCCTGCCGAAGCCCAAGGCCCAGACGAGAACGCGCCGAGTTTCGGCCCCCAAGGAGAAGGAAACGATTCGCTGAGCGGCCGGCGACGGCTTCGGCCCTGACCCTGACCGCTACCGCGACGGGCTCGCTTTAGTCTCCCCCTGCTCGACCGCGCGCGCGCCGGCCAAGACGTTGGTCATCGCGTAGTTTCCCTCGTGACAGGCGAATTCGTAGAGCACCGCATTGGTCGCGACGAACGCCATCTCCGCGCGCCACGGACGGGTGAAGATCGTTGGATCCTCGACGGTGAATTCATATTTCAGCGCGGCGGGCGCGACACGCGTGAACCGCTCCACGACTCTGGCCCCTGCGGTGAAGAAGAATGGCGCCTGGCTCAACGGGGCGTCCGCACGCAGGTTGGTGGTCTCCACCACCAGGGTGTCCTTCTCCCAATGACCAATGGAATCGCCGGTCCAAGGCCTGATCTTTGCGGGCAAGTGCGCCGCCCCGATTCGGATGATCCGCAACTCGCTGTTGTTCTCGGCCACGATCGCGACCTGGTCGCGAGTCTGCACGAACCGGTAGTTTGCGTTGTAGGGGGCGTTCAGCATCACCGGCCCCATGGCGCCCCAGCTGGGTAACAGGCAGCGATCCCCCGCCACGGGCCGCGACTCAGGGCCGTCGAAGGATTCGATCTGGGCTTGGGCGAACAGCGCGACACGGCGTTTTCCCTCGGCCGTGTAAGGGAGTTGGCCGTCGCCGGGATCGACCAGCCACGACGTGCGAAGTTCGCCATCGACCCTGGCCAGGTGCGCCCCGTCCCACCACTCGCTCTCCGTGCCGCCGACGTTCGCCGCCGTGCTCGGCGGCGAGTAGCTGCTCATGAGTTTGCGCTCCGCATCGGGCATGTCGGCGGCCCGCACGACTAGAGGCAGGAGCCCGGCCGGGCGTTGCAGCCGCGTGAGTGCGTTGTTGTTCCACACGCCATTCAGATCGGGCGCGCCGTATGCGTTTCGCGGCGCTCGATAGGCTTGCCCCGCAGCGCTGGCTGCCGGCAGACCGAGAAGGCCGGCTAAGGAAAGTACGCATAACGCGCGCCTAACCGACTTCAGATCCATGCAACGCCCCCGACGGATCACCCGGGGACCACCGTAGGCGGAATTTCCGAAAGTCCTAGTGACGCCGGGAGCACGCCTTCGCCTCCCGCGCACGACCAGACCAAGCGATCGTCCGGTCGTGATGTGCCGAGCGGACATCTGCGTTAGCTTGAGATCGATGAAACACTCGATTGTCGTCGGAGCCCTGATACTTGGTGGCCTCGGACTCGCCGCGTGCGGACCACGACCCGCCAAAGTCCACGGCGTCCCTGAGGCGGACCAGGACTGGGCCTACTATGGGGCCGACGAAGGTGGTCAGAGGTTCTCGCCTGCTCATCAAGTAACCCCCGCCAACGTCGGCGCGCTTCGCTTGGCCTGGACATCGTCGACGGGTGATCTGGCCGCCCATGGCGCCGACGTCAGCCGCGCGGCGTTCGAGGACACGCCGATCATGGCCGGCGGCCGGCTCTATGTGGTGTCGGCGTTCAACGCGGTCTCCGCCCTCGATCCGGCGACCGGCAGGCCCCTCTGGCGCTTCGATCCGAAGATCAAGACCACCGTGCAGTATGGCGAAGGGTTCACCGCGCGCGGCGTTGCTTATTGGCGCGATCCGGGCGCCGCGCCGGGGAGCGCGTGCGCGGAACGCATTTTCCTGGCGACCAACGACCGAAGGCTGATCGCGCTGGACGCCGCCACGGGCCGGCTCTGCGCCACCTTTGGGACCGCCGGTCAGGTGGACGTGGCCCATGGCGTTGTTCTGGAAAAGCCGGGCGAAATGCAGATCACTTCGCCTCCGGTCGTCGCGCGCGGCGTGGTCGTGGTGGGCTCCTCTGTCGCCGACAATCAGCGGGTCAAGGAGGTCTCCGGCGCGGTGCGAGCGTTCGACGCGATCACCGGAGCGCCGCGCTGGACCTTCGATCCCCTTGCCGGCGCCAATCCGCCGATCGTGGCCGGCGCGGCAAACGTCTGGGCGCCTATGTCCACGGATTCGGCGCGCGGCCTGGTCTTTCTGCCGACGACTAGCCCGAGCCCGGACTTCTGGGGCGGGCTGCGCAAGGGCGACGATGGCGACGCCGATTCGGTGGTGGCCCTCGATGTCGCCACAGGCCGAAAGGTCTGGGCCTTCAAGACCGTCCACCACGATATCTGGGACTACGACAATCCAGCCCAACCGACGCTGGCCATGGTCGCATGGCACGGCGCAATACAGCCGGCGGTGCTGCAGCCGACCAAGCAGGGCCTGCTGTTCACAATCAACCGCGATACCGGAAAGCCGGTCATCCCTGTCGAGGAGCGTCCCGTGCCTCAGGGTGCTGCCCCTGGGGAGACGCTCTCGCCCACGCAGCCCTTCCCTACCGCCCCGGAGCCGCTGGCCCCGAGCACGATCCGGCCGGAAGACGCCTATGGCTTCACGCCTTGGGACCGCGCGCAATGCCGCCGCAAGATCGCCGCCGCGCGCCATGAGGGCCTGTTCACGCCTCCCTCGACCCAGGGGACGATCGAATACCCGTTCACCGGCGGCGGCTCGAACTGGGGCGGACTCGCATTCGACCCGATCCGGCAGATAGCCTATGTGAACACCTCCAGCGCCATGCACCTGATCACCTTGATCCCCGCGGAGAAGGTCAAGGCGGCGAAGGCGGCCGAACCCGGGGTCGAGATCTCCCCCAACGCCGGCGCGCCCTTCGGGATGCGCCGCGAGGTGTTGCGTTCCAGGCTGGGGCTGCCCTGCAACGCGCCGCCTTGGGGGGTGCTGCATGCCATCGACATGCGTACGGGTCGTGTCCTTTGGCAGGTCCCATTCGGCACGACGGGCGACCTGGCGCCCGGCAGCCAACTCATCCTGCGCGGCTCCGGCGCCCCTAATTTCGGGGGGCCAATGGTCACGGGCTCGGGACTTCTGTTCATCGGCGCGGCGGTCGACAACTACCTGCGCGCCTACGACGGCGCCACGGGCCGCGAGCTGTGGCGCGGCCGGCTTCCCGCTGGCGGTCAGGCCACACCCATGACCTACGTCTGGAAGGGACGGCAGTATGTGGTGATCGCCGCCGGCGGCCACGCCAAGTCCAACACCACGCGTGGTGACCAGGTGCTCGCCTTCGCTTTACCCAGCTAGGCCTCGAGCAACAGCAGCCTCGAGTTAGGCGACGGACTTGAGGCTCCACGCCCGAAAGCGGACAACAACAAGAGGTGAGAGCCGGACGTTCTGCTCTATGCGCGATCCTGCAGAGGTGCGATTTCGACTTCGCCCTCAATGATCACGGGCGCGTTCAGCGCGAGCTCTGCGGCCCCCATCACCGCCCTTGGACAGATCGCGGCGTCCTCACCAAAGAGCGCGATCATGAGGTCTGTAAATCCGTCGAGGACAGCCGCCTGCCCGACGAAGCCCGGCGCCGAGTTCACCATGCCGAAGACGCGGCTCCAGCTCACAACCCGATCCAGGTCGCCGATTTCGCGCTTCAGGTCACCGAGGATCGCCAGACCCGCGGCCTTCGCCGCCTCGCAACCTTCTTCAATCGAAAGATCACGCCCGAGCTTGCCGGGTTTGCCGAACGGCGTCCCGTCCGCGGCGCGGGGACCGTGTCCGGCGATGATCGCCCGCGTTCCAACGACGCGGACTTGCCGCCAACTTACCCGCAGGTCGGGTGGAAACTTCATTTCGGCAGGCAGGGCGAGCCCCATCGCCTTCAGTTTCCCCTCAACGCTCATGGCCGTCCCTCGCCCTTCCCCAGGCATGGCAGGGTCACAACGAAACCTGGGCCGCCCGCAGAACCGCAGTTCGCCTTACAGGCCAGTGCAGATGATCACGGCGCTCCTTCAACCGCAAACCAGCCGGGCCATAGGTGGAGTGATCAAGATCCGTGTCGGGGTCGCGGACGGCCATTGGCTGCGCGTCGGGAACGAGTCATTCAGACAGTGGCCCGGGAGCGGAATCCGCCCGCACGACGCGGCTCTGTCATTCAAGAGCAAAGACAGCCAATGTGGGTGTGGGACAAAATCTACCACAAAAGTGAGCAGATTTCCAGAATAATGAATGAAACCAACATCATACACGGGGTATCAGACATAGCGACCACACCGGCCATATTCGGCCGCAGCGACCATGCGGCGGTCGGTTGGGCTGTCTCACAGGCCCAGGTTCCATACCCCGACGCCGTAGCCGCCATGGAGGCCCGCGCCGCCGCCATCGCCGAAGGGACTGCCGGCGAGCTTGTCTGGCTTCTCGAACATCCGCCGCTCTACACGGCCGGGGTCTCAGCCAAGCCGGCGGACCTCCTGGAGCCGGATCGCTTTCCGGTGTTCGAATCCGGCCGCGGCGGCCAGTTTACCTACCACGGTCCGGGGCAACGGGTCGCCTATGTGATGCTGGACCTCACGCAACGAAAAAGGGATGTCCGCGCCTTCGTAGCCGCGCTGGAGGCCTGGGTGATCGGCGCCTTGGCGCGCTTCAATGTCGCAGGCGAAATCCGCCCGGGCCGGGTTGGCGTGTGGGTCGAGCGGCGGGTGGCCGGCGCTCCGACGCGCGAAGACAAGATCGCCGCGATCGGGGTGAAACTCCGCCGCTGGGTGTCGTTCCACGGGATTTCCCTGAATGTCGAACCTGAACTCGCCCATTTCAGCGGTATCGTCCCCTGCGGCGTCACCGAGCATGGCGTCACCAGCCTGGTCGACCTTGGCCTGCCGGTGAGCATGGCGGAAGCCGACGAGGCGCTTCGGGCCAGCTTCGCCGAGGTGTTCGGACCAGTGGCGGTCGCGGCTGCGCCGGGCTAGGTCAGGGGTAGATGTAAGCGAGGGCGAGTCGGATGTTGAAACCCTCAGGTGGGGCTAGATGATCATCAGGCAACGCCGCGCGGCCTTAGGCCTGGCCTCCGCAATCGCGCTCGGCATGGTCGCGCCCGCCATCGGCCAAGGCGCCGGCGTCAGTTATCCGCCGTCTCGCTCCCTCCCGGATTTGGCCTCCTGGCTGCAGAAGGAGACGCCGATCTCGCCGGCGCAGGTCGTCGACATCAGTCCCTCGGCCATCACCGCGGTGGTCAGCTCCAGTTCGGTGCGCGAGCCGCGCGGCTTCCAGGCGACCATCAGTTCCGAAGCCGTTAACCCGGACATCGAAGCCCATGACGGCGTGGCCTCATGGTCGATCCCGGTCGAGGTCAATTGCGATCAACGCTCAGTGCGCCTGGGGGCGATGACCGGTTTCCACAGTCGCAACCTGCGCTCCGAGCCCAAGGTCCTGCGCCAGGCGGATACGGCTTTCGTCAGCCCAACCCCCTCCGCGCCCCTCGGAGCTGTGATCCGAGCCCTCTGCGATCGTGATTTCAAACGACCCCTGGTTGGGATCTCGACAAAATTCGCGGCCAAGGCTCCCGCCAAGCCTCAGCCTGCCCCCCCAGGTCCCAAGCCAGAGATCGTCGCGGCTTTGCCCAAACCACCGCCCTCCGCTCCCGTGACCCCCCCACCCGCCGAGCCGAAAGCTGCGGCGGCCGCGCCAGCGGCGGCCGCAGCGTCCACCCCAAAGCCCGCTGCGGCGACACCCAAGCCGGAGGCGACGACGCCGGCGCCCGCCGCGCCCGTTGTCGCGGCGGCTGAGCCGAAACCAAGCCCCGTGAGGGCCATGTCCAATCCCGCCCCGGCCGCGCCTGTCGTGGCGATGGCCGCGCCGAGCCCCGGCCCCGTGGCGGCTCTGCCAAAACCTGGGCCGACGGCTGCGACCGTGCCCCTCAGGCCGGAGCTGGCGCCAACAGCCAAGCCGCTACCGGCCCGCGCCGCGCCCCCCGTCGCCGCTCTCGGCTCGGCCGCTCAGCCGCAACCCCGGCCCGCACCCAAGCGGCCGATCATCCCGTCCATCGTGATCCAGGTCGGGGCCTCCCCGAGCCTGCCCGAAGCCAAGGGTATCCTGGCGCACGTCACCCGCAAATTCGCCGGCGAACTGGACGGCTTCAAAAGCGACGTGGCGACGGTCGATGTCGACGGCAAGCCGCTGTATCGGGCGATGATTTCCGGTTTCAGTTCGACGTCCGATGCGAGAGCGTTGTGCGGCAAGCTCAAGGCGGGCGGCCAGGCCTGTTTCGTCCGGGACTGACGCGGACCGGTTGCGCATCGCAGGGCCCCCCGGAGGCTAGGCTCAGATCGTCGCCTGGATGGCAGCGGTGGCGGAACAAACCCAAAGCGTGGCCGTTTTCTACTGGGGTCGTCAGTCTCCGGAGTTATCCATGGTCAGTTCCAGCGCAGCGCCTCTCAGAAACGAGGCAGAGTTTGAACGCGCGCTCACCGAGGTGGAGCGCCTGTTAGAGGGACCGCAAGCTCCCCAGACGGTGGAAGACATCTGGTTCAATCGCCTGCTCACACGGATCGCCGATTTCCACGACGCACAGCCTCCGGAGCAGCGCGACGCCAACCTGGATCGGCTGCAGGACCTCGACAAGCAGTTGCAAGCCTTCGGCAAGCGATGGCCGCATCCGGACGATCCTGATGGCGATCACCACTGGAGCCCGATGCTGCACCTCGATCTGGATCCCAGTCACCACCAACACTAGTGGCCTGGATCAGGGTTCGCACGCGACCAGCGAGCGGGCTTCTCAGGCGAAGAAACCAGCGACGAGGGTGGATCGAATTGGCTCTACCTAGGCTGCCACGGACGGCCGCAAGGGGTTGGGGCCGTATCGGTTGGTCCCTGCCTCACCGGGCATGGCGCCCAGGTCAATGGCTGCCCAAATCAGAACAAGGGTGAAGAAAAAGTCGAAGAAGCTGTTGGGTTGCGGCCAGACCGCGACCGTGGCGACCAGCACGAGCGCCGCCCACCATCCGGTACGCCCTCGGTCGTGCAACCGCTTAGAGAGCACACATGCGCCGCAGTAGAACAGAGGGGGATAGACGAACCAGCCGGTGATCCAATGCAAAGTGGAACCGGCCACAGCCTCATAGAGCGCAGCGACCACCAGCAGCAGAGCCGCAGCCATCAATGACGGCATCCGGGCAGCCCGACCGTTGGCCGAGAAGAGCAGCTCGCCCCAGTCGATCTGGCCGTTCATGACGCTCGCCCCCAGAGATCCATGTCTAGAATCCCGGGCAAGGATAGTCCCGCCTTCAGGCGAACTCGACCAGGACTTCGTCCGCCGCGACGCTGTCGCCCGCCTGGGCGTTGACGGCCTTGACCGTGCCGTCGCGCTCGGCGCGAATGATGTTCTGCATCTTCATCGCCTCGATGACGGCGACCGCCTCTCCGGCGCGCACCAGCTGGCCCACCGCGACGTCCAAGGTGACCACCAGACCCGGCATGGGCGAGAGCACCAGCTTGGAGGTGTCGGCCGCGAGCTTCGGCGGCAGGCGCTCGTGGAGGTCGGCCGTGCGTGGGGTCAGCACCAGCACCTTGGAGGTGGCGGCGCGGTGGCGGATGCGGAAGCCCTCGGGCGCCGGCTCCACCTGGGCGGAGAAAGCCTGGCCGTCGAGTACGCCTTTGAACATCGGGCGTCCGGGGCGCCAGTCGATGGCCTCCAAGGCGAGCGTTCTGCCCTCGTCGAGGAATTCAACCTTCAGCACCTCGCCGTTGGTCACCCGCACGAGCCGCTTGTCGCCGTTCTCGATCACCACCCAGTCGTCGCGCATCAGCTCCGGCGCGGCGCGCCGCGTGATCGTGCGGTGCATGGCGCAGGCCACCGCCGTCATCAGGTCACGCTGGAAGGAGGTCGGCGTGGCGCCCCAGAAGCCCTCGGGGAACTCGTCCTTGATGTAGTTGGTGGAGAGCTTGCCGGACCGGAACCGCTCCTGGTCCATCACGGCTGACAGGAACGGGATGTTCTGGCCGAGGCCCTCGATATGGAAGTCCTCGAGCGCACGTCCCATGGCGTCGATCGCGCCTTCGCGGGTTTCGGCCCAGGTGGAGAGCTTCGAGATCATCGGGTCGTAGAACATCGAGATCTCGTCGCCCTCGCGGACGCCGGCGTCGTTGCGCACCTTCGCTGAGCCAACGTCGCCTTCAGCCGGCGGGTCGTAGCGGACCAAGCGTCCGATCGAGGGCAGGAAGCCGCGGTAGGGATCCTCCGCGTAGATCCGGCTCTCCACGGCCCAGCCGCCGATCTTCAGGTCTTTCTGGGCGAAGGCCAGCTTCTCGCCGTAGGCGGAGCGGATCATCTGCTCCACGAGATCAAGACCGGTGATCAACTCGGTCACCGGGTGCTCCACCTGCAGGCGGGTGTTCATCTCCAGGAAGAAGAAGCTCTTATCCTGCCCAGCCACGAACTCGACCGTGCCGGCAGAGTCGTATTGCACGGCCTTGGCCAGCGCCACGGCCTGGGCGCCCATGGCCTCCCGGGTCTTGGCGTCCAGGAGCGGGCTCGGCGCCTCCTCGATGACCTTCTGATTGCGCCGCTGGATCGAGCATTCGCGCTCGAACAGGTGGACGACATTGCCGTGCTTGTCGCCCAGCACCTGGATCTCGATGTGGCGCGGGCTTTCGATGAATTTCTCGATGAAGATGCGGTCGTCGCCGAAGCTCGCCTTGGCCTCGGCCTTGACGGCCGGGAAGCCTTCCTCGACGTCCTTGCGGTTCCAGGCGACGCGGATGCCCTTGCCCCCGCCGCCGGCCGAGGCCTTGATCATCACCGGGTAGCCGATCTCCTCGGAGATCCGGACCGCGTGCGCCGTGTCGTCGATCTCGCCGACATGCCCCGGCACCACCGAGACATTGGCCTTGGCGGCGAACTTCTTGGACTCGATCTTGTCGCCCATCGCCTCGATGGCGTGTGGATTGGGACCGATGAAGACGATTCCTTCCTCGGCGCACCGCTTGGCGAAGCCCGCGTTCTCCGACAGGAAGCCAAAGCCCGGGTGGATCGCTTGCGCGCCCGTCTCTCGGCAAGCCGCAATGATCTTTTCGGCGACCAGGTAGGATTGCGCTGCAGGAGGCGGCCCGATGAACACCGTCTCGTCGGCCATCTCCACGGCCAGCGAGTCGGCATCAGCCTCGGAATAGACCACCACCGTGGCGATCCCCATTCGGCGGCAGGTCTTGATGATGCGGACCGCGATTTCCCCGCGGTTGGCGATTAGGATCTTTGAGAACATCTACCCGCGATAGACGGGGCGGCCGGGCTTGGCAAATGCGTCTTCTCGCCCCCAGACGCCGCCAGCCTCGAAGATGGTGTTGAACCCGTCACCGAACTGCACATTCCCGTCCGTGCCGCCGCTTGGGGGCGGTGGGGGCGCCCCTGTTGCCGGGACCGGCCTCGGGCCGGCGCGCGCAAGTATCTCTCAACGCTTTCCCGGCGCGCGCGCACTGCTTACACTCGTCGCCATGAGCCCGACACCTCTCTCCCCGACTGGTTTCGATCTGACACCGCCAAGCCCGGAGCAGCGCAAAGCCCTGGAGGCGACGCTGACCCGCGAGGAATCCGACGTCCTGCTGCATCACGGCACCGAAGCGCCGTTCTGCGGCGGCCTGCTCGATCAAAAGGATGCCGGCATCTACTGCTGTCGGCTCTGCGGCCTGCCGCTTTTCGAGCACAAGACCAAGTTCGAGAGCGGGACCGGCTGGCCGTCCTTCTGGGCCCCTGTCGACGAGACGCATGTGAAGGCGGTGCGCGACGTCTCCTACGGCATGGTCCGCATCGAGACGACGTGCGCGCGCTGCGGCAGCCACCAGGGCCATGTGTTTCCCGACGGCCCGCCGCCCACGCGGCTGCGCTACTGCATCAACTCGGTCTCGCTGGAATTCGTCCCATATGGCGCGCGCCTCCCCGACCGCCTGGGCCGAGGAGAAGGAATCGCCACGCCGAGTGCGAGCGCAGTCGCTTAGGCTCCCCACGGACGAGCGCTCCGCGCCTGGGCGCGAGCCTCGCCCAATCCGTCGGAACTAGTTCCTCTTCCCCGTGGCCGACGGGCTTGCGCCAGCTCCGCCTCCACTATTGGAAGCCGGGTCGTCGCGCCGCATCTGGGCTTCGAGGACGCTGTCGCCGTAGCCTGAGCCAGAGCCGGTAATGAACCCACCCTTGGCGACGCGCAGATTGTTCTGCACGTGGTTCACCCCGGCAATGTCCTCGACGAGGCGTTCGGCGCGGTGCTTGGCTTCCCGGTTGTCCACGGCGCCGGAGAGGGTCAGTTCACCGGCTGCGACCGTGATCGTGATGTGCGAGGCATCGAGCCAGGTGTCATCGGTCAGGCGTTCGTGGGCGTCTTCGCTGATCCGTTCGTCAGAGCGTTTGTACCCCTGCGGTCCAAGACCCCGAGCAAAAGCGCCGCGGCCCTGGGGGTCGCCGCGCTCGTGAATGCCTGACTCAGCTCCGGCGTTGAACCAGGACGCCACCCGTTCGCCCGCGCGGTGCAGGAAATCACCGCCGCGGCCGCCATAGCCGCCCTCATAGTCTTCGCGGGCCCCGCCGCCGGCCCATCTGCGCGGCACGTGACGCAGGTCGGCCGGATCATAGCCCTCCCGGCCGTAGCCTTCGGCCTGGTAGCGTTCCCTCGCATAGCCGCGCTGGGCGTCGAAGCCGCTCGGCACGTCGCCGTACTCGACGCCGCCCTGGCCGTATTCCTGTGGGTAGATGCGCTCGCGCTCGTCGTCGCCATAGAAACGGCCGCCGCCCCGGTATTCGTCGCCTTGGTAGCCGCGACCTGCGTAATCCTGCCGGCTGAACTGCGGTCGTGCGCCATAGGCGCCGTGTCGCATCGCCGGGCTCACCCCGCCATAGTGGCGGTCCTGCCAGCCGGGCGTCGACGAGCGGCCGCGATAGGCCTCGTCGGCTTGGCGGTCGCCGTAGCCGGCTCCGCTTTCGCCCTCACCGAACACCCGGTCGCGATCGGCGCCGCCCCGACGCGCGCCGTACGCCCGAGAACTTTCTTCCCTCTCCCAGGTGCGGCCTTCGGGGCCGTGACGCTGCCCCTCGTCCAACCGTCGCCGGTCCCGCTCGTTCATCTGCCGCTCGCGGTCGTCCATCCAGTTGCCCGCCATGGAAACGTCCTCCGTGTTTGCGGCGCGGCGCAAAGCCGCCGCCGTCCTCGGGCGGAGAACACGGGCTGGCGCGGAGGGGTTCCGGTCCTAGAGCGGAATGTTGTCGTGCTTCTTCCAGGGGTTGGTGAGTTGCTTGCCCTTGAGGTTTTTGAGAGCCCGGACGATCCGCCGGCGGGTGCCGTGCGGCATGATGACGTCGTCGATGTAGCCCCTCGAAGCGGCCACGAACGGATTGGCGAAGCGTTCCTTGTATTCGGCCTCACGCGCGGCGATGGCGTCGGGATCGCCGATCTCGGAGCGGAAGATGATCTCCACTGCGCCCTTGGAGCCCATGACCGCGATCTCCGCGGTGGGCCAAGCGTAGTTGATATCGCCGCGCAGGTGCTTGGAGCTCATCACATCGTACGCGCCGCCGTAGGCCTTGCGCGTGATCAGGGTGATCTTCGGCACCGTCGCCTCGGCGAAGGCGAACAGGAGCTTGGCGCCATGCCGGATCAGGCCGCCCTGCTCCTGCTTGGTTCCGGGCATGAAACCCGGCACGTCGACGAAGGTGATGATCGGAATCTCGAAGGCGTCGCAGAAGCGCACAAAGCGTGCGCCCTTGCGCGAGGCGTCGATGTCGAGCACACCCGCCAGTGTCTGCGGCTGGTTGGCGACAATGCCGACAGGTTGGCCGTCCATCCGCGCGAAACCCACGACAATATTCTTGGCGTATTCCGGGCTGATTTCGAAGAAATCCGCCTCGTCCACGACCTTGGAGATCAACTCCTTCATGTCGTAGGGCTTGTTGGGGTTGGCCGGCACCAAGGTGTCGAGGCTCGGCTCGTCGCGATAAGGCTCGTCGAAACTGTCGCGTTCGGGCGGCTTCTCCCGGTTCGAGAGCGGCAGGAAATCGATGAGGCGGCGAACCTGGGTCAGGGCCTCCAGGTCGTTCTCGAAGGCGCCGTCGGACACGCCGGATTTCATCGCGTGGACGCGGTAGCCGCCCAATTCCTCGTGACTGACTTCCTCGTGGGTGACGGTCTTCACCACATCGGGGCCGGTGACGTACATGTAGGACGTGTCCTTCACCATGAAGATGAAGTCGGTGATTGCCGGGGAATAGACGTCGCCACCGGCGCAGGGGCCCATGATCACGCTGATCTGCGGAATGACGCCCGAGGCCAGGGTGTTCTCGAGAAAGATGTCGGCGTAGCCCGCGAGGCTGTCCACACCTTCCTGGATGCGTGCGCCACCAGCGTCGAACAGGCCGATGATCGGCGCGCCGAGCTTCAACGCCTGCCGCTGGACCTTCAGGATCTTGTTGGCGTGCGCACTGGAAAGAGATCCACCGAAGACCGTGAAATCCTTGGAGAACACGAAAACCACCCGGCCGTTGATCCGCCCCCAGCCCGTGACCACGCCGTCGCCCGGCACCTTTTGGTCCGCCATGCCGAAGTCCGTGGCTCGGTGCTCGACGAACATGTCGAACTCCTCAAACGAGCCCTCGTCGAGAAGGAGGTCGACGCGTTCGCGCGCCGTCAGCTTGCCCTTGGCGTGCTGGCTGGCGATCCGCCGTTCGCCGCCACCGACGCGAGCCTCCGCACGGCGCTTGTCGAGCTCTTCGAGGATATGCTTCACGCTTAACGGCCCTTCTCTTTGAACAGCGAAGGCGTAGAGCGCGCTAGCGCGGGTTGCAAGGTCAGGCCTGGAGGTCGACCGGCATGCGGCAGAGTGGCGCGACTGCGACGCGGGATCGGCAAGCGGCAGTTGGGGCCAGGTCCTCAGCGGCGCTCTCCGCTGAGGACCTGGCGAGGCGATAGACCGCCCTGTCCAACCTGGCCACCAGCCGAGCGGAAGCCGAGGCACGGGCAGGCCGCGAGCGACGATGTTCCTGCGCTGCGATCAGCGCCGACATGGCCGGGGGCGCCAGCGCCACGGCAAAGGCGGTAGGTTGCGCGGCGGACGGCTGTAGCGGTAGCTTCGGCAAGGCCGCCTCGTCGCCCGGTTGCCGGGTGTAGGCTGCCGGACCGGGCAGGAGGCGATAGCCGCCGAAAGACGCGATCGAACCGAGCATAAGCCCTGGCTCCGCTCCACTTCGGCACAAGCGCCGTCGTTTCGGCGCCGCCGAGGCAAAATCCGCGCCCGGATGCGGCTAGCCGGCCAGGCCCCTGAACCATCGATCTAGCATGGCCGCTTCTGCTGAGAGGCGTTCGGTCCGCTCGGCGGCTTCGGCGTCGATACCCCACTTTTCCTCCTGCCAGGCCTCGTCGAGCCGCGAGAGGGCGAAGGCGTCTTCACCCGATAGCCAGCCGCGCTGCACGGCCAGCGCCAGGACCGCCGAGCCGAACAAGGCTGCCCCGAACGCCAGCCCCGTGAGGCCGAAATCGTCGAGTTCGAGGGCGAGGGCCTTCACCCGCTCGAGCGTCGCCCGCGGTTGAGCCTGATGCACGATGCCGGCGGCGCGGACGAACTCCAGCCCCGCCTCGGTCTGCGCCTGGTCGAGAACTGGCCCCCAAAGGCGTTGTTGCCGCTCGACGAGGCCGCCTGGATCGGTCGCGAAATAGCAAAGCAGGTCGGAGGCGGCGTAGTCCGCGATCGCCTGAGCCGTCGACTCGCGGGCCAGTGGCACGGATTCAATGGCGGTGTTGGCGAGCCGCGTTGCGTGCATTCGGGCAAGGTGCAGGTGCTCGCCCTGCGAGGCCCATTCGTCCGCCACCTCCTGGGCCAGCGCCAGGGTGGGCAGGACCACCGGCTGGCCTTTCGGGCCGCGCAAAACCCGCGCGTCGAGGGTCACGCCGTAGCCGCCGTTCATCTCTGAGACAGAAACGCTGCTGTAGAACTTCCGGGGCTTTTCGCCGGGTTCCTGAAATCCTCGCGCCAAGTCTTGAGTAACTCCCGTAACGTTCCGGCCCGGATTGCGCCGCTATTGGGTGACATGACCGTGGAGAGGGACAAGCGCAAGGAGACACGCGTCGTGGCGCTTGCGAACCAGGACCTGAGAGCCGCGATCGCAGTCACCCGCTTTGGGCTCGGCGCCAAGCCAGGCGAACTGGCCGACGCGCGCAAAGACCCGCTGGGCTTCCTGAAAAGCCAGATCCGCCGCTCAGGCGCTGACCGGCCAACTGGCTCCGCCGCCGGCAGCGCCCAGCGCATGGCGCAGTTCCGGGACTACCAGCGAGAGCGCCGAGACGCGCGTGTGGAACGCGCCGCCGATGTCCGCCCTGGCCCTGCCGGTCCGGGCGCGACGGCCTCGGAGCCCGGCAATCCCGCCATGGCCGAGGCGGCGCCCGGCAAGGGCCATGACGCGCGCGACCCCGTGAAGTTGGTCGGGCGCATGCTGCGCCAGGATATCGGCGAGGACTTCGGCGCTCGCGCACAACTGGCGGTCACCACCGAGGCGGCCTTCCGCGAGCGTTGGGCGCTCTTCTGGGCCAACCACTTCACAGTCTCGGCCACCAAGGCGATCACCGGAACGGTCGTGGGGCCGTTCGAGGAAGAAGCCATCCGGCCCAACGTCTTCGGCCGCTTCGTAGACCTGCTGGGCGCGGCCGAGACCCATCCGGCCATGCTGACCTACCTCGACCAGATCCAGTCGATCGGGCCGGACAGCCAGGCGGCGGAGTTCATGAAGCGGGGCGGCCCGCGCGGCGTCGGCGGGCGGCTGCAGCCCGCCGCGCTCCGTCGCACCGTCGGCCTCAACGAGAACCTTGCCCGCGAAATCCTCGAGTTGCACACCGTCGGGGTGAACGGCGGCTATACTCAGGCCGACGTCACCGAGTTCGCTCGCGCCATGACCGGGATCTCCATCGGCGGTCCGCGCGACCCGGACTACGGGGTCGCCGTCTTCCGAGAGGCGGCGCACGAGCCGGGTGAACGGGCGGTGATGGGTATCCGCTATGATCAGGGAGGAAGGGCCCAGGCCAGCGCCATTCTGACCGACCTGGCCGCCAAGCCGCAGACCGCGCACTTCATCTGCACCAAGATCGCCCGCCACTTCGTGGCCGATGAACCGCCGCCGGCCTTGGTCGCGCGTCTGCAAGCTGCCTGGACCGCGAGCCGCGGGGACCTTGCCAAGGTCGCCGAGGCCCTGGTGTCCGCACCCGAGGCCTGGAGCCCCAAGCCGGAAAAATTCAAGACGCCCTACGAATTCGTCGTCTCGAGCTATCGGGCGGCCGGCGCCGAGCCGACGGGCTTCGACAAGCTCGCGCCAATCCTGACCTCGCTGGGCCAGAAACCGTTCTCGGCTCCCTCGCCGAAGGGGTGGGCCGAGGATGCACAGTCCTGGGCGGCGCCGGACGCCATCGTCAAGCGGATGCAATTCGCCCAGGGCTTCGCAGCCGTCGCCGTCGACGGGCGTGATCCAAAGGCGCTTGCCGCCGATGCGCTCGGCGAGCGGCTGTCGCCCGAGACGGCCAAGGCGATAGCTCGCGCCGAATCGCGCGCTGAAGGCTTCGCCCTCCTTCTGATGAGCCCGGAGTTCCAACGCCGATGATTGCTCATGTCCCTACACGCCGAGGCTTGCTCGCGACGGCGGCGGGCTTCGGGCTCTGCCTGCAGCTGTTGGCCGTCCCCGCACGGGCGGCGGATGGCGAGATCAACAAGCGCAAGATGGTCGTCGTGATCTGTCGCGGGGGGATGGACGGGCTCTCTGTCGCCCCGCCGATCGGGGATGGTGAGTACCGGAACCTTCGCGGCTCCCTTGCGCTCAGCGACACCGCCCTGCCCCTGGACGGGACCTTCGCCCTCCACCCGCAGCTCACCGCCGTCCACGCCCTGGCCAACGCCGGTCAGGCGCGCATCGTCCCGGCCGTGGCCACGCCCGATCGCGCGCGATCGCACTTCGAAGCTCAAGACGTCCTGGAGACCGGCGCAGCAGGTGTCTATTCCACCACGTCCGGCTGGCTGAACCGCGCTGTCGAGACGCTCTCGATGCACCGCAAGGTCGACGCCCTTTCGATCGGCGCGACTGCGCCCTTGATCCTTCGCGGCAAGGTGCAGACCGCCTCCTGGTCGCCGGGACGCACGGTGGACGCCGAAGCCCGCCTGCCAACGCTGTTGCAGGACCTCTACCGCAACGATTCCCTGCTGGGCCCGGCGCTTGCCCGAGGCCTGGCCACCGAAACCATGGCCAAGGACGCCACGGCGGGCCTCGACGGCGCGGGGCCTTCGGCGATGGGTGGCGGCAAGGGCGCGGGCGGCGGACCGGCGCAGCAGGCTGCCGCCAGGTCGCTGGGTCAGTCCCTTGCGGGCTTCATGCGCGAACCCGGCGGCCCGACGGTCGCGGCGATTTCCTTGGACGGCTTCGACAGCCACGCGAACCAGGCCGGCCTTCTGGCCACCCGCCTTGCCTACCTCGATGCTGTGCTGGATGGGCTGAACACGGGCCTCGGGCCGGAATGGAAGAACACGGTGGTTGTGGTCGCAACCGAGTTCGGTCGCACGGCGCGCGCCAACGGCACCGGAGGCACCGATCATGGAACGGCCTCCACCGCCTTGCTGCTCGGCGGCGCGCTCAAACCGGGCGGCATAGTGGGCGACTGGCCGACCCTGAAACAGCAGGCTCTCTACGAGAACCGCGACGTCGCCCCGACGCTGGACATGCGCAGTCTTTTCAAGGGCGTGTTGGTCGAGCACATGGACGTCGATCGCTCCGCGCTCGACAACATCGTGTTCCCGAACAGCGCCGCAGCCAAGCCTACGTCGCGACTCGTCTGAAGACCTGCCCCCGTCCGCGGGCGCTGTGAGCCAAGCTGATTGAGGGGCCGCGCGTCTGAGCGGACCGCGGCTGGCGCAGCGCGCCACCTCCGCGAAACCGGGAGGGCTTTCACTTCGGGACGGCGTCAAAGGCGATGGTCATGCGCGCCTCGTCCGTCGTGAACGGCACGGTGCCGTGCCACATGTAGGACGGGAAGAGCACCAGTCTGCCCGGCTTTGGCTTGACGTAGTGGGCGGCATCCATCGTGGGATCGGTGATGAAGGGCGGCTTGCCGAAGCGGATCCAGCCTTGCCTGTCGGCCGTCTCCAGCGCCGCATCCGGTGTCTCGACGTAGAACGCCGACGACAGCCAACCCTCGGGATGGAAGTGATCGCGATGGAACCCGCCCGGACGCAGGCGCACCGACCAGGCGCCCTGGATTCGGTAGTCGAGCGTGTTTCGGCTCCTAAGCGGGTCGGCGCCCGTCCCCAGCTTGGCCATGTGTTCGCGGAGGGGGGCCTCGATCGCCTTGAAGAAAGCCCGAACCGGCGGAGCATCCGAACCGGACAAGAGGTGCATCGTCTGGCTGCCGTGCCGCAGGGACTGATTGGTGGGGTGCTGCTCGTAGAGATGGATTTCGTTCAATGACTTGCGGAGATCTCTTAAGTACGCTTCCAGGTTCGGCCAGCCGTCGGGTGTCGCCAGATCGTAGGCCTGGACGAGCGCATCGTAATCGCAGAGCTCACCATAGAGTGGATCGCCCACCGCCCGCGCGGCGGTCGCGGCCCAGCCCCACAGCGATTGATCGTTCGGGTAGGCCGCCAGGGCGCTGCGCAGCTTGGCAAGGGCAGCCTCGGCACGTCCCTGCGCCAGATCGACGATGGCGGAGGACTGGATGACGGCCCGCGCTCCCGGATCGACCGCCTCGGCCAGGCGAACGTAGCGTTCGGCCTCGTCCACCCGCTCCAGCCGCAAAGCGCTCTCCGCGCCCGCCAGCAGGATGGCCCGATCGCCCGGCATGCGCTGGCTCGCGGCTTCCAGCAGCGCGACCGCCCGGGCGGCATCGCCGGCCGCCTCATAAAGCGTCGCCTTGGCAAGCAGCAGCGGCGTCGGCGGCGCGCCCGCGTGGAACGCCGAATCCAGGATCGCGTCGGCTTCAGCCACATCGCCGCGCCGCATCCAGACGAAATTGGCGTACTCGGAAGCGACTCCCGGGTCGGCGCGGGCCCTAAGCAGGCACTGACGATAGGCGTAGTCAGCCCGCTCATGGTTTCCAGTCGCCCGGAGAGCCCGGGCATAGACGGCGAAGGTCTCCGGCGCGTCCATGCGCCGGTCGAAAGCCTGCTCACAGGCTTCGACGGCCTCGGAGGCGCGGCCGAGGTCGCCCAAGGTCGCGGCATAATTGTGCCAGGCGATCGGGCTGGAACCGAAGCGTTCGACAGCCTGCTGGTCGAGCGCCAGCGCTTCCTCAAGCCGGCCCACGCGTTTCAAGGCCCCGGAGTGGACAGCAAGCGCCAGATGACTGGGCGCCTGCGCAGATACAAGTACGGCGGTGAGCGCCAGGGCCGCCTCGGCCTTGCCATCGGCCATCAAGGCTTCGGCGCGGGCGATCGTGGCGTCTTCGGTCATCGACGGGTTCTCTTGAACGGTTCGGGATCGGCCTCGCGCTCCTCGAAGCCGAAACGCTCGAAGCCGGCGCGCAACTCCGGGCTCATCGGCGCCTCGAGAACCAGCTGGCCACGTGAGGGATGGGCCAGGACGAGGCGGCGGGCATGGAGTTGCAGCTTCAATCCTCCCGACAACTCGGCGGACGCTTCAGTCGCGTACTTCGGGTCGCCCAGGATCGGGTGTCCCATGGCCAGCATATGGGCGCGCAACTGGTGGGTGCGGCCGGTGTGCGGGCGAAGCGCCATCCAGGCGACCCGATCACCGGCCCGCGAGATGGTCACGAACTCGGTTTCCGCGGGCTCGGCCTTGGGGTCTGAGGAATCTACCGGCTGCACCATCTCTCGGTCGCCGACGCCTTTTTTGGCGAGCGGCAGCTCGAGCACGCCTTGGCCCGGTTTGGGGAAGCCTGCCACCAACGCCCAGTAAGTCTTTTGCGCCCGCCGCTTGGCGAACGCCCCCGACAACTTCGCCGCCGCTGACGGCGACTTGCCCAGCACCAGCACGCCCGAGGTGTCCCGGTCCAGGCGATGAACAAGCCTGGGCCTGTCCAGCCCCTCGCCCCAGGCTGAGAGCAGCCGGTCGATGTGCTTCGAGGTCTTCGTGCCCCCCTGCACCGCCAGCCCCGCGGGCTTGTTCAGGACCAGGACCTCATCGTCCTCGTAAAGCACCAGGGACTTGGCGAACGCGACCTCCCGCGGGTCAAGGGCGTTCTTGTCCTGCGGGGGCGGAGCGTCCGGCAGCGGCGGCACGCGGATCTGAGAGCCGGCCGTAAGCTTGGTTTCCGGCCTGGCGCGACCTCCGTCGACACGGATCTGGCCGGAACGAGCCAGCTTCTGGATCTGGATATGGTTCAGGTGCGGCCAGCGGCGCTTGAACCAGCGGTCAAGGCGCACTCCCTCCTCGCCCTTGTCGACGTAGAGCGTGCGGACCTCTTTCACGCCAGGACCTTTCGCGTCACCAGAAGCACGCCCAGATGATAGCGGCTGACCGACCCGAAGGCGCCGCCCATGGCGAGGAGCAATGTGGTTCGCATCTGCCCCTTATGCGACGCCCGCCGGCCGACGAAAAGGCGTCAGGCGTGCGGCCCGATCGACTGGGCCACGCCTCGCGCGTCGTAGACCTCGACGTCCTGGGGTTTCGGACCTCGGCCCATCAGCACCTCGATGGTCGAGGTTAGAGCCGGCGCGCTGGCGCCCACGTTGAAGCCTGTGCCGACGCCGACTGCGCCGCCCCCGTTCCAGCCATAGCTGCCGCCGCCGATGCCGACGCTAATTCGCGACCCGGGGTTGCCGCCCGAGCCGCGCATGAACCGATCGGACACGCGAAACCACTCGTAGCCCTCGGCGAGCGTGATGTCGGCTGCACGGCGTAATGCAAGGTCGCTGACGACTTCCGGCGGCGCGCCCGGCCCGCCGTGGAAGCTGACGCGATAACGGCCCGGTTCGATCCGATATTCTGAAAATCCTATGCCGAGTGGACCTGCAGCAGGCTGGTAGAACGTGGGTGGCGCGGGTGTCTCGCAGGCTCCGAGCGAGAGGGCCGCCAGCGCCGGGAGGATCACGCGTTTCATCGGTCTCATCCGACGGATCCGTTTGATGGGTGTTCGCCTGGAAACGGCCAGGCGCTCGGCCCCGTTCCGGTTCAACCTAGCGCGAGGGCCGCAAGAAGTCCCGCCATGTCGGCGGGCACGGGAGCCTCAAGCCGCTTCTCGCCGCCGGAGGGGTGGGGAAATCGCAGCGCCGCGGCGTGCAGCATCAGCCGTGGAATCGCGTGGCCGCCGACCACCAGGGCTCCGCCATAGCGCGCGTCGCCGGCGATGGGGCGGCCGATGGAGGCGAGGTGCACCCGAAGCTGGTGCATGCGGCCGGTCTCCGGATCGAGTTCGAGCAGCGCTGCGCCCGGCGCTTCGGACACCGTGCGGTAGCGGCTGCGCGCGGTTTCAGCGTCCGGATGGTCCTGCGGACAGACGCGCATGAACGCCTCGCGGCCCAGGTCCTCGCGGCGCAAGGGGGCGTCGATCACGCCTGATCTCGGCTCCGGCGGCGCCGGGGTGACGATGGCCCGATAGGTCTTGGCGAACTTGCGGCCCATCATCGCCCTGCCGAGGAAGCCGGCCGCCGGCTTCGTCCTGGCGGTCAGGATGACGCCGGAGGTGTCGCGGTCCAGCCGATGGATCAGCCGCGGCCGCGCCTTGCCCGGCTTGGCGAAGGCCCAAAGCAGCTCGTCCAGCGTATGGACCTGGCCCCGCCCGCCCTGGCTCGAGAGACCGGCGGGCTTGTTCAGCGCCAGGATGTCGGGATCCTCATAGATAACCAGCCCGCGTACGAAAGCGACTTCGGCGGCCGAGAGCCTGACGCCGCTGGTCGGCGCGCGATCCGGACGTTGCGGACGCCGGCTCAAGCGCCGCCCCGCTCGCGGCGCAGTGCCGCCCAGCGGTCGAGGCGCTCCTTGATCCTGGCTTCAGCCCCCTCGCCCTTCGGCGCGTAAAAAGTCTGCCGGTCCATCTCGTCGGGGAAATAGTCCTGGCCGGAAAAGCCACCCGCCTGGTCGTGGTCGTAGGCGTAGCCTTTGCCGTAACCAAGATCCTTCATAAGTCGCGTGGGCGCGTTGCGAATGTGCATGGGCGGGGCCAGCGAGCCCGTCTCCTTGGCCGCCTTCATCGCCGCGCCATAGGCGCGATAGACCGCGTTGGACTTGGGCGCGGTCGCAAGGTGGACCGTGAGTTGGGCAAGCGCGATCTCACCCTCTGGCGAGCCCAGGAAGTCGTAGGTGTCCTTCGCCGCGTTGGCGAGCACCAGCGACATGGGATCGGCCTCGCCGATGTCCTCCGCCGCGGCCCGGATCAGCCGGCGGGCCACGAAGAGCGGGTCCTCGCCACCGTCCAGCATACGCGCCAGCCAGTAGAGCGCGGCGTCCGGGTCCGACCCTCGGATCGACTTATGCAGAGCGGAGATGAGATTGTAGTGCTCCTCCCGGTCCTTGTCGTAGGCGGGGCTGCGCTTTTGCAGCACTTGCCCAAGCTCCTTGGTGCTCAAAGGCTTGCCCGAGCCGATATTGAAAAGGGTCTCGATCAGCGTCAGCACGTAGCGTCCGTCGCCGTCGGCGAGCGCGATGAGCGCCGAACGCGCATCCGGCTCCAGGGGCAGTGACGCCCCCTCGAAGCTCTCGGCCTTCTTGATCAGGGTCTCCAGGGCCACCTCGTCCAGCCGCTTCAGCACGAAGACCTGGCAGCGCGACAAGAGAGCCCCGTTCAGCTCGAATGACGGATTCTCGGTCGTCGCCCCGACCAGGGTCACGATCCCCTCTTCCACGAAGGGCAGGAAGCCGTCCTGCTGGGCGCGGTTGAAGCGGTGGATCTCGTCAACGAAGAGCAGTGTCGACTGGCCAGCCAGCCGGCGCACACGGGCTTGCTCGAACGCCCTCTTGAGGTCCGCCACGCCTGAGAAGACCGCTGAGAGTTGCTGGAATTCGTAGCCGGCTTCCTTGGCAAGCAGGCGCGCGATGGTCGTCTTGCCAGTGCCCGGCGGCCCCCAAAGGATCATTGAAGCCAGGCGCTTGGCCTGCGCCATCCGCCGGATCGGACCCTCCGGGCCGAGCAGGTGATCCTGGCCGACGACCTCGTCCAGCCGCTGCGGTCGCAGGCGGTCGGCGAGTGGCGATGGCGCCTGCGGCGTGAGGCCCGCGGCTTCGAAGAGGTCGGCCATGTCAGGCTTCTAGCAAACCCTGGTGGCCAAGGTGAGACGCTTGAGCGTCAGGTTCGATCAGCGGCCTGATCAAACCTCGCCCGCGCGGCGTCAATTCTGTCGCGATTGGCGAACGCCCATTCGCCAAGCGCGTCGATCGGACAGCGGAGCGATTGCCCCAACTCGGTGAGCTCGTAGTCCACGCGCGGCGGAATGGTTGGGGTCACGGTGCGGGTCACCAGCCCATCTCGTTCGAGCCCGCGAAGCGTCAACGTCAGCATCCGCTGCGAGATGCCGTTGATCGCCCGGCGGATCTCGTTGAACCGCTTGGGACCGGGCCCCAACAACATCACGATCATGACGCTCCACTTGTCGCCGATGCGGCTGAGGATGTCGGTCACCGGCCGGCAGGTGTTGGCCACCGATTCGACGCCGTTCTTCTCGATCCGGGAGAACAGCTCGTCGTGGGATAGGCCGCCGTTAGTGGTCAGGCGGCCAACCGGCGGGGCGGTCACATCGGTGTGCTTGGGTTCCAAAAAAGTGCCTTCTTGTGAGTTTTTCGGCGGTTACTCAAATAGTGCTGGTCACAAACTTATACCAGCATGAGGCCCACTCGTGAACCTGCTCCACATAGACTCCAGCATCCTCGGCGACCACTCGGTCAGCCGCCAGATCTCCGCCGCCGCCGTCGCAGCGCTGCGGACCGCAAATCCGGGCGCGGAGGTGACGTATCGCGATCTCGGCGCGAACCCCGCCCCGCACCAATCCGGCGCTCTCATGGCGGCGCGCGGGCTAACGCCTGACGAGCGCACCGCCGAACAGACCCGTGAGGTCGCCGAGGCCGACGCCATCCTGGAGGAGTTCCTCGCCGCCGACACCGTGGTGATCGGGGTCCCGATGTACAACTTCGGCATCCCCAGCCAGCTGAAGAGCTGGATCGATCACATCGCCGTGGCAGGCAAGACGTTCCGCTATTCCGAAGCCGGCGTCGAAGGCCTGGCGGGCGGCAAGCGGATCATCCTCGCCTCCTCGCGCGGCGGATTCTACGGCCCTGACACAGCGGCGGCCTTCCTGCAGCACCAGGAGAGCTACCTGCGCGGCTTCTTCGGCTTCATCGGCATTCAGGATGTCGAAGTCCTGGGTGCGGAAGGCGTCAACATCAGCCCCGACCACAAGCAATCGGCGCTTGCGGCCGCCGTGACGCAGGCCGGTGCGCTGGGCCAACTGCTCAAGGCCGCTTAGGCGCCATGCCGGGCAAGGGGGCCCCCCGGGCCTCCTTCGCCTAGGCCCGAACGGTGGCTGTGATCTGGCGGCCGTTGCGCTCCAGGGTAAACTGCCAGACCGATGACGGCGTACCCACCGCAGCCGTCAGGTCGTGCACGCTCTTGATGTCGCGGCCGTTCACCATGCGGATGATGTCGCCCGGCCGCACCCCGATCTGCTGCGCCGCACCGGCGCTGGTCTTGAGCACCAGCACCCCGGGGCGGGCGAACGGATCAAGGCCCAACTCCTCGGCGACCGCCGGCGATAGATTGACTACGGTCGCCCCCTCGAAGGGGTTGCGCCCGGCGATCTGTTGCTCGTCCCGCGCCGGGGTCGCCGGCGCAGGCTCGGCCGGGATCGTCAGCTTCTGTTCGGCGCCGCCGCGCCGAACGTCGACCCGCACCGACTCGCCTGGCCTGTGGTTGCCGACCGCGTAGTTCAGCGCCGCAGCGTCGACCACGGCGGTCCCGTCCACGGAGGTGACAACATCGCCCTGCTTGAGCCCGCCCCGCGCGGCCGCTCCGCCGGGCCAGACATCGGCGACCAGAGCGCCCGAGGGGGTGGCGAGCCCCATGGACTTGGCGATGTCCGGGGTGACGCTCTGCAGGCGCGCGCCCAGCCAGGGCCGCTCGACGGAGTGGCCGCCGTTCATGGCGGTCTCCACGACCCGGCGCACCACAGCCGCAGGGATTGCAAAGCCCACGCCCGAGGACTGCCCTGAACGCGAGAGGATGAAACTGTTCACCCCGATCAGTTCGCCGTCCATGCTGACCAGCGCACCGCCCGAATTGCCAGGGTTGATGGCCGCATCGGTCTGGATGTAGGCGCCGGCGTCGCCGTTCGGGTCGGCGGTGCGGTTAAGCGCCGAGATGATTCCGTTGGTCACAGTCTGGCCGACGCCAAAGGGATCGCCGATGGCCAGCACGAGGTCGCCCACCTGCGCGTCGGCGCGGTCGCCGATCGTAAGCACAGGGAGTTTCTCGCCCGGCGGCAGGTCGATCTTCAGGATCGCCAGATCCGTGCGCGCGTCGGTCAGCAGCACGTGAGCCGGGAACTCGCGCCGGTCGGCAAGCGCTACTGTGATGTCCTGCCCGTTCTCGACGACATGCTGGTTGGTGACGATGACCCCGTCGGAGCGGACGATCACGCCCGACCCCAGGGAGCCTTCGACGCGATCGCGCGGCGCGCCGATCCCGAACAGTTGCCAGAACGGGTCCGCCTGCTGCTGACGCACCAGACGTTTGGAGGAGATGTTGACCACGGCCGGCGCGGCGCGCTTCACGACGGGTGCGAAGGACTGCTTCATGCCGATGGCGCTGGCCGGCACGGAGCGCGGGGCCGGCTGGGCGAGCGGGGCCTGGGCAAGGCTTGAGCCGGCGCAGGCGCTGCCGGCGAGAAGAGCGAGAGTGGCGATCAGGACGCGGTCGGCGCGCATAGTCTCTCCAAGCTTGGACGGCGGGCGTAGTTCGGCGGCATTTTCCGGCGCTTTAATGGCATGGCTCAAGCCAGGGCGGGCGCCTCTCGTCGATGCGGATGGGCCACGCCCCAGGCCAAGAGGAATGCCAGCGCGAGCAGTCCGCTTGATACATAGATCGCCAGCCCCGGCATGTGCAGGTTCGCATCGTTGCGGATCGACCAAGCGAACGTCTCTCCGAAGAGAACAGGGCCGATGATGCCGGCGACGCCTTGCAGGCTTTGGACCGCGCCCTGAAGTTGGCCCTGCTGGTTGGCCGGCACCCGTTGGGTCATCAGGCCTTGCAGGCCGGGCAGGATGAAGCCCGAAAACGCAAACAGCGGCGCGCCGATGAAATAGGCCCACCCGGTTGCGGCGCTGCCGTACCAGGCGAACCCGGCAGCCCCGGCAACAGTGCCGATCAGCACGACGCGACGCTCGCCGAACCGACCCACCGCTGGGCCCACCAGGAACATCTGGACGATCACGCCCATGATGCCGGTGATCGGGAACGCCAGGCCGAGCGTAGCCAGGGACCAGTGGTAACGGTAGGTCGCATAGAGCACGAAGACCTGCGGCAGCACGATTTGCGCGAGCTGGAAGAGAAAAGCGACGCAGGCCAGCGCCAGGAGCCCGGCCTGCGAACGCAGCAGTTGCAGCGACCCCAGCGGATTGGCGCGCGCCCATTCGTACCGCCTCAGGCGCCGTTCCCTGGGCAGGGACTCAGGCAGGATGAAGAGGCCGTAGAGCCAGTTGACCGCTGTCAGTCCCGCCGCCACCAGGAACGGCAGTCGGATGTCATGCTGACCCAGGAAACCGCCGAGGGTCGGTCCGAGCAGGAAGCCGAACGAGAAGGCCGAGCCCAGCATGCCGAAGCTCTTCGCCCGCCGTTCCGGCGGCGTCACGTCGGCGAGATAGGCGCCCGCGGTCGCGAAGCTCGAGGCGGTCATGCCGTTCAGCACGCGTCCCACAAAGAGCCACCACAGTGTCGGGGCGAAGGCCATGAACAGGAAGTCGACCGCCAGGCCGAACAGCGAGATCAACAGCACCGGCCGGCGCCCGACCCTGTCCGACAGCACCCCGAGGATCGGCCCGAAGGCGAACTGCATCAGCCCCCAGGTGGTCGCAAAGAGCACGTTCCATTCCGACGCCGCGGCGGTGTCTCCGCCGGTGAACTGCTTGATCAGGTTCGGCAGGATCGGGATCATCAGCCCGAAGGAGACGGAGTTCATGACCGCGCTGGCGAAGATGAACCCGAAGGCAGCCTGGCGCGGCCCCTGCCTGCCGCCTGCAGCGATGTTTGGGGCGGCCTTGGCGGCGTCATTCATATATGGCCCTCCAAACCCCTAGCGTGAAACAAAACGCGAACTCGGGCAACACGGTTATAGGACCCGCTCACCGATCGCGGCGAGCTGCGAACGCCAGAAATCCGCCAGCCGCATCAGCAACACCTGATCGGGGAAGCGGTGCCGCGCGGCGCTGTCGCTCGGCAACTTGTCAAAGCCGCGATGCTCGATGCTGACCCTCGTCTCCTCGCCGACCGCCTCGAACCCAACCTCCACCTCTGTGTGAAGTTCGAGCGGGAAGTTCGCCTGCCGCCAGGAAAAAACCAGTCGGTGCGGCGGCTCCCAGACGTGGATCCGTCCGATCTCGAAGACCTTGCCGCCGTCGCGGATCTCGATCAGCCGGCCGTCCTGGCCGGTTTCGAACGCAAGCCGTCCCGGCCGGGGGGTGGTCTGGAAAAGCCGGCTCGGCCGCCACCAGTCACCGATCTCGTCCACGAACGCGGCGAACGCCCGCTCCGGCCCGGCCTTCACGCGCAGCGCCACATAGACCTTCGAAGTCACCCTTCGCCCTCGGACGTGGTATCCCGCTCGAGGTGGGCCTTGAAGGCGGCGAGTTGCTCGCTCCAAAGCCGCTCAGCCTCCTCCAGCCAGCGCAACAGATGAACCATTGGTTCGGGCCTCAGCGCATAGATGCGCACGCGCGCATCGAAAGTTGGATGAGACTCCTCGACAAGCCCGGAGTGGCGCAGGGTCTTCAGGTGACGGCTCATGGCCGGCGGGGTCAGGTCGAGCTCGCGCGCCAACTCGCCGGCTGCGCGCGGTCCGCGGCTCAGCAGGTCGACCACCCGACGCCGGTGCGGGTCGGCGAGAGCCGCCAACGTCCCGTCGAGGTCGTGCGGAAGCGGTCTTGCCGCCGAAGGGCTCACACCCACCCCGTGATCTTCAAGCCGCTGACAGCCTCAGCCTCCTCGCGGGTGACGCTTTGCACTGTCTGGGCGACAGTCCAGATGTGGCCCTCCAGGTCCCGGCACCGGTAGGTGCGATCGCCGTAGAACTGGGTGGCCGGCTCCACCAAGATCTCGGCGCCCGCCGCCCTCGCCCGTTCGCAGTGGGCGTCGAGATCGGTGGCGATCTGGATATGCACGGTCTGGGTGTTCTTGCCGCCGATGGATCTGGGGCTCTTGTGGTCGGCGGTCCATTCGTTGCCGATCATCACGACGGCGTTTCCGAAGCGCATTTCCGAGTGCGCGAGGGTCCCGTCCGCATCCTCGATCAGCATGGAGACCTCGAATCCAAAGGCCTGCTCCAACCAGGAGATCGCAGCCTTGGGGTCCTGGTAGCAGACGGCCGACATCAGGGGTGCGCGCCAGTCAGCCATGGCCGGCCTCCTGCAGGGACGTGGCGAACTTCAATCCGCTGGCGGCCTCCATCTCCTCACTGGAAACCACACGGACCGCCTGGCTGAAGTTCCAGATGTGCCCCTCCGGATCCATCGCGCGGTAGGTCCGGGCGCCATAGAATTGGTCCTCCGGCTCGGCGGTGATCCTGGCGCCTGCGCCTCGGGCGCGTTCGCAATGGGCGTCAAGGCCCTCGATGAGTTCCACACGCATGAACTGGGTGCCGGCGCCGCCAAGGCTGGCCGGGCTCTCCATTCGGGCGCCGCCGAGCTGCGGGCCGTTCCATTCGCCGCCGATGCTGACAGGGGCGCCGCGGAACTCCATTTCCGCATGCCCGACCTTGCCCTGCGCGTCGGTCAGCAAGGTGGTCGTTTCGAAGCCGAAGGCCGCTTCCAGCCACTTCATGGCGGCGATGGGGTCTTTGTAGAAGACACAGGCGATAAGTGCGGGACGGTCGACCATTGCGACATCTCCTTCTCATATCCCGCAATATTTCACTCATACCGCAATTAATCAGTCAAGCCCTTCGGCGCGCAGCGTCTCTCCGAAACCGCAATTCTTAAGGAGTCAGGGCGGACTCGAGGTCGGAAAGGTTCCCTTCGTTGGGCAGTGGATCGATTCCCACGAGCCCGGCCAGCAACGGATAGACATCGACGTTGTCGAAGACCGGGAGCACCGCGCCTTTCCGAAATGCCGGCCCGTGGGCCACGAAGAGGGCGCCCATCAGCGGGTCGTAGGGGTCGAATCCGTGGCCGCCTTTTTTTACAGGCCACCCCTTCGCCCCCTCAATCAGCCACCCGGTCTCGGCGAGGCAAACGTACGGCGGCACCCGGGGATTGGATCCGTAATGAAATCGGCGCGGGACATCCTGCTTGCGCCAGCAGGTCATGTGAGGATGGGGCCCCAGCAGGGCTCTGCCGACTTCGTCCTCGTGGCCGGGCGCAGCTCCCACGGCCGCCTCAGCTCCTAACCCCACAACGTGCAGATCGGCGAGCGGCAACAGGTCCTCCAGATAGGTCGTCCGATCGGCGGAAGTGGCCGCCATGCCGTGGTCGGCGACGATGACCAGATCGGATTCCGCAAAAAGGCGCCTGGCTTTCAGCCCCGCGACCAACCGACCGACGGCGGCGTCGGTGCGCGCCAGCGCCGCGTTCACTTCCGGCGAGTCAGGACCGGCGCTGTGGCCATTGGAATCCACCTCGTCGAAATAGAGCGTGACGAACCTCGGGCGCTCGGCAGCCGGGCGGTCCAGCCAGGACAGCACCTGGTCGACCCGCTGGTCGGCCGAAACGCGCTTGTCGTACATCTTCCAGTCGTGGGGCTGCACACCGTGGATTGGTAGGTCCGAGCCTGGCCAGAACATGGTCGCCGTCCGCACGCCGGCCTTCTCGGCCGTGACCCACAAGGGCTCGGCCTGGTCCCACCAGAAAGGATCATGGCTGACCTCGACCCGTCCCATGGAAAATTTCACGCCCGGCTTGCGGGGGTCTTCCATGTCGTTGTCGACGACGCCGCTGTGATCGGGCCGAAGACCGGTGACCAGGGTGTAATGGTTCGGGAACGTCAGGCTCGGAAAGGACGGGCGCATGGCCTTGGCTCGCACGCCATCGGCGCCAAGTGCTGCGAGATTGGGTGTCACCCCGCGCTGCAGGTAGTCAGCACGGAAGCCATCGATGGAGATCAGGATGGTCAGCGGCGCGGGCTTGATCGTCTGGGCGAACGCAGGCGCGGCCAGCAACGCCAGCGCCAGCGTGGCGGCAGCGACGGTTCTAGTGAGGAGTGCGTGCATTCGCCGAGCTTAGCCGCAGCTGGCTCATTTCAGCGCAAACAAAAACCCCGGAGGGTCGCTCCGGGGTTTCGAGTTCAAAATGTAGGCCCGATCAGTCGGCGTAGGCCTCGACAACCGGTCCGGAGTCCTTGCCCTTTTCCGCTGGGTCGCGATCGACGAACTCGATCACCGCCATGGCCGCGTTGTCACCGTGACGGAAGCCCGCCTTCAGCACGCGGATATAGCCGCCGTTGCGCTCGGCGTAGCGGGGGCCCAGCACGCCGAAGAGCTTGCCGACCTGCTCCACATCGCGCACCTGGCTGATCGCCTGGCGGCGGGCGTGCAGATCACCGCGCTTGCCGAGCGTCACCAGCTTCTCGACGAAGGGGCGAAGCTCCTTGGCCTTCGGCAGGGTGGTCACGATCTGCTCGTGCTTGATCAGGCTCGCCGCCATGTTGGCGAACATCGCGGTACGGTGGGCGCTGGTGCGTCCCAGTTTGCGGTGCGCGGAACCATGCCGCATTGGAAACTCTCCTTCAGGTCCGGGGCGTCTCTCGACGCGCCGGAAGCAATTACATCTGGTCTTCGAACTTCTTGGCCAGCTCTTCGATGTTCTCAGGCGGCCAGTTGGGCACGTCCATCCCGAGGTGCAGCGCCATGCCGGCCAGCACTTCCTTGATTTCGTTCAAGGACTTGCGGCCGAAGTTCGGCGTGCGCAGCATCTCGGCTTCGGTCTTCTGGATCAGGTCGCCGATATAGACGATGTTGTCGTTCTTCAAGCAGTTGGCCGAACGGACCGACAGCTCGAGTTCGTCGACCTTCTTCAGCAGCGCCGGGTTGAAAGGCAGCTCCGGCTTGGCTTCGCCCTCGACCTTCTTCTTCGGCTCTTCGAAGGTGATGAAGATCTGCAGCTGGTCCTGCAGGATGCGTGCGGCGTAGGCTACGGCGTCCACGGGCGTCACCGCGCCGTTGGTCTCCACTTCCATCACCAGCTTGTCGTAGTCGAGGCTCTGGCCCTGGCGGGTCGGCTCGACGCGATAGGCGACGCGCTTGACCGGCGAGTAGAGCGCGTCGACCGCGATCAGTCCGATCGGGGCGTCCTCGGGGCGGTTCATCTCAGCCGGGACGTAGCCCTTGCCGGTCTGGACCGTGAACTCCATGCGCACCTGGGCGCCGTCGTCCAACGTGCAGAGCACGTGGTCGCCGTTGAGGATCTCGATGTCCGAGGGAGCCTCGATCTGGCTGGCGGTCACCGCGCCGGGGCCCGTGGCGCGCAGGGTCATGCGCTTGGGCCCTTCGGCGTGCATGCGCACGGCCAGTTGCTTGATGTTCAGCACGATGTCGACAACGTCCTCGCGCACACCCTCAAGCGAGGAGAACTCGTGCACGACGCCGTCGATCTGCACCGCGGTCACCGCCGCGCCTTGCAGGGAGGAGAGAAGCACGCGGCGCAGGCTATTGCCCAGCGTCACGCCGAATCCGCGCTCGAGAGGCTCGGCCACCAGACGCGCCTTGCGGTTCGCGTCGGCGCCGGTCTCGATTTGCGGCTTCTCGGGACGGATAAGCTCGTTCCAGTTTCGTTCGATCACGGATAGGTGTCCCTCGAAAACGCAGGATCGCCGGCCGCAGACGCGGTCCGGCGCAGGGAATTGGGTACTTGGTTACTCAGACGCGCCGGCGCTTTGGCGGCCGGCAGCCGTTGTGCGGGATGGGGGTCACGTCGCGGATGGTGGTGATCGTCATGCCGACCGACTGCAAGGCGCGAAGCGCAGACTCACGGCCGGAACCCGGACCGGAGACATTGACTTCCAGCGTCTTGACGCCGTGCTCGGCAGCCTTGCGGCCGGCGTCCTCGGCCGCCATCTGGGCGGCATAGGGCGTCGACTTACGCGACCCCTTGAACCCCATCATGCCGGCGCTGGACCAGGAAATGGTGTTTCCCTGCGCGTCGGTGATGGTGATCATGGTGTTGTTGAACGAGGCGTTCACGTGCGCCACGCCCGAAATGATGTTCTTGCGCTCGCGACGTTTAACGCGCGCCGGTTCCTTGGCCATCGGGACGCTCTCTTACTTCTTCTTGCCGGCGATCGGCTTGGCCGGGCCCTTGCGGGTCCGGGCGTTGGTGTGCGTGCGCTGGCCGCGGACCGGCAGGCCCTTGCGGTGGCGGAGGCCCCGGTAGCAGGCCAGGTCCATCAGCCGCTTGATGTTGACCGCGGTTTCGCGACGCAGGTCACCTTCAACGGTGAAGTCGCGGTCGATGGTTTCGCGGATCTGCAGCACTTCCTGGTCAGTCAGCTGATTGACGCGGCGGGCGTCCTCGATGCCGACCTTGGCCACGATATCGCGCGCCTTCGCAGGGCCGATGCCATGGATGTACTGCAGCGCGATAACGACGCGCTTGTTCGTGGGAATATTGACGCCTGCGATACGGGCCACGTGCAAATCTCTCCTGGTCACGCAAGGAAAGCGCGAACGGCGCCCCGCCCCTCGCCCCGTAGGTCAAGCCGGTTCGTCCTTCGCGCTCTTTCGCGGAAGCGCCTCGTTATAGGGATCGTTGCGCTTCCGTCAACATCGGAAACGCCCATTTATGAACGAGAAAGAGCGGGCGCAAGGCTAACGCCTCGCCCGCGTCCGTACGCATCGCACCCCTGGAGTCTGCCTCCGGGATGGTTAAGGAAAGCATGAAGAGGGCGCTGCGCGCAATCGACTCGCGCATGCGGGCTTGCGCAGAGGGCTCAGCGGCGCCAGTTGGCGCGGCATACCAAGGGGGGGTTCACATGGGGCTGCGTCAGGGACTATTGGCCGCGGGGGCCTGTGCGGCCTTGTTGGCGCTGAGCGCCTGGCCGGCGGCGGCACGGGATCTGGTGATTCACGCAGGACGGCTGATCGACGGCACCGGCAAGGCGGTCCGGACCGAGGTCTCGATTGTGGTCCATGACGACCGCATCGTCTCGGTGGAAAGCGGTTACGCCACGCCGGCCGGCGCCGAGGTCATCGACCTCTCCGGCTCGACTGTGCTGCCAGGCCTGATCGACGACCACATCCACATCACCCAAAGCTTCCATAAGGGTGATCCGATCCATACGGCGATGACGCGGACGTCCTTCGACGATGAGATCGACGCGACCGTGAACGCGCGCAACACGCTGATGGCCGGCTTCACCTCGGCGCGCGACGTGGGCAGCCAGACCGGTGTGATCGTGGCGCTGAAGCGCGCGATCAATGCGGGTGTCATTCCCGGGCCGCGGCTATGGGTGGCCGGCACGCCGCTCGGGCCCACGGGGGGCCATGGCGATGAGGCCAACGGCCTCGACCCAGAGCTCGAACATCCGGGCTGGACCAGCAATCTGATCGATAGCCCCGAGACAGCACGCAAGACTGTGCGGCGGCTGCGCCGCGAGGGCGTCGACCTGATCAAGATCATGCCATCCGGGGGCGTCATGTCGATCGGCGACGATCCGGCCCTGCAGCTCATGGAGGACGACGAGATCAAGGCGGTGATCGAGACTGCCCATAGCCTGGGCATGAAGGTCGCCGCCCACGCCCACGGCAAGCAGGCCATCGACCACACGATCTCGCTCGGGGTCGATTCCATCGAGCACGGCACCTACGCCGACGCGGAGAGCTACAAACTCTTCAAGGCCCGCGGGACCTACCTGGTGCCGACCATGCTGGTTGGGTCCAAGGTCTATGAGCACGCCAAGACCCACCCCGAAGACCTGAACCCATCCACCGCCCAAAAGGCGATGACGGTCGTGCCATACATGCTCAAGAACCTGCACAACGCCTACGAAGCCGGCGTGAAGATCGCCTTCGGCACCGACACCTTCGGAATGTCCAACCACGGCGAGAACGCCCAGGAGTTCGCCCTCCTGGTCGGAGCCGGCATGCCGGCGATGGAGGCCATCAAGGCCGCAACATGGAACGCCGCCGACCTGATCGGCGACACCAACGACGTGGGCTCGGTCCAGCCGGGACGTTTCGCCGACATCATCGCGGTGACCGGCGATCCCCTGCAGGACGTAAGGGTGCTCGAAAAGGTGCAGTTCGTCATGAAGGGCGGGGTTGTCTACAAGTCCGGCGGCCAGGCGGTGGCCCGCTAGCCGGACACCCTTGACGGCGGCGGCCGCCCGCACGGAAGTAGCCGCCATGAGTGACCTTGCCGACTTCATCGGGGGCCTGCCCAAGGCCGAGCTTCACCTGCACATCGAAGGCAGCCTCGAGCCCGAGCAGATGTTCGAGTTCGCCCGGCGCAACAAGGTCGCCCTTCCCTTCGCTTCTGTGGAGGACGTACGCGCGGCCTACGCGTTTTCGAACCTGCAGGACTTCCTGGACATCTACTACCAGGGTGCAGGCGTGCTCCTGAACGAGCAGGACTTTCACGACCTGGCCATGGCCTATTTCCGGCGCGTGGCCGCCGGCGGCTGCCTCCACGTGGAGATGTTCTTCGATCCCCAGACCCACACCGGCCGCGGACTGCCCTTTTCGGTCGCCATCGAGGGCCTGTTGTCAGGCATGGCCGAGGCCGAGGCCACGTTGGGTGTCTCGTCCAAACTGATTATGTGCTTCCTGCGTCACCTCGATGAAGACGCCGCCTTCGCAACGCTGAAGGCCGCCGAGCCCTGGCTCGACCGGATCGTGGGCGTGGGACTGGACTCCTCGGAAGTGGGCCATCCGCCCTCGAAATTCGCCAAGGTCTTCGAGGCGGCCCGCGGACACGGCCTGAAACTGGTCGCCCACGCTGGCGAGGAAGGCCCCCCGGCGTACGTCTGGGAGGCGCTCGATGTGCTGAAGGTCGACCGCATCGACCACGGCAACCGTTCGCTGGAGGATCCGGCGCTGGTGAAGCGTCTGGCCGTAGAGGGCATCACCCTGACCGTCTGCCCGCTCTCGAACCTGAAGCTCTGCGTGGTCGATGACCTCACGGTCCACCCACTGAAAGCCATGCTGCAACTCGGCCTGCGCGCGACGGTCAATTCAGACGACCCGGCATACTTCGGCGGCTACCTGGCGCAGAATTGGATTTCCGTCGCCAGCGCTCTTGGCCTGACCCGCGCGGACCTTGCGACCCTGGCCCGCAACAGCTTCACCGGCTCGTTCCTCAATCCCTTGGAGGCCGCGCCCCACCTGGCGGCGCTCGACGCCTACCTGGCGGGCGCGCCTGCCTAGCTACCAGCGAGGCGCATCCAACGCCTGGTCGATGGCGCCGGCAACGTCGTCGATGGAGCCCATGCCGTCGACCTGGACCAGCTTCTTGTGGTTCTCGTAGTAAGGCAGCAGAGGCGCGGTCTGGGAATTGTAGGCGTCGAGCCGGACCTTGAAGCTTTCGGGATTGTCATCGGGCCGCCCGCTCTCGGCGTAACGGCCAGCGATGCGCTGCATCAGGGCCTCGTCATCGACCTTCAGCCGCACCACCAGATCGATTCGCGAGCCACGGTGCGCCAGCATCTCGTCGAGAGCCTGGGCCTGGGCGAGCGTCCGGGGAAAGCCGTCGAAAATCGCGCCACCGGCGGCCTCGGCCTCAGGCAGGCGCTGTTCGATCAGCTCGATGACGATCCCGTCGGAGACCAGTTCGCCCCGCTCCATAATCCCGGATACCCGCTTGCCGAGCTCCGAGCCCGAAGCGATGGCGGCCCGCAGCATGTCGCCCGTTGAGAGGTGAACCATCTTGCGGGTCTCGACCAGGCGTTTGGCCTGGGTGCCCTTCCCCGCCGCTGGCGGACCGAACAGGATCAGATTCATGCGGCTCCAGCCCCTCCCCAGCGCCGGCCCTCTTGGCGGGGCCTGCGAGAATTTTGTTAGCGGACGCCCTTGCCGCGCAGTTTCGAGCGCTTGATGAGACCCTCGTACTGGTGCGCCAGCAGGTGCGACTGGATTTGGGTCACCGTGTCCATGGTGACGCTGACCACAATCAGCACCGACGTGCCCCCCATGTAGAAGGGCGCGTTGTAGAAGCCGATCAAGGCTTCGGGCAGCAGGCAGACCACGGCGATGTAGGCTGCGCCGATCACCGTCAGGCGGGTCAGCACGAAGTCGAGATATTCCGCTGTTCGCTTGCCGGGCCGGATGCCGGGCATGAAGCCGCCGTACTTCCGCAGGTTCTCGGCCGTGTCGTCCGGACTGAACACCACGGAGGTGTAGAAGAAGCAGAAAAATATGATCAGGGCGCCGTAGAGCACCATGAAGAGCGGCCGGCCATGCTGCAGCTGGCCCACCGCGCCCGGCAGCCATTGCGCCCAGGACGGCAGATTGGCGTTGGCCAGGAAGCCCATCACCGTCGCTGGCAGCAGCAGGAGCGAGGAGGCGAAGATCGGCGGGATGACGCCCGAGGTGTTGATCTTCAACGGCAGGAAGGAGGTGTCGCCGCCGAACATGCGGTTGCCCACCTGGCGCTTGGGATACTGCACGAGCAGGCGGCGCTGTGAGCGTTCCATGAACACGATGGCGACCGTCACGGCGATGACCAGCACCCCGATGATCAGAAGCGCGCCACCGCTCATAGCCCCGGTTCTGGCCAGCGAATAGGCCTGCGCGATATAGCGCGGGAACACCGCCACGATGCCGGCGAAGATGATCAGCGAGACGCCGTTGCCGACGCCGCGGCTGGTGATCTGCTCGCCGAGCCACATCAGGAACAGCGTGCCGCCGGTTAGCGTAGCCACGGTGGTGACCGTGAAGAAGATCCCCGGATTGTCGACGATGCCCTGGCCCGACTGCAGGCCCATGGAAATGCCGAAGGCCTGGAACAGCGCCAGCACGACCGTCAGGTAGCGGGTGTACTGGTTCAGCGTCTTGCGCCCCGCCTCGCCGCCTTCCTTCCGCAGCTTCTCCCACGGCGGATAGATCGTGCCCAGGAGCTGGACGATGATCGAGGCCGAGATGTAGGGCATCACGTTCAGCGCGAAGACCGCCATGTTCCTCACGGCGCCGCCGGAGAACATGTTGAACATCCCAAGGATGCCCTTCGCCTGGCCTTCGAAGGCCTGCGAGAACGCGGCGATGTTGATGCCGGGGATCGGGATGTAGCAGCCGATCCGATAGACGATCATCGCCACCAGGGTGAAGATCAGGCGCTTGTGCAGCTCCGTGGCCTTCGAGAAGGCCTCGACGTTCAGATTGGCTGCGAGTTGTTCAGCGGCCGAAGCCATTCACCAAATCCCCAGACACTTGAGCATGACTCGTGGTCCTCACCAGATAGGACACACCGGCCCCGGTTGCGAGGCCGGAATGGTCGCATCGTCAGCTCAAGCCTGTTCGGCCGGGGCTTCTTTTTTGGTGGTGGTGACCTTGCCGCCGGCCTTTTCCACGGCCGCGACGGCCGAGGCGGAGGCGGAATAGACGGTGATGTCGATCTTCGACTTCAGCTCGCCCTTGCCCAGCAGGCGCAGGCCGTCCTTGGCGCGGCGCACGACGCCGGCGGCGATCAGGACGTCCGCATCGATGGCCTTCTTGGCGTCGAGCTTGCCGGCGGCGATCGCCTGCTCGAGACGCCACAGGTTCACCTCGGCGAAGTCCTTGCGGTTGATGTTGTTGAAGCCGCGCTTGGGCATGCGCATGTGCAGCGGCATCTGGCCGCCT
>NZ_DASXNL010000133.1:0-20735 GCF_036495085.1 Phenylobacterium sp. | reverse complement strand
ATAGCCGAGCTGCGTCGCAGAATAGCGCCCCACGACGATCGCGTCGGTGAGGCCCATGGACATGATGCCCAGGCGCGAGATCACCACCGGCCAGGAGAGCTTCAGGAGCTCGGCCAGTTCGGTGCGGATGGGACGGGGGCGCCCCCCCGCAAGAGAGGACGCCTGGGCCGCGGGACGGTCCATGATGGCGGCGCCTGGATTTCAAAGAGGCCGGACACTGGCGCCGCGTCGCGCCGGCGGCAAGCCGAGCTTGGCGAAGCTGATCAAGCTCGAGCGGCGCGTGACGCAGAAGGCACATTCGAACACCAGCGTTCGGCCATATGCTCCCGCAAGAACGAGATCCGATTCATGGCCAAGGTTGTCGAACGGCGCGTCCCCGCCGAGATGGACGGCGGGTCGTCATCTTCATGATCGGCATGCGGATGAACAAGCCCTGGAAGATCTGGAAATGGCTGCCGGTGGCCAGGGCCATGCCGCAGATGCTGATCGAACTTGGCAAAGAGCCCGAGCTCGGCCTCCTCCACGCCCAAAGTCAGTTCAGCTTTCCGAACGTGAGGGTCACTCAGTACTGGAAAAGCTTTGAGGCGCTGGAGGCCTACGCCAAGGCTCGCGACAAGGCCCACCTCCCGGCCCGGCAGGCCTTCAACAACGCCGTGGCCTCCAACGGCGACGCCGGCATCTGGCACGAGACCTACGTCGTCGAGCCCGGCAGGTACGAGAACATCTACAACAACATGCCGCCCTACGGCCTGGGCGCCGTCGGTCGCGTCGTCGACGCAGTCGGCGCCCGTCAGGCCGCCCGCCAGCGGGTGAAGGCCAAGGTTCCGGCCTAGGACTTGTGCTCATAGCCTTGGCCCAAGGTCCGCATTCAGCCCACACGCGAGGAGGAACGGTCGCTGCGTATCATGCGCCGTCACTGCGCCTCCCGGCCTGAGGCTGGAGCCAGTTGGCGACCCACGGCCGTCCTTCGACCCCCATGCTGCGCACGCCGGTCCGTCTGCTAGGCAGACTGTTCCAGGACGGCCCGACGCGAGACGACTATGTGGCCGCCCGGACGATCGATTTTGAGGATGGCGAACGGCTGTTGCCGGCCCATCAGCGAGCCGACGACGTTGCGCACCGGACGGATGTCGACCTGGCTGCCAGGCAGGAACGCCGAGGCGCCGCCGAGGTCGACTGTGAAGCCGCCCCGCACGCGGCCAACGATCGCACCCATTACCGGCAAGCTCTTGGCGTAGACGCTCTCGAGGCGCGTCCAAGCCTCCTCGCGGAGCCGCGATGCCTCGATGGCGGCGGCGAGCGTGTTCCAGTCCCGCTCCCCCAGCATACTGGCCACCAATTCAAGCACTTCACTGTTGCTGATATTCACGCCCTTGGCGGCAAGCGCCCCGCGGAGCGTGCGCGCCATGACTTTGGCGTCGCGGAAGTCGCGCATGGAGTCCCATCCTCTGCCTTGCGAGCGAACCAAAGCGCGTCAGGTGCTTGCGTTGCTGACCCGTTCGCCCTGTGAGCAAAGGATCGAAGCTACTTGGATACGTTCACCCTAGCCCGCAGGGGCCGCAAGCGGCAGGCCGTATCAGCCTTTCGGCGGAGACTGCGCTCCAGGTCCGGAATCTGTCAATGCAGTCCACCTCCTCCCGGCCCTTTGGGCGGGCGCCAAGCAGGCTGACGATCTTCTCCTGCGCCGGGACGACCTCGCCGCCCAGCACGCGGCGCTCGGTCTGGCCGATGATCCGCGCGACGAGCGGGCGGGCGAGCGCCGCGCGCAGATCTCCGCCAGCGGGCGCGGCGCCGGGTCGAGCTGCGCGGCGGCCATATCCAGATCAGCCGGCATGGCGCGCGTGATCTTGATCAGTTCGCAGTAGCGCGCAACGCGCCGGGGCCGGCCGGGGGTGTACTCGATCGCGCGCGCCCGTCGCCTGGCCGCACGCCGGCGATCGCGCCAGACGACCTTGACGCCCAAGCGCTCGGCGGCCTTCAGCAGCCGCGCCACCACCCTGACCGCATCCCATAACAGGCTGCTGTCGCTCGGCTCAGGCATGAGCGCTTCAGTCACCGTGCTGTCCAACCGGATGACGTCGCCCGCCTCGACCTTCAGCTTTCGGGCGCTGGTCAGCACGGTGCGATTGATCGCTTCCCAGGTCGGCGCCTGGACGGCGCTGATCGTCTTGTGCAGCACCGACTTCTTCGGGGTCCACGTCGGCGGCAATCGCGCGAAGGCCCGGAACGAGGCGCTATCCTCCAGATGGAACGCCAGCTCCTCGTAGCTCAGCTGGCGGTGCTGCTTGAGCACCGCGCAGCGCAGCACCGACTCCGCCGCCAGGCCGTCCGGTCTGGGCGCCGCCCCGGCGCAGATCCTCCGCCAGGCGGTCAGCTCCAGATGCTCGTCCAGCCATCCGGACATCGCCTTAAGCTCACGGCCGATCTCGTGGCCGGCGAACAGATCGAATAGGCTGGCCTGGATGCTGCGTTGCTGACGCATTGTCGGCCTCCGGCGGTTCGGGTTTGTCTTTAGAATCAGTGGTTTGATCCCACAGACTACCCGCAACCGCCGGTTGCCTCGCACCGGCTAAACCGACGATTCCACGAACAATTTCAATGAGTTGACGTTTGTGGACGGGAACTAGTCTAGGGGGCGCTTTCCGCGAGTTGGCGCGCCGTGAGGAAGGCCTGGCGCAGGGTGTCCGGCGTATAAGGCTTGACCACCAGGGCCGCCCTCAGGCGTGCGGCCTCGGCGGCGGTCCCACTGTCGCCCGTGGCGACCACCAGGCCAAGATCAGGTCGCCTCGCGCGCGCCGCCTGCGCCAGCTGCAGACCGGTCACACCCGGCAGTCCGACGTCAGTCATCAAGAAATCCACCTGCGCTTCGTCCAGGCGCTCAAGGGCCGCCTCGGCGGCGCCGGCTTGTGTGACCCGGCAGCCGAGGTCCTCCAGCATTTCCGCCGCCATGGCGCGGATCAGATCCTCATCCTCGACGAGGAGCACAGCGGCGCCCTTCAGCGCCGTCTCCGCCGGCGTCGCTCGGGGTTCGCCGGCTGCGGCGCGCCGCTGCGCCCGGTTGGCGAGCACGTGCCGAATCTTCCGCGCCAGCCCCTCGCGCGTATAGGGCTTGGCCAGCAGTTCCACGCCGGCGTCAAGCCGGCCACCGTGCACGATGGCGTTCTGGGTGTAGCCGGAAGTGAATAGCACCGCGACGTTCGGCAGGCGCTCCTTGGCCTTGCGCGCCAGGTCCGGGCTGCGCAGGGCCCCCGGCATCATCACGTCGGTGAATATCAGGTCGATGGGAATGCCGCTGTCGACCACGGCCAGGGCGGAGGCGGCGTCCCGGGCTTTGGCGACGCGATAGCCGAGCTCAGTCAACATGGAGACGGCGACCTCACGGACCTCGTCGTCGTCCTCGACGACCAGCACTGTCTCATCGCCGCCCTGGATGTCTCCGGTCGGGGGCGCGACGAGGGCGTCCTCGGCCACGGCCTCCCGCGGGAAATAGAGCTTCACCGCCGTACCGGATCCCACCTCGCTGTAGATTTTGACGTGACCGCCGGACTGCTTGACGAAACCGTAGACCATGGCCAAGCCCAGGCCGGTGCCTTTCCCCTCCGCCTTGGTGGTGAAGAACGGCTCGAAGACTTGGTTGATTATGTCCGGCGGAATGCCGCCGCCGGTGTCGGTGACCGCGACGAGGACGTACTGGCCGGCCGCCACGTCGTCGTGCTGGCGGGCGTATTCATCATCCAGGAAGGCGTTGCTGGCCTCGATCGTCAGGCGGCCGTCGCTGCCCATCGCATCGCGGGCGTTGATCGCTAGGTTGAGGAGGGCGTTCTCCAGCTGATCGGGGTCGACGAGGCTGTTCCACAGGCCGCCCGAGACTACTGTCTCTACCTCGATCTCGCCGCCGAGGGCGCGGCGGAGCAGGTCGTCCATGCCTTTGATCAGCCGGCCAACGTTGACGACCTTGGGTTCCAGGGGGGTGCGCCGGGCGAAGGCCAACAGCTGGGCGGCGAGCTTCGATCCGCGCGCCACGCCGGCCAGGGCGTTCTGCACCCGCGCCTCCGCGCGCGGGTTGCCCGCGATGTCCTTGCCGAGCAGCTGCAGGTTTCCGCCGATCACCTGAAGCAGGTTGTTGAAATCATGGGCCACGCCGCCGGTGAGCTGGCCAATCGCCTCCAGCTTCTGTGCGCGGAGCATCGCTGCCTGCGCCTGATGCAGGGCGGCTTCCGCCTCGCGGCGCTCGGTGATGTCGCGGGTGACCTTTGCGAAGCCGAGGAGCTGGCCGTCCTCGTCCTTGATGGCGTCGATCACGACGTGAGCCCAGAACCGCGTTCCATCCTTGCGGACGCGCTGGCCCTCATGCTCCCAGCGCCCTTCACGAGCGGCGATCGCTAGGCCGGTCTGGGGTAGGCCCGCCTTGCGGTCGGCTTCGGTGTAGAACTGCGAGAAATGCAGGCCGATGATCTCGTCCGGCGCGTAGCCCTTGATCCGCTGGGCGCCGGCGTTCCAGCTCGCGACGTGGCCGCCCGCATCCAGCATGTAGATGGCGTAGTCGGTCACCCCCTGGACGAGCAGGCGGAACTGCTGCTCGCTCTCGCGCAGCTTCGCCTCGGCGGCGCGGCGCTCCGTCAAGTCCCGGGTGATCTTGGCGAAGCCGACCAGGCCGCCGTCGGGGTCGCGGATGGCGTCGATGATCACGTGGGCCCAGAACTGCGTGCCGTCCTTGCGGACGCGCCAGCCCTCGAGCTCGAACCGACCCGTGCGGGCCGCTTCCTCGAGCGCAAGCGCCGGAACGTTCTGGGCGCGCTCGGCCTCGGTGTAGAAGGTCGAGAAATGCCGCCCGATGATCTCGTCGGCTTCGTAGCCCTTGAAGCGCCGCGCGCCAGGGTTCCAGCTCGTGACCCGGCCTTCAGGGTCCAGCATGTAGATCGCGTAGTCGGTAATCGCCTCGACGAGCAGGCGGTAGCGGCCATCGCTGGTCTGCGGCGCGTCGAAACTCGATTCCATCGGAAATCCCGTCCAGGCGCCCGCCACGACGCGGGACTGGACTCTAAATGGCGAGGCGACCCGTTCGATCCGCCCTAAACCCGTGCCGACAGCGGCGGAGCGGCCAAACGCGGGGCGCGCCCCGGATCGGCGGGCGCCGCCGTCCGGTCGACCGAACGAGCGTAGGTGCTGTCGCCCAGGAGCGCCTGAAGGACCAGCAGCGCCGACCCTCTCGCCTTTCCGCCGCGGCGATACGCTCAGCAAGCCGGCCTGCCCTCGCGGCGCCGGCCACCAATTCGCTCTGCACCGATCGGCTCCGACAATCGCCTTGGCGATCGCGGCCCCAGCACCGTGCGTTAGTGTCGAGCCGCCGGCCAAGACTACGATCGGCCGCCAAACCTAAACCCTATTTAGGTTCTCTGAGATAGTGCGCCATGGCGACCGTATTCCAGAGTCGGCGGCGCTCGCGTGGCGGTCAACTCCAACGATCATCCACCTGCGCATGTTCATGCGTTCGGCAAAGGCTGCGAGGCTCGGTTCAAGCTAAACTGCCCGGGTGGACCGGCGGAGCTATGCCGGTGATTGGACCTTGGCGCGGATGAATGAACTGGGCGGCGAGATCGCCGCCAAGCCGGCCGACTGGTGCGAGACTTGGGAGGATACCCATGGCTGAGTTCAAAATGATCGATGCCGCGGCTTTCAAGGCCGCAGGGTTTCGAGGTCGGTTCGCCCATGCGACGCCGCGAGCAGTAAAAGCTCGATTTGACCGACGCGCTGAGCGGGTCGTGGTCGGGCTCGATACGGGGATCGAGTTCGCGTTCGACCCTCGCCTCGCCCCCGGTCTGTCGGAGGCCGCCGCTGAGGATCTAGTTGGCGTCACGGTCGAGGGCGTTGGCAGCACGCTGCACTTCCCTCGATTGGACGCGGATTTCACCGTCTCTCGCCTGCTCGAAGGCTTTCTCGGGCCGATGGATTGGACCCGACGCGAAGCACGCGCGCTCGCCTCTCGCGAAAATGGAAAGCGCGGCGGTCGACCGAAGCGGAGCGCGGGCCAACGTCAGATCTAGAGACACTCGATCCGCCCACTTGCGTGAGATGGGCGGCGTCTTCGAAAAATCAGAATGCCGATCGAATGCGAACGAAGGCCGGCGGCGCTTCGCGGCTGCCTAAGGCGCCCCGCCGGCCGCCTGCCTGGCGGCGTCGAGCCGGTCTTCCTTGAGCTTCTCGGCCACCAGAAACGCCAGCTCCAGCGCCTGCTCGCCGTTCAGCCGCGGGTCGCAGTGGGTGTGGTAGCGGTCAGCTAGATCACCCTCGGTGACCTCGCGCGCGCCACCGGTGCATTCGGTGACGTTCTGGCCGGTCATCTCCAGGTGCACCCCGCCCGGATGGACGCCCTCGGCTTTGCAGATCTCTACGAAGCTTTTCACCTCGGAGAGGATGCGATCGAAGGGCCGGGTCTTGTAGCCGTTGTTGGCGGTCAACGTGTTGCCGTGCATCGGATCGATCGCCCAGACGACGCTCTTGCCGGCTTCCTTGGTGGCCCGCAGCAGAGCCGGCAGGCGCCTTTCGATCTTGTCGAAGCCAAAGCGGCCATAAAGCGTCAACCTGCCGGGCTCGTTGGCCGGGTTGAGCGCGTCGGCCAGGCGAAGGATGTCGTCTCCTTCGATGGTGGGGCCACACTTCACGCCGATCGGGTTCTTGATACCCTTGAAGAAGGCCACGTGCGCGCCGTCGAGCTCACGGGTGCGCTCGCCGATCCACACCAGGTGGGCCGAGGTGTCGTACCACTGGCCCGAGGTGCTATCGATCCGGGTCATGGCCTCTTCGAGGTTGAGCAGCAGCGCCTCGTGGCTGGTGAAGAACTCAACCTGGTGCAGGCTCGGATGGCTCTCCGGCGTCACACCGATCGCTTCCATGAAGGTGAGGGATTCCGAGATCTTTTCAGAAAGTTCGCGGTATCGCGCGCCCTGCGGACTGTCCTGCACAAAGCCCAGTGTCCATCTGTGGATGTTGTGCAGGTCAGCGTAGCCGCCACCAGCGAAGGCGCGCAGCAGGTTCAGCGTCGAGGCCGATTGGCTGTAGGCCTGGATCAGCCGCTGCGGGTCGGGCGTGCGCGCCTGGGCGTTGAACTCCATGCCGTTGATGATGTCGCCGCGGTAGGATGGCAGGGTCACGGACCCTTGCGTCTCTGTCGGCGCCGAGCGGGGCTTGGCGAACTGGCCCGCCATCCGACCGACCTTCACCACCGGCTTGCCGCCGGCGAAGGTCAGCACCACGGCCATCTGCAGGATCAGCCGGAAGGTGTCGCGGATGTTGTCAGCGTGGAATTCCTTGAAACTCTCGGCGCAATCGCCGCCCTGCAACAGGAAGGCGCGCCCTTCGGACACATCTGCCAGCAAGCCTTTCAGGCGGCGCGCCTCACCTGCAAAGACCAGCGGCGGCATGGCGCGCAACGTCTGCTCGACCTTCGCCAGGGCGGCCTGGTCCGGATAGTCGCTCGGCATGTGCTTGGCGGGCTTCGACCTCCAGGAGGCCGGGGTCCAGTGCTCAGTCATAGTCCCAACTCCGCGCGGCGATGGCTGGAAGCGCGGCCGCGAAAGGGCGCGTTCTACGCCAAGATGGGGGGCGAGGTCGATGGCTGCAGCAAGGCGGCGAGCACGACGATCAATGCGCCCATGGCAAGCCACCACTCCTGCCACATGCCAAAATTGAGCGCACCGAAGAGCAGGTAGACCCCAGCGCATGCCGCCGTGGCCGCCGCCGCCGGATCCCGCCTGGGCCGCGTCAATCTGAGCAGGCTCACGCTCCAGAAAGCTGCCGCGGTGATCGCACCGACCGCGCCAAGCTCCAGCCAGACCTGCAGCGGGCCGTCGTGGGGATGCAACTGGATGCCGGGCGCAAACATCCTCGAGGCATCAAGGCCCCAACCCTGCAACGGCCGTAGCGCGATCCAGTCGATGGCATGGCTCCAGTAGCCCATCCGCAGGGCATAGGATTTCGGCATCGCGTGCTCGATCCCCTCGTAGTCGGCGAACGCGCGAACGGTCCAGACGACAAGCGGCGCGCAGAGGAACAGCACGGCGGCGCCTAGCGACATGAGGCGTGGAATGGCCGTCGGCCAACGCAAGGTGGCCAGACCGATGAGCGGTGCAGCGACGAGAGCGATGAGAGGCGCGTCCGATCCGAAGGCGTAGGCGGCTGCGCCGGCGCCAAGCACCATGACCACCCCCAGCCCAATGCGAAGCCGCCGCGGGGCGCCCACGAACGCGATGGGCAGGATCGCGGTCATGACGAAGGTCGCATGGCCGAGCTTCGCCTGGGCGATGTCCGGGCGCATCACGTGGTCCCCGTAGACCGTGCGCCGCAGAGCCTGGTAGAGCGCGCCCCCAGTGAAGGTTTCGGCCACCAGGATCACGGCGAATGCCGTGAGCCCCCAGGCCAGGACGTGCAGGGCGCGTTGCCGAAGCCCGGCCTCGGCCCGGTGCGCCGCACAGACCAGGCTCCAGTAGAGCGGCAGCTCCAGGGCCATCTTCAGTATGGTGCTGGTGCTTGCGCCCTTGGGGTGGAACGGGCTCCACGTCGTAGACGCCGCGGCCCAGATCAAGGCTGCGAAGAGAATGATCAGAGAAGGCCGGTCCTCATCCCTGATGCGGAACGCAGGCAGGGTCAGAAGTCCGCCAAGGGCCACTAGCGCGGCGAACCCCTTGGGCGCCAGCCATGCAAAAGCCGGCGTGGCCGCAGCGATCGCGATCAGCACCCAACCGCACCAGACGGCGAACCCGTCGCGCGTGGACGGCGCAGCCACAGCCGTCGTCATGCCACCTGGCCTAGACCCAGCGGCTCATGCTTCTCGCGCATCGTGACCAGTTCCTCGGCCAGCGTCGGATGAACCGCGCAGGTGGCGTCCCACTGGTGTTTCGTGACGCCCATCTTCATTGCGATAGCGGCCATCTGGATCATCTCCGGAGCATCGGGTCCGACCACATGGCACCCCAGGACTTTGTCAGTCGCGCAATCGACGACCAGCTTGAGCAGCGCGCGTTCGTCGCTCCCCGCGAAGGCGTACTTCATCGGCTTCATTCGAGCCAAATAGATGTCGACTTTGCCGTATTGCTTGCGCGCATCGGCCTCGCTCAGCCCGACCGAACCGATCGGCGGCTGAGAAAAGACGGCGGAAGCGACCATCTCATGGTCGAACGAGGTGGGCGTGTCGTAAAACTCGGTCTGGGCGAAGGCTTGCCCCTCGCGGATCGCCACGGGCGTCAGGTTGATCCGGTCGGTCACATCACCCACCGCCCAGATGTTCGAAACGTTCGTGCGGGAGTATTCGTCGACCGCGACCGCGCCCTGCTCGTTCAGTTTCACGCCGGCCTTCTCCAGGCCAAGACCTTCGACATAGGGCTCGCGGCCAAGACACAGCATCACCAGCTCGCTCTCGCATTCGTGGCCGTTGCTGAGCTTATTCATGAAGCCGTTAGCCGTCTTCTCGATGGCCGTGTGCTGGGCGGCCAGGATGACCGTGATCCCGCGCTTCTCCATCTCTTCGGTGACGTGGCTGCGGACGTCGTCGTCGAAGCCGCGAAGGACGTTGGGCCCGCGGTGCACCAAGGTCACATCGACGCCCAGGCCGTTGAAGATGCCGGCGAACTCGACGGCTATATAGCCGCCGCCGCCGATCACGATACTTTTCGGCAGCTTCGGAAGGTGGAAGCAGTCGTCGGAGGAGATGGCGTGCTCGACGCCTGGCAGGTCCGCCGGCCGCCAGGGCCGCCCGCCCGTGGCGATCAGGATCTTATCGGCCGTGCGCTTACCGATCTTGCCGACTTCGACGGTATGCGCGTCGAGCAGGCGCGCCTTGCCATGGGCGAGCTCAGCGCCGGCGTTCTGCAGGTTGCGGACGTAGATACCGGAGAGACGGGCGATCTCCTTGTCCTTCTCGGCCAGGAAGGCGGGCCAGTCGAAGCTCGCGCCCTCGACGGTCCATCCATAACCCTTAGACGTCTTGAAATGATGAGCAAATTCCGAGGCGTACACCATAAACTTCTTGGGTACGCAGCCGCGGATCACGCAGGTGCCACCGACCCGGTCTTCCTCCGCGATCGCGACTCGCGCGCCGGACATCGCCGCAAGCCTGGCCGCGCGCACGCCGCCGGAGCCCGCGCCAATCACGAATAGGTCGTAGTCGTATTGGGCCACGAGGGCCTCCTTCTTTAGGTCGCGGGCCTTAGGGATCGAGCGTGATCACGCCCGACGCGCCGCCGATAAGCGCCTGCTCAGCCAGGTCGAGGAACAGGCCGTGCTCCACGACCCCGGTGACGCTCTTCAGCGAGGACGCCAGCGCCGCCGGCTCCTCGATGCGCCCGCAAGCTGCGTCATAGATGAGGTTGCCGCCGTCGGTTCGCACGGGCTGGCCGTCCCTCATCCGTAGGCGGGGCGCAACTCCGATATCGCACTCGCTGAGCGCATCGCAGATCCTGAGCGCGGTGATCTTGTGCCCAAAGGCCACCACCTCGATCGGCAGCGGAAACCTGCCGAGCGTCGTCACAGTCTTGGCGGCGTCGGCGATGACGACGCAGCGGCGGGAGGCCTCCCAGACGAGCTTCTCGCGCAAGAGCGCTCCGCCTCCGCCTTTGATGAGCGACAGGCCCGGCCCGATCTCGTCGGCGCCATCGACCGTCAGGTCGATTTCGCCGGTATCGCCCAGTTCGGCGATCGTCAGGCCGAGCCCTGCCGCCAGTTGCGCCGTGGCCGTTGAGGTCGCGACGCAGGTGATGTCGAGGCCCCGCGCGCCGAGCGCTTTTACGAACCAGGCGGCGGTCGAGCCTGTCCCAAGGCCTACGACCATGCCGGATTCCACCAGGCGGGCCGCGGCTTCCCCCGCCGCGCGCTTCTGGGCCTCGGCGTCGCTCACGCCTTGCCCTTTTTCGCCGTGCGTTCAGCCAGCTTCCTTTCGCGGAAGCGCGCAGCCCAGCCGGCTTTTTCGACCTGGGGCGGACGTGTCACGGCCAGCGCGTCGTCGCTCACCGACCTGGTGATCACAGAGCCTGAGCCGGTGTAGGCGCCACGCCCGATCTTGACCGGGGCGACGAGCGCGCTGTTCGACCCGATGAAGGCGCCTTCCCCCACATGGGTCTCCCATTTGTCGAAGCCGTCGTAGTTGCAGAAGATGGTGCCTGCGCCGATGTTCGCGCCCGCCCCCACCGTGCCGTCGCCAAGATAGCTCAGGTGGTTGGCCTTGGCGCCTTTGCCCACGACCACCTTCTTCACCTCGACGAAGTTACCGATGTGGGCGTCTTCGCCGATGTCGGCGCCAGGACGCAGGCGCGCATAAGGGCCGATGATGGCGCCTGCGCGCACGACAGCCCCCTCCAGGTGGCTGAAGGCGCGGACCACCGCGCCGGTCTCGATGCTCACGCCCGGCGCGAAGACGACGAACGGCTCGACCATGACGCCAGGCTCGATCCGGGTGTCCCACGAGAAATGCACCGTCTCCGGCGCCGGCATGGCCACGCCCTGCGTTAGGAAGTGGGCGCGGCGGCGCTGCTGGAAGATCGACTCGGCTTGCGAGAGCTGCATCGGGGTATCGCACCCCATCACCGCGCTCTCGGGCGCGATCGCCGCCTTCACCAGCGCCTCGTCGGCGGCGGCCAGAGCGACGATCTCGGTCAGGTAGTACTCGCCCTTGGCATTGTTGTTGGTGGTGCGATCGACCCAGCCGAACAGCCGGCCCTTCTCGGCGCACATCATGCCGGCGTAACAGGTTCTCACCGCCAGTTCCTCGGCGCTCGCCTCCTTCGGCTCGACGATCCGTATCACGTGCCCATCGGCGCCGCGGATCAGGCGGCCATAGAGCAGCGCATCCGCCGGCTCGAAGCCCAGGAGCGCCAGTACCACACCCTTGCTGCGCAGATCGAAGAGCGGCTCCAGGTCCTGGTGGCTAAGCAACGGGCAGTCGGCGTTGGTCACCAGCACATCGCCCTCGAAGTCGGCGAGCGCCTCGCGGGCGGCCATGACGGCATGACCGGTGCCATGCGGCGGGTCCTGCACCGCGATGGCGTTCTTTCCCAGGCGTTCGGCCACGATCTCGCGCACGGCCTGACCGTCCGCGCCGACGACCACCACGATCCGCTCGCAGCCGCTCGCCTCGACGGTGTCGATCACGCGTTCCAGGAGGGTGCGGCCCCCAACCCTGTGCAAGACCTTGGGCAGGGGAGACTTCATCCGCGTACCCTGGCCGGCGGCTAGGATTACGGCGGCGCGTGCTGTCATTTTGGGAAGCCTCCAAACCCGAGTCATCAATCGTCGTGCGAGCCTTACCAAGCCTTGGCGCCGGGGGCGAGAAGCGGCTAGCTTCCCGCCGCGTCCCCGGGGAGTGTTTCATGAATCATCGCATCGGCCTTGCCGCCCTTCTGTCCGCCTGCGCCCTTGGCGCCGTCAGCACGGCTTGGGCCGCGCCCCCGGCGTTGGACGCCAAGGCGCTGGAGGCGAAATTCGACGCCCAGATCGATCCGGCGGAAATGGGCGGGTGGCTGAAGCTGCTGGCCGCCGAGCCCAATCACGTGGGCTCGGCCCACGACAAGGCCAACGCCGAATGGATCGCCGCCCAGCTGAAGTCCTGGGGTTGGGACGCCAAGATCGAGACCTTCGACGTCCTCTACCCGACCCCGATCAGCGAGGGCCTGGAACTGGTCGGCGGCCCCGGCGCGCCGTTCAAGGCGACGCTGACAGAGCCTCCCGTACCCGGTGACCAGGCGACCTACACCAAGGACGCTCTGCCCGCTTATGTCGCCTTCCAGGGCGATGGCGACGTCACCGCGCCGCTGGTCTACGTCAACTACGGCATGCCCGAGGACTACCTGGCGCTGGAGCGCATGGGGATCTCGGTGAAGGGCAAGATCGCCATCGCCCGTTACGGCGGCGGCTGGCGGGGCCTTAAGCCCCTGCTCGCCCAGATGCATGGCGCGGCGGGATCGATCATCTATTCCGACCCCAAGGACGACGGCTACGGCGCCGACGACGTCTATCCGAAGGGCCCGGCGCGGCCGAAGGGGGGCTTCCAGCGCGGCTCGGTGGCCGACATGCCGATCTACCCCGGCGATCCCCTGACGCCGGGCGTCGGTTCGACCAAGGATGCCAAGCGGCTTGATCGCAAGGACGCCCAGACGATCCTCAAGATCCCCTGCCTGCCGATCTCCTACGGCGACGCCCAGGTGCTGCTGGCCTCGCTCGATGGGCCTGTCGCGCCGGCCAATTGGCGGGGCGGGCTTCCGATCACCTACCACGTCGGCGGGTCGGCCGCCGGCGGCCAGGTCCACCTGGCGGTCAAATCCGACTGGTCGCAGAAGACCCTCTATGATGTCGTCGGCACGCTGAAGGGCGCGGAAGCGCCGAACGAGTGGATCGTGCGCGGCAACCACCATGACGGCTGGGTGATGGGCGCATCCGACCCGCTCAGCGGCCAGATCGCGCTCCTGGCCGAGGCCAAGGCATTCGGCGCGCTGATGAAAAGTGGCTGGAAGCCGAAGAAGACCATTGTCTACACCAGCTGGGACGGGGAAGAGCCGATGCTGCTGGGATCGACGGAATGGGCCGAAACCCACGCCGACGAGCTGAAGGCCAAGGCGCTGGTCTACATCAACTCCGACGGCAACGGCCGTGGCTTCCTCAACGCCGCGGGCAGCCACGCCTTCCAGCATTTCATCAACCAGGTGGCGGCCGACGTGAAGGACCCCGAGACCGGCGTCTCGGTCGCCGATCGACTCCGCGCGCGCCTGGCGGTGAACGCCGCCGAACCGGGCGCCAACGAGCTCGCCAAGGCGGCCGGCAAGGCCGCCGGCGACCCGACCAAGGATCTGCCGGTCGGCCCGCTGGGATCAGGCTCCGACTATTCCGCCTTCCTGCAGCACCTGGGCCTCGCCTCGATCGACTTCGCCTACGGCGGCGAAGGCGAGAGCGGCGGGGTCTATCACTCGCTTTACGATGACTATGAACACCACAGCCGCTTCGTCGACCCCGGCTTCGCCTACGATGCGACGCTGGCCAAGACCGTCGGGCGCGCGGTGATGCGGCTCGCCGACGCCGACCTGCCGGTGCAGCGCTATGGCGACTTTGCTGACACCGTTTCGGGCTACGTCGACGAGGTGAAGAAGCTCGCCGACGGCAAGCGTGACGAGGCTCGCGCCCAGGCGAAGCTGCTCTCCGGCAGAGCCTATGCGCTGGCCGCCGACCCGACGCATCCGCACGCTGACCCTGCGCCCCTGGCGCAGTCGCCGGCGCTGGACTTCGCCGCCCTCGACAGCGCCCTGACCAAGCTGAAAGCGAGCTCGAAGGCCTTCGACACCGCGCTCTCCGCCAAGGGTGAAGCCCTCGGCGCCGCTCAGAAGGTGAAGCTCGACGCGGTGATCCGTCCGCTCGAGCAGAGCCTCCTGCGGCCCGAAGGCCTGCCGGGCCGGCCGTGGTACATGAACATGGTCTATGCGCCGGGCCGCTTCACCGGCTATGGCGCCAAGACCCTGCCTGGCGTGCGCGAAGCGATCGAGGAGCGACGCTTCGAGGACGCTCAGAAATACGTGGGCGTAACGGCCCAGGCGCTGGAGGCCTATGCAGCGAACCTCGACAAGGCCACAGCGATCGTCAATGGCGGTTGAGGCTAGGGCTTCGGCCGGTGTCACGGCCGACGGGACGGCGCTTGCGGGCGCCGTCATCGCCCTCGATCTGGACGGCACCCTGGTCGACACGGCTCCCGACCTGATCGGCACGCTGAACTGGCTGCTCGCCGGGGAAGGCATAGCTCCGCTGTCGTTGGACGAGGCCCGGCCGTTCATCGGCCGCGGCGCCCGCTGGATGATCGAGCGCGGCTTCCAGGCCGCCGACGCTCCTCTGGCGCCGGATCGGGTGCTGCCGCTCTTCGAGCGCTTCATCGCCCGCTACGAGACGCACATTGCTGATGAGAGCCGCCCTTTCCCCGGCGCGGTCGCCGCCCTGGAGACCCTGAAGGCGCAGGGTGCGAAACTCTGCGTCTGCACCAATAAGCTGACCGGGCTCTCGACGACGCTTCTCGACGCCCTCGACCTTAGCCGGCTTTTTGACGCAGTTGTCGGGGCCGACGCGACGCCGGCGATCAAGCCCGACCCGCGTCACATCGAAGCCGCCGTGGCGGCCTGCGGCGGGTCGATATCGCGCACGGTCATGGTCGGCGACGCCGCCACCGACGCGCGCGCCGCGCGCGCCGCGCGCGTGCCCCTGATCCTTGTCAGCTTCGGCTACACCGATATCCCGGCCCGCGAGCTTGCACCGGACGTACTGATCGACAGCTTCGACCAGCTCCCGCGGGCCTGCGCGCAACTGCTCGGCGCTGTTGGGAACAGCTGAAGTTGTCCGGCTTATGTAGCAGGTGATCTGTCCGGTCGTTCTGAGCGGCAGTTTGGCGCGGACGTTGGTTTTTGGGGTCGAGCTGAAGCCTGCCGAGCCGGTGCGCGGAGCCTTCAACCCGCGCAGCGCGCCGGCTCCAGCACGGTGCGATGCCCGCGGTTGATACAGGAAGTCTCATGCGGCGCTCCTTTGCCGTTGATCGCTGAGGTCTGGATCGGCGGGGCTCCAGCGGACCAGGCAGCGCGGTCCATGGAAGATGGCCAGTTCGCCATCGACGTAGTGGTGCACGCGGACCTTGGCCCTGACGAAGTGGGCCCTGGCGGGGTGCGGCGGGATCTGCAGGCGCCGGCGGTTCCAGGCGACGGTGTTGTCGGGCGCGACGATGCGCTCCTCCTGGACGCAGAGGATGTCGCGCCATTGCGCCTCGGCCACGGGGACGAACCCCGAGCCGGCTTCGGCGGCCTGCACCGCGAAACGGCTATTGTGATGCGGCAGATAGGTCTCGCGTAGAAATCGGTTGGCCGCCGCAACGTCGGTGGTGAAGCCGTTCAGGACCAGGTCTTTGGGCAGCCGATCCTGCAAGGTGCGGAACATCCGCTCGGAGCGCCCTCGGGCCTCCGGCGAATAGGCTGCGATATGCTCGATCCCCAGCTGCGCCAAGGCGCGGCCAACCTGGGTGGGCTGGGTCCGGTCCACCTTGCCGCCCGCTTCGGGGGTGAGGAAGTAGTGGCTGCCCCGGTCGGTGTAGAAGCTGCAGAACAGCCCTTTGGCGGCGATCGTCTCAATCAGCCCCTGGAAGGTGGACATCGTACCTTCCTCCGCCACCAGGATCATCGAGTAGATCTCACTGGTGGCGTCATCCATGGTGACCACCAGGTCCAGCGCGCCCAGACCCTCCAACCAGACGTGCTTGGAGGCGTCCTGGTGCAGCATCATCCCCACCATCGGCCGGCGCGGCCGCTTGCGCCGATGAGCCCCGCGCCGCGGGGCTCGGGCCAGCAGACCGCGATCCTGCAGGAAGCCCTTGGTCCAGCTGTAGCTGCGGGTGAAGCGGTGGCTCCCGGCCAGGTACTCGTGGAAGTGCTTGGCCGTGAAGCCCATGTACTTCTCGAGATACAGCCGCTCGACCTCAGCCGCCTCCGCTTCCGAAACCGCTCGACCCGAACGGCGACCCATCCGACGGTCCACCAGGCCATCGTCCCCGTCTTCCTCGAACCGGCGCGCCCAGCGGCGAAACGTTCGCTCGTGCACCCCCAGGAGCTCGGCCGCCTCCAGCTGGCTCAGCTCCTCCGATTCCCAGCGACTCAGCAAATCCCGAAGCTTCAGCATCCGAAGCCCCTGCAGCACTTCCGTCCGGCGCACCTCAACCCCTCCGAAGGTCGACACGCACCGGACAGATCACGTGCTACATGCACCGGACACTTTATGTGCTTCCTACACGCAACTGCTCGGCGCTTGCGAGCCGTAGAGCCACGGGCTATACGCCCCATCCTTCGCGAACGGCGCCAAGCCTGACGCCGCGAAACGGATGCGTAGCTCAGCGGGAGAGCACCTCGTTCACACCGAGGGGGTCACAGGTTCAATCCCTGTCGCATCCACCATCTTTTTCAATGACTTATGGGATCGCCTAGAAGGTCCCGCCCCGGAAACGCCCCGGAAACTCTAGCGACTTGCTGTTAGATTAAAGCGCAGCTCTGACATCCGAGGCCGGTCTACTGACCGCGAACGCGGATCTTCGAAGCGCAGCGCTGAGTCGACGAAGCTGCTGCAGCGCGCATCACAGTGGCGGCGGCCGGGCTGGGTCCCCCAAATCCGAATTTTGGCGCGCATACTGTAGCGCGTCGAGCTACGGATTTTAGTTGTGGTACGTAGCGTATCGCGCTACAGTGAAATCGTGATCCTGAGCTGGGGCAACGACGATGCGAAGGCGGTCTTCGAGGGCCGATCGCCTCGCGCCGTCCCGACCATGATCCTGAAGCGTGCCCGCCGCATCCTTGCTCAGCTTAACGCCGCCGCCGTGATCGGCGACATGGGCTCGCCGCCCGGCAACATGCTTCACAAGTTGAAGGGCACAAACACCTGGGCTGTTCGGGTGAACGAGCAGCACCGCGTCACTCTTCAGTGGACTGACGAGGGTCCGGAAGAAGTTCGGCTAGGCGACTACCACTGAGGTCGCGCTGTATTTTGCCATGGTCATGGAGGACCTTAACGTGGCTGCTCAAGATTTCGCGAACTTCGCTTCGCCCCTGCCCCACCCTGGGGAAATCCTGCGGGAGGACTTCATGGCGCCCATGGGCCTCACGGCCGGCGCCTTGGCGCGCGCCATGGGCCTGAAGGACCGCACCCGAATCGAGCGTGTTTCGCGTGAGGCTCAACCGGTCACCGCGGACACCGCGTTGCGCCTGGGGCGGGTATTCGACACCTCGGCGCAGTTCTGGATCAACCTACAAACTCAGCACGACCTGTCGGTTGCGGCCATCGCCGCACGAGAGGAACTCTCTTCGCTGAAGTCTTTGGTTGGGACCAGGTCGTAGGTCTCACCCCGAGCCAGCCCGACTCGGCGACGGACGGGCTCAGTGCCGGGGACCGGCAGCGCAAGATCCCAGACCCTCTAACGACCCACTTGCTGCCGTCCTCCGTCTAGCCGGGCCGGCCCTCGGTTGCCGCTCCACTCAGTGTCTTGGTGTCGTCGTTCGGAAGGTTGCTGATCTCGCGATTTGGTCGTTGGGCCAATGACAGAACACGGATGAGGCCGGGCGCATCCTCGTTCACACCGAGGGGGTCACAGGTTCAATCCCTGTCGCGTCCACCATTCTTTTCAAGCGGTTAGAGATCTCGCCGCCGTTTGCCACCCAGAAACCGCGGCGAGCGGCCCGGGCTGCGTCGAAACCCGGCGCTAGCTCGCCGCCGAAAAACCGACCTTGGGACCGGAGCCAGCAAGCGGACGTTGAGCGCCCCCGCCAACAGCATACGTACCAGAGCGGCGAGCCGCACCTTCAGCGCAAGGCGCTGTTAAATAGAAGCAGCCAGGTCGCCGAAACCACGAAAAGGCCGACGCCGCTGACCCACTGCGCCCAGCGGGCGGGGACAGCGAGGGCAAGGATACAAGGGGCGAAAAACGGGACGGTCGCCAATTCGGCCGCTATCGGAAATTCCCCGGTGGGCGATCTAAGGGCGAAGATCGTCGCGATGTTCGATAGCAGATAGAAGCCGTAAAAGACGCGCCTGCTGCGCCAGTAAAATTCCTCCAGATCCACGGAGTGATCGGTCGCCTCGGGTGTGGCCGACGCGCAAACAAAGTACAGGATTATGGTATAGACGAAGGCAACAATGATGGTGGATAGGCTCAATGGGCCTGCGTTGCGCCCGTCCCAAAGATACAGCCAGCTTATAAGCACCTGTATGACGGCGTTTAAGGTCATAACTGCCTGCAACGGCGAGAATGCCACGCGCTCACGAGCGAGAATAAGGGCGGCAACCCGGGATAAGATGTGGGTAAGGGCCAGGGCGTAGACGAACGACAGCAACGTCGTGACGTGGTCGTACGCGGTCAAATTCGCCTCCCCCCCAATATGCGTCGGCCCCTAGGTGCGGTCCTAAGTCTCAACCGCAGCGCGCTCCGGTTCGTGAGCTTCCTTGTCGCCCAAAAGCGGAACGCCCCCTTCTAGGACGTTGCGTAACACAGGTTTCGTAAGGGGCCGCAACGGGGTCGAAAGCTCGCCTTGGCCTCCTTCCCGGAAGTGGACATTCGCTGCAACCGCCCCAGGTGCGAACCTTGGGAATGTCCCTGCAGGGTGGGGGGGCGACTTGCCGCCGCGGCTGCATGCCGCCTATGGCCTAGGCGCGCCAGCGGGCTCCGAACGCCTACACACAGCTCCTCGCCAGCATATCTCGGGTTGCGGTCGAATAGGGCTCCGGGTCTACGCCCAGGGCTTTCGCGGCCTGTATCGTCGCGACGGCGAATTGGGAGCGGATCGATCCCACAAGGCGCGCCCGCTTGAGGTCTTGCTGACTGAGACGCACCTCGGCCGGAGTGAGTACGGCCATTGCTGTATAGCCGTAAAGCCGCAGGTTTAGGGCGAGCCCTTGGTTGAACACCGATTGGTCGAGCTCGACCTGCGAATAGAACCGCGAATACGCCAACCTTTCCTCGAGGGGCAGGTATGTGACCGCGCCCGCTCTCACCGCGTCCCAGGTGTTTGTCGAGAAACCGAGCCCACCCGCTGGTAAGCCGGTCGAACTTTGAGCGTGGTTATTGGGTGACGCTGAGACGGCGCGGTCCTGTGTGGCGTTCAGGCAGCGCTGCTCCTCGGTGGCATAAAGGGCGGCTGCGGCGTTCCGCGCGATCTCCGACCTCAGCGCCTGGCGGGCCTCGCGCACCTCGACCCGTTGGTGCAGCCACCCCACCGCCTCCTGCGCCCCGAGTGCGATCAGGACGCCGACCACGATGATGCCGACTTCCTTCGGAAGCTCCCGCCAGCCGTGAAAAAGCTTCGGTCTGTGGACTTCCATCGCTAACCCCCCGGCGCATCCATGCGCCGGCGCTTGGATAACACGGGCTCTCGGAACTTCCGCAGGGGGTCGGAAGGGGTGCTGAGCGTCACGCCGACAGCCGACCCCGGGCCTACTGTCCGTGAGCGGACGCAGCCAAGGGCGATTGTGGGTGGGTCGCAAACTGGCCGTCTGGCAGGGACGCCATCCCCGCATCAGCACAAAGTCTCGCCAACTGCGCGCGGCCGCCGGCCGATCTTGGCTTCGGGTCCACGCCCATAGCCTTTGCTTCCCGGAGCATAGCAGCACTGGCGCGGGCGTGGATCACGCCGAGGAGCCGGGCCTCGGCGACCTCTTGCAAAAGAACTCGTGCCTCGGCCGGGCTGAGCGCGGCATTTCCTATGTAGCGGTACAGCCGCAGGAGCACGGTGCGCTCGTTGTCGATCAGCCATCGCTGTTGCTCGACGTCGCTGTAGAAACGCGCATATGACATCTGCTCCTGGAGGGGCATGTGAGCAGCCGCGCCCGCCTTTACGACCTCCCGGGCGCTTGTGGACACCGAGTTGAGGCCACCGGCGGACTTGACCAACGGGCGGGGTCCGCCGTTAGCCCACGCGGCCGTTCGATCCAACAGGGCGCTCCAGCAGGGTTCCTCGTCGATGTTGTAGAGAAAACCATTGGCATTCAGCGCGACTTCCAATTTCAACCCCTGGCGGGCTTCGGCCACGTCGGCGCGCCGGTGCTGCCACTGCACCGCCGCGCAGCGCGCGTCGTCAAATGAACGTATGCCGACAACCGAGGCGCGCGAAATGTTTCGGCAACAATTCCCCAAATGAGGGTAGCGAGTTGATTCTGTCTTAAGGTTAAGCTTGATTGCGGCGATGTACAAAAAAGGG
>NZ_DASXNL010000132.1:0-56134 GCF_036495085.1 Phenylobacterium sp. | reverse complement strand
CGTTGACCTGGTGGTTTTGCCGGGGGGTCCCCACCCGATCCCATTCCGAACTCGGTCGTTAAGCCCCTCTGGGCCGATGGTACTTCGTCTTAAGGCGCGGGAGAGTAGGTCGCCGCCAGGTCTACCAAACGGATGTGAGATTCAGACCCTTCAATTCACGATGCCAGACCCAAGGCTTTGCCGCGGGGTGGAGCAGCCCGGTAGCTCGTCAGGCTCATAACCTGAAGGTCACAGGTTCAAATCCTGTCCCCGCACCCAAGTTTGAAAACGGCCCCTGCTGACGCGGGGGCCGTTTTTCGTTGTGCGTGTTCCGACCCCATGAATATTTGGCTTAGACTTGATCAAGCCGCAGCCGGAGCGCGCGATGTACAATATCCAAGGCCTAAAGCGACTGTCGCTGGGCGCTTTCCTCGCTATGGCGCTTGCCTTTCCTGCCGGCGCGCAGGCGCCCGATGAAGGTCACTACGTCTCTGCGGCGGAACTCGCCGGCCTGGTCGAAAAACCCAAGGACGGTCTCGCAACGGCGCCGGTGCCGACCGGGCCGGGTGCGACGGTTCTGGCTGCGCGCCGCGATGGACCGGGCGAGGTCGAGGTGCACGAACGTCTCAACGATGAGTTCGTGGTCCAAGCCGGCCATGCGACGGCGCGGGTGGGTGGAAAGGTCACGGGCAACCGTCGGACCGCGCCCGGCGAGTGGCGCGGCGGAACGATCGCAGGCGGCCGCAGCTATCAGCTGGCGCCGGGCGATGTCCTGTGGATTCCGGCCGGGTCACCCCACCAGGTGACGCCGAAGGGCGGGACTTTCCGCTATCTGGCCTTCAAGTTCGAGGCGAAACCCACCCCTGCACCGCAATAGCGGCGCCTCCCCGTGTTTAGGCTGAGGCCCGGGAATGACCGGGGGAGGGGCTTGCCATGTTGATGCTGATCGCCTCAGTCGTGGTGGCGGGAACGCTGGGCTCGCTTACAGACTGGCTGTTCATGGGCGTCCTTTTCCATGACGCCTACAACACATATCCGGAAGTCTGGCGGCCGGGTGTGCGCGAGGGCCGCAGCCGCGGCGCGATCATCTGGTCTTCGATCCTGGGTTATCTGATGACGGCCGCGGTCGTTGGCCTATGCGTCATCGCCCAGGTCACTTCGATCGCTGGCGGTCTGGCGGTCGGCGCGCTCGCCTGGCTTGCCGGACCGCCGGTCGTGATCATCGTCGCCAATATGTTCGTCAAAATGGACCCGAAGATTACGCTCGCCCACTGCCTTGGCTATGGCGCACGCCTGCTGCTCGCCGGCCTGGCGGCGGGCTTCGTCCTGGGGCGCGGCGTGGGCGGCTGAGTTACTTCGAGAAGATCGCCTTGGGCATCATCACGTGGACGCCCTTGTTTCGGTCCACCACCTCGGTGATGTCGACGTCGCCGGCGACGCTCACCAACATGTAGGCGTCATCGCGAGTCATCCCTTTGGCGGCGACCAGAAAGTCGACCATCTCGCGCACCGCCTTGTGCGCGGCGATCGAGAGGTCGTCGTCGAAGCCCATGGCGACGTAGTGGGTCGGCGTCTCGGCGCGCGGGTAGGAAGACGCCTGGCCCTTGTGCAGAACGAACTGAAGCGTGCCGACAAGCGAGGTCTCCATGGCGGTGACGTCAACCTCGCCGTTGCCCTGGCCGGCGTGACCGTCTCCCACCTCGAAGAGCGCGCCCGTCGCGTGAACCGGCAGGAACAGAGTCGTTCCTGCGACCAGCTCCTTGTTGTCCATATTGCCGCCATTGATGGTCGGAGGGGTTGAGTCATAGCGGCCGAAGCCAGGCGGGGGCGCGACGCCCATGCTGCCGAAGAACGGGTGCAGCGGGATGGTGATCCCCGGTCCGAACCGGGCGACCATCTTTGCCTTGTCGAGCGGGATGATCTTGGTCCGCGAATACGGGAAGTCGTCGGTCAGGATTCCCGCGCCGTAGCGGAACCCGTTGTAGGCGTAGGGGATCGCCAGATCGATCTTCAGGATCCGAATTTCCAGCGTGTCGCCGGGCTCGGCGCCGTCGACAGCGATCGGGCCAGTCAGGATGTGGCCGCCAGGGCCACGGGCTGAGGCGGGGACATTGGCGTAGACATCGCGCAGCGAGGCCTCCACCTGGTCGGGCGGTACGCCGTTCCGCTCAAGACCGGTCGGGCTGTTGGTCAGGAGCGTGTGGACCACGACGGTGTCGCCCGAGTGAACGGTGAGCGCGGGCTTGGCTGCCGCGTCATAGTTGCCCCAGGCGATGGTCTGGGGCGTGGCCTCCAGGGTGAAGGTCTGGCCTGTCGCCTGAGCGCTTGCGACGCCCGCAAAGAGAACAGCGGCCAGGGCCACGGCGGCCGCGGGCTTAAAATAGTCGGACATTCAAGAGGCTCCCTGGGGCCGCATCAGCGGTGAGCCGACTATTGGTCGCGGCCGGACAGCCATGCAAGGCGGCCGTGTCCCCAAAGAATTTGCCGGTCCTGTCGGCCTGGAAGATGGTGGACCGTCTTTCAGATGAGCGTCTGGACAAGGAGAGTGGATGTCATGGCCGGATCAATCACCGCCGACGTATTCCGCGTAGAGCGTTCGACGACGATCGCCGCTTCGCCACAAGCGATTTTCCCCTACATCGACGACTTCCACGCCTGGGAAGTCTGGTCTCCCTACGAGAAAATGGATGCGAACCTCGCCAAGACCTACTCCGGGCCGCCCCACGGCAAGGGCGCGGCCTACGGCTGGGTCGGTAAAAAGGCGGGGTCTGGACGGATGGAGATCCTCCAGTCGGATGCGCCGTCCAAGATCGTCATCCAGCTCGACTTCAGCAAGCCGATGACGGCGCACAACACCGCCGAATTCAGCCTCGAGCCGCATGCCTCGGGGACCAAGGTGACCTGGGCGATGTACGGCCCGAACACCTTCATGTCGAAGGTCATGGGGCTCTTCTTCAGCATGGACAAGCTTGTCGGACCGCAGTTCGAGGAGGGGTTGGCCAGCCTCAAGCGCGTATCAGAGGAACGGGCGGGCGCGGTCTCTACCTGACGAGTTTCCTTTGAGCGCCGGTCTTCGTTGTTGCGGTATGGCGCATGCGAATGCAGCCTTGATTGTCGCCGCGTCACCCCTAGCCTTATGGCGAAAACGCCGAGGGAACACGTAGGCCATGACCGACACGCTTGACTCCGTGGCGACCGACACCACGCCCGTCGATGACCTCGGCTTCGATCCTGAAGCCCTGCATGCGAAGTATCGCGAGGAACGTGACAAGCGCCTGCGGGCCGACGCGAATGCCCAATATCGCGAGATCACCGGCCAGTTCGCCCACTACCTCGACGATCCCTATGTGGAGCCCGGCTTCAGCCGAGCGCCGCTGACCGATGAGGTTGAGGTGGTGGTGGTCGGTGGCGGGTTCGGCGGCCAGTTGGCCGCAGCACGCCTGCGCCAAGCCGGCCTCAGCGACATCCGCATCATAGAGAAGGGCGGCGACTTCGGCGGCACCTGGTACTGGAACCGCTATCCGGGCGCGGCTTGCGACATCGAGAGCTATGTCTACCTGCCGCTGCTTGAAGAGATCGGCTACGTGCCGAAGGAAAAATACTCGCGCGCGCCGGAGATCCTGGCCCACAGCCGCGCCATTGGCGAACACTTCGACCTCTACAAGGGCGCCCTCTTCCAGACCGAAGTCACCGGAATGCGCTGGGACGACACCTCGGCGCGCTGGATCGTGAGCACCAACCGAGGCGACGCGCTTCAGGCGCGCTTCGTCGTCATGGCCAACGGGCCGCTACACCGCCCGAAGCTGCCTGGAATCCCGGGCATCGAAAGCTTCAAGGGACACTCATTCCACACCAGCCGTTGGGACTACGGCTACACCGGCGGCACAAACGAGGGGGGGCTGAGCGGTCTGAAGGGCAAACGGGTGGGTGTAATCGGCACCGGCGCTACCGCGGTGCAATGCGTGCCCCACCTGGGCGAGGCCGCCGCCGAACTCTACGTCTTCCAGCGCACACCGTCTTCGATCGATGTCCGCAACAACCGACCCACCGATCCGGAGTGGGCCAGGAGCCTCGAGGCCGGTTGGCAGCAACGGCGCATGGACAACTTCAATGTCCTGGTCTCCGGCGGTTTCCAGGAAGAGGACCTGGTCAACGACGGCTGGACGGACATTATCGGCAACATCCTGCTGCTTGCCCGCAAGAAGATGGCCGCCGGCGAGGTCGTCGAGGACCCGGCCGCGCTGATGCAGCTCGCCGATTTCAGGAAAATGGAGCAGGTCCGCGCCCGCGTGGACAGTGTCGTCGCCGATCCGGCGACGGCTGAGGCGCTGAAGCCCTACTACAACCAGTTCTGCAAGCGGCCGTGTTTCCACGACGAATATCTGGCGACCTTCAATCGGCCGAGCGTTCACCTGATCGACACGCAGGGCAAAGGCGTCGAGGCCATCACCGAAAAGGGCGTGGTCGCCAATGGCGTCGAGTACGAGCTCGACTGCCTCATCTACGCGACCGGTTTCGAGGTGGGCACCGAATACACCCGCCGCTCAGGCTATGAGTTGCATGGGCGCGATGGCCTGACCCTGTCTGAAAAGTGGCGGGGCGGGGCGTCCACCCTGCATGGCCTGCACAGCCGTGGTTTTCCAAACTGCTTCATCATCTCAAACACGCAGTCGGGGTTCACAGCGAACTTCCCGCACATGATCAACGAACAATCCAAGCATATCGCCTACATCCTGAAGCACGCCGCCGACCATCAGGTTCGGCTGATCGAAGCTTCGGAAGAGGCCGAGAACGCCTGGGTGCAGACGATCATCGACCTGTCGATAATGCGGCAGAAGTTCCTCGAGGAATGCACGCCCGGCTACTACAACAACGAGGGCAACGTGCAGGCTATGAGCGCGCGAAACGGCTCCTATGGCGCAGGGCCGGTGGCGTTCGTCAAGCTGTTGGAGGACTGGCGGGCGGAAGGGTCTTTGGCCGGACTGGAGCTGAACTAGCCGTAGCCTTCTTCACCTTTGCGCCGGTGTCGGCCGGGACGTTTGCCGGCTCTTGGTTCCCCCGTGCTGGTGCATTCATAGATCGGACCCGGCTCAGTGCGGGGGATCTTCCAGACCGCTCATTGCGGCGCTGCGCTGCGCGTAGGCCAAAGCCAGATCATTGGGCGGGTGTGGCTTGTATTTCTTGTGCGCCGTCTTGTGCGCCACCGGCCTCGCCGCCCACCGGGACTTCGCCACGCGCACGGCGGGGGGCTTGGCTATCGGAGCAGTCTTCGGCAGTGGCTGGGCGGCGGGGGCGCTCTCGGCCATTGGCAAGGCCGGCGGGCGCGCCTTCGCGCCGAGCGGGGGGGCAGCCTCGATCTGCGGGGGTGGAACCCCAAGCTCTGTCGCGGGCGTAATGAGGTTGGGCGGTGGCGCGTTCGTCAGGCTCGCGACGGTGGCGATCGGCGCCGGCCGCAGGATCGGCGTCAGCCAGACCCCAAGCCCTACCCCAACCGCCAGCGCGAGGAACACGGCGAGCAGGGTGGCGAGGCCGGAAATACCGGCGGGGGCATCCTCCAGGGGATCCAGATATTCTTCATCTTCCTCCGCTTTTTGCGGAGGCCGCGTAAGGTGCGGTGGGAGCGGCCCTTCATAGATCATGTAGGGCTGGTTCATGTCGTGCACGGCCATAGCGTCGTCGCCCCTGCCGGTTCTATTTCGCCAAGAAGCACCAGCCTCCAGTTCGCGCGATGACTTGACTAGTCGCTCGTTTGCCAGACGCGGGCCCAGAATCACTCTAGATACCGACATCACAACTTAGGATAGGCGTCAAATCTTGTGTGATGGCAATCTATCACACCCAGGGTAGACGAAAACTCCAGACGTGAGCTTTTTGGGCCCCATAGTCGGCGAGAAATCTCGTAACAGCTTGCCGACACCTCCCGCGCCCGCCTGCGCCTCGTCGGACTATTCGCTGACGTCGACGGTTTCCGGCGCGCGGCCCTCTTTCTCGGCGTGCCGGGCGCCAGCCAGAATCCCGGGCAAGGCATAGTTGCCCTCATGACAGGCGTACTCGTAAACGGGGCCCTTGGTGGCGTTCAGGGGCATCTCGGCCTTCCAGACCTGGCTGTATGTGGCCGGGTCGTCGATGGCGAACTGATACAGGATCTGGGTGGGGGAAATGCGCGTGAACCGCTCGGTCACCCTGGCGTTCGGCGACAATAGGATCGAGTTGTTGAAATAGGGCCGAAGGCTCTCGCCTGGATTGAAGTTGGTGGTCTCGACGACCAGGCTGTCGCCTTCCCACCAGCCGACGCTGTCGCCCATCCAGGGGCGGATATCGGCCTGCGGGTGCTTGCGGTCAGTGAGCCGTACGATGCGCGCGTCGTGGTTCATCTCGACCAGGATCGCCACGGCGTCCTTCGATTGTACGATCTGGTAGTTGTTGTTGTAGAGCACGTTCAGCATCGGGGGGCCGGCCGTCGAGCCGAAACCCAGGATGCACCGCTCGCCCAAGGGGCGGTTTTCCGGGCCATCCCAGCTGTTCCGGGCCTTGCGCAGGGCATCGACATAGGCCTTCCGTCCGGCCGGGCTGTACGGCAGCTGGCCGTTCGCCGGGTCAACGATCCAAGACGTGCGGACCTGGCCGTTGATGCGTCCCAGCGCAATGCCTGGGTCAGTCCACGAGGCGTTATAGCCGCCCGGATCATTGGCGGCGGGCGGGGCGCCGGACTTGGGATCGGTGGGCCGGTCCTGGGCGGCGCGAGCCGCGGCCCGGCGCTTTTCCAATGCGACAGCCTCGGCCTCTGTGAGCGTCAGGGATTTGAACATCGCCGGCCGCTGCAGGCTCGTCAGCGAAGCATTCGTCCAGGTGCCCTGTAGGTCCGGCTGCCCGAAGCTGTTGTGCGGCGCGTGGTAGTCGGCGGCGTGGGCCGCAGCCGAGGCGCTCAGCAGGGCGGCGAAAGCAAGGCGGGCGAGGGGTCGCGTCAGGCTGTGCATGGAGGGGATAGTTCGCCCGCATGGCTCGGCTTGCAAGTCGGCTCGTGTATCGTCGAGCGAACGGCTCAAAGGAGACATAGATGGAGGAGCTCTTCGACAGAACCTGGGCGCACATCGCGCTCAGCCGCCGCGAGGCGATCGTCGAGGTGAGGCTGGCCAGGCCCGAGGCCCGCAACGCGCTGAACGGCGAACTGATGGAGGAACTCACCGAGGTGGCGCGGCTCCTTCGGCGGCGGACCGACGTGCCGGCGGTGATCCTGACCGGGACCGAGAGCTACTTCTCCGCCGGGGCGGATCTTTCGGCGAGCCGGACCCGGGCCGCCCAACCAACCCTGCTGGAAGCCAGGCGAACCGTGATGGCCGGGCCGGACCTCTGCGCGGCATGGGAGGAGATCGAGGCCGTGACCATCGTCGCCATCGAGGGCTACTGCATCGGCGGCGCCAGCGCGTTGGCGGTTTCCTGCGACTTCCGGGTGATGGGGGCTTCCGCCTACATGCGCCTGCCGGAGGTCCCGCTGGGCATGAACATGAGCTGGCGCACGCTGCCCAAGCTCGTGGCGCTGGCCGGGCCTTCGCGCGCCAAGCAGTACGTGATGTTCGGCGAGCCTTGCGATGCCGGGCGTTGCATCGCTTGGGGCCTTGCCGACGAGGTGACGGCGGATGGCCAGGCGCTCGCCGCCGCTCGCCGCTGGGCCGACAAGGTCGCTGCTCTCCCGCCGTTGCCGGCGCGAATGACCAAGGAGGCGGTCAACGCCATCGCGGCGGCCAACGCGCAGGCGAGCATCTACATGGACCGTGACCAGTATCTGCTCATGAGCCGGACCGGCGATTATCGCGAGGGTATCGCGGCCTTCCGTGAGAAGCGGCCTGGCAAATTCAAGGGCGATTAGGCCGACGCTCCGGCGCGACTCCTAGGCGTTGCGCGCCATCAGCCCGCCGTCCACCGGGATCGTCGCGCCGGTGATGTAAGAGGCGGCGGGCAGGCAGAGGCTGAGCGTGATGTGGGCCACCTCATCGGGGCGGCCATAGCGCCCCAGGGCGGTGCGGCGCTTGGCGAAGGTCTGGCGGTCAGCCTCAGGGATGGCCTCGGTCATGCCGGTGAGGATCGGGCCGGGGCAGATGCAGTTGACGGTGATCCCCTCGCGCCCGAGCTCAACGGCGAGCGCGCGAGTCAGGCCGGTGACGCCGGCCTTGGCCGCGGCGTAGGCGCTGTCTCGGGCGGTCGCGCCAAGCGCCTCGGTCGAGGCGATGTTGACGATGCGCGCGGCGCCCGACTTGCGCAGATAAGGCAAAGCCGCGCGCACGATCCGCTGGTGCGAGGTCAGCATGACGCCGAGCGCGCGCGTCCAGACGGCTTCGTAGCTGTCCGCGTCGATTGCCGAGAAGCCGCCGACGCCGGCGTTGTTGACCACGATGTCGAGCCCGCCGAACCGCTCGGCCACCAGGACGACGACACTGGCGATGGCCTCGCCGTCGGCGACATCCAGCGTCCAGGCCTCGGCGCTGAAACCGCGGTGGACCAAGTCGTCGGCAACTTCTCGCACGCTCTCCGCGGCGATGTCGGTGAGCGCCACGTGCGCGCCCTCGGCTGCGAACACCTCGGCGGTCGCTCGGCCCATGCCGCTGGCCGCACCGGTGATCAGGACGGTGGATCCGGCGACGGAACGCGCGTTCTCGGTCATAGGCTAAGGCCTCCGTCAACGATCAGGGTCTGGCCGACCACGTAGGCGGCCAGAGGCGAGGCGAGGAACAAGGCTGCTCCGGCCATATCCTGCGGCGTACCCATGCGCCCGAGCGGGATCGATCGCAGGGCGCCTTCCCGGCGCTCGGGATGCTCGGTGGTGACCTTGGTGAGCTTGGTGTCGACCAGGCCCGGGGCCAGTCCAACCACGCGGATCCCATCGCGCGCCCAGGCCTCGCCCAGCGTCTTTGTCAGGCTTACCGCGCCGGCCTTGGACGCTGCATAGGCCGGATTGCCGCGATTGGAGGTGTAGCCGGAAACCGAGCTCACAATGATGATGACGCCCCGGCGGGCGGCCAGCGTGTCGTGAAACTTCATGGCGCAGGCCATCAGGCTGTCGAGGTTGACCGCCATCACCCGGTCCCAGCCTTCGGGCTGGAACTCTCCGCGGCGGTAGACCACGGTCCCTTGGCAGAGGACCAGGATGTCGAGGGCGTTCGGGCCTGCTGCCGCCTCGACCTGGCCGCGGTCGCCGACGTCGACCTGCTGGTAGGCCAGGCCGTTGAGGTTCGACCCCTCGACGCCGTCGTAGTCCGCCGCGCCCGGCCGCGTGCCCCAGACATGGACGGCTGCGCCACGCTCCACAAAGGCGTGCGCGATGCCATTGCCGATGCCGCTCGAGCCGCCCACCACCAAAGCGGCCTTGCCGCTGAAATCGAGCTCACCCATGACCTAGCGTCCCCTGAACACCGGCTCGCGTTTTTCCAGGAAGCTCGCGACGCCTTCCTTGTGGTCGTCCGTCCGCATGAGCTCGCGGATGGCCGCGATCGCCCAGGTCCCGATTTCGCGCGGGTCGCCATGGGCGGTGCGATTGAGGCCCTCCTTCAGGCGCTGCACGGCCAGTGGCGGGTTGGCGGCGATGCGGCCGGCGAGCGCGCTCGCGCGCGCCATGAGGTCGCCATGTCCGGTCACCTCGCTGACCAAGCCGATCCGCAGGGCTTCTGCGGCATCGATGATCTCTCCGGAGAACAGCAACTCGGCGGCCTTGGCCGGGCCGACGACCGCCGGGAGGCGGTAGAACCCGCCGACGTCGCAGACCAGGCCCCGCTTCACGAATAGCTCGGCGAAGCGCGCCTTTTCGGAGGCGATGCGAATGTCGGCGAAGAGGGCCAGCTCCATGCCCCAGCCCACGGCTGCGCCGTTCACCGCGGCGATCACCGGCTTGCCACATTCCAGCGCCGCCATGGCGGCGGGCGTAGGCTTGGGTTCGGCCGGCGCCTTCTGGGCGGAAAACGACTTGGGCCCGGCCATGATTTCGGCGACGTCGTCACCTGAGCAGAACGCCGGATCGGCGCCGGTGACGATCACCGCGCGCACCTGCGGGTCCGCAGAGGCGGCGCGAAAGGCGGCCTCCAGCTGGTCATAGGCGCGATAGTTCAAGGCGTTGCGCCGCTCAGGCCGGTTCAGGGTGATGGTGGCCACGTGCGCCTCGAGCGCGCAAAGCACGCAGTCGAAATCCGCCGTTCGTTCGACGAGCTGACCCATATTTTGTTTCCTTCCCAGGATGATCGTCGCACGGCGGCAGGTCAGGTCAACGCTTCCCCGAAGTCACCCTTGCCACGGTCGCGCCCAGCGCGGAGCATGGCGGCAATAGGGAGCGAGGCGAAATGCCCGAGTTCAAAACCATCGACGCCGGCCAGGTGCAGCTTCGCGTGGCGTTGCAAGGCGCCGGGCCCCTGGTGGTGCTGGTGCACGGCTTCCCGGAGAGCTGGTTCTCCTGGCGCCATCAGCTCACCGCGATCGCCGAGGCGGGATTCACCGCCGCGGCCATAGACGTGCGCGGCTATGGCGGCTCGGACAAGCCAGGGGAGGTGGCGGCCTACGACATGGAGAGCCTGACGGCCGACGTGGTGGGCGTCGCGGCGGCTCTGCAACCGGGCGCGCCGGCGATCCTTGTCGGGCACGACTGGGGCGCACCGATCGTCTGGAACTCGGCGCTCTCCCGGCCGGAACAGTTTTCGGCGGTGGCGGGGCTCTCGGTGCCGTTCTCGGGCGTACCGAACCGGCCCTTCACGGAGATCTTCCGCGAGGCCTTCACCGACAAGGGGCGCTTCTTCTACCAGGCCTGGTTCCAGGAGGTCGGCCCCCCGGAGGCCGAAGCCCAGGCTGATGTGCGCGGCTTCCTGCGCAAATTCTACTACGGCATCTGCGGCGACGCGCCGGACGGGACCTGGCCGCAGAAAAAGCACGGCGCGACCTTGCTGGAAGGCATGGTCGATCCGCAGGTGTTCCCGCCCTGGCTGACGTCGGCTGACCTCGACTACTACGTGGGCGAGTTCGAACGCTCGGGGTTCTTCGGTCCAATCAGCCGCTACCGGAACCACGAGCGCGACTACGAATGGCTGCAGCAGTTTCGCGGCCGCAAGCTCGAGATGCCGTCCTTGCTTATCGGCGGCGATCGCGACCCGGCGTTCAACGGCTTCGGCCGCATCCCCGATCCCGCCGCGATGATGCGCCAGCACGTCACCGATCTGCGCGGGGTCCATGTCCTGCCGGGCTGCGGTCACTGGACCCAGCAGGAACGGCCCGCGGAGGTGAACGCCATCCTCGTCCCCTGGCTGAAAGGACTCTGAAATGGCCGATCTGGACCTGCACCAGGAGGGCGAAGTGGTCTGGGCGACCATGAATCGGCCGACCCGCTTGAATGCCCTCAGCCGCGGCCTCGTCACCGAGCTTCGCGAGTTCTTCGTCGGGCTCTACTGGCGGCGCGACGTCCGTGTGGTCGTGCTGCAGGGCGCCGGCGAGGCCTTCTGCGCGGGCCTGGACCTCAAGGAGCGGGGCGACCCACAGGCTCCTCGGTCGATCGGCTCCGGCCTGACCCGCCAGCGCGAGATCAGCGAGATCGTGATCGCGATGCGCCGGTGCCCCCAGCCTATCATCGCGTGCGTGAACGGGGCGGCGGCGGGCGGTGGCTTCGCCTTGGCGCTGGCCTCCGATGTCCGGATCGCAACGCCCAGCGTCCGAATGAACGCCGCTTTCATCCGCATCGGGCTTTCAGCCTGCGACATCGGCGTGAGCTACTTCCTGCCGCGGATGGTGGGGTCCTCGGTCGCCGCGGAATACATGCTGACCGGCCGTTTCATCGACGCTGAGCGGGCCTATCAACTGGGTCTTGTGAGCAGGGTTGTGCCCAAGGACCGCTTGGCGAGCGAGGCGCGGGCCTTCGCAGACGATATGCTGCACGCCACTCCGCTTGGGCTTCGGCTCACCAAGGAGGCGCTGAACCACGCCCTCGACGCGCAGGGGCTCGAGGCTGTCATCGCCATGGAGGACCGCAACCAGATCCTGGCGAGTTCCGACGGTGACTTCCAGGAGGGTGTCGCCGCCTTCCTGGAGAAGCGGTCGCCGCGCTATGCAAAGCGGGAGGGCTAGGTGTGATCCGGCTCTACCACTGCGCTGACGCGCGCTCGTTCCGCCCACTCTGGGCGCTCGAGGAGCTGGGCCTTGGCTATGAGCTCATCGTAATGCCGTTCCCACCGCGCTATCGGGCGAAGGAATTCATGGCGGTAAATCCGCTCGGCACCATTCCAGCGCTGGTCGATGGCGAGACCTTCATGACCGAGTCCGCCGCCATCGTGCAGTACCTGGTCACACGCTATGGGCCGAGCCCGCTTGCGGTTCCGGTGGAGGACGCGGCCTACGGCGCCTGGCTGAACTGGCTGCATTTCGGCGAGGCGACCCTGACCTTCCCGCAGACGTTGGTGCTGCGCTATCGCCGCTTCGAGCCGGGCAAGGCGGAGGTCGTCGCCGATGACTACGCCAAGTGGTTTCTGGCAAGGCTCAGGGCCGTGGACCGGGCTCTCCAGGACCACGACTGGCTCTGCGCGGGCCGGTTCACTGCGGCGGACATTTCCGTCGGCTACGCCCTGTTGCTCGCCGCCCAGTTGGGCCTCGACGGGGAGTTCACGCCTGCCATCGCCGCCTATTGGGCCAGACTGCAGGCGCGACCCGGCTTCGTGGCCGCGAAGGCCTCGCAGTTGCGGCACGCCCCAACCGGCGCCGAGGCCTTCCCGGCGTGAGGACACATCGATGATCACCCTCTACGACCATCCGCTCTCGCCCTACGGCCAGAAGGTCAAGATCGCCCTGCGCGAAAAGGCCGTGGCGTTCGAGACGGTCTCGCCCGGAGGTTTGGGCGCCGGCGGCGCGCAGGGCGCTTTCGCTGAAGCCAATCCGCGGACCGAGGTGCCGACCCTTGTGGATGGCGATCTGGCGGTGTTCGATTCCACGGTGATCCTGGAATACCTCGAAGACGCTTACCCGACCCCGCCGTTGCTGCCGGCGTCGGCGGCCGAAAAGGCCCGCGTGCGGATCATCGAAGAGGTGATGGACACCCATTTCGAAGCGATCAACTGGGGGCTTTCGGAACTGCGCTGGTTCAAGCGCGCGGAGGGCGATGCCGCCAAGGCGATCGAACAGGCGGCGGGCCGCCAGCTGGACGGCTTTTTCGCGTGGCTCGAGCGGCAACTCGAGCGCCGCGAATGGTTCAACGGCGCCGCCTTCGGCTGGGGCGACCTGGCAGTGGTCCCGTTTCTCAACGGGTCGGCCGGGCATGGTCATCCGCCGCCGCAGGGGTCCAGGCTGGCGGACTGGCTGGCCCGCGCCAACGCGCGGCCCTCAGTCGTCGACACGGTGGCCGAGATCGCCGCCATGCCGCGAACCGCGGGGATGACCAATGTCGCCGAACTGGTCGAGCAGGGCCTGTTCAAACGCGAGTACCGCGACCATCGCCTGGAGTGGATGATCAAATCCGGCGGGATCGAAGTGGTGCTGAAGGGCCTGGAACGCGGCAATATCCGTTTTTCGCCGAGTTTCCGGTAGGCCGATGCCCGGGCAGGCCCCACACGTTGTCGAACGTCACGACCTCGACACGGCTTTCATCGATGACCGCCTTTACGAGTTCAACTGCCAGGCGACCGGCTACCGGGACGGCAAGGACTTCGGGCTCGTCATCGAGGAGGCCGGCGAAATCGTCGCGGCAGCCGCGGGCAATACCTGGGGCGGAACCGGTGAGCTGAAACAATGCTGGGTTCGCGCTGATCGCCGGCGGTGCGGACTGGGCTCGGCCCTTCTGGAGCGGGCGGTCGAACTGGCCCGGCGGCGGGGTTGCAAGGTGATGTACCTCGCCACCCACAGCTTCCAGGCTCCGGACTTCTACGCTCGCCACGGGTTCGAGACCGTGGCCACGATACCCGACAAGCCGCTCGGGCACAGCGATCACATCATGCGACGCAACTTGGGTGATGAAAGATGACCGACGAAATTATCCTGCACCACTACGACACCTCGCCGTTTTCGGAGAAGGTGCGGGTCATGCTGGGGATCAAGGGGCTGTCCTGGCGCTCGGTGATCCAGCCGGTGATCATGCCCAAGCCCGACCTGATCCCGCTGACCGGCGGCTATCGGCGCATCCCGGTGATGCAGATCGGAGCCGACGTCTACTGCGACACCCAGGTGATCCTGGCGGAGATTGAAGCCAGGTATCGCAAGCCCGCCGTGGTCCGCGGCGCCGACTGGGCCGTCAATCTCTGGGCCGACCGGTTGTTCTTCCAGGCGACGGTGGCAGTGGTGTTCGGCGAGATTGGCGCAGCCGTGCCCAAGGAATTCGTGGCCGACCGCGAGAAGCTCTCCGGTCGCCCCTTCGATGTTGCCGCCATGCAGGCGGCTGCGGGGCCGATGAAGGCCCAATGGCGCGCGGAAGCAGCTTGGATCGAACAGGGACTGGCCAGCAACGATTTTCTTGGGGGATCAACGCCCTCGCTGGCGGACATCGCAGCTTACATGAACATCTGGTGGCTTGGGCGCGCCGCGCCTTCCATTGCCGGCGTGCTGCTCGATGGTTTGCCGAAGACCACCGCCTGGCGTGAGCGGATCAAGGCGCTCGGACATGGCCGACGCACTGAAATGACCGGCGCGGAAGCCCTGCAGGCCGCCGCGGCCGCAGCGCCCGCCAAGGCGACGCAGTGCGATCCTGCCGACCCCTCCGGCATGAAGCCCGGCGCGGCGGTCACCGTCCGGGCCGACGACTATGGCCGCGATCCCATTGAGGGGCGGCTGGTGACGGCTAGCGCCGAGCGCATCACAATTGCCCGCGAATGCGGCGAGCTCGACGTCGTGCATGTGCATTTCCCGCGCGTCGGCTACCTGCTGGCCGCGGCCTAGGATCAACGGAGGCTTTTCGATGAACGACCGTGTGACGGTGGATATCCAGGGTGGGGTCGCAGACGTACGGCTGGTGCGCGCCGACAAGATGAACGCCCTCGATGACGCCATGTTCTCGGCGCTCATCGAGACCGGCGAGCGGCTGAAAACCGAGCCCGGCCTGCGGGCTGTGGTGCTGTCCGGCGAGGGCCGCGCCTTCTGCGCGGGTTTGGACATGGGCAACTTCCAGGCGATGGCGTCGGGCGAGCGGACCGGCAACCGGGATACCTCTTCGGCCCTGCTCACGCCCAAGCGCACCGAAGGCGGATCGAACCGGGCCCAGCATGCGTGCATGGTCTGGCGCGAGATCCCGGTTCCGGTGATCGGTGCGGTGCACGGCGTAGCCTTTGGCGGGGGATTTCAACTCGCCCTTGGCTGCGATCTAAGGTTCGTCGCCGCTGACGCCAAGCTGGCGGTCCTGGAGATCAAGTGGGGCTTGGTGCCCGACATGGCCGGAATGGTGCTGATGCGCGGCCTGGTGCGCGAAGACGTAGCCCGCGAGCTCACCTGGACCGGACGCATTTTCTCAGGCGAGGAGGCGGTCGCCATGGGCCTGGCCACCCGCGTCTGCTCCGACCCCCGCGCAGAGGCGCTGGCGCTGGCGAGCGAGATCGCCTCGAAGAACCCCGATGCCATCCGCGCGGGCAAGCGGCTGCTCAACCTGATGGGCGAGGGCGATCAACATGCGATCCTGCTTCAGGAGAGCAAAGAGCAGGGCGCATTGATCGGCTCGGCCAACCAGGTTGAGGCCGTGACGGCGAACCTGCAGAAACGCAGCCCGCAGTTTGCCGATTAGGGGTTACCGGCGGGCGAGCCTTAGGTCCGGATTGGACGTCTGGGCGTAGGTGGCGCGGGTGGTGGTGTCGACGCAGGCGCGCATTTCCTCGACCCGGAAGGTGGCGCCGACGGTTTCCTGGGCGCACAGCCGGTATGCCGCCTTGAAGACCTCGTTGCGCACTTGTGTGGGAGTCTTGCCGACCGTCGAGATGCGGATCGATTCCGCGCTGGCGGGAAGGGCGATGAGGGCGGCCGCGGCCGCCAGCAGAGCAATACGGTTCATGATTTCTGTCCGGATTGAGGTTGCTCACAACCCCTTTCACGGCGTTCCCTTCGGCGGCGGCTCGATACTGACGTCAGCCTGTCGCCGGAACGACCCATAGCCGGGTCGCCCCATACCGATCAATCGAAAATGGTGCGACGCAATAGCAGGCGCTGCATTGCACAATATTGTGGCGTGCGCTGCTCGAACGGATAACGTCGGGCTAGCCCCGGCCGATGAAAGGCATGTCAGTGGCCATCACGGTCATGAACTGCACGTTGGCCTCGAGCGGCAGGCCGGCCATGTAAAGAACAGCATCGGCCACAGCGGAGACATCCATCACCGGCTCTGCAGCGATCGAGCCATCTGCCTGCATGACGCCCTTGCTCATCGCCCGCGTCATGTCGGTCCCGGCGTTGCCGATGTCGATCTGGCCGCAGGCGATGCCGTAGGCGCGCCCGTCGAGCGAGGTCGATCGGGTCAGGCCTGTGATCGCGTGCTTGGTGGCGGTGTAGGCCACCGACCGGGGCCTGGGGACGTGGGCCGAGATAGAGCCGTTGTTGACGATCCGGCCACCGCGCGGATCCTGATCCTTCATCAGCCGGAAAGCGGCCTGGGTGCAAAGGAACGCGCCCGTCAGGTTGATGTCCACGACCCGCTTCCAGTGCTCGAAGGAGAGGTCCTCCAGGGGCACGGGCGGCGCGCCGGTCCCGGCGTTGTTGAACAACAGGTCGAGGCGACCGAAGCGGGTTTTCGTAGCCCCGAAGAGCGCCGCGACCGAGGCTGGGTCGGCGACATCGGTGGGATGGGAGAGGGCGCAGTCCCTTGCGTCTCCGGACAGGGCCGCGGTTTCTGCCAGCAACTCGCTCCTGCGGCCCGCCAGGACGACTGACCAGCCGGCCCTTAGTAGCGCCAGCGCCACAGCTCGGCCGATCCCGCTACCTGCGCCGGTGACAACCGCGACCTTGACTGTTGCGCTCCGCATTCTCGCTGGATAGCCCTTACGTCCGCGAATGCCCAGCATCGCGCTCGCGAGGTCCTGTTCCATGTTCGCCGACACGCCGCCGCCCGCTCCGACGGTTGAAACGGTGGTGGTCTACCCGCCGAGGCTCAGCCCGCTTGGTGGCGACGCCGCATTCAGCGCCGTGCAGGTCGGGCCGCAAATTTTCAAGCAGACCCCAAGGCTCGACCAGGCCCTCGAAAGCGTGCCTGGAGTCTCGCTGTTCCGCCGCACCACATCGCTTTCCGCCAACCCGACGACCCAGGGCGTGTCCTTGCGGGCCATCGCAGGGTCGGGCGCAGGCCGTGCGCTCGTGACTCTCGACGGGGCGCCGGTGAACGATCCGTTCGGCGGCTGGGTGATCTGGACCGCCCTGCCTTCCGAAGGTCTGGAAGGCGCGAACATCACCCGTGGCGCAGGGGCCGGGCCCTATGGCGCGGGCGCGCTCACAGGGGTTATCGCCCTTCAGGAACGCGGCGCGCGCGATGGGCTGTCGGCGCTGGACGTCTTCGCCGGGGAGCGCGGCAGCTATCGCGCCGCGATCTCGGGCGGCACGACGGACGTGCTGGTCACTGCAGCTGCCGAGACGACGGATGGCTACACCCCGGTGCGCGGTCCGGCTGCCGGGGCGGCGGATCAGCCCCTGACCCTGCAAGCCCAATCCATTGCGCTCAGGGCGCAGCACGACTTCGAGGGCGTGGATGCCGCCGCCCGGGTGGGCGTCTTCCAGGAACGGCGCGGCGCCGGCCTCGAGGGCGCGCGTTCCAAGGCGGAAGGTTCGTCGGCGACCTTTACCCTGGCGCGTCCAGCGGCCACCGGCGTTGGTGGCTGGCGACTGCAGGCCTGGGCGCGCACCAGCGACCTGCTCAACACTTCGGTCGCTGTGTCTCCGGACCGCTCGACGACCACGCCAGCCAACAACGAATACTCCACCCCCGCGACGGGCTACGGATTGAACGCCGCGCTCCAGGGACTGTGGGGCCAGGCGTCCTGGGAGCTCGGGGCCGACGCCCGCTGGGCGCGGGGAACCGATCACGAGCAGTTCAAGTTCGTCAACGGCGCCTTCGCCATGGGCCGCGACGCAGGCGGCCACACCTTCGTGGGCGGGGCTTACCTGGAAGGCGCCTACGACGCCGCCCCCTGGATCGTCACCGGCGGCGTGCGGCTGGACCAGTGGACCTCCAGCGACGCTCAGCGCCACGAATACGTCCTGGCGACGGGTGTCACGACGCTGAATTCGTCGGCGCCCGATGCGTCCGGAACCTTGCCGACCGGCCGTGTCGGGGTTCGCTACAATCTGACGCCGGACCTCTGGCTACGGAGCGCCGCCTATGCCGGCTTCCGCGCGCCGACGATCAACGAGCTGCACCGGCCATTCCGGGTGGGCAACGACGTCACCGAGGCCAACCCATTGCTTACGCCCGAGAAGCTCTACGGTATCGAGGGGGGCGTGGGAGGCGACGAGCTTGTCCACTGGCAGGCCACGTTGTTCTACAATCAGCTCAACGACCCGATCACCAACGTCACCCTCGGCGTTGGGCCAGCCACGTTCCCGATCGCGGGCTTCGTTCCGGCCGGGGGCACCTTGCGCCAGCGGCAGAACGCCGGCGAGATCGACGCCTGGGGCGTTGAGGGCGAGGCTTCAGGCGAGGTGGCGACAGCGCTGAGCTGGCGGGCCGCGTTCGCCTACACCCACGCCCGCGTCGACGGCGGATCGAGCGCGCCGCAACTCACCGGCTTGCGGCCGGCGCAGACACCGGAGTGGACGGTCACCACGGGGCTCGACTGGCGGGCCCGGGAGAAACTCACCATCAGCGGTCAGCTGCGGTATGTGAGCGACCAGTTCGAAGACGACCAGAACCTCAGACGCCTGCCGCCGGGCGCGGAGCTCAACGCGCGAGCGGCCTGGTCGCTGGCCCCCGATCAGGAGCTCTACATCGCCGTGGACAACCTCGCCGATGCGAAAATCTCGACCGGCAAGACCGCTGACTTCGTCGATAGCTATTCCGAGCCGCGTACGTTCCGAGTGGGCTTCTCCTACCGCCGCTAGGCGTTCTGGCCAGCTTCGGCAGCGGCCAAAACCTCCTCGTGGCGAGCGACGACTCGGGGCCAGAGGCCGGCAGCTTCCGGGACGTCGAGGCCGAAATCCGAAGCCAGCACGGCGACCAGCTCGTCAGCTGAGCGCAGCAGGCGGGTCTCGACGCCGCGCGGTGTCACCGTGCGGAACACGCGGCCGCGAAGCTGCAGGATCGTGTCCGCGCGAAACCTCTGAACGATCAGGTTAAGCACGAAAGGCGATGTCGGGTCTTGCTGCAGCCACTCGCAGCGGCCAGCCAGAAGGTCGGGATCGGCCGGCTCGACGACGAAGTCGAACGAGCGCGCGCCGCCAAACTCATGATTGTGGAATCGCCACCACCGTTCATCCAAGGCCTCCAGGCGAAACGCATAGCCGCCGATGTTGATAGCGCTCCGGCGAAGGGGGATGGGATCCTGGCATCCGTCGCCGAAGCCGACATCGGCGATCCAGTGCTGACCGTCGATCTCGACCAGCAGGACCAGATGGTTGCCGATCATGATGTCGCCCATCAGCTCGCGCATGGCCGCGCCCGCCATCCCGGTCACCTTGAAGCCGATCTCGGTCAGGGCGGCGCCGAAAACGCCGTTCATCTCGTAGCACCACCCCCCGCGGCGGCGCGCGACGATCTTTTCGACAGCCTCCGCGGGATCTGTCGTCAGCGGACGGCCGAACTGGACGTCGAGGTTCTCGTAGGGGACAGCCTGCAAGTGGGCGCGGTGCAGCGCCTTTAGCGTCACGAGATCCGGCCGCGGCTCCTCACGGAAGCCGATCCGCTCGAAATAGGCCTCCAGGTCCATCCGCCTACTCGGCCTTGGGTGGCGCTGCTGCTCCGGTGATCAGGGCCACGATTTCCGGGCGGATGTTCTGCGCACCCTTCTCCATCATGTGCTGGACGATCCGCGCGCCCACGGCGCCGCGGACCTGGGTTGTGAATTCCTCCTTGTTCTCCTTCACCCAACTCATCGAGGCGTGGCGGTTGTCGTTGAGGTTCTGGAACTTCGGGAAAACATAGCGGGCCATCAATTCGTAGGAGTGCTTGGTAGCGCCCCAGTTGGCCCAGTTGTGGGCCATCAACAGGAAGGCGCCGAAACCGCCGCCGCTCTCGTCGACCAGTTGCTGGATACGCTGGACCGCATCGTCGGGCGTCCCGATCACGGCAAGGCCGGTGTCCACCATCGCTTTCACCGGATCATCGCCCTCGGGGACGATCGGCAAGTTTGCGATCTCGCGGAAGTAGTAGATCCACTTGTCCAGGCCGAAGCGGATGTCCTCCATCGCCTGCTCGCGGGTCTCGGCGATGTGCATCGGGCCCACGAGCCGCCAGCCGTTGCGGTCCATCGCCTTGCCATGTTCGGCCGCCTGTTCCGTGGCGATGGCCCAGTTTGAGGCGAGTGCGTTGAACCCCGCGGTGGACGTGGCCCCGAGCGAGAGCAGGCCAAGGCCGTGCTGGCCCGCCGCCCTCGCGCCGGTCGGCGATACCTGGCTTGCCACGGCGATCTCGACGCTTGGCCGCGAGTATGGCGTCATCTGCAGGCGAGCCTTGTCGAGCTCGAACCAGTCGGATTTGTGGGTGACCTCCTGGCCGCGCAACAGGGCCACGATGCAGCCCAGCGCTTCGTCCATTCGGTCACGCTGCTTGGCGACCGGAATGCCCATCATGAAGGCGTCGGAGACCAGCGCCCCGGGGCCCGCGCCGAACATCACCCGTCCGCGGGTCATGTGGTCGAGTTGGTTGATGCGGTCGGCCAGCATCAACGGGTGGTGATAGGGCAGGGAGGAGACCCCGGTGCCCAGGCGGATATTCTTGGTGCGTTCGGCGGCCGCGGCGATGAAGACCTCGGGGCTGGCGATCAGCTCATAGGCCGCCGAGTGATGCTCGCCGATCCAGGCTTCGTCGAAACCCAGGCGGTCCATCCACTCGACGAGCTCGAGGTCTCGCTGGATCGCCAGCGTCGGGTTCTCCTCGATCGGATGGAAAGGCGCGATGAAAGCGCCGAAGCGCAGGCGCTGGGGCAGCATGATGTTCCTCCGAAGCGTGCGCGGTTCCCCCGCGCCGCTTGTTTCGGTGACCATAGGCGGCCGACGTGGCGGAAGGCTAGCGTTGCGCCTCCCGCGCCGCCGCAGGGGACGCGCGGTCTAGGCGCCTCGCGCCGCAGCGCGGTCGCGCGCCTTTTCAAGGAACGCCAGCACCGCCAGTTCAAATGAGCGGTCGCTCCTTGTGGCCTTCAGGCCCAGCTCGCCGGCCTCGTAGGCCTCCAGAACGGCCGGGTCGATATAGGCTTTGCGACATACCGCCGGGGTATTGCCGAGCAGCGCGGCGACCGCCTTCACACAAGTGACGACGTTCTTCCTGGCTTCTCCATCGCCTTGGCATGGCGCAAGGGTGACGAGCGCGCGGGCCGCGGCCAGGGTGCCGGCCCAAGTCCGGATGTCCTTGGCGGAGAATTCCTCGCCAAGAGCGTCGTGCAGGTAGGCGTTTACGTCGGCGGAGTCGACGCAATGTCGTTCGCCGTCCTCGCCAATGTACTGGAAAAGCCGCTGGCCCGGCAGGTCCTGGCAGGCCTTGAGAATGCGAGCCAGACGTCGGTCGCTGAAGCCGGTCTTGTGGACCTTGCCGCTCTTGCCGCGAAACTCGAAGGCCGCGGTCCGTGAGCCGATCCTGGCGTGGCGATGGCGTAGCGTGGTCAGGCCGAAGGTCTTGTTTGTCTTTGCGTATTCCTCGTTGCCGATCCTGATGAGGGTGATTTCCATGACCCGGATCACCGCTGCCAACACCTTCTCGCGCGGCAGGCCGCGGCGGCGAAGGTCCTGGCTCACCCGGGCGCGAAGTTTCGGCAGCGCGCGGCCGAAGGCGATCAGCCGATCGTACTTGTCGCTGTCGCGCACCTCCCGCCAGCGCTCATGGTAGCGGTATTGCTTGCGGCCCCTCACGTCGCGGCCTGTGGCCTGGATGTGGCTGCGTTCGCTAGGCGCAATCCAGACGTCGGTCCAGGCGGGCGGTATGACCAGCCTTCGGATGCGATCCAGCGTTGTCGGGTCGCTGATCGGTTTGCCGTCGGCGTCCAGGTAGTTGAAACCGCGTGCGGCCTTCTTGCGCCGGATGCCGGGGTCGAGATCGCTCGCATAACTGAGGTGCGCAGCCCTCAGCTCCGCGACCGGTATGCTCTGGTCGGACAGGGCCAGGGCCATCACGGAGCCTCCCCTCGAGCTTCGCCAACGTGGTATGCGGCGGCGCGGTTCCTCAAACGGATCCGGAGGGACCAAGAGCTTGAATTATCGACATGCCTTCCATGCGGGGAATTTCGCCGATCTGGTGAAGCACGCCGCGCTCCTTAGATTGCTCGCAGCCATGGCCGGTGACGGTTCGCTGCGGGTGATCGATACCCACGCGGGGCGGGGGCTCTACGACTTGGCGGGTCCGGAAGCGATGAAATCCGGTGAGGCGCAAGCCGGCATAGTCCGTTTGATGGCGGCTTCGGACGCCCCATCGCAGTTCCAGGCCCTGACGGCTGCGGTCCTGGCCCTGAACCGGGACCGCGCTGTGCGGCGCTATCCCGGATCGCCCTGGCTGATCGCCGAGGCGCTGAGGGCAGGCGACACCTACCTGGCTTGTGAGCTGCGCGCCGAGGAACATCGCGCTTTGCACGATCTCATGACGGGCAGGCCCGGCGTGCGGACGCTCTTCGCCGACGGCTTTGACGCCGCGCTCGCCGAGGCGCCGAGGTCCGGCCCGACGCTGTTGCTCATCGATCCGCCGTTCGAGCGCCCGGATGACTACCCCCGGATCGTTCAGGTCCTCGCCCGCCTGCAGCGCCGCGAGCGGGCCCTGAGCGCGCTGGTCTGGCTGCCACTGAAGGATCTCGAGACCTTCGATGGTTTTCTGCGCGACCTGGAGGACGAGGTCCCATCACCGCTCCTGATCGCAGAGACCCGCATGCGCCCATTGACGGATCCCCTTAAGATGAACGGCTGCGCGCTTGTGCTTCTGGGTGCGCCGCACGGGATGGCGCATGACCTCCGCGCGATCTGCGGCTGGACTGCCGAGACCCTGGGCGATGGCGGCGAGGCCCGCGTCTACGGGCTCTAGAGTCGCCTGATCACAAATTAGGTTTCACGCAGGTTTCGCACTTGCGAGAACTTGCAGCATGATATGTTGCGACGCACAAATTCACGCAGGAGACCGCCATGTCGTTTGCTCCCGGAAACGAGCCGCTCGCCAAGCCTGAAGCCCTATTGCGTGTCCCCGTTGGCCTGAGCTCGCCGCTATGGGGCCTGTTCGCCGGCGCGGCGATGAGCGGGGCGGCTTGGTGGTGGATGACCCGCTGGACGCGACCTGAGAACCTTGAGGCGATGTTCGGCGCCGCGACCAAGGCCGAAGCCGCTATCGAGCCGCAGATCACCACGCTGGCCAGCCCGGTAGTGGAGGCGATCGGGGAAACCGAGCCGGCGGCGATCGTGGAGGCCATGGCCGAGGCGGCGGTCGCGCCGGTCGGCGGAGAGGCCGCGCCGATCTCGCCCGTTCTTGAAGCGATGGCGGCGGAGGTCGCCGAGCCCAAGGCCGCAGAAGCCGAGACTGCCACGCCTGAGAAGGCGCTCGAGGCTTCGAAGGAGGTCGTTGCCGAAATGACGCCGAAGCTGAAGAAGTCTCCTGCGTCCAAGCCCACCTGACTTGGCGTAGCCGCGCGGCTGCGCCTACAACGCCTAGGGTCGCGATCTTGGGCAGGGAGCAGTCTTGAAGCGGGCCTTGGATATCGCCTGCGCTCTGGCCGGGCTGATCGTGCTGTCGCCGGTGCTGGTCGGTCTGGCGATCGCCGTGCGGCTGGACAGCCGCGGGCCCTCGTTGCACTGGTCTCGGCGGGTCGGACGAGGCAACCGCCTATTCGCCATGCCGAAGTTCCGCACCATGGCCACAGGCGCCCCTGACGTGGCCTCCCACCTGCTGGATGACCCCGGTCGGTGGATCACGCCACTCGGCCGTTTCCTGCGCCGCACCAGCCTCGACGAGCTGCCGCAACTCTGGAGCGTGGTGAAGGGCGACATGAGCCTCGTGGGGCCTCGGCCGGCACTCTTCAATCAGGACGATCTGGTGGCGCTGCGTACGAAAGCCGGCGTGGACGCCCTGCGTCCCGGCCTGACGGGCTGGGCGCAGATAAATGGCCGCGACGAACTGCCGATCCCGGAGAAGGCCAAGCTCGACCGGGAGTATCTGGAGCGCAGGTCGCTGCTCTTCGACCTGCAGATCATCGCAACCACCGCGCTTTCGGCGCTCTCGGGCCGCGGGATTACGCACTGACGGGCGCCGAAACCGCTGTCATGCGTTAGGTCCGGCGACGCAGCGGAGCCGGATCGCTTGACCACGGAGACTGCCACCAGACCTGCAGCCGACAGTCGCGACGAGATAGCGCCCGAAACTCGTGCGGATGGTCGAAAGCGGCGCCTGCGCTGGACCGGCGGGGTTCTGCTGACGCTGGCTGTCGCCGCGGGGGCGCTGGCGGCCATCTGGGACTGGAACTGGTTTCGCGGGGCCATCGCCTCCATCGCCTCGGCGCGGATGCATCGGCAGGTGACGATCACCGGCGACCTACGGGTCCACCCCTGGTCCTGGCAGCCCAGCGCAACGCTCGAGGGCGTCCAGATCGCCCAACCGGCCTGGGCGCTCAAGGCGGCCGCAAAGGTCGGCGGCGGCCACTTTGCAGACATCGACCGCATCGCCGTCCAGGTTCGGTTGATCCCGCTCTTGAATGGTCACCTGGACCTGCGGCTGGTGGAGTTCGATCGGCCGCGGGCGCGGCTCTATCGCGACCAGGAGGGACGCGCGACCTGGGACTTTACCGACGTATCCGAGCCGGACCGGCCTGTCCGTCTGCCGCCGATCCGCAAGTTCGTGATCAATGACGGCAAGCTCGACTATCGCGACGACCAGCGGAAGCTCACGTTTTCCGGGATCGTACAGGCCAGTGAACGGCTCGGCGCGAACAACCGCGGCTTCCAGATGACCGGCGACGGGACGCTGAACGCACAGCCGTTCAAGTTGCAGGTGACCGGCGGACCGCTGCTGAATATCGATCGCAACAAGCCCTATCCGTTCGACGCCGACGTCCGCGCCGGCGCCACCCATGTCGTGGCAACGGGCGCGGTCCCGAAGCCATTCGACCTAAGCCGGTTCTATGTGAACACAAACGCCACGGGGCCGGACCTATCCGACCTCTATGGCCTGACGGGCGTGCCGCTGCCAAATACGCCGCCCTATTCGCTGCACGCACGCCTGTCGCGCGACGAGCATCTGTGGAAGCTCGACGGCGTGGGCGGCAAGGTCGGCAGCTCGGACCTCGCGGGCGCGCTCTCGGTTAAGACCGGCGCCAAGCGTCCGTTCCTGACCGGGGAGCTGCATTCGCAGAGCCTCGATTTCCGCGACGTCGGCGCGCTGTTCGGTGGGACGCGGCGCCACGGTAAGCTTGCCTCGCCGGCGCAGCTCGCCGCCGCGCAGAAGCTGCAGGCCGAGGCGCGCATATTCCCGACCGCCACCCTGAATTTCGAACGCATCCGCAATCTCGACGCCGACGTGACCTACAAGGCCGCCTCCATCACCCAGGCGCCGGTGCACCTTCGCTCGGGATCAGCGCGCGTGAAGCTGGATGCCGGGCTGCTGAAGGCCGACCCCGTGGAGTTCCAGTTTCCGCAGGGCCGCGTGACGGGCTCGGTCCAGCTGAACGCACGCGGGCAGAATGCGGTGACCGACCTCGACCTGAAGCTCTCCAACGCTCGATTGGAAAATCTCCTGCCGGTGCGCTTCGAAGGGGCCCCACCGTTTGTCGGGGCGCTGGTCGGCAGGGCCAGGCTGCACGGCGTCGGCGATTCCGTGCACGACGCGGCGGGTGACGCCGATGGCGAGATGATGTTCGTCGTGCCCGGTGGCGAGATCCGCCGATCGCTGGCGGAGTTGGCGGGCGTCGACGTGATCAAAGGCCTTGGCCTGCTGTTCGCCAAGGACCGGACGACGACGCCGATCCGCTGCGGGGTTGTTCATTTCACCGCAAAAAGTGGCGTGCTTAACGCCGATCGCCTGGTGATTGACACCGAGCCGGTGCTGATCGACGGGGTCGGAACGGTCAACCTTGATACCGAGCACCTCCTGTTCCGGGTCAAAGGCCATCCGAAGAGGTTTCAGCTCGTGCGGCTCTCCGCCCCGATCGATCTCGCCGGGCCCATGCTTTCGCCCAAGCTGCGCGTGGAAAAAGGCAGTGCGATAGCCCAGGGCGGCGCTGCGGTCGTGCTGGGAGCCTTGCTGACGCCGCTCGCTGCGCTGCTGCCGTTCGTCGACCCCGGCCTGGCTAAGGACGCCAACTGCGCAAGCCTGCTTGCGGCGGGCAAGGCGCAGGGCGCGCCGGTCACGACGACCCAACCGCCGAGCCGCCCGTTGACGGCGAAGCCTTGATCCCGTCACATCCGGCCACTCGGGTTTAATCCGTTGCGAGGGACGCGCCATGGCGCTGAAGACGATCATGACGGCCCTGGCCGCGACGCTGGGCCTCGCCATGGCGGGGGGGATGGCCCTGGCGGCTGATATCAGTTCGAGCGCCGCCACGGCGGGCGGCAAGGCGCTCGTCGCACGCCAGGCCCACTTCAAGGACCAGGGCGCAGCCTTCAAGGCGATCAACGACGAACTGAGGAAGGACGCCCCGGACAAGGCCGCGATCATCGCCAATACCGCGACGTTGAAGTCCAACGGCGAAGCGCTGCCGACCTGGTTCCCGAAGGGCAGTGGGCCCGAGACCGGCTTGAAAACGGCGGCTAAGCCGGAGGTCTGGACCGACGCCGCGGGCTTCGAGGCGGCGGCGAACAGGTTCCAGGTCGAGACCGCAAGGCTGGCCGATATCGCTTCGGCTGGCGATATGGACGCCCTTAAGGCCCAGGTCCGAGCCACTGGCGGGGCCTGCAAGAACTGCCACGACAGCTACCGCGGACCCGACCCGCACTAGGTTTGCGGCTGCGCGACCGCCAGCGGCCTAGCGCATCGCCGCGTCGCGCAGGCACTTCAGCCAGGCGTCTTCGCGGGCCTTTTCGGCTTCCCGAAGCTGGGTCTCGGCGTCCCGCACGGCGGCGTCGTGCTTGCGCCATTCGGCGACCGCGCCCTCACGGGCCGCGCGAGCGGCTTCCAGGGTCGCAAAGCGCGCGAGGACGGCGCGCACGGAATAGCTGACCGGCGGCCCAACGGTTTCGCGGTCTGGGTAGAAGCCCGTGATGGAATCGGCGCTTTCGGTCTCGATGTGGAAGACGTCCGCCCAGCCAGCGTGGTGGCGCATCAGGGCCCAGGGCCGTTCCATCCGCTCGCTCACCCCTATACCTCCTCAAAAACCCGTACGTTCGAATCCCGCATAGGCGGGAGAGCCGCAAACTAGCCTGCGCCGCGGCGGGCTCCAATGTCGCGGAGCGCGATTTGGGCTTCCGCCGCGCCGGCCTTCCGTGGAAAAGCCTAGGCCATTGATTTGATCGATTGATTCCAAGAGCGATTCCCTTTGGCCAAGATCATGATCGCCCAGCAATTCTGCGGGCCTCCCAACTCCGGCAACGGCGGCTATGTGTGCGGTGTCCTTGCGAGGGACATCGAGGGAGCCACGACCTCCGTCTTGCGCGCCCGCGTTCCGCTCGATGCGGCTCTCGACCTGGCGGTTGCCGACGGCGCGGCGGTGATGACCGACGCCGAGGGGACGCTGATCGGACGCGGTGAGGCCGCGCGGCTCGACATGGATGTTCCGCCGCCGCCGACGCTCGAGGCGGCGCGCCAGGCTATGGCGCGCTATATCGCCCACGAGCAGCGGGTGCATCCGATCTGCTTCACCTGCGGACCGGAACGCGCCGAGGGAGACGGTCTGCGAGTGTTCGCCGGCCAGGTCGAAGGCGCCGCGGCGGGTCATGTGGCCTGCGTCTGGACGCCCCACGAAGCCTTCGCCGACGCCGATGGCCTGACGCCGAGCGAGATTGTCTGGGCGGCGCTGGACTGCCCGGGGTTTTTCGCCTGGGTGGCCAAGGAAGGCCGCCATGGCGCGCTGCTCGGCACCATGACCGGCGAGGTGGTGCGCAGGCCCAAGGCCGGCGAGACCTGCATCGTCAGCGCCTGGCCGCTGGTTCGAGACGGTCGCAAGGAGAGCGCTGGCGTAGCGCTCTTCACCGCCGAGGGCGAACTCTTGGCGCGCGGCCACCAGGTGTGGATCGTGATGGGCCCGCCTTCGCAGCCTGCGGCAGCCCGGCCGGACGCGGTTTCCGCCTGAGGCTTGCGTCGGCCGGCGCTTGGGGCTCCAACTTCGCGGGGAATTTGGGGAGGAATCTGTGCGCCCGGCTTCGGTCTCGGACTATCGTGAGCTCGCGCGGCGCAGGCTCCCGAAGATCTTCTTCGAATACATCGACGGAGGCTCCTATGCGGAGGCGACGCTGGCCCGCAACGTCGCCGACATGGAGGCGATCGCCCTTCGCCAACGGGTGATGCGCGACATGTCCAAGCTGGACATGAGTGTGGTCAGCCTCGGCCAAGCCTTCTCCATGCCGATTGGGCTGGCCCCGGTTGGCATGGCAGGGATGTACGCGCGGCGCGGCGAGACCCAGGCCGCGCGAGCCGCCGCGGCGGCGGGCATCCCGATGTGCCTCTCCACGGTCAGCCTCTGCTCGCTGGAGGAAGTGGCGGCGACCGGCACACCCCCGTGGTTCCAGCTTTACGTGCTCAAGGACCGCGGCTTCATGCGCGACCTGCTCGGCCGGGCGAAGGCTGCGGGCTGCCCGGCTCTTGTGTTCACCGTCGATTTGCCCACGCCGGGCGCCCGCTATCGCGACGTACGCTCAGGGTTCACCGGATCGAGCGGCCTGTCCGGGGCGCTCAACCAGGCCTGGGGCGGGATCACCCACCCGGCCTGGCTTTGGGATGTCTGGGCGCACGGTCGGCCGCATACCCTGGGCTCCGTCGCCGCCGCGGTCGAAGGTAAGGGCAGAGTGACGGACTACCTGTCATGGATCGCACGAAACTTCGATCGATCAGTGACCTGGAAGGACCTTGATTGGGTGCGTGAAGTCTGGGACGGGCCGATCGTTGTCAAAGGTGTGCTGGACGTGGCCGACGCCCGGGACGCTGTGAAGGCGGGTGCGCAAGGGCTGGTGGTCTCCAACCACGGCGGGCGCCAACTCGATGGAGTTCGCTCCTCGATCTCGGCGCTTCCCGCCATCGCCGAGGCCGTGGGCTCGGATCTTGAGGTCTATATGGATGGCGGCGTCCGATCAGGGCTCGATGTGCTGAAAGCCATGGCATTGGGCGCCAAGGCCTGCTTCGTGGGCCGCGCCTGGGCTTATGCATTGGGCGCCGGCGGCCAGGCGCAGATCGACAGGATGCTGGGGACCCTCCGCTCGGAGTTGGCGGTGGCGATGATCCTGACCGGCTGTGCGAACGTGCGCGACGCCGGGCGCGAACTGCTTGACCTCGGGGCTTGAGCGCGGCTCCATGGTCACGATCGCGCGAACGTCGTGCGGAATGCTGCGGCGCCGCGAAACCAGTTTCTGATCTCGCGTGTTGAGCCAGGGTTAGAAACGCGTGGAGCAAGGCCCGATGCGCCAGGACTCGTCTTTCGCCTATTCGCTCAGCCAGGTTGAGGAAGGCTGGCGGTGGAGCGTTTATGACGAGGACGGCGTCATCGTAGCCGGCGGCGCCAACGAGAGCCGCGATGCGGCCGAGGCCGCCGTGGAGTTGACGCTTCAGGCCGCTCCCACCCAGGGTGCGGCCTTCGGTTAGTCGGCGATGAGTGAGAGCCTCCTGCGGCGCTTGAGCGTCAAGGGGCCGATGTCCGAAATCCTACGAAACCTACTGAGACGGATCGAAAGCCGCGCGCTGATACTGGTGATCGCCGCGGCGGGCGCGCTCTGGGCCTTTTTCGGCATCGCCGGGGAGGTCGCCGAGGGGGAAACCCTGGCGATCGACAAGCATATTCTGCTGGCATTGCGCAATCCCGCCGACCTGAGTGATCCGATCGGTTCGCGCTCGTTTGAAGAGGCCATGCGCGACGTGACCGGGCTCGGCGGAGTGACCGTGGTGGTGATGGTCACGCTCGTGGGCGCGCTTGCCTTTCTCATGCATCGCAGGCGCTGGCACGCCGCCATTTTGGCGGGAACCGTCCTTCTGGCCGACATCTCGAGCGAGGGGCTGAAGCTAATCTATGATCGCCCTCGCCCGGACCTCGTGCCACATGGCAGCTACGTCTATTCGGCGAGTTTCCCGAGCGGACATTCCACCCTGTCGGCCGCAACCTTCCTGACCCTGGCGATGCTGATCGCCAGCCTCGAGCCAAATCGGGGCACAAAAATCATGGTCTATGTCCTGGCCATGTTGCTGGTGCTCGCCATTGGTTTCAGCCGGGTCTACCTGGGCGTCCATTGGCCGAGCGATGTTCTGGCCGGCTGGTCGCTGGGCGCGGCCTGGGCGCTCGCGGCGTGGACGACGTTGCTGCGGGTTCACAGGCCCGCCGGCCCGCGATAGCGCCAGAGTCTGCCGGATGCGACGTTCGCCGCACGATCGGACGTCGGTTCCGAAACCCGTCCGGGCCCGGGCAGCACGTGCAGGCGAACCTCGCGACCTGGAACTCGGTTCTATTGGGAATTCTCAATCGGGGGGCCATTGGCCTGGAAACCCGCGCTGCTAGGCTTGAAGGCCGCGAGCCAGGCGTACATCGGCGCCAAGATGCTCGAAACCCGAGCAGAAGACCCATACCGGGACTAGAGTCCGACCTATGAAGCTGTTGATCGTCGAGGACGACAGGGAGGCCGGCGCATACCTCAAGCGGGCCCTGTCAGAGGTCGGCCATACGGTCGACGCCGCCACCGGCGGACGCAGTGGGCTGATGCTCGCCGCCGGCGAGACCTATGACGTAATCATCCTCGATAGGATGCTGCCCGAGATCGACGGGCTGGGGATCCTCCGCACGATCCGTGCATCGGGCGTCAAGACGCCGGTCCTGCTGCTGACCGCGCTCGGCGGCATCGACGATCGCGTGGAAGGGCTTGAGGCAGGCGCCGACGATTATCTCATAAAGCCGTTCGCCTTCGCGGAACTGCTGGCCAGGGTGAACGCCCTTGCGCGCCGTCCTCCCGCCCAGGAGATGCGTACCGAACTTGCGCTCGCCGACCTGCGGCTCGATCTGCTCAAGCGCACCGTAAGTCGCGCGGGCCGCCGTATTGATCTGCAGCCGCGCGAGTTCCAGATCCTCGAATACCTGCTGCGGCACGCCGGCCGGGTGGTCACCCGAACCATGCTGCTTGAGAGTGTCTGGGACTTCCACTTCGATCCCAAGACCAACATCGTCGAGACCCATATGAGCCGGCTGCGGGGAAAGGTCGATCGCGGCCACGGGGTGGAACTGATCCACACGGTCCGCGGCGCGGGCTATGTGTTGCGCGAGCCGGGCTGATGTTCCGCTCGACGACCTTGCGGCTGGCCGCGTTCTACACGGTGGCCTTCGCCCTGGCGGTTGTCGCCCTTGGGGCCATCACGGTGGTCACCACCCGTCATGCGCTTTCCCAGCAGTTCGACGCCCGCATCGCCACGGAGTCCGCCGCCCTCGTCCAGGAATACGGCTCTGAGGGCCTTGGCGGGGTCGTCGAGGCGGTGCGCGAGCGCGATCGAACGCCGGGAGCTGTCGACTATGGCCTGCAGGGGCCGTCCGGTGAGGCGTTGGCTGGTCGGTTGGCCGCCAGCCGAACTCCCATCGGCTGGTCGATGCTGCCACGCGACAACGCCGCTGAGCCAATTCGCATCCTGACGGTCAACCTGCCTGACGGCCACCGCCTGTTGGTCGGCGATGACGAGGAGCGGATCGAGGTTCTGGACGGGACGCTGTTGCGAGGTTTTGCCTGGGCCTTCGTGGGCGTCGTGGTGCTTGGCGTCGTCGGCGGCTATGCGCTGAACCGCGACGTGCACAGGAGGCTTGCGGCCATCTCCGGCACCGCCGAGGCGATCATTGACGGGGACCTGGGCCGGCGTGTGCCCGTCCGTGGGTCGAACGACGATCTCGACCGACTTGCGATCACCTTCAACCGTATGCTCGATCGCATCGCCACGCTTATGGAAAGCCTCAAGCAGGTCTCCAGCGACATCGCCCACGACCTCAGGACACCGCTCACCCGCCTGCGCCAGAAGTTGGAGGCCGGCCTGGCGGTCCCGGGCGATCGCGCCCACGCCCTCGAAGGCGCGCTCGTCGATCTGGATTCCATCCTCGACACTTTCGCCGGCCTCCTGCGGATCGCCCAGATCGAGAGTGGGGCTCGCCGCGCCGCATTCCGGTCCAGCGACCTATCAGCGATCGGGCACACGGTCGTGGAGGCTTTTGCACCTTCCGCCGAGGACGCGCAGCAGACGCTGCGGCTCGAGGGAGACGCCAGCGTACCCGTCGTGGGCGACCCGGAACTCCTAACCCAGATGCTGGTCAACCTCGTGGAGAACGCCTTGCGCCACGCCGGGCCCGGAACCGACATTCGAGTGACCGCCTCGCGCGGTGAGTCGGCCGCTACCCTGGCCGTGATCGACAATGGGCCCGGCGTGCCCAGCCAGGATCGCGAACGCCTCTTCGATCGCTTCTACCGGCTCGAACGGAGCCGTTCGACGCCCGGGAGCGGCCTGGGCCTGGCGCTCGTGGCGGCGGTGGCGCGGCTGCATGGCGCGGAGGTCCGCCTGATCGCCGCCGAGCCGGGACTGGAGGCGCGCGTGACGTTCCCGGTTCCGGGCTGAGCGCGCCCAACATTGGGATTTCGCAATCTGGCTGACATGGCCACGCTAGCACCTGAGGCCTAGGACAGCGCCCAAGAGGGAGAAACACATCATGACCGTCCTACGCTCCGCCGCCTGTTGCCTCGCCGCATTGGCCGTGACCTCCGCCGCTCAGGCCGCCTCCGGCTACCACGTCATCGATCGCATCGCCGGCCCCGACGGCCGATGGGACTACGTCCGGGTCGATCCCACCAACAATCGCGTGCTGGTGACCCATGGCGGCAACGTCATGGCCATCGACTTGACCACGAAGGCGGTATCCTCTTTCGGCCCGGGCCAGATTTTGCATGACGCCATGCCGGTGAATGGCGGCTCAGAGGTGCTGGTGACCAACGGCGGTACGGCGACGGCGGTCTTCATCAACGCCAAGTCCCTGGCGCCGGTCGCTACGGTCGAGACCGGCAAGGGCCCCGACGCCGCGGCCTTTGACAGCAAGACCGGCCTCGTCCTCGTGATGGATCACGCCGGCGGCCAGGTGACGCTCGTCGATCCCAAGACCCACAAGGCTGTCGGCACGATTGACGTGGGTGGCGACCTGGAAGCCGCCGCGACCGACGGTTCGGGAAAGGCGTTCGTCAACGTCGAGGACAAGAACGAGATCGTCGCGATCGACGTAGCCCAGAAGAAGGTCCTGGCGCGCTACCCGCTGCCCGGTTGCGAGGGCCCCACGGGATTGGCCTATAATGCTGCGGACAAGGTGCTGATCGCCGCCTGCGACGGAGCGACCGTCGTCGTGGACGCGAAGTCCGGCAAGGTCATCCAGACCCTTCCCACCGGCAAGGGAGCCGACGGCATCGCCTTCGACCCAAAGCAGAAGCTGGCTTTCGTACCCGCCGGTCGGGCCGGGACGCTCTCGGTGATCTCCTTCGCCGGCGGCAAGGGAACCATCATCGACACCGTGCCCACCCAGGTGGGAGCGCGGACAATCGCCCTGGATGAGCGCACAGGCCGCCTCTACCTGCCGACTGCAAAATTCGGAGCGCCGGCCACGCCGGGCGGCCGACCGACCCTTGAGCCCGGCTCCTTCCAAGTTCTCGTCGTCGGCAAGTGAGGCCAGCTCGGCTCAGCGCCGCGTGCCTGGCGCTCAGCCTGGCGGCCTGCGCGCACTATGCGCCCGCTCCGCCACACCCCGAGACGTTCCCTCCCGCCCTCGACGCCCGCCGGCTCGACGAAAAGCCCGCGGGCGCGGTCTGGACGGGCGCGGACCTTCTGAGCGCGGCGCTTGCGCATAACCCGCAGATTGCTGAGGCGCGGGCGAAATACCAGACGGCCCTGGCCGCGGTACGAACCGCCAAGGCGGCGCCGGGGCCCAGCCTGACGCTTACCGCCGAGTACGCAAACGAGGTTCCGCATTGGGGCTATACCGGCGCGGGCGCCATTCCCCTGGACCTTGGAGCGCGTCGCAGTACGCGGATTACGACGGCCCAGCTGCAGGCCCTGCAGGCTTTCTACGACTACGGCGAGACGGTCTGGAGCGTTCGGACCAGCCTGGAAAAAGCGCAGATCGACCTCACGTCGGCGACGTCCGAGATCGGCTTGGCGGGCGAGGCCCTGAACCTGCGGCGAGAGCGCGCCGAGCGGCTCGCGCAGCGGGTGGCGGCTGGACAGGATGCGCGCGCGCTGGCGGTCACAGCCCAGGGCGATGTGGTGATGGCCGAACACCGCCTGGCCGCGGCGGTCGGACGCCAGCAGGCTGCGAGCCTCGATCTTGCCAAAGCGCTCGGCGTCAGCGCGCCGGCCCTGCGCGGGCTGTTGCTTGCGTCTGGCCCAGCGGCGGCGACGCCGAGCGACTTCGCCGACTGGCGCCGCGACGCGGCCCTGTCGCGGCGTGACGTGCTGAGGGCCATCGCAGACTATGACCTGGCTGAGAACGCGCTCCGCCTGGAGATCGCCAACCAATATCCCTCGGTGAGCCTCGGCCCCGCCTACAACTATGATCACGGGGTGACCAAGCTGCCGTTCGGCCTGTCGCTGGCGCTGCCACCGTGGGATCTCAATCGTGGCGCCATCGCCCAGGCGGAAGCGGCCCGGGCGGCCGCGGGTCGGTCGCTGGAGCTGGCGCAAGCAAACGCCCTCGCCGAGGTCGACTCGGCCGCGGCCGCGCTTTCGCAAGCCCGCAAGGAGCTTAGCCGCACTCGTGATGGCGACCTGCCAGTCGCCGAACGCGCCGCAGCGGCCGCTGCGCGCTCGGTCGACGCGGGTCAGGCCGATCGGGTGGATGAATTGGCCGCAAGGGGCGCTGTGCTTGACGCAAGACTGAACCTGCTTGACGCCCAGCATACGGCCGCGACCGCCGCGGCGGGCGTCGAGGACGCACTCAGGCGATCCTTCGATCCAGCTGAGACCGCGGCGATCCAGGCAGCGATCACCCAGACGGGAGGGACACCATGACGGCGTTGCGGGCCGGGGTCTTGGCGCTTTTGCTCTCGGCGGGTAGCGCGCTCGCCGCCCCGGCGGATGTGCTGAAGATGGATCAGGCGACCCAGACCCGGATCGGGATCGTCACCACGCCGCTGCAGGCCGCGCGCCGGGCGGCGACGGCGAGCGGCTTCGCTCGTGTGCTCGACCCGGGGCCGTTGGCGCAGTTGGACGCCGACATCAACACCGCGATCGCCGCCCAGGCCGCCTCGCAGGCCGAGGCCGCGCGGACCCGAACGCTCAACGCCGCCGACCAGACCGTCTCGAAACAGGCGGCCGAAGCCGCAGCCGCCCAGGCGCGGTCGGACGCGGCCAAGCTCGTGTTGCTGCGCCGGCGAGTCGGAATGGAATGGGGCCCGGCGCTGGCCAGGCTGTCTGACGCGCGCCGTGGCAGGCTGGTGGCCGACATCGCCGCCGGTCGCGCCGCCCTGGTGCGGATCGACGCGGCTTCCGGCCTGTCGCGGGCCGCCGGGACAGCGACCATCGACCTGGGGGCGGGTCAGGTCGCCCGGGCCACAATCCTCGGCCCGACCCGCACCGGGGATCCCCGACTGCAGTCGACCGGGGTTCTTGCGCTGGTGAGCGGCGCACAGGCCCTGCAACTTGGCGCGGGCACCGTCGCTCCCGCCACCGTCGCCGCCGGCGCAGACGGGCAGGGCGTCCTGATCCCACGCGCGGCGCTGCTGCGCACCGCCGGCCAGACCTTCGCTTACGTCCGCCGCGGCGCCGGCGACTTCGAACGGCGCGCCGTCACCGCCGGACTGAGCGATCCCGAAGGGCTCTTCGTGACGTCTGGTTTCAAGGCCGGCGAACCGGTGGTGACGACGGGCGCGGCCCAACTCTTCGCGGCCCAGACCGCCGCGCCCGGCAAGGCCGACTGAGAATGCTCTCACGGATTGTCGGTTGGACGCTGACCCGGCCCCGGTTGATGGTGGCTGCGGCGATCCTCCTCCTGATCTACGGCGGTATCGTCCTGGGTCGCGCCAAGCTCGACGTGTTCCCCGACTTCGTTCCGGCTCAGGTGGAGGTGCAGACGAATGCGCCGGGCCTGACCGCCGAACAGGTCGAGCAACTCGTCACCCGACCCGTGGAGCAGGCGATCAACGGCTCGGCAGGCGTCGCGGCCCTGCGCTCGGAGTCCATCGCCGGGCTCTCGATCGTGAAGGTGAACTTCACCCAGGGATCAGATCCCTTCCGTGACCGCCAGGTGGTGTCGGAAGCGCTGAACGAGGTGGACAAGATGCCGGCGGGGGTCGCCGCGCCCAAGGTGACGCCGCTGACGTCGTCGACCATGGACCTGCTCAAGGTGGGATTCACCAGCGACCGGCTCAGTCCCATGCAGCTTCGCGACTTGGTCGACTGGACGGTCCGGCCCCGGATCCTTGCCGCCAGCGGCGTGGCGCGGGCGACAGTTTACGGCGGCCAGCAGCGGCGCATCGAAGTCCGGGTGAAGCCTGCGGCGCTGGCCGCTCGCGACCTAAGCCTGGCCGATGTGCTCGCCGCAGCGAAGGCTGCGGTCGGCCTTGCGGGAGGCGGTTACATAGACACGCCGCAACAGCGGATCCTCATCGAGTCGCGAGGCAATGTGCAGAGCGCTGCGGATATCGCGGCGGTGTCCCTGCCGGCCATCGCCGGCGCCGCGCCGGCCAGGATCGGCGACGTCGCCGAAGTCGTCGATGGCCCAGCGCAGCTCAACGGCGACGCGCTGATCATGGGGCGGCCCGGCGTCCTCCTCAGCATTTCCAGCCAGTACGGCGCCAACACCCTGGAGGCGACGCACGCCGTCGAGGCCGCGCTCGCCGAGATGGAACCGGCGTTGAGGGCCCAGGGCGTGACGGTCAACGCCAGCCTGCATCGGCCGGCGAACTTCATCTCCTCGGCCCTGAAGGGCATCGGCGACGACCTAGCGATCGGCTCGGTGCTGATCGCCCTGGTGCTGTTCCTGTTCATGCGCGACCTGCGCACCGCAGCGATCGCCTTCATCTCCATTCCCCTGGCGCTGCTGACGGCGGTCATCGTGCTCGACCTCATGGGCTCGACGCTCAACACCATGACGCTGGGCGGGCTGGCCGTCGCCCTGGGCGTGGTGGTCGACGACGCCGTGATCGGCACGGAGAACATCGTGCGTCGCTTGCGGGGGCGGGCTGCGGGCGTCACGCCGAGCGCGGTCATCCTGGCTGCCTCCGTCGAGGTGCGGGCGCCGGTCATCTACGCGACGCTCATGCTGGCCCTCGTGCTGTTGCCCGTCCTGCTCCTGCACGGCCTGCAAGGGGCCTTCTTCTCGCCCCTGGCCGCCTCGTTCATCATCGCCACGCTGGCTTCCCTGGCAGTCGCGGTGGTGATCACTCCGCCGCTCGCGCTGCTGCTCTTGCAGCGCGCCACCGTGCACGGAGAGCCACCCTTCCTGCGCCATACGAAGGCCTGGCATCATCAGGTCCTGAGGCGGGCGGTCGGCGCGCCGGGCCTGGCGCTCGGCGCGACCGCCGTCGCGCTGGCCGTGACGGTCGCGGGGTTCGTTCTGTTCAATTCCGAGCTCCTCCCCAGCTTTCGCGAAGGCCATTTCGTGCTCGGCGTCTCGGGGCCGCCGGGCACGTCGCTGGGCGTCATGCGAGACTATGGACAGCGGATCAGCAAAGAGCTGATTGCGATCGATGGGATCGGCAGCGTCGAGCAGCAGATAGGGCGGGCCGAAGGCGGCGAGGACACCTGGGGCACCGAGAAGAGCGAATTCCATGTCGAGCTGAAACCGGGGCTTTCGGGGCGCAAGCAGGACGCGATCCAGGACGGCATCCACAAGGTGCTGGACGGCTATCCCGGACTGAAGACCGAAGTCCTTACCTTCCTGGGCGACCGGATCGGGGAGTCTCTCTCCGGCGAGACGGCGGCGCTCGCGGTGGGAATCTACGGCGCCGACCTCGACACTCTCGACAAAGTCGCCGCCGACGTGGCCGCCGTCCTGAGGACTGTGCCTGGAGCGGTAGACGTGCAGATCCAGACGCCGCCTTCGACGCCGGTGGTGCGCGTCGATCTTGATCTCCCCTCGCTCGCCCGGTTCGGGATTTCGCCTTCCGAGGCCCTGGACGCTGTCGGATCGGCCTATCAGGGTGCATCCGCAGCAGAGATATTCAAAGAAAACAGAACACTGTCTGTCGATGTTACGACGCCGCCCGAGCTTCGTCGGGATCCCGAGACGGTCGGCGACCTGCTGATCCGTTCGTCGGGCGGCACGGCGGTGCCGCTTCGCGCCATCGCCAAGGTCTACCTCACGGAGGGCCGCACCCTGGTGACACGCGAGGGCGGCCGGCCACGGCAGGTCGTCACCGCGAACCCCGCGCCGGACGACACGGCGAGGGTCTCCAAAGCCGCCGAAGCTGCGATAGCCGCCAAGGTGAAACTGCCGCCCGGGGTCTATCTCGACTATACCGGAACTGCTCAGGGCGCGGCTGCGGCCCGCCAGGAACTCCTGTTCAACCTCACGCTCGCTGTCGGCGGGGTCGTGGCGCTGCTGTTGCTGGCGTTCAGCAGCGGACGGGCGACGATGCTGATCCTGGGCGCCACGCCCTTCGCCCTGATGGGCGGCGTGATCGCCGTGGCCCTGACCGGGGGCAGCCTGTCCCTGGGCTCACTGGTCGGGTTCGTGACCCTGTTCGGGGTCGCCGCGCGCAATTCGATTCTGTTGGTGGCTCACATCGAGCAGCTAATCGCCGAGGAAGGGCACGACTGGTCGCTCAACACCGTGATGATCGCAACGCAGGAACGGGTGACGCCGATCCTTATGACGGCCCTGGTCACTGGCCTAGGCGTGCTGCCGCTGGCGCTTTCGACCGGTCAGGCGGGACGCGAGATCCAAGGGCCGATGGCGATCGTGATACTGGGCGGCCTGGTCACCTCGACCATCGCCAGCCTCGTGCTTCTGCCGTCGCTGGCCTGGCGCTACGGGCGTGCGCCGGCGCAAGCTTAGTCAGGGGCGCTTGGCCAGTTCCTGCGCCACAACTGGCGCGAGCTTCGCGGCGATCACCTGGACTCCGCGCGCGTTGGGGTGGATCGCGTCACCCTGGTTCATCGCCGGGTTACGTCCGACGCCGGCCAGGAGATCCGGGTAGAGAACGACACCGTGAACCTTGGCCAGGCCCGTGAACACGGCGTCGAAGTCGTGGGCATAGCCGCGGCCGAGTTCCGGAGGGGCGTGCAGGCCGGCGAGCACGACGCCCATATGACGCTGCTTTAGCCGCACGAGGATGCGCTCGAGGTTGGCGCGCGTGGTTCGAGGGTCGATCCCCTGCAGCAGATCGTTGCCGCCCAGCGCCACCACGACGACGGCTGTGTCAGGCTGGACGCTGAAGTCGACGCGGTTCGCACCATCGCCGCTGGTGTCGCCTGAGACGCCCGCGCCGCGCACCACGTTGTGGACGCCGAGCTTCTCGAGCGCGAGGTGCAACTGGGCGGGGAGCGCTGCCTGGGCGGTCAAGCCGAGCCCCGCGGTGATCGAGTCTCCCAGGATGGTCACGACCTGGCCGCGGGCCGCCAATGCCCTCGCGGGCAGGGCGGCAAGGCCCGCGATCAGCACGCCGCGGCGGGAAATCCGGGAGGCTTGGAAGAATCGGGGTCGTGTATCGGCCATGAGCCTGTCCTATTTAAGGGATCGTGTTCTGCGCTCAACGCCCGAAGGCCCGTCATTGACCGAAGTCGCCGCAGATCCCCTCGTCCTGGAAAATGTCGCCCTCACGCTGCCGTCCGCGGCTGGTCCGGTGGAGATCCTTCGGGGCCTCGATGTGCGGGTGGCGAGCGGCGAACGTGTGGCGTTGGTCGGGCCGTCAGGATCGGGCAAGTCCTCGCTGATCGCAGTGGCGGCCGGTCTCGAGCAGCCGACCGGTGGACGCGTTCTGCTGTTCGGGCAGGACCTGGCCGGCGTGGATGAGGACGGCCGTGCGCGGCTTCGCCGCGGGCGGGTGTCGCTGGTCTTCCAGAGCTTCCACCTCCTGCCCAACATGACGGCCGAGGAAAACGTCGCAGCGCCGCTCGAGATCGCTCGTGCGCCCGACGCGACGGAGACGGCCCGGGCCTGGTTGGAGCGGGTCGGCCTGTCCGCCCGCGGCCGGCACTATCCGCACCAGCTCTCCGGCGGAGAGCAGCAGAGGGTGGCTCTCGCCCGCGCGCTCGCCAGCCGACCGGCGCTTCTGTTTGCCGACGAGCCCACCGGCAACCTCGATGCGGCCAACGCCGCTCACGTGTCCGAGCTGATGTTTGACCTGGTCGCCGAGACCGGGGCCGCTCTGGTGCTGGTCACCCATGATGAGGCGCTTGCGCGACGCGCCGATCGGACCGTGCGGCTGCGCGACGGACGTGTGGCGCAAGAGAGCCTGACCCCCGCATGATCCCGCTGGCGCTGCGATTTGCGGGGCGGGAGCTTCGTGGCGGTGTCCGCGGGTTCCGCATTTTCCTGGCCTGCCTGGCTTTGGGCGTCGCCGCCATCGCCGCCGCAGGATCGACGGCGGAAGCTTTTCGTCGCGGCCTTGCCAGCCAGGCCAGCCAGATCCTCGGCGGCGACCTGGCCGTCAGCATCCGCCAGCGGCAGTTCGAGAAGGCTGAGCGCGCCGCCCTGGAGTCCGAGGGCCGCGTGTCCTACGCCGCAATGTCGATGGCCATGGCCGAGGCTCCGAGCGGGGAGCGGCGGCTGATCGAGCTGCGCGGCGTGAGCGACAGCTACCCGCTGGCCGGTCGAGTGACGCTGGCAGGTGGCGGCGCCTTGCAGGATGCTATCGCGCCAAAGGGCGGGATTGCGGGAGCCGTGGTCGAACAGCCCCTGCTCGATCGGCTCCATCTGAAGGTCGGCGACCGGTTCCTGGCAGGCAACCTGCCGCTCGAAGTCCGCGGCGTCCTGATGCAGGAGCCAGATCGGCTGTCGCGAGGCTTCGCCCTGGGCCCGCGGGTGATGACCAATCTGGCTGCGGTGGAACAGGGCGGCTTCATGGCGCCCGGCCTGCCGTTCGGCGAGACGGCTCGCGTGGCGCTGCGGCCCGGCGCCCCCCTTGAGGCCGCCAAGGCGCATCTGCGAACCGAGCTTGGCGCGATCGCGCGCATTCGCGACCGCGAGGACGCCGCGCCAGGCATCCACCGGTTGATCGACCAGCTGGAATATTTCCTGGGTTTCATAGGCCTGGCCTCGCTGGTGGCGGGTGGCCTCGGCGTGTTCGGAGCCGTCAGCGCCTACCTCGAAGTGCGCAAGCCGGTCATCGCCACGCTCAAGGCGCTGGGGGCCGAAGGCCGGTTGGTGCGCGACATCTACCTGCTCCAGATCGGCCTCCTCGCAGGCCTTGGCGTCGCCATCGGCCTGGCGATCGGGGCGGCCGCGCCGCTGGTGCTCGGAGCTCTCGTCAAGAACAGCCTGCCGATCCCGGCGCTCTTCGCCGTCTACCCCGGGCCGCTCCTGAAGGCCGCGGGCTTTGGCCTGCTCTCAGCGGCCGCCTTTTCGCTGGTCCCGCTTGGACGGGCCCGCTCCACGCCGCCAGCCAGCCTGTTCCGCAGCGACCTCTCCGGGAGCGTAAAAGTCGGACCCGAGATCATCGGCGCCGTCCTCGCCGCCGCGGGCCTGGCCGCCATGGCGGTGGTCACCGCGCCCACCAAGCTCGCCGCAGTGATCATGATCGCCGGCGTTGCAGTGTCATTCGGCCTCCTGTGGCTGCTGGGACGGGGGGCGGCATGGGCTGCCGGCGCGGCGCGGGCGGGCTCTCGGGGACCTGTGCGCATAGGGTTGGCCAATCTGGCGGGCCCGCACTCGGCGGCGCGGACCGCATCGCCGGCCATCGGGCTTGGCGTGGCACTGCTTGCAGCCGTCGTGCTGATCCAGTCGGCGTTGCTGAACCAGGTCTCCGAGGTCGCGCCTCGCACGGCGCCGGCGCTGGTGTTCACGGACATCCCGAGCGACCGCGCGGCCCAGTTCGACGCCGCCGTCGCCCACGCTTTCGGGCAGCCTTTGACCCAGAAGACCTATCTGCGCGAACCCTTCGTCACCGGCAGGATCACCCGGGTCCGCGGCGAGCCGGTTGTCGCTGAGCACATCGCGCGCCAGGACCGTTGGGCCTACGACAGCGACATCTCCATGTCCGCCATCGGGGCGAGGCCGGATGATCCCGGCATTCTCGACGGACGGTGGTGGCCGGCCAACTACGCCGGCCCGCCGCTGGTGGCCATGGATGTCGACGTGGCCAAGGGCAAGGACGTAAAGGTCGGCGACGCGGTCACGCTATCTGTGCTGGGCCGTGAGATCGAGGCCCGCGTGGCCGTGCTGCGAAAGGTCGATTTCGGCGGCTTCGGGGCGAGCTTCCCGCTGGTGGTGACGCCGTCGGCCGTCGAGGGTGCGAACCTTCGGCAGGTGGCCATCGCCAAGGCCACGAAGGAGCAGGAAGCTGCTGTGACCCATCAACTCGGCCGCGACTTTCCGACGGTCAACGTGATCTCGGTCCGCGAACAGCTGGAAGCGGCCACCGACCTCTTCGACCGGCTGGCGTTGGCGGTGCGCGGCGCCGCGGGGGTGGCGGCCCTGGCGGGCCTCCTGGTGTTGGCAGGCGCCATCGCCGCGCGCGCACAGGCTCGGACGCGCGAAGCTGCGACGTTGAAGGTGCTGGGCGCCTCGCGTGCGCAGATCCTGAGCTCCTATGTGCTGGAATATGGCGCCGTCGGCGTTATCGCAGGCGCTGCGGGCGTGGTTCTGGGGTACGCGGCCGCCTGGCCTGTGGTGGTCAAGGTGTTCCACGCCAAGTGGAGCATGGATTGGGCGGGTGTGGCGGCCTTGCTGGCCGCGGCAGCCTTGGTCGCAGGCGCAGGAGGCTTGTTGGCGGCCTTCCAGGCGCTCTCAAAGCGGCCGGCGCCGGCCCTGCGAGCGGAGTAGGGGACGGTCGACCTCGCCGCCGTCCGACGACTGGCCCTGGGCCTGCCGGGCGTCGAGGACCGCTCGAGCGAGGCGCGCCTGGCGCTGGAGGTGCGGGGCGGAAGGGGCCTTGTTTGGACCTATCTGAAGCGACAATCGCCGAAGAAGCCCCGCGTGCCGCAGCCCGACGCCGTGGCCGTGCGCTGTGAGCTCACGCGCAAGGAAATGCTGGTGACGGCCGCGCCGGACCGCTTCTTCGACGACGACCACCATCGCGGCTACCCCGCTGTCCTGGTCCGCCTGCCGGCGATCGAGGAGGAAGAGTTCGCAGCGCTGCTGCGCGAAGCTTGGCGGCTCGCGGCGCCCAAGGCGCTATTAGAGGACGCCTCTAGTCGAACCCGCTGAGGTCTGGACCGCGCCCGTTCCATCCGGAGACCGTCTCGAACGCTGCGCCCAGCGCCACGACCGTGGTCTCATCGCGCGGCCGGCCGAGGATCTGTAGTCCGACCGGCATTCCGTCCTTGGTGAGGCCGCAGGGGAGGCTGATGCCAGGCAGATCCAGATAGTTTGCGGCGCGGGTGAGCCGGCTGAGCGGGGAGGCGGTTTCGTCGACCTGATCGATCGGCGGGGCTGGAATCGGGCACGTGGGGGTGAGCAGTCCGTCGTAGCCGCCCAGCCATCCGTGGAACTGCGCCTGGTCCTCGGCGCGCTGGGCGTGGACCTGGGCGAGGCGCTCATCGGTGATTTCGCGGCCGACCTCAAAACGGCGGACGATCCATGGGTCCATGAGCTTTCCGTGGGTTTCGATCCGGTCACGCCAGATCCGCCAGCCCTCGCCGGCCATCAGCACGCCGTTGGGCGCGAAGCTGTCCTCGAGGGCCTTGGGGGGGCGGACCATCTGAACGGTAACGCCCGTCTTGCGCAGCCGGTCGAGAGCCGCGAGATAGAGACGCCCGACCTCGACGTCGATCTCGCCCAGGTGCTCCAGCGGAATGGCCGCCAGCCGCCGGCCGGTCACCTCCGTCGCCAAGGCCACGTCCGCGTCGAACGGCCCGCGCGTCGCTGCGGCGTCGTCGGGACCGGAGATTACGGCGAGCATCCGGGCCGCCGTCGTCACGTCGCGGGCAAGCGCGCCAACGGTGTCCAGGGCCGGCGCAAGCGGATGGACGCCTCTCAGGCTGACCAGGCCACGGCCGGGCTTCAGGCCGACGACGCCGCATACCGCAGACGGGATTCGCACTGAGCCGCCGGTGTCGCTGCCCAAAGCCGCGTCGACCAGCCCCGCCGCGACCGCCACCGCCGAGCCGGACGAGGAGCCGCCCGGCGCACGATGTTCAGACGCGTCCCAGGGGTTCCAGGGAGCGCCGACGGCCCGATTGGTGCCCCAGCCGCCATAGGCCAGCTCCACGGTGTGGGTCTTGCCTACCGCGCGCCAGCCGGCATCGAGCAACTTGCGGACCACAAGGGCGTGGGCCGGCGGGTGTTCGGCCAGGGGGACTTGGGCGCCGCCACCGGTTGGCACGCCCTCCACGTCGAACAGATCCTTGATCGCGAACACCGGCCCGTCGCCCTTGCCGAGTGGAGAATCGAATACACGGACAAAGGCCTTCAGGCGGCCGTCATAGCGGCGGATCCGGGTGAGAGCCTCGTCGGGGGACATCAAGCTTCCTCTCAGCTTTGAGGACTATCGCTGGTCCAACGCCAGGAAACCAGATGACGTGCGCAGCTTGCTGTGGCTTTCCTCCGGATATGGCGACCGCTCTTCCCGACCAGTTGCGAACCACCGTCCGGTTCCTGGGCCGGGTGCTGGGCGATGTGATCCGCGCCGAGGACGGCGAGGCGGTGTTCAGCCAGATCGAGGAAATCCGCCAGGCCTCGGTCGCTTTCCACCGCGAGGGGACGCCAAAAGCCGCCAAGCTCATGGCCGAGCGGCTGGAGGGGCTGAGCCTGCCCGACACCGTGCGGTTCGCCCATTCCTTCGCCTGCTTCCTGCAGATCACCAACATCGCCGAGGACCAGATCCAACGGCAACGCGGGCGGGGCGGCGACAGCCGCCCGGACACGCTGGCTGGGGCAGTCCGCGCTCTGAAGGCTGAAGGCGTCAGCCAGGACGCTGTGGTCGAGCTTCTGCGGCACGCCCTGATCTCGCCCGTGATCACCGCTCACCCAAGCGAAGTGCGCCGCAAGAGCGTGCTCGACCGCGTGGGCGCCATCGCCGACGACCTCGACACTTACGATCACGCCCGCACCGAGGCCGAGCGCGCCGCCATCGAGCGCGAACTGATGCGCCAGGTGTCCATCTTTTGGCGTACGCGACTGTTGCGCTCGGTGAAGCTCGGCGTTGGCGACGAGATCGAGAATGCGGTTTCCTATTTCGAACGCAGCTTCCTGCCCGAGCTGCCGAGTCTCTATGCGCACTGGCTGGAGGTGCTGGGCGAGCCGCAGGAGCTGACCAGCTTCCTGCGCGTCGGCTCCTGGGTGGGCGGCGACCGGGACGGCAACCCGTTCGTCACAGCCGAGGTCCTGCGCCAGGCGATGAGGCGGCAATCGCGAGCGGCGCTGCGGATCTACCTGGAGGATATCCACGCGCTGGGCGCCGAGTTTTCAATGTCGGCCAGGCTGGCGTCTGTCACTCCACAGCTGCAGGCGCTCGCCGACGCGGCCCACGACGCCTCACCGCACCGGGCAGACGAGCCTTACCGCCAGGCGCTGACCGGGGTCTACGCGCGCCTGGCCGCCAGCTACGTGCGGCTCATCGGGGAGCCTTCGCCGCGCCCGCCGGCCGCCGACGCCGAGCCCTACGATAGTCCCGACGCGCTCAAGGCGGACCTGGAGACGGTGCTGGCCAGCGTCCTGGCAAAGCACGGCCCCACATTCCGGCGCGGTCCCCTGCCGGACCTCATCCGCGCGGTTGACACTTTCGGGTTCCATCTGGCTCGCCTCGACCTGCGCCAGAACTCGGCCGTTCACGCCCGCACAGCCGCGGAGCTGCTGAGGGTGGCCGGCGTCTGCGCTGACTACGAGGCGCTCGACGAGGCGCAACGCTGTGACCTCCTGATCGGTGAGCTGAGCCACGGCCGGCTGCTGCATTCGCCTTTCGCCACCTACAGCGAGGAGACCCAGCGCGAGTATGGCGTGCTGACCGCAGCGGCCGAGGTGAAACGGCTCTACGGACGTGACGCGATCCGCGCCTACATCGTTTCGAACACGACCTCGGTCTCGGACCTGCTGGAGGTCTATCTGCTGCTGAAGGAGGTGGGCCTCTACGCTCCGGGCGATCCGCCTCGCGCACCCCCGACCACCCAGGTCTTCGCCGAGCCGCTGTTCGAGACGATCAGCGACCTGCGCGCCGCGCCGGAGACGCTCAAGGCCTATCTGGCCCTACCGCTGATCCGCAAGCTGGCTGAGCCGATCGGCCTGCAGGAGGTGATGATCGGTTACTCGGACTCGAACAAGGACGGCAGCTACCTGACCTCGACCTGGGAGCTTTACCAGGCCTCCCGGGCCCTGGGCCGTGTCGCCCGCGACGAGGGCCTTCGGCTGCAGCTGTTCCACGGTCGAGGGGGCGCTGTCGGCCGCGGCGGCGGCTCGAGCTTCGAAGCGATCCTCGCCCAGCCCGGCGGCACCGTGAATGGGCGTATCCGGATAACCGAGCAGGGCGAGGTGGTCGCCAACAAGTACGCCGATCCTGAACTTGCCCGGCAGAGCCTCGAAACCCTGACCGCGGGCGTGGTGCTTGCTTCCTTCCGCGGCGAGGCCGACTCCGGCGTCACCGAGCCCCACGCCAAGGCGATGGAGGCCCTATCCAGGGGCTCGATGGCCGCTTACCGCGCGCTGGTGCACGACACCCCAGGTTTCGTCGACTACTTCTACGCCGCCACGCCGATCAGTGAGATCGCTGACCTGAACATCGGCAGCCGTCCGACCTCGCGCCAGGCGAGCCGCAGCATCGCGGGGCTTCGCGCCATCCCCTGGGTGTTCTCCTGGTCGCAGTCGCGCGCGTTGCTGCCCGGCTGGTTTGGCTTCGGTTCGGCTGTGCGTGACGCCGGCGTCGCCATCGAGGAACTCGCTGAGCTCTACCAGAGCTGGCCGTTCTTCTCCTCGGCCCTGGCCAATATGGAGATGGTGCTGGCGAAGGGTGACATGGCTATCGCCGGACGCTACGCGGGGCTGGTCGAGGACCGAGAGCTGGCTGACAATGTCTTTGGCCAGATCAGGGCCGAATGGGAGCGGACCAACGAGGCCCTGCTCAGGATCACCGGCCAGGCGGCGTTGCTTGAGAAGAACCCCGACCTTGCCGCCGCCATCCGCTCGCGCCTGCCCTACATCGATCCGCTCAACCACCTGCAGATCGAATTGATCCGCCGCCGGCGCCGGGGAGACGAGGACGAGGCGGTGAAGGAAGGCATCCACTTGACGATCAACGGGATCGCCGCCGGTCTTCGGAACACCGGCTAGCGGCTGGCCGCGCCGAAGGGTTTGACGGGCGCACAGCTTTCCATGAAGTCGAACCGTCCGACGATGTGGGGAGCGACTCGATGCGCATTTGGCCTCTGGCCTGCCTGACCCTGGCGATGGGGGCGGCGGCTCCCTCGCTCGCACAGCCGGCCTCGGTCACTTCGGCGGCCAACCAGAGCGAGTCCGACGCACGCTTCCAGGCGATCTACAAACGTGAATGGGCCTGGCGGGAGAACGAGTTCCCGGGGAAGGACCGCGGCGATGCTCCGATCGCTGATCGATTGCCGAAGGTCGATGCTGAGAGTCAGACCCGCAGGCTGGCCTACTGGCGCGATGTGCGCCGGCAACTCGATGGGATCGCCGAGAGTAGCCTCTCGCCCGAAGAGGCGGTCAATTACGAGGTCTATCGCGACCAGATCGACACCCTGATCAATCAGCAGAAATTCCGGGAATACGAAAAGCCGTTCAACTCCGACTCCTCCTTCTGGTCGGCCCTGGGCTTTACGGCCTCGCGGACATTCCACACGGCGCAGGATTACCGCAACTACGTCGCCCAACTGAACGACATCCCGCGCTACTTCGGCGAGGAAGTCGCCAACATGCGCGCAGGCGAGGCGCGCGGCTTTACGCCCCCGAAGGTGACGCTGGCCGGGCGTGACGTCTCGGTCTCCGCCGTCGCCGAGGCCAAGGACGCCGAGAGCACCAACCTCTGGAAGCCGTTCAAGGCGATGCCGGCTTCGGTGTCGCCCGCCGAACAGGCTGCGCTGAAAGCCCAAGCCAAGGCCGCGATCGAGACCCGGGTGAAGCCGGCCTACGGCGAACTCCTCACCTATCTGCGGACCGACTACATCGCGCACGCCGCCACTAGCCTGGCGGCCGAGGACCTGCCGGACGGAAAGGCTTACTACCGCGCGCAGATCCGTGAGTTCACAACGCTGGACATGGATCCCGAGCAGATCCATCAGCTCGGTCTCGCCGAGGTCGCCAAGATCCATGCGCAGATGCTCGACGTGATGCGCGAGACCGGCTTCAAAGGCGATTTCCCAGCCTTCCTGGCATACCTGCGCAACGATCCGCGCTTCTATGTCAAAGACCCGCAGGAACTCCTCAACCGCGCCGCATGGATCGCCAAGCGCGTCGATGGCAAGCTGTCGGCCTATTTCGGCTGGCTGCCGCGCAGCCGCTTCGGCATCGAGCCGGTCGCGCCCGACATCGCGCCCTTCTACACCAGCGCTCGTGGAGGGACGTCGACCTACCTTCTGAACACCTACGACCTGCCGTCGCGGCCGCTGTACAATCTTACGGCCCTGACGCTGCATGAGTCCGCCCCCGGCCACTCGCTGCAGGGCGGCCTGGCGGAGGAGCAGGCGGGCCTGCCCGACTTCCGCCGGGAGGTCTACATTTCCGCCTACGGGGAGGGCTGGGCGCTCTATTGCGAGCGACTGGGCGTGGAGATGGGGATGTATGACACGCCCTATGACCGCTTTGGCATGCTGACCTTCCAGATGTGGCGCGCGGCGCGGCTGGTGGTCGACACCGGCGTCCACCACAAGGGTTGGACCCGCGCCCAAGCGATCGCCTACCTTCACGACAACACCGCGCTCGCCGACCACGACATCCAGATCGAGGTCGATCGCTACATCTCCTGGCCCGGTCAGGCGCTGAGCTACTATCTGGGCGAGATGGCGATCATCGATACACGGGCCAAGGCCGAGGCGGCGCTGGGCCCGAAGTTCGACATCCGCGCATTCCACGACACGGTGCTGTCGATGGGCGCGGTGCCGTTGCCGGTGCTGCGCGCCCGCATCGACCGGTTCATTGCAGAGGGGGGCCGCGATCCCATGCCGGTGACCTGGCAGAAACCGCAAGGGTAGGGGCTCAGATGGCTAACCTCTACGACCTCCTGGCTGAAGGCTTTCCGGCCGACCGATCCAAGCCGGCCTTCCTGCTGAGCGACGGCTCGCAGGTGAGCTACGCCGCCTTGGAGGCGGGCGCAGCCCAGGTCGCCGGCCAGATCATCGTTCAGGGCGTCGAACCCGGCGACCGGGTCGCGCTGCAGGCGGAGAAGTCCGTCGAAGGCGTTATGATCTATCTGGGGGTCCTGAAGGCCGGGGCGGTCTTCTTGCCTCTGAACGCGGCCTATACCGCCGCGGAAGTCGACTATTTCGTCGGGGACGCCGAACCCAAGCTCTTTCTCAAGGACGCACCGGCGTTCCTTGCGCAGGCCCAGGCAGCCGAGCCTCTGGCCGCCGCTGTCCCGCGCGCCGAGGAAGACCTCGCCTCGCTGATCTACACCAGCGGTACGACGGGCCGTTCCAAGGGGGCGATGCTGAGCCACGGCAATCTCGCCGCCAACGCCCTGGCGCTTCACGAGGCCTGGGGATTCACACCTGACGACGTGCTGTTGCACGCCCTGCCGATCTTCCACGTGCACGGCCTCTTCGTGGCTCTGCACAGTGCGTTTCTGTCGGGCGCGCCGATGGTCTGGCTTGCGAAGTTCGACGACGCCCAGGTGATCAGCGGGCTGGCCCACTCCACCGTCATGATGGGTGTGCCGACCTTCTACACGCGCTTGCTGGCCAACCCTGATTTCACCAAGGCGCGTGCGCAGCACATGCGGCTCTTCATCTGCGGCTCCGCGCCTCTGCTGGAATCCACGTTCGCCGAATTCGAGGCGCGGACCGGCATGCGGATCCTCGAGCGCTATGGGATGAGCGAGGCGGTGATCATCACCTCGAACCCGCTGGCCGGCGAACGTGTGCCAGGAAGCGTCGGCTATCCGTTGCCGGGCGTAGACCTGCGGATCGCCGGTGGAGAGGAGACCGGCGTCATCCAAATTCGGGGTCCAAGCGTCTTTTCCGCCTACTGGCGCATGCCGCAGAAGACCGCCGAGGAATTCACCGCCGACGGCTATTTCATCACCGGCGACGTCGGCCGGCGCGACCCCGACGGGCGTGTCTGGATATCCGGGCGGGCCAAGGACCTGATCATCTCCGGGGGCTACAACGTCTATCCCAAGGAGATCGAATTGCTGCTCGACGAGCTGGCCGGCGTGACGGAGAGCGCCGTGGTGGGCGTACCACACCCGGACTTCGGCGAGGGCGTGGTGGCCGTGGTGATCGGGGCCGGCGACGAAGCTGCGATGATCGCCGAGTGCCGCTGCAGACTCGCGCCCTACAAGGCGCCCAAGCGGATCGTCTTCGTCGACGAACTGCCGCGCAACGCCATGGGCAAGGTGCAGAAGAACCTGCTACGCGACCGCTACGCCGGGCTCTTCGCAGCGGGCGGATGAGCATGGGAGGGACATCATGGATCTGCATCTGAAGGGAAAGACTGCGGTGGTGACCGGCGCCACGCGCGGCATTGGCCTGGCCATCGCCGAGACCTTCGCCGAGGAGGGCGCCAATGTCGCCATCTGCGCCCGCAATGCCGACCAGGTCGCCGAAACCGTGAAGGCGCTGGAGGCCAAAGGCGTGAAAGCCTGGGGCCAGGTCGTCGACATCGCCGAAGGCGGCGCCCTCAAGGCCTTCGTCGAAGGCGCGGCCGAGGCGCTGGGCGGCATCGACGTCCTGGTGTCGAACGCCAGCGCGCTCGTCCAGGGCAATTCGGAAGAAGCCTGGAAGGCCATGTACGACATCGACATGATGGGCGCTGTCCGCAGCTTCGAGGCGGCTCGGCCGTTCATGGAAGCAGCCGCCCAGAGGTCCGGCGATGCTGCCTTCATCATCACGTCCTCGGTGTCCTCCGTCGAGACCGACAGCCCCAACTCCTATGGGGCGATAAAGGCCGCGCTGATCCACTACGCCAAGGGTGTGGCCCGTGAGAACGCGCCCAAGAAGATCCGCTGCAACGTCGTTTCGCCGGGCACGGTGTTCTTTGAGGGCGGGGTGTGGGCCAATGTGAAGGCCGGCATGCCCGGCTTCTTCGAGCAGACGATCAAGCGCAATCCGACTGGTCGCATGGCCACGCCGCAGGAAGTGGCGGCGGCCACAGTGTTCCTGGCCTCGCCGCGCTCGGCCTTCACGACCGGCATCAACATGCTCGTCGACGGCGCCATCTCACGTCGCGCGAATTTCTAGATGTAAGTCGCTGAAAACGGAGGCAATGTCATGGCGGCGCTTACTGGCTTGAGGGTCCTGGACTGCACCCACGTCATCGCCGGCGCCTATTGCTCCATGGTGCTCGCCGACCTGGGCGCCGATGTCGTCAAGATCGAGCCGCCAGCCGGGGAGACCACCCGCGGTCACCCCGGCGCGGCCTTCCGCGCCTTCGACTTCGTCAACCGCAACAAGCGGGCAATCGCGCTTGACCTCAGCACAGAGCGGGGCGCTGCGACGCTGCGCAAGCTGGCGGAGACGGCTGACGTTTTCGTGGAGAACTACCGGCCGGGATCACTGGAGCGCATGGGGCTGGGCTATGAGCAGCTTTCGGCGCTGAACCCGCGGCTGATCTACTGCTCGGTGTCCGGTTTCGGCCTCGACGGCCCCTATCGCGACCGGGGCGGCTTCGACCTGATCGCCCAGGCCATGAGCGGCATCATGAGCTTCACCGGCGAAGACGGGAGCGACATCCCCTGCGCCGCAGGCGTGCCGTTGTCGGACCTCAACGCCGGCGTGTTCGGCGCGGTGGGCGTGCTGGCCGCTCTGCAAAATCGGCATGCCACCGGCAAGGGTCAGCATGTTGAGACCTCGCTTCTGGAGTCTGCGCTGGCCTACACGATCTGGGAGAGTGGCCTCTTCCTGACCACGGGCGAGGTCGCGACCCGCAAGGGGACCCGACATCGGCTGGCCGCGCCCTACGAGGCGCTGAAGACAGCCGATGGGCACATGGTGGTCGGCGTCAACAACCAGCGCCTCTGGGGGCGGTTCTGCGAGGCGCTGGGCCAACCCGGCCTTGCCGAGGAGGACGGCTTCGATCGTCCCAATCGCCGGGTGAAGAACCGCGACGCCCTGCAGGCGCGGATCGAAAGCGTCCTTGCCGGCGACACCACCGCCAACTGGATGGCGAAGCTTGAGGCCAAGGGCGTGCCCGCCGGGCCGCTCAACACGATCGCCCAAGCTTGGGGCGATCCGCAGATCAAGGCGCGCGGCCTCCTCGCCGAGGTCGCCGGACGTCGTTTTGTGCGAACGCCGATCAAGCTGCACGACACGCCGGTCGAGCTGCGGCGTGGCCCGGCCGAGGTCGGCGAGCACACCCGCCAGGTGCTGGCCGAGGCTGGTTTCGCCGATGCCGAGATCGAGGCGCTGATCGCCGAGGGCGCAGCGGCCTGCGAACGCAAACCGGAGAGCGCGGAATGAGCGGGCAGGTCCACGTCGAGCCGATCAGCGAAGCGGTCGTGCTTCTGGAGATCGACAATCCGCCGATGAACCCCCTAGGCGTCGAAATGCGCCGGACGTTCATGGACGTGCTCGATCGCGTGGAAGCTGACGAGGGCCTGCGCTGCCTCATTCTGACCGGCCGCGGACGGGCGTTCTGCTCGGGCGACGACCTGAAGAATGCATCGCCGCAAAGCGATGACCTGGCCGGATTCGGAAAATTGCTCGACAGGTTGGAGGCGACCCGCGTGCCGGTGGTCGCCGCAGTCAACGGCTGGTGCGTCGGCGGCGGATTCGAGTTGGCGCTCTGCTGCGATATCCGCCTCGCCTCGAGCGAAGCCAAGTTCGTCTGCGCCGGCGTCAACGTCGGTCTGATGGCCTCTACGTACCGCCTGCCTCGGCTCATCGGAGTGAGCCGCGCCAAGGCCATGTTGCTCACCGGCCTGCCACACGACGCCGAAACCGCCGAACGCTTTGGCCTGGTCACCGGCCTACATGCGCCGGACCGCCTGCGTGAGGCCGCGATCACCCTGGCCGAACGCATCGCCAGCCGCGCGCCGCTCTCGGTGGAGGCCACCAAGCGCATGGCCACCCGCGCCCCTGATCTCTCGCCTGAGGAAGCTGCGGCCATGCAAGGCCCGGAGTTGCGGATCTTGCGCCGCTCCGACGACCATAAGGCGGCGCTGGCGGCGTTCCGCGAGCGGCGCGAACCGACTTTCACGCGAAGCTAGGACCCTGCCTTTGCGATACGTCCGCATGCCGATCGAGGTGGAGTCGCCGGAGGAGTACGGCTACGCGCGCATCCGCTACAACCTCTCGGAAAGCTCGGTCGCCGACCAGAAGCTCTCTGACCTGGGCCTCACCATCCCAGACCTGCCGCTGTTATACGGGGAGCACCGTGGCCGAGAGCGGCTGCGCGAGCTGATCGCGGCCGACGGTGAGGGTCTGAGCGCTGGTGACGTGCTGGTCACCACGGGGGCGGCCGGTGCGCTCTTCATCGTGGCGACCGCGCTGCTCGGGAAGGACGACCATCTTGTCGTGATGCGGCCGAACTACTCGACCAACCTGGAGACGCCGCGGGCCATCGGCTGCCAGGTGACCCACATCGATCTCTCTTTCGAGGAGGGGTTCGGCCTGGATATCGATCGCCTCGCTGCGGCCCTTACACCGCGCACCAAGATCATCAGCGTCACCTGTCCGCACAATCCGACCGGATTGATGATGAGCGAGACGGAACTTCGCCGGCTTGTGGAGCTGGCGGCCCGGCACGATTGCCGGCTGCTGGTCGACGAGACCTACCGCGATCTCTCCTACGTGGGTCGGCTGCCGCCGGCCGCGGCGCTGGGTGACCACGTCATCAGCGTCTCGTCGCTCTCCAAGGCCTACGGCGTACCGGGCATCCGGATCGGTTGGCTGATCACGCGCGACCCGGCCTTGCAGGAGGTGTTCCTGGCGGCCAGCGAGCAGATCAGCATCTGTGGCAGCGTGATGGACGAGTGGGTTGCCGAACAGGTGATGGAGCGCCGCACAGAGATCCTAACGCCACGATTGGTCGAGATGCGGCGCAGGCTGGCGATGGTCGACGAATGGATGGCTGGCGAAGACCGCCTTGAATGGGTCCGGCCAAGCGGCGGGGTCGTCTGCTTCCCGCGAATGAGGGCAGAGCCCGCGGGCGGCACGCGGGCCTTCTATCGACGCCTGTTGGAAGAGCACGGGGCCTATGTGGGGCCCGGTCACTGGTTCGAGATGCCAGACACCTGCTTCAGGGTCGGATACGGTTGGCCGACTTCGGAGGATCTTGCAGCCGGTCTCCTCGCCGTTTCCGCGGCCCTGGGCGGCTAGCCCACACCATGAGCCTGATCGACGCCCGCCAATCTCAGATGTTTCCGGTGCTCGACGCCGCCCAGATCGAGACTGCGGGGCGCTTTGCAAGTGGCCCTGCACGGACGTTTGCGCCGGGTGAGCTCGTGTACGATGTCGGTGAGCGCAACGTGCCCGCATGGCTGCTGCTCGACGGCGGAATCGAACTGACCCGCCATGACGGCCTTGGCCATCAGGAGGCGATTGGCGTCGAGACCGCAGGCCAGTTCACCGGCGAGGTCAATCAGCTCGCGGGCCGGGGCACCCTGGCGACGGCGCGGGCAGGGCCGCAGGGCGCGACGGCGTTGCCCTTTGACGCCGCTCACTTGCGCGCGCTTTTGATCGGTACGGCGGAGCTCGGCGAGATCGTCATGCGCGCTCTGATCCTGCGGCGCATGGGCCTCTTGGAGTCCTCGTCGGTGGGATCGATCCTGGTTGGGGCGCCGGATCATCCCGATGTCGTCCGGCTACAGGGCTTTCTGTCGCGCAACGCTTACCCGCACACGGTGCTGGCGGCCCTGGGAGATGGTGAGGGGCACGCCCTTGTCGAACGAATGGGTGTGCGGCCAGACGAGCTGCCGCTGATGGTCTGCCCGAACGGGTCCGTGCTGCGACGGCCCACCAACGCCGAAGCGGCGGCCTGCCTTGGCCTTATCATCCCGCTCGACCCGGAAAAACTCTATGACGTGGCCGTGGTGGGTGCGGGGCCGGCAGGCCTCGCCACCGCCGTTTACGCGGCCTCGGAGGGCCTGTCGGTGCTTGTTCTCGACCAGCGGGCCATGGGCGGTCAGGCGGGCGCCTCGGCGCGGATCGAGAATTACCTGGGCTTCCCGACCGGTATCTCCGGCCAGGCGCTCGCGGGACGGGCCTGGAACCAGGCCCTGAAATTCGGCGCGGAGATCGCCGTGCCGCTTGAGGTCGCAAGGCTGGACTGCGCGCCGGCCCCCGGCGAGCCGCTGCGGCTGGAGCTGACTGATGGTTCGACAGCGCGCGCCCGAACCGTCGTGGTCGCATCCGGCGCCCGGTACCGGCGTCCGGACATTCCCGACATCGCGACGTTTGAGGGGGCTGGGGTCTCCTACTGGGCTTCCGCCGTCGAGGCGAAGCTCTGCGAGGGCGAAGAGGTGGCCCTTGTGGGCGGCGGAAATTCTGCGGGCCAGGCGGTGGTCTACCTGGCGCCGAGGGTCAAGCGGTTGCACCTGGTGGTGCGTGGGCAGGGCCTTGAAGCGACCATGTCGCGCTACTTGATCGATCGGATCAAGGCCTTGCCAAACGTCGAGTTGCACACCCATACCGAGATCGTCGGGATCGGCGGCGAACGTTCAAAGGGCGTCTCATCGATCACGTGCCGCAACCGCCAGACGGGCGAAACCAAGACCCGGGCGCTGCGCCACCTCTTCCTGTTCA
>NZ_DASXNL010000131.1:0-30783 GCF_036495085.1 Phenylobacterium sp. | reverse complement strand
GCCCGATATTCCGGTCCTCGCATTCCTTCGCCTTTTAAATGAGGATCGTGAGACGGCGGAACGTTTAGTCCGTGAGTTGGAAGCGCAAGGATTGGCGCGCGAGTACGTTTGAAGTGGGTGCCAACATTCCGATTGCGCCAGGAGCCGACCTTGCGCCACCTCCAGAAAGGCGACATCCGCGTCACGCGCATGCATACCTGGTGGGCGTTGGACGATGGAACCTTTGCGCGCCGGAGGGAGTCGAGTCGGCGAGCAATAGGAGCGGTATGGCCATGTGCTACGACAGCTATGAACGCCTTCTCAGGGCCCGCCTTCACCGGGCGGCCAAGGAATCGGGGAATCCCGAGCGTGAACAGGCGGCACCAGAAACCCACAGACGTCCGGCCGAACCCGTGACATCGGATAAGCTGGAGATCCGCGAGAAAGAGCCGGCCTGATGCGGCTCGAAGCGCGTTTCGATTGATCTTGGCCCTGGTTTAAAGGCTGCCTCGCGCCGGGGGCGGACTTTGGGATCAGGCTGGGATACGGACGTTCGCCAGGCTTGCCGGCCACCTGCCGCTTCCGATCATTCCTGACCGCCACTTCGGCGTCTCGAATGCGCGTTGGTGGGGCCCAAGGTGGTTTCCGCTGCTGCTGGCCCAACCCGGATAGTCCACGAGGCCGGTCCGAGTTCGGCCGTTGTTGACCCGGCCCTTCCATAGTAGCTCTGCCTCCCCCTGCTCAGGGTACTAGCAGCAGCTTTCCTGTGGTCTTGCGGCTCTCCATGTCCGCATGGGCTCTTGCCGCGTCGGCCAGTGGGTGCTCACCCCCGATCAGGACCTTGAGCTTTCCGTCCCTGATCCAGTCGAACAGTCGCGCCGAGCGGGCCCGCAGCAGTTCGGGCGTATGGATGTGGTCCATGAAGGTGGCGTATCCGATCTTGATGCTCTTCGGCAGGCTCATGATGTCGAGCGGCCCAGGGCCGCCGAGCACCGGGCCATACCAGCAGAAGGTGCCCGACCGGCGCAGCACCTCTAGCGACCCCTGAAAGGTTGTCGGGCCCGACCCGTCATAGACCACGTGCACGCCCTCCCCGCCGGTCAGGCGGAGCGCCTGTTCGGCGAACCGGCCCGCCGCATCGACGATCAGGTGATCGGCGCCGGCCGCCTTGGCGATCGCGACCTTCTCCTTGGACGAAACCCGCCCGATGACATGGCCGCCCCGCAGCTTGATGATTTGGGTGAGCAACAGGCCAAGTCCGCCCGCCGCCGCGTGGACAAAGGCGACGTCGCCGGGCTGCACTGGATAGAAGTCGGTGGCGAAGTGGCTGGCGGTCAGGCCCTGCATCATCACCGCAGCGGCGGTGCGGTCGTCGATCGCGTCGGGCACTGCAACCAGCAGCTGGGCCGGGATCGCGATCCGCTCCGCATAACTTCCGGGCGCATAGGGCCAGGCCACGCGCTGGCCTGGCGTGACGCCCTTGACGCCATCGCCGACAGCCATCACCCGGCCGACGCCCTCGACCCCGAGGATTTTGGGGTTGGGCGTCTCGGTCCACGCGATGCCTTGCCGGACGCCGATGTCCATGAAGTTGACGCCGGCGAAGGCGATCTCGACAAGCGCCTGGCCGGGACCCGCGGCAGGCTCGGGCTGCTCCACGTGCTGCAACATTTCCCGCCCGCCTACACCGTTCATGACTATGGCTTTCATCGCTCGCTCCGTTATTGACTATTCGTTCCAGAATTGGTCAAAAAAGGGGGACCTCATCGCAGCGCTCTGAGCGCCATCGCGGCGAGGCCATCGAGCGCGGCGCGGTCCGCCCCGCCGCGTCCCGCGATACGTATTCCGGCGATGTTGGCCATCAGGAATTCGGCGACTGCTTCGGGGTCGAGCGCAGGCGCTGCATCGCCCTCGCGCTGGGCGTCCCCGATGCGGTTCGCGATCGCGCCGCGCAGGGTCCTCCCCATGGGGGCGTGTACTTCCGCCAGATCGGGGCGGGCAGCGCCGAACTCGCAGATCGAGCCCACGCCCAGGCACGGCTGGTCGGCGGTCTCGACCACTCGACGCAACATCGCCGCGATCCCATCCATGGCCCGGGGGGCGCTGCGGAGCGCCTCGATATGCGCCGCGCACTCGCCCATCGCGTAGCGCCGCACGGCCGAACGGTAGAGCTGCCACTTGTCGCCGAAGGCGCCGTACAGGCTCTGCCGACCGATCCCCATGGCGTCGACAAGCATCTGCGCCGAGGCGCCCTCGAACCCGTGCTCCCGGAAAACCCCGATCGCGCTGTCGAGTGTCGCGTCCGCATCGAATTCCCGGGGTCTCGCCATCAGCCTCATGTAGGCTATCCGGAACGATCATTCAAGAATGATGATCCGGGCGTCAATCGCTTGGATCGACTTGCGGTCGCGACCCCCCATTCCTCAATGGCAGCTAACCACCAACAGCCTCTCAGGCCGGCTCGCGTGAGCGCTTCCGCTACGCGCCAAAAGGAGAACTTCAGGCGGGGTCCGACAGCCGACCTTCCGCGGCCTCCACCGGTGCTCCTTCCAATAGCAGCTTGACCGCAATGGCGAAGCCCTCGCCGCCGACCAGGCCTTCGGTCATGCAGCGGCGCACGACGGTCTCGAAGAGCTCGCGCAGCAGATCGCTTTCGCGGAAGCGGCCATGGCGGTTCCTGGAGAAGGTCGAGTGGTCCGGAACGTCGTCGTCCAGGCCCAGCCGGCAGAACCAGCGATAGGCCAGGTTGAGGTGGACCTCCTCGCACAGCCGCCGCTCGGATCGGATGCCGAAGCAGTAGCCCACCAGCAGCATCCGGATCAGCAGCTCCGGATCCACTGAGGGGCGTCCTGTGGAGCTGTAGTAGGGCGCCAAATGAGCCCGGACGTCCGCAAGATCGACGAACCGATCGATGGCCCGCACCATGTGCTCGGCAGGCACATGACGATCTGTCGAGAACTTGTAGAACAGCGCCCCTTGATCAACTTGGCGATCGCCCATCATGCGACTCACTCCAAGGCTTCAATACCTCAAGTGAATCAGCGTTCTAGGCCTCAGACAAGGCCGGGTTTTTCAACACAATCCGCCAGTAGCAGACGTTGAGATCGGGGCAGAAAGCGGACTCTTGCGCGGCGGGGGCCAAGCGTGGTGGCGCGCGCCTCAGCTTAGCCAGCCCACAATGCCGACGCCAACTCACGCCATGGCGCGATGTCGAAAACAGCGCCCCGGCCTAGGCCGCCGGCCAGGTCCCGTCACGGAGCCAGGCGGCGCAGTCGGGTGTCAATTCGCGGGCGGCGACCTCGTCGGCCCTGGCGATCTCCGCCGGGGTGAGGACGTCGCGCCAGCGGCCGTTGGTCCCCTTGTTGATGAAGGTGTCCGGGCCCCTGTCGAAGGCGATGTCCGGGCCGCCATCGGCGGTCGCCACGTTGCGCATGTGCTCGAGGCTGCAGTGCTGGAGCATGAGCGGCAGCTTCGCCTCGTCTAGCGGGATGTCGAGGAAGGCGGCGATCTTGCGGAACTGCCCCGGCATGTCGCCGATCAGGTCGGCGTAGTGGAGCGTCAGCAGGTTGGGCAGGCCGCGGATGTCCCACCAACCCTGGATGTGGCGCCAGAAAGGCATGCCCTGGCTCCCGCCCTCGTCCAGGAAGCGGTGGTAGAAGTCGCGCACGTCTGGCTCGGCGTCGATGAACGGCCGTCCGGCGGTGCGGTTGATGATTTCGACCAGGTCGGCGCGCATGCCGCGCTGATGGTTGTGGAAGCTCCAGACGATGTCGCGCACGTCCCGGCCGACGGTGATGTACCTGGCGCGCGGCGAATAAGTGAGCTGGCGCACCGGCAGGTGGGTCTTGATGAAGCGGCGATGCGTCTGGGCCTCGAGGGTGGCGAGGAAGTCGACCCCGGGCGGCTGCATTTCCAGGCAGGGCGAGACGGTGAAGCCCGCGCCGTAAACCGAGGGGTCGGCGTCGAACACAAGCTGCGAGACGATCTGTTGGGTCAGCGTGGTGCCGCACTTGGCATAGGTCGCGATGACGATGTCGTCTTCGCGGAACGCGAGGTGATCCCAGCGGGTCGAATCGATGATGGCGACGTCGTGCTCCTCGGTCTTGACCGGCCAGACGGGAGAGATGGCGTTCATGTCGGTGTCCATGCTCAGGTGTTCGGGACAGGTTCGAGACGCGTGAGCCGGCCCGTTCGGCGCGGCGCCGTTTCCTTCAGCCCCAGCACAATGACGCCGGCGACGCCCGTGCAGACGATAATCATGATGAGCGGCGCGGAAAGCCCCCATCGGTCGGCCGCGAGGCCCGCCAGCACCGGCGCTCCGAAGCCGCCGAGGATTTCCGCCGCGCCGCTGACAAGGCCGATGGCCGAGGCCTGGATCCGGGGGTCGACGCTGTCGCTCGGGATGCTGCTCATCAGCACCGCCAAGGCCCCGATCGCCAGGCCGCCCGCCGCGAAGAACGCTGCTAGGCCGATGACTGGACCGGTCCAGAGCAGGCAGCCCAGCGGGATAAGGGCAGTCAACGACGCCAGGACGGCGATGGGTTTGCGTCCGAAGCGATCGGAAAGCGCCGGGGCGGCGAACATGCTGACCGTCAGGGCCGCTCCCATCGTGCCCATCAGCTGCCCCATGACCGCGGGGCTGAAATGCCGGACGTTCACGAGGTAGAGCGGTATGAACACCCCCGCGATGCCGCCGCTCCCAACCAGCAAGGGCGCCGCCGCCAGGCAGAGCGGCAGGTTGCGGGTCCGCAGCAGGTCCGAGAGGCCGAGCGGCAGGCCGGAGGCCGGCGACAGAGCCGCGGACGGGCGCGGTCGGTCTGGCCGCAGCCATAGCGCACCGGCAAGGGCGGCGAATAATCCCGGGACGCCGGTGAGAAAGAACGCCCCCCGCCATCCGACGGCCGTCGCCAGGGCGACCAGCAACATCGGAGCGAGCGCGCCGCCGATGAGAAACGTCACGAAGCCATTGACGCCCAGGTTCAGGCCGCGCCGGTCGTCATCCGAGGCTCGGATGGTCGAGGCCAACGTCAGGACGACTACCGGGCCCTCGGCGGCGCCCAGCACCAGCCGCGCGACCAGAAGGGTGACGAAGCCGACGGCGAGGCCCGTCGCGGCGGACACCATCGAGAAGGCGATCACGGCGGCCAGGAGCCAGGCCTTGGTCCGCCCGGCGCCGTCGGCCAGGCGCGCCACCACGTAGGAAGCCAGGCCCCAGGTCAGCGAGACCGCGGAGGCGGCGAGGCCGAGTTGCGCATTGCTCAGCTTCAGATCCGCGACGATGTACGGGCCCAGGAAGCCGATCGCCGAGCGATCGAGAGCCACCAGCCCGCCGATAACGCCACACAGCAGCGCCAGTCCCGTCTGGTACCTCGCAATCCGGCGCATTTTCCCCCACCCCGTTGCACGTCGACCCATGATTGCCGAAAGTGAATCCGGATGCTGTGAAACCTTGTGAAGGGCCGCCGTGCGCCGACCGGGGCTGACCTATGCTTTTGGCGATTTCAGCCTGGACCCGAGGCGGCGGCGGCTGACCTCAGGGCGGTCCGGCGACGCCGTCGCGCTGAACGACGCCGCCTTCGACACGCTGATGTTCCTGGTCGAGCACGCCTGCGAAATCGTCACGCGGGACGCCCTGCTCTCGGCGGTCTGGCCCGGCCGCTCTGTCGTGGACAACAGCGTCAGCCAGGCCGTGGCGGCGGTGCGCCGGGCGCTGGACGACAATCCGGCCGCGCCGCGTTACGTCGCCTCGGTGAGCGGCCGCGGCTACCGGTTCTGCGCAGCGGTGGCGGAAACCGACCGCGGCGCGCGCGATCCCGAGGCGTTCCAGCACTATGTCGCGGGCTGGTCGACGCTGACCCGGCCGGGCCGCGGCAACCTCAAGACGGCCCAGGCGCAGTTCGAGCGCGCGATCGCCGCGGACCCGGACTTCGCGCTGGCGCACGCCTGCCTCTCCGAGTGCCACATGCTGCAGGGCGCACACGGCGTGCTCTCGCCGCACGACGCCTATCCGCCCGCCGTGGCGAGCGCGCGGGCGGCGCTGGCGATCGACCCCGATTGCGCCGAGGCCCACGCGATCCTGAGCCACCTGGCCTTCTCGTACGACTACGACATCGCGGAGGCCGACCGGTTGATGCAGCGCGCCTTGGAACTCGATCCCGAGTGCTTCGTGGCGCATCGGTTCCATTCCAGTCAGCTCTCTTCCGTGGGGCGGTTCGAGCAAGCGCTGACCGCGGCTCGCCGGGCCCAGGCGATCGAGCCGCTGGCCGCCAGCATCAACGGCAATATCGCCATGGTTCTCTTCCTGGCCGGCCGGTACGAGGAGGCCATCGAGCAGTTCGAGCATACCCTGCAGCTCGACTCGCGTTGGATCTCCGCCCACGGCATGTCGAGCTATTGCCACGCCCAGCTCGGCGACTTCGACGGCGCCCGGGAGCGTCTTCGGCATGCCGACGCGCATCCGCTCGAGTCGGCGTGGATCACGGCCGTGTTGTTGGCCATGGAGGGTCGCACGGAGGAGGCGCGGCGCAGCCTCGAGCGCCTCCTCCAGCCGGCGGACGGTGAGTTCGTACGCCCCTTTGACTCGGCGATGGTTCATGCCGCGCTCGGCGACACGGAGGCGGCGTTGGCGTGCATCGATCAGGTCATCGACCAGCGGATGAACGCCATGGTCCTGGCCATCTTTCCGGCGTTCCGCCCTCTGCATGCCGACCCACGCTTCCAGGCGCGCCTGGAACGTCTCGGGATCGGCCACCTGGAGCCGGTCCCGGCGCGGCCGATGTAACGGCTCGCCGATACGGCGCAGGGGACGGTCCACGCCTCCGCAGATCCCTACCCACCCCCGCGGTGGGACTGACGCAGGCGGCGAGCGGACTCTCCCAACGTCTCCGATGAGTCCAGGAGCGGCTGACCGAGATCGCCGCGTGCCAACGTCTGCTCTCGAGCTACAGCTCCGCTCGGACGGGACACCCGCGTCCGCCCTTGCGACAGCATCGGCAAGCCGGCTATGGGAGAACAAATCAGGGAGCCGATTGTAAAAGATCGACGCGACTGTAAAACGCCGTTGATCCAGTGGCGAAAAGTCCCGGAAAAACAATACGCCGGATTAGCTCAGCTGGTAGATCAGCGCTCTTATAAACCGAAGGGCGCGGGTTCGGGTCCTGCATCCGCACCATCCGTCATCGGCGGCCACGCGGAGCTTCCTCTAATGGCCACTTGGCGTCCGGCCGCTGTCCTTCTGGAGCGAGCATGGCCCGCTCGTCCGCGACAGGCCGGAGGCTCCGACCGTCCGCCAGGACGCAACACCGGCCCCAGGGTCCAGCTGAATCGTCATGATGAGGGAACTGGAGCTGATTGAGCCTTCAAGCCGCCCCTTGTCGCTCGTGCAGGCAAAACTGAGGCAGAGGTTCGAGCCGAAGCTGCGCGAGTCTGCCTTCCACTCCTGGAAGAGCTGCGGGCCGAGCCGGAAGATGCGATGGGCGCCGGTCCCCTGAAGCCCCCCAGGCGCTGGCATGTCGCACGACACGATCCATCGACCAGCCGCATGTCCGGCCCCGTCCGCCGCCTGCATCAAGCCCGCGGCGAGGATTGCGGCGGTCATAGAGATCATGATCCACTCCTGAACGATCTCACCCTCTGTTCGGACTACAAGGCCTTGCCGCCAAGGCTTCGCTATCAGCGAAAACCCTTAGGCTGCACGCCGCGAAGGCCTGACCACTTGAGCGCTCGCGATGCGCCGGCCGCTGGCCGCCTTCCAATCGGGTGCGGGCCCGATCTCGATTGGCGGATCGGGCGGACCGAAGCAGGATAGTGCCCTCGAAGGAGCCCTGTTGCTTGCGCATTTTCATCGACGCCGATGCCTGCCCCGTGAAGGACGAGACCTACAAGGTCGCCGCTCGGTACGGCCTCACCACAACCGTGGTCTCCAACAGCTTCATCGCCATCCCAGCTTCGAAGCTGATCGAGCGGATGATTGTCGACGCCGGGCCCGATGTAGCTGACGATTGGATCGCCGAACGCACAGCGGCGGGAGACATCGTGGTCACCAACGACATCCCGTTGGCCGATCGCGTGTTGAAAGCAGGCGGGACTGCGATCGCCCCGAATGGACGCCTGTTCACGCCGGATTCCATCGGCTCGGCCCTCGCCCAGCGATCGATCATGGAGCATATCCGTTCGACCGGCGAGATTACGGGCGGGCCCCGTCCGTTTCAGTCAAGCGACCGTTCACGCTTCCTGCAGGCGCTGGATGAAGCCGTGAACCGCGAAAAGCGGCGGCGGCGCTGAACGCAACGGACCAATCCAAGCGCAGCCTTCACCTTGCATCCGGCTGATCTTTCATCGATTTAGACGTTCCCGGCGCAGCCGGGCGCTTCACTCGAGGAGAATCCGCGTATGCGCCACATGGGTTTGATGCTCGCTGCGGCCTCGGCCGTTACGCTTTCCGCGTGCAACAAGCCCGCGACGAATACTTCCACTGAGCAGACCACCACGGCTGCGCCGGCCCCCGCGCTCAGCGACGCCGAGAAGGCGGCGCTGCTGGCCAAGCTGCCGGCGCCCTACAACACCGCCGACCTTGCGAACGGCGAGTCAAAATTCGCTCTCTGCTCGTCTTGCCATACCCTGCCGGAAGGCGGTCCCAACCTGACCGGGCCGAACCTGCACGGCATATTCGGACGCAAGGCGGCCAGCCTTCCCGGCTTCGCCTATTCCGACACGCTCAAGGCGGCGGGGTGGACCTGGGATGCCGCCCATATCGACACCTGGATCACCGACCCCAAGGTTGCGGCGCCAGGCACCAAGATGACCTTCGCCGGAATGAAAGACCCCAAGGACCGCTCCGACGTCATCGCCTATCTGATGGTCCAGACCGGCTACAAACCGTAGACGCTCATCCCTGGCGGGTGGTAGTTTAAAATCCCCTCAACCTTGACGAGTGCGCTGGTCAAGCGCATCGTCGACTTGTTGAGCCGGGCTCTGCGATCCCCCCTCCCGGTCGACGCCCGGCCGGCGGCTTCCCCCGAGCCGCCGGTCCGCGCCTGCAGGTCCGACGTCCCCACGTCCGCCACGGCGCTGTTCCTTGGCCTCTCCCGGAGACGGGAGGGGCCAATTTGCAAATTGGCCACGCGACCTCCTCGCCGACGTTGGCGCCCCCGACGATAGGCGGGATCGCCGCCGCTGAGATTGATGCCAAAATACGGCAGTCGCAGCGCGATCTCGATCCCCCCGAACACACCGAAACAGCGGACGCCTCAGAGGGAGGTGTCCGCGATAGCTCGAGTGGAATTGTGACGGTTCAGGCGTCGTAGCCAGGCGACTCACGGTCCAGCTTCCGCAGGCAGCCGGGCCAGGCCAGACCGCCGCCGATGCCGCGAGCGACCTGATTGCGGACTTCCGCCTGCGAGGCGTCCGGTGCGATCAGCACGCCTTCGCGCCCGGCGGTAAGCGCCGCCACCTGCATCGTGCAGGAGCGCTCCAGATAATACATGCCGACCCAGCAGTTCGCAGCGGTATCGCCGACCGCCAAGGTGCCATGGTTGCGCAGCAGCATCAGCGTCTTGTCGCCGATGTCGGCCACCAGCCGCTCGCGTTCGTCGTGGTTGAGCGCGATACCCTCATAGTCGTGATAGGCGAGCCTCGGCAGCACGATCAGTGCGTGCTGCGAAAGCGGCAACAGCCCTGCCGACTGCGCCGCCACCGCTACCCCGTTGTCCGAGTGCAGATGCATGACGTAGTGGGCATCCTCCCGCGCAGCGTGAATCGCCGAATGGATCGTGAAGCCCGCCGGGTTGATGAAGTAGGGCGTCTCCTGAAGGATGTTTCCCTCGAGATCGATCTTCACCAGCGACGAGGCGGTGATCTCCTCGAACAGCATGCCGTAGGGATTGATCAGGAAGTTATGTTCCGGCCCCGGGATGCGGGCTGAGATGTGGGTGTAGATCAGGTCGTCCCAGCCATAGAGCGCGACGAGCCGATAGAGTGCGGCGAGATCCACGCGGGCCTGCCACTCCTCGGCGCTTACCTTGCCCTTCAGCGACGCCACGCCGCCAACCGATCCGTCCGCCATGGAGCGTCTCCTTTTTCCAGTTGCGGCAGACTCCCCCCGAGCGCCGCCAGCGTCAAGCGCAGGGATACAGCTCAGCTCGACGAACACCGTTCGGCCGCTTGACTTAGAATTCGGAAGGCGCAACCTGACGCTGTGCGAGCCGGGGGAAAACTCGTCGTTGGGAGCGGCCTGATGGACTGTGCGTCCATGCCGTCGTGCCCTGGGAGGATCGATGCTTCGCTCACTCATTGCATCCCTGGCTGGAGCCGCCCTGCTCTCGACCGCCGGCGCGGCTCAGTCGGCCATACTCATCTACTCTGCCAATATGGTCGGCTTTGATGAGGTGCCCCCGACTGGCAGCCCAGCCACTGGCTTTAGCTTGGTGACGATCAACACCGTCGCCAACAGCATGAACGTGCAAGAGTCCTTCAGCGGTCTTATCGGCGGGCCCGCGGCCGCCGCGCACATCCATTGCTGCACGCCGGCCGGGTCAAACACCAACGTCGCGGTTGGGTTCACCGGCTTCCCGGCGGCCACCAGCGGAACCTACAACAACACCTTCGACCTGACGGATGCGGCGATCTATACGTCCGCATTCCTCACCGCATCGGGCGGCACAGCGGCGGGAGCCGAGGCCGCTCTGCTGGCCGGGCTCGCCACCGGCCAAGCCTATACGAACATCCATAACACGACCTTCCCGGGTGGAGAGATCCGCGGACTCCTACGAGCGGGCATTCCTGAGCCGGGAAGCTGGGCGCTGATGATCACCGGCCTTGGGCTTGCAGGCGCAAGCCTGCGCCGGCGCAGGCTGGCGCCGGCCTAGGAACCGGGACTAGGACCTGACGCGCTCGACGGCGTCCAGCCACCGCGCGTAGGCGGCTTCGCGGCGATGGACGTCCATCGCGGGCGCGTAGCTCTCGGTCTTCGGCCGCGCCGCGGCGGCTTCTTCGACGCCGCGATAGAGGCCTGAGCCGATGCCGGCGAACAGGGCCGCGCCCAGCGCGGTCGTCTCCTGGAAGGTCGCACGCGCCACGGCGACGCCGGTAAGGTCCGCCAGGCGTTGGTTGAACCAGCCGCTGCGCGACATGCCCCCGTCGATGCGCAGTTCGAGTTTGGCATGGAAGGCTTCCGGCGCATCCGCCCTCATCGCCTCGATGAGGTCGCGCGTCTGCAGGGCGGAGGCGTCGAAGGCGGCGCGCGCGATTTCGCCCAGGCCGGCGTCGCGAGTGAGGCCCACGATGGCGCCCCGCGCGCCGGCATCCCACCAAGGCGCGCCTAAGCCGGTGAACGCGGGCACCAGCACGACGCCGAGGTCGTCGCGCGCTTCCATGGCCAGCTTCTCGACACCTTGCGGCCCGCCGCCGACGTTCAGCGCTTCGTGCATCCATTGAATGGCTGCCCCGGCGATGAAGATCGCGCCCTCCAGCGCGTAGGTGGTTTTCCCGCCGACGCGGGCCGCGACCGTGGTCAGCAGGCGCGCCCGCGACACCGGCGCCTTATCGCCGGTGTTCAGCAGCATGAAGCAGCCGGTGCCGTAGGTGGCTTTCATCTCCCCCGGACGGACGCACCCCTGGCCCATCAGGGCGGCCTGCTGGTCGCCGGCGACGCCGCGGATCGGGATGGCGCGGCCGAGCAATTCGCTCGCCGTCTCTCCGAAGTCACCCGCACAGTCGCCGACGGCCGGCATCACGGCCAGCGGCACGCCCAACATCTCGCCCATCTCGGCCGACCAGGCCTGCTTGTGAATGTCGAACAACAGGGTCCGCGAGGCGTTGGTGGCGTCCGTGGCGTGGACACGGCCGCCGGTCAGTTTCCAGATCAGCCACGCGTCCATCGTGCCGGCCAGCAGGTCGCCCGCCTCGGCGCGGGTCCGCGCGCCGGCGACGTGGTCCAGCAGCCAGGCGATCTTGGTGCCGGAGAAATAGGGGTCGAGCAGCAGGCCGGTGATCTCGCTGACCCGGCCTTCCCGCCCCTCGTCGCGCAGGCGGTCGCACGCCTCGGCTGTTCGCCGATCCTGCCAGACGATCGCCCGATGTATCGGCAGGCCGGTCTTGCGGTCCCAGATCACCACCGTCTCGCGCTGGTTGGTGATGCCGATGGCGGCGACCTCGCCGATCTCCCGCGCCGCCTTCTGCACAACCTCGCGCAACACCTCGACGCTGGCCTGGAAGATCTGCTCGGCGTCGTGCTCCACCCAGCCGTCGGCCGGATAGAATTGCTCCAGCGGCCGTCCCGACTCGGCCAACGCCCGCCCCTTGGTGTCGAAGAGGATGGCTCGAGTGCTGGTAGTCCCCTGATCGAGCGCAAGGATCAGCGGATCGGCCATTCGTCTCTCCCGTGGCGAAGTTTCCCCGGTTTAAACATGTTTTCATCCGCGGCGCGCAATTTCGCCCGCCTAAGCCAAACCGACAGAATGGAGGGGCAGGCTTGAGCGTCGCGTTGAGCAGCGAAAGCCTGCTGGACCTTGCGAAGAGCCGCCAACCGGCGGATCGCGAGCGCCTCCTGCTGGGCATCGTCGAACTTTGCGACGCCGACAACGGTGCAGCCGCCATGGCGATGCCTCAGGTCCAGGCGCTGCTGAACTCCATTTTTCTTGGTCTCGTAGCCGGCGCCGAGCGCGAGATCCGCACGCGGCTCGCGCGAAAACTCTCCACCGCCGAATGGGCGCCAGCGGCGCTGGTCAACGTCCTGGCGCTGGACGAAATCGAAATAGCCCGGCCGGTGATCGCCGCAAGTCCCGTACTCAAGGACGCCGATCTCGTCCGGCTTTTGGTCGAGGCGACCATCGAGCATCAGATCGAGGTGGCGCGCCGGCCGCACCTTGGGCCCGCCGTCGTGGCCGCGATCCTGAAGGCCTCCGAGCCGGCCGTCATGACCGCCCTGGCCGGTAATCAGTCCGCAGCGCTTGCGCCGGGCGACATGAAGCGACTGGTGGAGGCCGCGCACAGCATCGCAGCCCTGCGCACCCCGCTCGCGCACCACCCCAAGCTTACCGGCGAGCTGGCGTTACAGCTCTACATCTGGGTCGGCCAGGCCTTGAGGCAATCGCTTTCCGAGCGCTTCCGGCTGGAGCCGAAATTGATCGAAGCCGCTCTCTCGCAGGTGGTCCAGGAGGCGCACTTCGGGCCCCCTACCGGCCACGGCGTGGTGGTTCTGGCCCGCGACGGCGAGCGCGAGGCCATGGAGCGCCGGCTGATAGAGAAGTTGCACGCCGCCGGCCAGTTGCGCCCCGGATATTTGGTGAGGGCCCTGCAGGAAGGACGCCTTTCGCTGTTCGCCATCGCGCTGGCCACTCTAGGTCGCTTCGAGCCGGACCACGTGCAGCGGGTGATCAACAGCGACCGTCCGGAACTGCTTGGCCTTGCGTGCGCTGCGGTCGGCATCGACCGCAGCGTCTTTCCCAGCATCCTGGAGATGATCCGCAAGCTGAACGGCGGCCTTCCTGGAGGTGGTATTGACGCGTCTCGTCGCGCCATCGGCGCTTTCGGTCCGGTGAGCCCGCAGGTTGCAGCGACCGCCTTCCGCCAGGCGGCGCTGTCGGTTTGAGCGCTGTTTGACAAGCTTACCCGCTTGGCGGCTTTTGGCCCCCAACTCCGTAAGCCCGAGCTTCCCGTGACGCGTATCGCCTTCACCGCCAGCGAACGACCCGAGGCCCAGGAGGGTCGCGCGCGCCTAGCCGCCCGTTACGGCGACGTGCCAATCGACCAGGCCGAGGTGATCGTGGCTCTCGGCGGCGACGGCTTCATGCTGGAATGCTTCCACGACTACATGGACACCGGCCTGCCCGTCTACGGGATGAACCGGGGCTCGGTGGGCTTCCTGATGAACGACTACGACGAGGAGGGCCTCGAGGCGCGTATCGCCGCCGCCGAGCGCGCGGTGATCCACCCGCTTCGCATGACCGCAGTCGACGTCCACGGCGAAACCCACGTGGCTTTGGCGATCAATGAGGTTTCTCTACTCCGCCAGACCCGCCAGACGGCGAAGCTGCGCATCGCCATCGACGGCAAGTTGCGGTTGGGCGAGCTTTCCTGCGACGGCGCGCTGGTTTCAACGCCGGCCGGCTCCACCGCCTACAACCTTTCCGCCCACGGACCGATTATTCCCCTTGATGCTCGCGTCCTGGCCTTGACCCCGATCAGCGCGTTCCGCCCCCGGCGCTGGCGTGGCGCGCTGCTGGCCCACACCGCCAAAGTCACGTTCGAGATTCTGGAGGCCACCAAACGGCCGGTCAGCGCCGTGGCCGACAACATCGAGGTGCGCGACGTCCTGACCGTCCTCGTCGCGGAGCATCGAGAGGTCGCACTGAACATGCTGTTCGACGAGGGGCGCAGTCTGGAGGAGCGGGTGCTGGCGGAGCAGTTCTCCGCCTGATTCCCTGTCGCCCCCGAAAACGTCACGGAAAGCCTGTCAAAACCGTGGCTTGGGTCACACCGGTTATTAACAGGTTGGCACTAGGGTCCAGGCGTTCAGCCAAGAAGGCCGCGCCTATGAGCCAGCAAAACTCCGGTCAGATGATCCAGCCCGCCAACGCGTTGCGCCTGAAGGTGGGCGGCGGCCGGCTCGGTGCGATCGATCCTGCGGCCATCGCCAAGGCCGAGGCGGCCCTGAAGAGCCTTGCCGGAAACTTCACCCAGTGGCTCGCCGACGAGATCTCCAAGCTCGACGCTGCGCGTCAGCAGGTGAAGGCCGAAGGCGCCACCTCCGAGAACATGGAGAACCTGTATCTGCGGGCTCATGACCTGAAGGGCCTGGGCACAACCTACGGCTACCAGCTGATCACCCGCATCGCCGGCTCGCTCTGCCGGATGATCGACGACAGGGACAAGCGCGCCCGGGTTCCCATGGAGCTGGTCGACGCCCACATCGATTCAATCAAGGCCGCGGTCCGAGACGACATCAAGTCCGACGACCATCCGGTCGGGCGTCTGCTGGTCGAAGAACTCGAGCGTCGCGTCAAGGCCGTCGTCGCCTAAACGCGGCGGCAGACATCACCGCATCTACATTACGTTTTCGAGCGGCTCCTCCACCGCGCCATAGCCGGCGTCGGGAGGCAGGACGAGCACCCGGCCTGAGGGCCTTGCCTGGATCTGCGGCTGGACAGTGACCAGGGCGCGCGCCGCCGCGCGCGTAACGGCGTCCTGCGCACCTTGCGCCTCAGCCAGCAGCTTCAGATTCATCCGGGTCGGGAAGATCACTTTGCGCTCGCCCGCGGCGGCCAGTCTGAGCGCCTCGGAAGGGGCGATCCATTCGGCGTCCACGGTCTCGCGCCCATCGCAGGCCGCTAGCTGTTCGGCCGGCGCACTGACGGCGTAGAACCAAGTGTCGAAGCGCTTTGGCGTCAACGGCGGCGTGATCCAGCGAGCGAAGACAGTGAGCGCCGAAAGGTCGAGCCTGGCTTCCAGGTCGCTCACAACATCGATGAAGGACGTGGTTCCGGCGTCGACCGCGGCGCGGACATCCATCGGGCAAGCCTCGCCGCTCATCGGCGCCCCGTCGCGACGCTTGGCGAGCAGAATCCCCGCCTCCTCGAACACCTCGCGGATTGCGGCGATGCGCAGGGCGCGCTGATCAGGTTCGTAAGCCTGCCACCCCAGCACATGGTCGCTCCACCGACTGTCGTGGTCGCCCGCGTGGCTCTTGCCGCCCGGGAACACCAGGGCCCCGGAGGCGAAATCGATCTGGTGGTGGCGCTTGACCATCAACACTTCGAAGACGGGGTCGTCGCGCAGCAGCAGGATCGTGGCGGCAGGCTTGATTTCGGCGGTGACGGGCGTTTCGCTCATGCCGCGAGCTTGGGACGACGAGGTCCCCGGCGCAACCCAGCTATGCGCTTTGCGCGACTTCGGCTTCGGCGCGGATTTCGCGCGAGACCTGGTCCATCTTCTCGAGCAGATAATCGACGTCCTCGCGGCCGGCGGCCTGCGGCTGGGTGAGGAAGCGCTGCAGCATGCGCTCCTGAAAGCGTTGCAGGTCACGCGCGCCCCCGTCGAACTCCATCGAGTGGAAGGTGTCGACCGCCGCACGGAACGCCGCGAATAGTCTGGCAGGCAAGCCGGCGCGCTCGTAGATCGCCCGCAGGCCCAGGGGCCCCGCATCGTGGATCATCAGCCAGGTGCGGTGATGCGGCACGCCTGCCAGTTCCGCCACACCCCACTCAAAGAAGGTCATATGCCCTTGCGCCAGCGCCCGCAGCAGCAGCGACGGCGTCAGGCGTAGGGAGCCGGCAAGGTGGGCTACAAAGCCGCGCACATCGGCGGCGTGTCCAGCCTGGTCCACCAAGTCTAGGGTGGCCCGCTCGGCGGAACCCGCTGCAACGGCCAGGGCGGTTTCCGGCGCTACGGCGTGATGGGTGATCAGGTGATCCCGAAGATGGTCGCCGACCAATGTGATCAGCTTCTCACTCACCGACATTGGCAGGACCTGGCGATAGGCGATGGTGGCCAGCACCCTCTCGTGCGCTTCGAACCGGGCCATCACCGCCTGCAGGGCCGTCTCGGCGAAGTCGGCGTTATCGTTGGCGCAGGCCGTCATGACCGCCCGCTCGGAGCCATGCTCGGCGATGCTGTCGGCGACGGCCGAAGACAACATCGGGCGTCGCGCGATGGCCAGTTGGCGCGCGGGACCGCCCAGGCGCACGATCGTCGCCAGGTCCTCGTCCAGGAAGGCCGGTGAGAAGCTCAGCATGGGAAGCGAAACGCCTTCGACGTCGCGGGCGAGCTTCAGGGCCACGTCGCGCGGCACGAGCGGCGATGACTTCAGAGTGACCGCGAGCGCGCGACGGACCATCTCGGCGGCGTCGGCGGCCATGACCCGCAGGATCTCGGCGGCGGTGGCGCGATCCTCGTCGCTGAGCGGCTGAGATTCCATGGCGTGGCATAGCTTGTAGGCGCTGGCCGCCCGTTCATCGGCGCTCGCGCCCTTCACCAGCGTACGGATGTCGCCTTCCGTCAGCGCGGAGCGCGTCGTCGACATGGCTGGACTAGCTTCCCCGATCGGGCCCTGGCCCCCCAAGGACCGGAGTCCGCCCCAACTCCCATGAGTCCCAATGTCCCCTGCCATGCTTAACGAGGAGTTAGCCCCGAATCTGTGGATTAAGATTCTTCCTCTGGTGGGCGCGTGGCCGAAAACCCCTCTAGAGTGCCCCCACGCTAATCGAGGGATCGCCACGTGTTGCTCAAAGGCCTGAAAGTCGTTGAATTCGCCTCATATATCGCCGCCCCCGGGGCCGCCTGCATGCTGGGCGACTGGGGCGCCGACGTAGTCAAGGTCGAGCGGCCGGGCGGCGATTCCATGCGCCACGTCTTCGCCGACCTGAAGACCGAACTCGCCGGAAATCCGACCTTCGACCTCGATAACCGTGGAAAGCGCGCCGTTGTGCTGGATGTCGGCAAGCCCGAGGGACGCGAAGCCCTGGCGCGGCTCGCCGCCACCGCCGATGTCTTCATCACCAATGTCCGGCCGGCCGCACTGAAGCGCGCCGGCCTCGACGAAGCGACCCTGCGCGAGGCCAACCCTCGACTGGTCTACGCCCTGGTCACAGGCTACGGGATTGAGGGTCCCGACGCCCACAAGCCAGGATTCGATGTCACCGCCTTCTGGGCCCGCGCCGGCGTCGCCCACATGACCGCGCCCAAGGGCATGGACCCCTTCATGCTCCGGTCTGGGTTCGGCGACCACATCACGACGCTCGCCACCGTCTCAGCTATCCTGGCGGGCCTCTATGAGCGCGAGCAAACCGGCAAAGGCCGGCTGGTTCAGACCTCGCTGTTGGCGACAGGCATCTACACCATGGGATCGGACCTTGCGGTCCAACTGAAGTTCGGCCGCCTGGCGTCGATCCGGACGCGCGAGCGGCCGATGAACCCCATCGCCACCTTTTTCAAGAGCGCCGACGAACGCTGGTTCGTGCACAACCCACGCGGCGGCAGCAAGGACTGGCCAATCTTCGCTGCTGTCGCCGGGCGCCCCGATCTGGTCGACGACGAGCGGTTCGCCACCAGCCGCGCGCGGCGGGAGAACTCACCCCTATTGGTGGCCGAGTTCGACAAGGCGTTTGCCGCCATGAGCTTCGAGGAAATCGCCAAGCGGTTGGACGAGGCCGATCTCGTTTGGGCGCCGGTCCAGACGCCGGCGGAGGTCGCCGCCGACCCGCAAGTGCTGGCCTCCGGCGCGATTGTTCAGGTTGAGGACGGCCAAGGCGGGACCTTCCCCTCGCCCGCGGCGCCGGCCCGCTTCCCCGGGGCCGACCAGGCCGTGCGGCCGCGCTCGCCGATGCTTGGGGAGCACACGCGCGAGGTGTTGGCCGAAATCGGCTACTCCGAGGCCGAGATCGAGGCCATCTTCAAAGCCGAAGCCGCAGCCTAACCTCTTACATCGTAAAGAGAGTTTCACCGCCAAGTGATTCGGCGAGGCGACGACGCGCGGCTTACGTTCACGCACACGTTGTAGACACGGCGCTTCGAGGGCCGGTCGGAATCAGGTGTCGCCGGCGGCTGAGCAGCGGCCGAAGACGACCGGGTGGGACACGCCAAAGCTTACCGAGTTCGTCCGGCGCTTTGCGTCTCGTTTCCGCTTGGGAGGAGCTACAACCATGCTGTCGACTTCGAGACCGACGTTGTCATCGAAGTGGCGTTCCGCAGCGGCGGCGCTTGGTATGGCCGCCTTGCTTGCTGCCTCCGGGTTGGCGTCGTCCGCTGCCGCCGGGCCCGCCACCGTCCCGGACGCCATGGGCGACTTCCTCGGGACTTTCAGCGGACCGCACAACGGCGACCTCGATGTGCTGTCGGTGAGCGCGATCCAAAATGGAACCGACGTCGCGTTTTCGGCCACGCTGGCCGGCCCCGTCGGGACGACGCCCGGCAGCGTCTACGTGTTGGGCGTCAACCGCGGCGCAGGCGCCCCGCTCCTGACCCTGGGAACGCCCTCGGTGGGCGCCGGCATAGACTTCGACGCCGTCGCGCTCCTGTTTCCCAACGATACCGGCGCGGTGGTCCTGTTCACCGGCGGCGTCGCCGGCGCGGCTGTGCCGCTCGCGGCGGGGGCGGTGACCGTCTCAGGATCCACCATCACTGGCGTGATCCCGTTCTCGATGTTGCCCTCCACCGGCTTCACGTCGGCGAACTACCTGTACAATCTGTGGCCCCGCGACGGCCTGGCTACGAACGACCAGATCTCAGATTTCGCGCCGGACGCGTCGAGCTTCAGGGCCAACGTGCCGGAACCGGCGACCTGGGCAATGATGCTGCTGGGCTTCGGCGCGCTCGGAGCCGTTCTACGGCGTCGACGGGGGGAACTCGCACCCGCCTAGAGACCCCTGTCCCGGCTGACTTTGGGCAGTCAGTCGGGACAACCGGTTCGGCGCTCGATGTCGGGAGCGCGCCTTTCCGTTCGCCTGGAGCCGATCGGCGCGCGAGCGCATCACGGGCCGGTTCGGTCCCGCCTCAGCCTTCCCGGCTTTCCGACAAGACTTTCAGCATTTCGCTGGTGAACATCGAACCGGCGAGCCGCGTGCCGGCGCCGGCCGGCTCGCTCGGCTGGGAGCCGCGCAGGATCAGCGAGACCAGTTCATCCTGCTGACGCTGGTGGTCGGCGCGCCGGGCCGAAGCGTATTGGATGAAGCCGCCATCTTCGGCGGATACGGCCGCCGGAGCCGGTTGGGCCGAGCCCGCGGTCTTGGTGAGGCTGGCATAGACCTCTCCGACAGTGGCCGCACGGCCGTCTGGGTAGAAGATGGCCTTGTTGGAGTGGGCGGCGTCCGGGAAGAGTTGGGCTGCTGTCGCGCCGGGACGCGACTGCACGGCCTCGATCAGCTTCGCCGAGCCCTGCGGCCCGAGGAAGTGCGCCGCATAGAGCTCGCCTGCGGTCGGCGCGCGCCCGGTGCGGCCTTTCAGGTAGGCCGCCGAGTCCGAGGTGAGTTCGCCTGCCATGAATGAGGCGGCGTGCGGATCGAGCCGCAGATCCATCACCGCCCGGCGCGCCTCGTCGCCCGCCACATGGTAGCGGCCATCCGAGCCCTTGTTGATCAATTCGGCATAGCGAGCGTAGCCGTGCTTTGCGCCGTGCTGCTTCAGCGTCGAGAGCCAGGTCTGTTCCACGAACTGAAACAGACCCGCGGCCGAAGACTTGCCCGCCTTGGCGCCAGGGTTCATGCCGCTCTCGCGCCCGGCGGTCTTCATCAGGAACGAGAAGTCGACGCCCGTCGCCTGGGAGGCGCGCTGGATCGCCGTCTCCACTACGCCCCGGATGCCCTGGATCGCCATGACCCAGACTCCTGAACGCACATGGTTAACGACGCGCTAACCATGAACGTCGAGGCCCTGGCTACTCGCTCTTGTCCTTGCCCTGATGGCCCCGTTGCGGAGCGGCCTGGGCCTGCTGAGCGTGTTGCGCAGGGGCCTGATGGGCCTGCGCCTGTTGAACATTTTGTGCGGGGCCCTGGTGGGCTTGATGGGCCTGGGCCGGCTGGGCTCGTTGCGCTGAGGCCAGGGCCTGCTGCTGGTCGTGCGCAGCGCGGGCCGCAGCCTGGGCTTGCGCGGCCTGCTGTCGGCCCGCCTCTCGTTGGACGTGTTGAGCAACCTGCGCCTGAGCGTGTTGCTGCTCGCGAGCCTGGGCCTCCTGGGCGTGCTGAGCCGCAGCCTGCTGCTGGTCGTGCGCAGCGCGGGTCGCGGCCTGGACCTGCGCGGCCTGCTGCCGGCCCGCCTCTCGTTGGGCGTGTTGAGCAGCCTGCGCCTGAGCATGTTGCTGCTCGCGGGCCTGGGCCTCCTGGGCGTACTGAGCCGTAGCCTGCCGCTCGCGACCGGCGTGGGCGCGCTCAGCTTGCCGGCCTGCGGGCGACCGCAGCGAGGGCTGAGTGGCTTCAGCGGCCAGAGTCCGGCGTTGTTCGCGAGCCTGAATCTGCTCCTTTGCCATTTGGTGTTGGCCATTGTTGCGCGACTGGGCCGCGAGCTCAGCCTGGCCGCGACGGGTGGCGTCGGCCTGGGCGCGGGCGGTCTCGGCCTGAACCTGCGCGCCCCGTGCCTGGGCCGCGAGATCGGCTTGCCGGCTGCGCTGTGCGTCGGCTTGAGCCCGTTCAACGGCGATGTCAGGGCGAGCCTGCGGCGACTGACGGCCGGCGGCCAACATTGGGGCGGCCGCTGCGGTGCGCGCGACATAGGCCTGACGCTGGGTGCGCTCCTCACCAAGCGCCGCCTGCCAGGGCTGCGGCTGGGCGGCGCTTTGTTCGCGCCAGCGCCGCCAGTCCTGGTTTTGCCGCTGCTCGACGGCCCATTGCCTTTGCGGCGCAAGGACCGCCTCGCGATGCGCCTGCCAGTCGGCGGCGTAGGCGGCCTGCCGCTGTTCATGCACCGCCGCATTATAGAGGCCGCGACCGCGGACCAGGTAGCGTGCGGCGTAGTCGATCTGCGAGGGGCCATAGTTGCGATAGGGCCGTCCGGAGCTGTCAAAGACCTCTACGAGTTCGCCGCTGTCGTAGGCATAGGCGTAGTCGGTATCCCGGATCAGGAACGGGTAGTCGCTGTCGCCGCGATAGAAATATTCCCGGATGCCGTACGGCGTCTGTTCGACCACGCGGTACTCGCCGCCGCCGGACCGCCAGACCCAGGGCCGCTCGCCCTGATAGTCGACGGTGTAGTCGGGCGGACTGTCGGCGAAGGCGTCCCCCAGCTCATAAGCGTCGTCGACGTAGCTATAGAGCGGCCGCGGCGGACGGGCCAGGCGAGGGAGCGGCGGGGCGGGCGGAAGCTGGTTGGCGTCCGGGGCGATGACTTCGGGCGGTGGCGCGGATTGGGCCAGGGGCAGGCTGGCGATCGGCGCACCCGTCGCCGGCCCCGCGGGTTTCCCGTTGCACGCTGCGAGCATGAGGCTCGCCGCGGCGGCGGTCAGGAGAACTTGGCGATAAGACATGGTGCTCAAAACCCCTGGGCAGCTTCACCGTTCCATCAAGTACCGGGGAACATGGCTCGCTGAACATGAACGACGGCGGAACCCGGGGTTCATGCGGCGAACGCCCGCCGATCCTCGACGCAAAATCACATCTGTCGTTCATTACGGCTGTGATTTCCTCGGGAACACGAGGGTGGTCCGCCGGGTCTTCCACTTCGGCTGGACCTCCAGGGGGCGACGGCGCAAACGTCGACATCCCGATCCGGTTCAACCTGGCTCAATAGCTCTTCGGCAGGCCCAGCACGCGTTCGGCGATGTAGTTGAAGATCATCTCGCGGCTCACCGGGGCGAGGCGGGCGATCATGGATTCGCGGAAGTAGCGTTCGACGTCGAATTCCTTGGCGTAGCCCATGCCACCATGCGCCATGACGGCTGCCTCGCAGGCGCGGAAGCCCGCTTCGCCGCCCAGGTACTTCGCCGCATTGGCCTCGGCGCCGCATTCGCGGCCAGCGTCGTAGAGCGCCGCAGCCTTGAACGCCATCAGGTTCGCCGCCTCCAGGTCCGCCCAGGCCCGCGCCAGGGGATGGGCGACGCCCTGGTTCTGGCCGATGGGACGAGCGAACACCACGCGCTCCTTGGCGTAGCTCGCCGCTTTCCTCAACGCCGCGCGACCCAGGCCAACGGCCTCGGCGCCAATCAGCACGCGCTCGGGGTTGAGGCCTTCCAGCAGGTAATAGAAACCCCTGCCCTCTTCGCCGACCAGGGCGTCGGCCGGGACATGCAGGTCGTCGATGAAGACGGAATTGGATTCCACCGCCTTGCGGCCCATCTTGGGAATCGGCGTCGCCGTGATCCGTTCACGATCGAAGTCGACGTAAAAGAGGCTCACGCCATCGGTGGCTTTCTTGACCTCGGCGCGGGGCGTCGTGCGCGCTACGATCAACATCTTGGTCGCGCGCTGGGCCATCGTGGTCCACATCTTTCGGCCGCGGATCACATAGCCATCGTTGGTGCGGATCGCCCGGGTCGTAAGGCTGGTCGTGTCCAGGCCGGCGTCGGGCTCGGTGACCCCGAAACACATCTTGTCCTGGCCGGAGATAAGCCGCGGGATCAGCCGCTGCTTCTGTTCATCGGTCCCGAACTTGACCAGCGGCATGGGGCCGAAAATGTTCAGGTGCAGGGCGCTCGCCCCGGAAAAGCCGGCGCCGCTTTCGGCCACGGCCTGCATCGCGATCGCCGCCTCCGTCAGGCCAAGCCCCGCCCCCCCGAGTTCCGTCGGCATGGCCGCGCCGAGCCAGCCAGCTTCGGCGATGGCGGCCACGAAGTCCTCCGGGAACTCGCCGCTCTCGTCGGTTCGCCGCCAGTAGTCGCCGTCGAAGCGCGCGCAAAGCCGAAGCACGGCCTCACGGATCGCCTCTTGTTCGTCGCTGAACCAGAATCCGTTCATTGCGCCCTCCCCGCGTCGAACCGAGCTGGATCGAGCCGCGCTGCAAAGGGACCAGGATCGCGGCCCGTCACGCAAGCGGCTATGACTTCAGCGACCAACGGCGCCAGCAGCCAACCGTTGCGCCGCGCGCCCACTGCCAGCATCACTCCCGGGGCAGCGGAGGGCCCGACCATCGGCAAGCCGTCCGGCGTGGCCGCCCGCACGCCTGCGGCGACGCCGAAGGTTGCGTTCCTGAGGCCGGGCATAAGCCGTCCGGCCGCCTGGACCATGGGTTCAAGGACCAAAGGGTCGATCCTGGTGTCGGCGCGCCCCGGCTCCATCGTCGCGCCCATGGCAAGGCCATCTGACCCGGGCACAGCGTAGACGCCCTCGCCACGCAGGCTCACATGCCCCCCGCGAACGTCGGAGTACCGCAGGATCTGGCCCTTGATGGGGGTAAGACAGGAGAGTTCCGGGGCCACGTGGGTGAGGTCCCGGCCGGCGCCGGTGGCGACGACCAGCAGGTCCGCGCTCCCTCGACCGGCGACCGCCTCTTCCCGAAATTCCACGCCCCACGCGCGCGCGGCCCCGCGAAGGGCGGCCAAGGCCGGTTTCGGCTCCAACCGCCAGTCCTCGCGCAGCAGAAGGCCCTCCAGTTCAAGTGCGACGCCCGGCGCGAGCTCATCCAGCAGCGAGCGCGGCAGCTCGCTCGCGTGGCAGCCCAGCCGGGCGAGCGCGGCGCGCACGCCGGCCAGCCAGGCATCGGACCCGACGGCGGCCGTCCCCGAGCGATCGATCTCGACCCCTGACCGCGCCGCGAGCGCCGGCCACAGGTTCCTGGCCGCCAGCAGCAGGTCGAGGTCGCCGGACGCCGCCGGGTCGAGCACGGCCTCGAACACAGGCGCCAGCATTCCTGCGGCCACGGCCGAGGCCTGTGGCTCCGCCGCCAGATCGCAGAGCGTCACCGAACATCCCGCCTGGGCCAGCTCCAGCGCCGTGCTCAGGCCCAGGGCGCCAGCCCCAGCCACAATAACCTCTGCGCCTCGGCTCATGCCCCCTAACGAGCCGCCTGATCCTGGAAAATCAAGCGGAACCGCCGCGGGGGGGCGGCCGCGCGGCCTCACTATACTGAAGGTTGCAGATGTGGTTGGCTTACCACCAGGCGAGGGGTGCAAGCATGACCAGCTTCATGATCTCAGTCCGCAAGAAAGGCGACGACGGCAAAATGGCCGCGACGCCCCGCTACCTGGTCCTGGACGACGCCGGCGCACCGGCGGAAATCAGCATGAGCGCGTGGCGCAGGGCCGTCCTGGGCGCCTTCCCGCAGACCAACGCCCAAGGCCTGCCGAAGGGCGACCTTTTGTTCTACGTGCACGGCTTCAATGTCAGCTTCGCCCACTCATGCAGCGGCGACGTCGACAACATCGCCAAGCTCAAGGCCCAGGGATGGGACGGGGTCTATGCGAGCTTCGACTGGCCATCGCTCGGCTTGGTGGCCGGCTACTACGGCGATCGCAGCAATGCTCGGGCCTCGGCCAATGCGCTGATCGACACGGCCCTGGCGATGTTCGTCTCGATGCAGCAGCCGGACTGCGAGGCCAGCGTCAGCGTCATGGCCCATTCAATGGGCGCATTTGTCGTCCGCCAGGCATTCAGCTGGGCCTATCAGGACACCAAGATAAACAACAAGGCCTGGTCGATTTCGCAACTGATCTTCGTCGCCGGCGATGTGGCCACCGGCAGCCTGTCCGAAGATCAGGCGGGCGGCCGCTGGCTGGACAAGTACGTTGGCCGCACCACCTGCTACTCCAACCGCTTCGACTCCGTGCTGAAGATCTCCGACATCAAGAACGGCGAGCCCACGCCTCGCGCCGGCCGTGTGGGCCTGCCCGACGACGCGCCGGCCTCTTTCTGCAATGTCGACTGCAGCGACCTCTTCAAGTCCCTGCACTTTTCGTTGGGCGAGGAACTCGACCCCGCAACGCCGCACACTTTCTACTTCGACCGCACAGAGTTCTGGCAGGACGCGGTGCTTACGCTGGAAGGCGGCATCGACCGCGAGGCGATCCCGAGCCGGATCGCCGACCCGACCTCGACGATATCCAGCCGCTTCCTGCTGGAAACGCAGCCAATGCTCGCGGCGGACTACGCCGCTGCGCTGAAACTCGCCCAGCTCGGCAAATAGGCTACTCGGCCGCGATGCTCACAGAGCGCGCCCGGTCCTTGAAGTTGATCTCCTGGAGGTACTTGATCCCCTCCTCGGCGATGTCGTCGCCGATCATCCTGTCGCCCTCGGCCTTCAATTCATCCATGTCGACGTAGGTGGCGTAGAAGGCGCGCGTGCGCTCGGTGATAAGGCCGGCGTTCAGCAACGTCTTGATCAGCACACGGAAGATATTGGTCTGGCTCTTCAGCCGTTCGCGTCTGGCCGCGGTGTTCTGGATGATCTCGCGGACGCCCTCCAGGACCTTCTCCGGATCGAGGCCGAAGTCGCGGTAGACCTGCGACTGCTGGATCGGCGATCCCAGGTTGAAGAGCAGGCCCTGGAAGCAGTGGGCGGCCCAATCCTCGACCGTCTCGCGCTCTTCCTGGCTCATCTTCGGGATCGTGCGATCGGCCCAGATCTTCCCGAACTTGTGGTGGAAGGCCTCGTCGGTCATCACCAACTGGAAGAGCTTGCGGGCAAGCGGATCGCGATTGAACCGGAATCCGGCCGCGAAGGCGCCCATGGCCAGGCCCTCGACCAGCATCTGCATGCCGATGATCTTCTTGTAGACCTCCGGCGCCGAGATGATGTCGACGAGCAGCTGCTGCAGCACCACACCGCATGGCCGCGGCCGGCCCCAGCGGGCCTTGATATATTTCGCGACGGCGGTGACGTGGCGGGCCTCTTCGCGGGTCTGGTTGGCGGCATATTCCTGCGCGCCCTGATCCTTGAGCACGTGGCAGAGGCTGGCCGACAGGTTCAGCGCGCCCTGCTCGCCATGCAGGATCGAGGAGAACTGCCAAAGCGCCATCTCATTGATGAATTTCGCCTTCTGACCGGTCTTTTCGAGATGCTCACGAACATAGGGGACGCCAAGGCTCACCACCTGGTCGTCAGGCAGCAGGGCCTCGTTCTCCATGTCCCAGGGTGCGGAGAAGTCGATGTATTTCGGGTCGAGCGGGTCCCAGAAGTGGTCGTGGGTGGCCGAGATGATCTTGTCGAACGCCGTGGAGCGGGCGTTGTAGCGGTCGAGCTCCAGCATGGACTCGAAATCGTCAGGCGCGACGGCGTCGTACAGGATATCCTTGGTGATGTTGCCGTCGGCCATCTGCGTGTCCTCCCTTGGGTGACCCGCAAGAGAAACATCAAAGCACTAACTGAACAATGATCTCTTACGTCAAGTCGCGCCTTGAAGACCGCGCCCGTGGACGCATCGCCCATGTCGCCATCAACAACCCGCAAAAACTCAACAGCCTGTCGTCTGAGGTTATGGCGCAGTTCGCGGAGCTCTTCGGCGGCCTTGCGCGCGATGAGACCTTGCGCGCTGTCGTCCTTACCGGTGCGGGCGACAAGGCCTTCGTCGGCGGGGCCAATATCGACGAGATGGCAGAGCTCGGGGGACCTGGGCCTGCGCGGGACTTCATCCTGAAGGTGCACGACTGTTGCCGGGCGATCCGCGACATGCCGGTTCCGGTGATCGCAGCGATAAATGGCTGGTGTCTGGGGGCCGGCCTCGAGATCGCGGCGGCTTGCGACATGCGCCTGGCCGCCGACACGGCCAGGTTCGGGATGCCGGAGGTGAAGCTGGGCCTGCCATCTGTCGTCGAGGCCGCGCTCCTGCCCTCGCTCATCGGCTGGGGCCGGACCCGGCGCATCCTGATGACCGGCGAGACCTTCGATGCGGCCGAGGCCCTGGCCTGGGGCCTGGTGGAAGAAATTCATCCGCCGGCTCGGCTACCCCTAGCCATCGAGGGTCTGCTTGAAAGCCTCATGGAGGCCGAGCCCCGCGCCGTGCGGATCCAGAAGGCTCTGGTCCGGCAATGGGAGGAGTTGCCGATGAGCCAAGCCATCGCCGCTGGGGTCGACGCCTTCGAAGATGCCTGGACGACCAACGAGCCCGCCGATGCGATGGCGCAATTCCTGGTCAACCGAGCAACCGCAAAAGCGCGCTGAAGCTCTTTAGTTTGCGGTGTGGGTCGCACCCCAGCCCTGATGCCATTCAGGCTCGCCCGCGTAACGCTGCGCCAGGAAGTCCACGAAGGCCCGCACCTTGGCCGCCAGGTGGCGCGCATGTGGATAGACCGCATGGACGTGGATCAGCTGCGGCTCGTAAGCGCACAAAAGCGGGACCAGCCGTCCGCTCCGAAGATCATCGGCCGCGGCGAAGGCAGGCGTGCGGGTGACGCCCAGGCTGCGGCGCGCGGCGGCCACGCAGGCGTCGGCCCCGCCGAACCGCAGGCGTCCGTGCACGCGTACGTCGTGGCGGTCGTTGTGGCTCCCGTAGGCCCAGACCAGGGGATCTCGCGCGTTGGTGTCGATGATCGCCTCGTGCCGCCCGAGGTCGTGCGGCGTGGCGGGGGTCCCGCTGCGCGCCAGGTAGTCGGGCGAGGCGCAGGTCACCATGCGGACGGCCGCGAGCTTGCGCGCAATGACCGACGAGTCCGCGAGCTGGCCGATTCGCACGCCAACGTCGAACCCCTCCTCCACGAGGTTGACCATCCGGTCCGTGGCGGAGACGTCGAGCGAGACCTCCGGATAGGCGGCTGCAAAATCCAGCAGCGCCGGCGTGAGCTGGCTCGCGCCGAAAGAGACCGGCGCCGAGATCTTCAGGAGGCCGCGCGGACCGCCCTGGTCGCGCACCGAGCCTTCAAGCGCCTCGAAGTCCTCCAAGAGCCCGCGCGCCCGCTCCAGATAGGCCCGGCCGGTGTCCGTCAGCGAGACATCGCGTGTCGTACGGTTGAGCAACCGCGCGCCCAGGCGGTTCTCGAGGCGCGCCACCAATTTGGAAACCTGTGCGCTGGACACCCCCAGCCGCCGCGCGCCCTGGGTGAAGCTTCGGGCGTCGGCGACCGCGGCGAAGGCATTGATCTCGTCGACCCGGTCCATGATCTGCGCCTGGCGATTGCTTCCTAAGTGGAAACATAATTGTTCAGGAGAACCCGATTATCAACCGCGCGGAGCGGGAGCATCTTTCTTCCCGAAGACAAACCCTGAGGAACCCACAGATGCCCACGCCCCACACCGTCGCCGTCATCGTTGGCAGCCTCCGCAAGGACTCCGTGAGCCGCAAAGTCGCCCGCGCCCTGGAGAAACTGACCCCGAACCTGAAATTCACCGAGGTGGAGATCGGCAACTTGCAACTCTTCAACCAGGACCTCGAAGCCACGCCGACGCCGGAGTGGGTCAGCTTCAAGAAGCAGATCAAGGCGGCAGACGCCGTCCTCTTCGTAACGCCCGAATACAACCGCGGCGTACCCAGCCCGCTTAAGAACGCCATCGACGTGGGCTCGCGCCCCTACGGCGACAGCGCCTGGAACGGCAAACCGGGCGCCGTGATCTCGGTCTCGCCCGGCGGGATCGGCGGCTTCGGCGCCAACCACCACCTGCGCCAGTCCCTGGTGTTCCTGAATGTGCCGACGCTTTCCCAGGAAGCCTACGTCGGCAACGCGTTCTCGCTGTTCGACGCGAACGGGGACCTGATCAACGAGGCGACCGCCGAGTTCCTGCGTAGCTACGGCAAGTCGTTCAGCGCCTGGATAGAGAAAGTCCTCGCCGAAGAAAGGCTGGCGGCCTGAGCAGAGGGCCGCCAGGAGGTTCCAATGACACTTCCGACCCTGTTCATCCCGCACGGTGCGGGACCCTGCTTCTTCATGGACTGGACCCGCGGGCCCGCCGACACCTGGGACAAGACCGCGGCCTGGCTCAAGGGCCTGGTCGCGGGGCTTCCGGAACGTCCGAAGGCGATCCTGGTGATCTCCGGTCATTGGGAGGAGCCGCAGTTCACTGTGGGCGCGGCGGAGAAGCCGCCGATGCTGTTCGACTATTACGGTTTCCCGGAAGAGACCTATCGACTGCGCTTCGACGCACCGGGTTCGCCCGCCTTGGCAAGGCGGGCCCGGGAGCTACTGGAAGCCGCGGGCTTCCCGACGGCGGAGGATGTGGAACGCGGCTATGACCACGGGGTCTTCGTGCCCCTTCTCCTGGCCACACCGCAGGCCGACATTCCCGTCGTTCAGTTGTCGCTCCGCGACGACCTCGACCCGCAGGCGCATCTGGCGGCCGGTCGCGCGTTGTCCCCGCTGCGGGACGAGGGCGTGCTGATCGTGGGCTCGGGCATGAGTTGGCATAACATGGGCGGCTTCTCGCCGGCCTTCACGGCCAAGTCCGAAGCGTTTGACGCCTGGCTGGCCGATGCGCTTGCGAAGCCTGAGAGCCGCGACGCTGCGATCCGGCACTGGGACCGCGGACCCTACGCGCGCGAGGCTCATCCGCGCGAGGAGCATCTTGCCCCGCTATTCGTCGCGGCCGGAGCCGCCGAGGGTGAATCGGGCCGCCAGATCTTTCGCGACGTCGCGATGAACGTGGCGATCAGCGGCTTCCAGTTCGGCGCGCCCGCTTAAGGATCCGCCCCTTCGCGGGCGGGCGGGCGTTCACCTGGCGGTGCTTCACACACCCGCCGTCGGGCGGACGCCCGCGAGCCACCCTAGGCCGCAGCGCTCGCCTTGCCATTCTCGGACGCTTCCAGGGCCGAGTGGATCACGGCATAAAGCCGCCCGGCCTCGATCGGCTTGGCTACGAAATCATCCATGCCGGCCTGCATGTATTCCGCGACCTGATGGGCCATGGCGTTGGCGGTAAGGGCGACGATAGGCGTGCGCGGCCGGCCTTCGGCGCGCTCGCGGGCGCGGATCACGCCGGCGGCGGTCGGACCATCCATGTCCGGCATCTGTACGTCCATGAGGATCAGGTCCCAGGGCTCCCGCGCCCAGGCCGCAACCGCCTCACGGCCGTTGCTGACCATCACCGGCTCGACGCCCACCTGCTCGAGAAGGGTCCGCAGCACCAGTTGGTTCATGCCGTTGTCTTCCGCGGCCAGTACGCGCAGAGCAACATCGGCGATCGGGGCCGACGGTTCGGACCTGCGCTTTTCCGGCTTGGCGGGCGCGGCGGCCAGCCTCGGCAGCGGCAGCTCCACCGTGAAGGTGGCGCCGGCGCCAGGCGTGCTTTCGGCGCGGATCACGCCGTCCATCAACTGGGCGAGGTCGCGGCAGATAGCGAGCCCCAGACCGGTGCCGCCATAACGCCGCGTCGTCGAGGCGTCAGCCTGCTCGAACTTCTGGAATAGGCCGTTCAGCTTGTCGGGGGCGACGCCGATACCGGTGTCGGCGACGCTCAGCACGAGCCGCTTGTTGCGCCGGCTCACCGCCACCTTCACGCCGCCTGTTTCCGTGAACTTCAGTGCGTTCG
>NZ_DASXNL010000130.1:0-27969 GCF_036495085.1 Phenylobacterium sp. | reverse complement strand
CCCGGCCTTCCTTCCCTAGCCAGGGGGGATGAATTCCGGTTCGGGCCCCACGTAACGGGCCCGCGGCCGGATCGGCGTGTCGGCCTGACCCTGCTCGATGGCGTGGGCGATCCAGCCGGCGCAGCGGGCCACGGAGAAAAGCGCAAAGGGCGCGTCAGGCGGCAAGCGCAAGGCTTCGCATGCGGCCATCAAGGCAAAATCGACATTGGGCGCGAGGCCCGCGACCGCCAGCACCGCCTGGCGAAGCGCCTGCAACTCCGGCGGCGGCGTGAAGCGCTCCAAAAGCGCGGCGGCGCGCGGGTCGTGTTCCGGGTAAAGCATGTGGCCGAAGCCCGGCAGGACGCGGTCCTCAACGAGTCGATTGGCGATCGCCTGACGGGGTCCGAGCTGGGCGGCCTCTGCGGCGAAGGTGCGAACCGCCGCCGTCGCGCCGCCATGGCGGGGGCCTGACAAGGTCGCCAGTCCGGCCAGCGCGGACGCCGAGAGGGAAGCCCCCGTAGACGCCGCCACCCGGGCCGCGAAGGCCGAGGGGTTCAACTCGTGGTCGGCCACGAGCACCAATATGCGCCGGATCAGGTCGGCGCCCGGACCGCCGGGCCCGAGCCCCCAGGCAAGCGACAGGCGATTGTGGATCGCCCCGCCCCCGACCTCCCCGGCCACCGCATCGGCCAGAACGTCGAGCAGGGTCGCGGCCTCCACGGCCAGCACCAGGGCGTTGCGGCCGCGCGCGGGGGGGTCGGAGCCGGCCCGGGCGGCGAGCGCCAGGTAGGCCCGCGTGCGCATGTCCGGATGTTGCGGCGGAGCAGGACGCTCCGTGCGCTTCAGGGCCGCGCCGTGACCACCGCGCAATAGGCGAGCCACGGACTCCAGGGTCTCGCTCTCCGCCAGACGGATGGCGTCGCGGCCGCGGTAGAACAGCCGCTCCCCGGCCACGGTGGTGATCTCAGAGGCCAGCACCGGCTCGCCCCAGGCAATGGCGCCGGCGGCGACGTCGGAGACCTTGCGGCTGCGTGTCTTACGCAGCGCCAGGGCGGCAATGTCGGCGGCGCGGTAGAGGCTGCGGCGCGGGTCGCCAGGATCGGCGCGAACCTGAACCCGGCCACGGCTGACGTAGGCGTAGAGCGTCTGCGGGCGAACCCCCAGGCGGTCCCGGGCCTCCTCGGCAGCGATCCAATCAGGCGAAGTCATGAGAATACATTGATTATATTGATCAAGATTGACGTGATCAAGTTGACGGCTTTTTTGGCGAACAGCAAGCGAGCTTTGGAGGATTGCCATGTCGGACGGATTGGAAGGCGTCGTCGCCGCGGACACCGTGCTTTCGGATGTGGACGGGCAGGCCGGGCGGCTGATCATCCGCGGCCAGTCGCTGGACGAGCTGGCCGGCCGGGCGACGTACGAGGAGGTGATGCGTCTGCTCTGGGATGGCTTCTTCGACGATCTGCCGGCGGAGCTGGCCCCTGCGCTGGGCGCGGCGCGGCTCGACGTGTTCGCCGAGGTTTCGGCGCTGGATACCGGCCTCCTGGACCGTACGCCGATCGAGGCCGTGCGCGCGCTGACCGCCCGGCTTGCCGATGGCGACGACCTGGCCGTCGCCCTGCGGCTGACCGCGGCGCCGGCGGTCTTCACCGCCGCCGTCGTCCGCGCCCAGGCCGGCGAGGCGCCGATTCGGCCGGACCCTGGCCTCAGCCACGCGGCGGATACGATGCGGATGCTGCGTGGCAAGGCGCCCAGCCGCGCCGAGGCCGACGCGCTCGACACCTATCTGGTCACTGTCAGCGACCACGGACTGAACGCCTCGACCTTTGCCGCCCGTGTGATCGCCTCGACGCGAGCTGGGCTGACCTCGGCCGTGCTGGGTGGGATCAGCGCCCTTAAGGGACCGTTGCACGGCGGGGCGCCGGGACCGGTCATCGAGATGCTGGACGACATCGGACGGCCGGAAAACGCGCGCGCCTGGATCGAGAACGCGCTGGAGCATGGCGAGCGGCTGATGGGCTTCGGCCATCGGGTCTACCGGGTGCGCGATCCGCGGGCCGACGCCTTGAAGGCCGCCGTGCGGCGGCTGACCGAGGCCTCGGACATCATGCCCGGACGGCTCGCCTTCGCCGAAGCCGTCGAGGCTGCGGCGCTGGCGATCCTGAAAGAGCGGAAGCCCAATCGGCCGCTCGACACCAACGTGGAGTTCTACACCGCCCTGCTGCTCGAGGCGCTGGCCTACCCGCCCTCGGCCTTCACATGCGTCTTCGCGACCGGCCGCGTCGCGGGTTGGATCGCACATGCCCGCGAGCAGTTGGTGGGTGGCCGCTTGATCCGGCCGCAGTCGCACTACATCGGACCGCTGCCCTTGCGGGCGGCCTAGAAGCTGCGAGTCGTTCGCGCTGGCTTGGGGCGACGGCGCCACTAGTTTCCCCGAGCATGACTCCCACCGCTCACCGAATGGCCGCCCCCGAGACCGCCGCCCTCACCCGGCGCGTGACGCTCTACTCGGTCACCATCGCCGCGGTTTTGGTGACGCTCAAGGTGGCTGCGTGGCTGGCGTCGGGCTCGATCGCTCTTTTGGCTTCCACCGCCGATTCCGCCCTCGACCTCTTGGCGTCGCTCACCACCTTCTTCGCCGTTCGCTACGCAATCGCGCCGCCGGACGCCGAGCACCGGTTCGGTCACGGAAAGGCCGAGGGTTTCGCGAGCCTCGTGCAGGCCGGGCTGGTGTTCGCCTCCGCCGCCCTGATTGCCCGCGAGGCGGTCGCCGGACTGATGTCGCCGCGGCCGATCCAAGAGGGCCGCTGGGCGATCGCCGCGATGATTGTGTCCATCGTCCTGACGGCGCTGCTGATCGGAGCCCAGGGGCGCGTGCTGAAAAAGACCTCGTCGGTGGCGGTGTCTGGCGACCGGGCGCATTACGCCGCCGACCTGGCTTCCAACGTGATCGCGCTGGTCGGCATCGCAGCGACCGCCTGGCTGGGGATCGGCCGGCTCGACGCCATAGCGGCGCTGGTCATCGCGGGCTTGCTGCTCTGGGGCGCGGTCGGCGTCTTCCGCGAGGCGTCCGGCCAACTGATGGACCACGAGTTGCCCGACGAGGTGCGCGCCAGGATCGTCGATCTGATGACCGAAGACCGCCGCCTGACCGACGTCCACCAGTTGCGCACGCGCGCCTCAGGCCCCTACGTCCACATCCAGATGCATGTCGACCTCGACCCACAGCTCACCCTGGAGGCGGCCCACCAGGTGATCGTAGCAGCCGAGAAACGCGTGCTCGGTGAATTCCCTTCGGCCGACATCATTATCCATGCCGATCCGCGCGGCCGGGCGGAACCGCACGGCGGGGCCTTCGCTGAGACAAAAATCGGCAGGGCCAAAACCCAGAAAACGCTCTAGTAAACGCGCCCTTAACGCGTCGGATGTTCATTGGGACCAACGATTCGATCCGCTCCCGCAAGCCGGACATGTCACTCAAGCGCACCCTGCATCACTTCCCGCTCGATCCCGCCTCGCGCCAGGTGCGCCTGGCGCTGGGGGAAAAGCGGCTGGCCTTCACGGAGGTCCAAGTCCGCTACTGGGAGCGCCCGAAGGATCTGACCGCCATGAACCCGTCGGGCCTGCTTCCGGTGCTGGTCGAAGAGGACGGTGACGATCGCCTGGTGATCTGCGAGAGCCGCGCCATCCTCGATCACCTGGAAGAGACATCGCCGGAGCCGCCACTGCTGGGCCGAGACGCCGCCGAGCGGGCGGAGGCCAGGCGGCTGATGCAATGGTTCGACCGCAAATTCGACTTCGAGGCCGGCGGCTACATCCTGCACGAAAAAATGGAAAAGCGACTGCTGGGAATGGGCGCGCCGGACCTCGCCAACCTGCGCCAGGGCCGCGACGGGCTGCGCAGCCATATGTTCTATATCGAAAAGCTCCTGCAGGAGCGCGAGTGGCTGGCGGGGCGCAAGCTGTCATTGGCCGACTTCGCGGCCGCGGCCCATCTGTCGCTGATCGACTATTTCGGCGACATGCCCTGGTCCGGGTCTCCGGCCGTGAAGACGTGGTACATGAAGCTGAAATCTCGGCCGTGTTTCCGGCCCCTGCTGCTGGACCGCTGGCCGGGCCTGACGCCTGCCAAGCACTATGACGATCTCGACTTCTGACACCGCCAGCGACCTGATCCGCGCCGAAGCGCTGAAGCTTGGCTTCGACATCTGCCGCTTCACCACGATCCCCGAAACCTGGCCGGCCGGCGCCAGGCTCTCCGAATTCATCGAGGCCGGGCGGCATGGCGAGATGGCCTGGCTGGCCGAGACGGTCGATCGCCGCTCGCACCCGCGGGCGATGTGGGCTGACGCCTGCTCGGCGATGGTTCTCGGCGTCAACTATGGTCCGCCTGACGATCCGCTGGCCGTTCTCCAGGATCCCACCAAGGGCGCGATCAGTGTCTATGCCCAGGGCGACGACTACCACGAGCTGATCAAGGGCCGGCTCAAGACCTTGGCCCGTTGGCTGCAGGCAAGGTTCGGTGGCGAGGTGAAGGTGTTCGTCGACACAGCCCCGCTGTTGGAGAAGCCGCTGGCCGAGCGGGCGGGCGCAGGCTGGCAGGGCAAACATACGAACCTCGTCTCAAAGGACTTCGGGTCCTGGCTATTCCTGGGCTCGATACTGACGACCCTCGAACTGACGCCCGACGCGCCTGAGACGATGAACTGTGGGACCTGCCACGCCTGCCTGGACATCTGCCCGACGCGGGCCTTCCCCGCGCCCTTCCAGCTCGACGCCCGGCGCTGCATCTCCTACTTGACCATAGAACTGAAGGGGCCGATCCCTGGCGAGTTCCGCGAGGCGCTGGGCAATCGCATCTATGGCTGCGACGACTGTCTGGCGATCTGTCCGTGGAACAAGTTCGCCGCCGCCGCAGCGGAGCAGAAACTGCAGGCGCGTGAGGCCCTGCACGCACCGTCGCTGGCCGATCTGTCGCGTCTGGACGATGCGGGCTTCCGGGCGTTGTTCGCCAAGAACCCGGTCAAACGCATCGGCCGCGACCGGTTCCTGCGCAATGTGCTCTATGCGATCGGTAACTCCGGGGATCGCGCGCTGGCCGCGGAGGCAGAGCGGCTGCTGGCAGATCCCTCGCCGCTTGTGCGTGGCGCCGCCGTCTGGGCGATCGGCCGACTGGTGGATGGGGATGCGTTCGGTGCGTTGCGAGCGGCGCATTCAGCCGAAACCGATGCCCAGGTCATCGCCGAGTGGTCGGCGTTCGCATCGGCTCCTCCCCGCGAAGGCGTTTTGGATTGAGCTTCGCCCCATAACCCCCGGGCCGATCGCCGTTCATGCCACGGCTATCCGCGGCATGGGGTGCGAAATCGCCGCTCGATCGGCGAATGACCGTATCGCGCGTATTGCCGAAACAGATGGAACCCGGCCCACTGCCGATGGGGAATGCGACGGGGCGGGCATGTCGCCGGTCGGTTTTGCGGTAGGCGTCGGGCTGGGCCTTGCGGTCGCCTGGGCGACGCAGGCGCTGCCGCAGGTGCGGGGGTCCTTTGACGAAGGCGATCACCATGAAATGGCCTGGACGGTGCTTGCCGCCGGCCAGGTCGTTTGCGTTGCGCCCTTCGTCCGTCCCAGCGCGCGCGAAATCGAATGCCGTAGCGCCAGACCGAGCTAAACCACGAGGTTCCCGCTCTGGGCGTCTGAGCGCGGCGATGAGGAGCGCGGGCTAGAAGGCCGCCGGCGGCATGTCCTTGAGCCGCGGCAGGATCTTGTCCTTGTCGGAGAGTATCGCCTCGCCTTTGAGCGGCCAGGGGATCGCCAGGTCCGGATCGTTCCAGAGGATGCCGCCCTCGGTCTGGGGCGCATAGAGGCCGTCGACTTTGTAGAACAGCTCGCAGTCATCGGTGAGGGTGACGTAGCCGTGGGCGAAGCCGCGGGGCACGAAGATCTGCTCGCCGAGTTCGGCCGTGAGTTCGGCGCCGACCCATTTTCCGTAGGTCGCCGAGCCCGGGCGGACGTCCACCGCGACGTCATAAATGGCGCCCTTCAGCACGCGGACCAACTTGGCCTGAGGATGCGGCGAGCGCTGGAAGTGGAGGCCGCGGACGGTGCCGGCCTTGGCGTTGAACGCCTGGTTGTCCTGCACGAAGTCGGCCTCGACGCCGGCCCTCGAAAGCGCCTCCCGGCTCCACGTTTCGGCGAACCAGCCACGGGCATCGCCATGGCGCTTGGGCGTGATAAGCAGGACTTCGGCCAAGGCCAGCGGCGTGATCGTCGTCATGTGGACCTGAAGATAGTGGAGCAGACTTCCGGATGGCGCGTGACGCGGCGAAAGACAACCCTTCTTCGCCGCGCATCAGCGTCGTTGTGGTGGTCTATGAGAGCGGAGCCATGCTCGCTCAATGCCTGGCGACGGTCCGAGCCCAGTCGTTTGCGGACTATGAGATCATCCTGGTCGACAACGCCTCCAGCGACCGCACCGCTCAGGCCGCGGCCAGGGCCGACCCGGCGATCAGGCTGATCGAGAATGGCGACAATCTCGGCTTCGCCGCAGCCGTGAACCAGGCGGCGCGGGCGGCGCGCGGACGGTGGCTGGCGCTTCTCAATCCAGACGCTTTTGCAGAGCCCGACTGGCTGGCGCAGCTCATGGCCGCGGCCGACGCCAACCCCTCGGTGCACGCCTTCGCCTCCCGACAACTGATGGCGGCGGACCCCACGACGCTCGACGGGCTGGGCGATGTCATGGCGCTGGCGGGTTTTCCGTTCCGCGGCGGCTACACCCATCCCAGCCCGAGCGGCCTCGAGCCCGGGTGGGTGTTCTCGGCTTGCGGGGGGGCGATGCTTGTCGACAGCGAGCTGTTTCTGCGGCTCGGCGGCTTCGACGAGCGGCTGTTCTGCTACTGCGAGGACGTGGACTTCGGCTACCGGCTGCGGCTGATCGGGGAACCGACGCTCCTGGTGCCCGACGCGGTGGTGCGCCATGTGGGCTCGGCGTCCAGCGGCGGGCGCCGGAGCGATTTCGCGGTGTTCCACGGCTCGCGCAACCGCTTCTGGGTGTTTGTGAAGGATACGCCTCCGGTGCTGTTCTGGCTGACCCTGCCACTGCACATCCTGGCGACAGTGGTGCTCTTCACCCGCCACGCGACGCGCGGCGAGGTCGTCACGCCGATCCGCGGTCTCTTCTCGGCGATCCGGCACGTCGACGTCGCCCTGGAAGCCCGCCGTGAAGCTCAGGCGGACCGCAAGGTCGGGTCCTGGGCGATCGCGCGGGCGATGACCTGGAACCCGCTCGATCTTTTGCTTCGCCGCGCCTTCATCCAGCCGAAGAAGCCCATTCCACCAACCGGCGCATGAACGCCTGGCCCCGCTCCATCTGAGCGACCTCGACGAACTCGTCGGGCTGGTGCGCCTGCTCGATAGAGCCTGGCCCGCAAAGCACGGTCGAGAGACCCGCGCGCTGGAACTGTCCAGCCTCGGTGGCGAATGAGACGGCTCGAGGCGGGCCGTTGTCTCCGGCGAGGCGGCGGGCGAACGACTCGGCGGCGCCGTCCGGCTCGGGCGCGAAGCTCGGCACGCTGGAATGCATCTCGACCGTAACGCCCGCTTCCGGGGCGCGAGCCTTCAGTGCGGCGTCCATGGCCCGCACCTCAGCGAAGAACGCCGCCAGGATCGTCTGGGGATCGAGTCTTGGCGGACAGCGCAGGTCGAAGACGAACCTGCATTCGCGCGCCAGGATGTTATGGGCCGTCCCGCCGTTGACCATGCCGATGGTCAGGGTCGCGCCCTTCGGCGTGAACGGCGAAGCGGGGTCGGCCTCACGCTCCAGCCGCTCGGAAAGCTCGGTCAGGGTCGACATCAGCTTGACGGCGGCCATGACTGCCGAGACGCCCTGCTGGGTCTGGCTTGAGTGCGCCTCCCGGCCGGTGACGGTGACGTGGAAGGTGGCGATGCCCTTGTGGCCGTTGACAGCCACCATATCGGTCGGCTCGCCCACCACGACGAAGGCGGGCTGCGGCAACTCCCGTCGGATCACCTCGATCAGCGCCGGGGCGCCTAGGCAGCCGATCTCCTCATCGTAGGAGAAGGCGAGGTGCACAGGCCGACGCAGCGGCGCGGCGATCAAATCCGGCACCACGCTGAGGGCCAGGGCCAGAAAACCCTTCATGTCGCACGTTCCGCGCCCATAGAGCCGGCCATCCCGCTCGACGAGCTTGAAAGGGTCGGATGTCCAGGGCTGCCCGTCCACCGGCACCACGTCGGTGTGTCCGGAAAGTACGGCGCCGCCTTCTGTGGCGGGCCCGATCGTCGCCAGCAGGTTGGACTTGGTTCCCTCGGCGTTGGGCACGCGCCGGTGCGCCACCTCATGGTCGTCCAGATAGTTCTCGACCCACTCGATCAGCGCCAGATTGGAAAGGCGCGATGTGGTGTCGAAACCGATGAGGGTCTGCAGGATCTCGCGGGGGACGGCCAGGTCGTTCATAGGCCAAAGCTAGACCCATGACCCGCGCGCCTCAAAGGAAAGCGTTCGCTGGCGTGGCCGGCAATGGCGTGGCTAACTGCGCCCAAGAACAAAATATTCGGGGAGGATGCGCCGTGGTTGACGCGGTCTTGGAGCCGGGTGCGGCCGCGCCGTCGGAACCTCGGTTTGCGCCGGTGAGCGCGAGCTACGGGCGCTACGCCCTGGCCCTGCTGGTCGCAATCTACACCGTCAATTTCCTGGACCGGCAGATCATCACGACCATCGGCGAGAGCATCAAGAACGACTTGCGGCTCACCGATACCCAGATGGGAGCGCTGGGCGGAATCTATTTCGCAGCGGTCTACACGATCCTCGGCATCCCGATTGCGCGGGTGGCCGATAAGCACAACCGGCCATGGGTGATGACGATCTCGCTCACCCTTTGGAGCGGCTTCACCGTCGCCTCCGGCCTGGCCAGGAACTACGCGGTGCTGGCGTTCGCACGCGCCGGCGTAGGCATCGGCGAGGCAGGGTGTTCGCCAACCGCTCACTCGCTGCTCGCCGACTATTTCCCTGCCCACCGGCGGGCGACGGCGCTGGCCATCTACTCGATGGGCATATCGATCGGCACGCTCCTGGGCATGGCGATCGGCGGCATCGTGGCCGAGCACTATGGATGGCGCGCCGCGTTCATGGTCGCAGGCGCGCCGGGCCTGGTCTTCGCCCTGCTGGCCATCCTCACGCTTCGCGAACCGCGCAGCCAACTCAACCGCGACGCGCGCGCCGCGGCCAATGCGTCGAACCACATACCGCTGCTCGTGGTCTTCTCCACCCTCGAGCAGCGCCCCACATTCTGGCTGTTCGCAATGGGCGGCGCGTTCACCTCGTTCGTCAGCTACGCCCACGGCCAGTTCTTCACGCCGTTCTTCCTGCGCAACCACGCTCACGAACTGACGATGCTGGCCGGCCAGTTCGGCATGGCGCCGGCCCCTGGCAAGCCGCCGCTGGGCTTCATCAGCCTGGCGCTCGGCCTGGGGGCCGGGATCGGCGGGGCTTTCGGCTCGTGGCTGGGCGGCTTCCTCGCCGATCGATGGGGCGCCAAGGACGTCCGCAACTACGCGCTCTTCCCGTTGCTCGTGCCTTTCGTGAGCCTGCCCGTCCTCTGGTACGCCGCGGGTACGGACAACATGATGCTGGCGCTGGTCCTGTTGCTGATTCCGAACATCGGGGTGGGCGCCTGGTGGGGACCCGTCTATGGCGGGGTGCAGGGCCTGGTGCCGCCGGCGATGCGCGCGCTGAGCGCGGCGGTCCTTTTGTTCGTCATCAACATGATCGGGCTCGGCGGGGGCCCCACCGCGTTCGGCATGACCACCGACGCGATGACCAATCACTACCTGGCAGGGACCGGCCTGGACGTTCAGGCCTGCAAGACCGCGCTCGAGGCCGCCAAGGCGAGCTGCGCGGTGGCCTCGGCACGGGGCATCAAGACCGCGGTCTACTTGTCGACGGCGATCATCCCCCTGGCCATGCTCAGCTTCTTCCTGAGCCGCGGAACAATCATGCGCGACTTCGAGAACGCCGAGGCTCTGCCGGCGCGGCCGATGACGACGTCGCGGCTGTCCGTCTACATGTTCGTAGCTGGCGCCCTGCCGGGCGCGGCGCTGGCCAACGCCTCATCGATGTTCTTTGCGACGCCGCCGCCGATGTTCTGGCTTCAAGGCCTGGTCGCTGGCGGGGTCGTCGGCGTCATCGCAGCCGTCATGATCGCCGGGGTCGGCCGCAGGGCGCAGGCTTAAGGTCGGACACGTGCCGCCAGCCTCGCCCGTCTCGCTTCGGCGCGCCCGTCGCGAGGACGTCGCAGCAATCGTCAAGCTCCTGGCCGACGACCACCTCGGCTCGGGCCGCGAGGTTGTCAGCGATCCGCCCCTGCCAGGGTACTTCGAGGCTTTCGAGAAGGTCGATGCCGATCGGCGCAATCTGCTCGCCGTCGCCGAGGACGCTTCTGGCGCCGTGGTCGGCACACTGCAGCTGACCTTCATCCCGGGGCTATCCAACCAAGGTGCGGAGCTGGCGCTGATCGAGGCGGTGCGGGTGGCCGGCGCCCTGCGCGGCCAGGGCCTTGGCCGGGTGATGGTCAGTTGGGCGATGGACGAGGCGCGCCGCCGTGGATGCCGGAACATCGAGCTGTTCACCCATAACAGCCGGCTCGACGCCCAGCGCTTCTACGAACGCCTCGGCTTCGCCAAGAGCCACGCGGGCATGCGGCGAGCGCTTTAGCCTTGCTCGACGCTGCCGGGGCCCGGGAGGAAGTCGATCAGTTCTATGCGGAAGATTAGCGCCGCGCCGCCGGGGATCTCGCCATTGCCGGCGCCCTCGGCGCCGTAGCCCAGCTCCGGCGGGACGTAGAGGATCCATTCATCGCCGGGCCGCATCAGCAACAACGCTTCCTGCCAGGCCTTCACCAGGTGCTTCAGCGGCATGGCGGCAGGCTGGCCACGCTCGTAGGAGCTGTCGAAGACCTTGCCGTCGATCAGTTTGCCTTCGTAGTTGACCTTCACCTCGTCATTGATGTGCGGCTTCGAGCCGGTCGCGGGGCCGGAGTGCACGATTTTGTACTGCAGGCCATCCGGCAGGGTTACGACGCCCGGTTGCTTGGCGTTGTCGGCCAGGAAGGCCTTGGCCGCGGCGCTCTGGTCGGCCGCCTGCTGCGCCTTCGGGTGACAAGCAGCCAGCGACAACGCGGCAAGCGCGACCATCAGGGTACGGAACATCAATTCAGACCTCTCAAACAGCCCTTGGCGGATAGCCGCGCTCGCGCAGGGCATCCATGATCTCTTGCGTGTGTTGGGCGTCGCGAGTCTCGATCATGATGTCGAACTCAGCGCCCTTAGCCGGCACATCCAGCGCCAGGCGGTTGTGCGCCACCTCGATAATATTGGCCCCCATCTGCCCGATGATGGCGGAAACATTGGCCAGCAGGCCTGGCCTATCGTCACCGATGATCCGCAGACTGACGATCCTCTGATCGCGGACCAGCTCTCGGGTCAGTACCGAGGCCAGGAGACGGGTGTCGATATTGCCGCCTGTGATGATCAGCCCGCACTTCTTGCCTCGGAACCGCTCAGGGAACGCCAACAGCGCGGCGAGCGAGCCGGCGCCCGCCCCCTCGGTCACGGTCTTTTCAACGTTGCAGTAGAGGGCGATCGCGCGCTCGAAGAACGGCTCCTCTATCAGCAGCACCTCGTCGACCAGCGGGCGGGCGACGGCATAGCTGACGTCTCCCACCTGCTTGACCGCGATGCCTTCTGCGATAGTCGCACCTCCTGAGCTCGCGCCCGCATTCACGCCACGCATCTTGGCGGTGAAGGACGGGTACATCGCCGGCTCGATGCCGATCACCTTTATCTGCGGCTTCACGTGTTTGGCCGCCGTCGCCATGCCGGCGATCAGGCCGCCCCCGCCGATCGGCACCGGCAGGACCTCCAACTCCGGAACGTCCTCCAGCATCTCCAGCGCCACCGTTCCCTGGCCCGCCATGACGTCCAGGTCGTTGAAGGGGTGGACGAACACCAAGTCGCGTTCATCACGCAGGGACAGGGCGAAGGCCGAAGCGTCGTCGTAGCCGTCGCCATCGATCACGACCTCAGCGCCGTGGGCGCGGGTCTGCTGGACCTTCACGAAGGGCGTACCGCGCGGCATGACGATCGTTACGGGAATGCCGAGCCGGGCGGCGTGATAGGCAAGGCCCTGGCTGTGGTTGCCGGCGGAGGCCGCGATAACGCCGCGCTTCTTCTCGGCCTGCGTCAGCTGCAGAAGCTTATTGAGCGCGCCGCGCTCCTTGTAGGCCGCGGTGAACTGGAGGTTCTCGAACTTCACCCACACCTCCGCGCCGGTGATCTCCGAAAGTGTGCGCGAGTGGCGGCAGGGCGTGCGCTCAATATGACCCTGCAGCCGGTCTCGGGCCGCGAGGATGTCGTCGAAAGCAAGGGTCATGGCTAAGCCGGGGGTCCGCGAAAGGCGCGCAACCTAACGGTGGCCCCGCGTCGCGGCAATGCAGCGTCTCTTCAAGCGCCTAGAGCAGGTCGTCGCGGCCCGCCCTGCGGACAGCCTCGACCGCTGCGCGGACCGCGCCGGGCGCATTGCGGCGGGTGACGAGAACCACGCCGTTCTCGACGATCACCGCCAGGTCCTCGACCCCGGCGACAACAACCACCGGCCCGTCAGACATCACCAGGCACCCCGATGTGTCGGCCGCGATCGCCGGGCCCTGCAACACGTCGCCGGAGGCCGTTTTGTCGGCCTCGGCCCACAGCGCGTCATAGGCGCCGACATCGCTCCAGCCGATATCGGCGTGGACCACCACGGCCTTATCGGTCTTCTCGAACACCGCGACGTCGACGGGAACCGAGGGGGCTCGCCGGAAAATCTCGCCGAGACGCACCTCGCCTCCGCTACGCGGCGCCTGCGCCACGGCGGCTCGGGCGGCAGCGGTGAGTTCGGGGGCGACCCGCTCGGCCTCGGCCAGGAAGGTGTCGGGCCGGAAGAGGAAGATGCCGGCGTTCCAGCTGTAGGCGGGGTCGGCGACATAGCCTTGCGCCGTCGCCAGGTCCGGCTTTTCGACGAAGGCGGCGACCTTGCGGACCGCCTCGTCGCCCGCCTCGGCCCGGATATAGCCGTAACCGGTCTCAGGCGCCGTGGGTTTGATGCCGAAGATCACCAGGGCGCCGCCCTCGGCTGCCGCAGAGCCGGCGGCCACGGCGGCGCTGAGGGCGGCAGGATCCTTCACCCGGGCGTCGGCGCTGAGCAACAGGACAAGCTCGGAGCCATGGTCCGCGGCCACGGCCGCGGCCACGACCGCCGCGGCCCCGGTGTTGCGCCCCTCAGGCTCCAGTATCAACGCCTCGGTTTTCACATCGACCGCAGCAAGCTGCTCGCGCATCAGGCTCGCGTGGGCGGCGTTGCAGATCACCATGGGCGGCCCGAACGGCTCGGCCGTGAAGCGCAGCACCGTGTCCTGGACCAGAGTTCGCTCGCCGCCGAGGGCGTGGAACTGCTTCGGCTTGTCGCGCCGCGACAGCGGCCATAGCCGCGTGCCGGCGCCGCCGGACATCAGAACCGGAGTGATCTTGGCCATTGCAACGCTATTAGGCCGCTTCGAGAGGCGGGTCGAACTCGGCGACCAGGTGACCGGGCGCGACCTCCTGCAGCGCCGGCGCGAGGATCGGCGCATTGGGATCCAACGGCAGGCGCGAGGGCAGGAAACGCAGACTTGCGCGCGGGTCCATAGGGCTGGGCGGCTCGCCTGCCAGCTTCACGCGCTCGCGGGAGCGCTCGATAGCGGGATCAGGGATCGGCGCTGCGGACAGCAACGCTCTGGTGTAGGGGTGTTGCGCCGTCTGGTAGATCTGGTCGCGGTCGGCGAGTTCGACCACGCGCCCGAGATAGAGCACCAGCACCCGATGGCTGATCTCGCGGACGACGGCCAGGTCGTGGCTGATGAAGATCATCGCCAGGCCCATCTCTTTCTGCAGCGCGATCAAGAGGTCGATGATCTGGGCTCGGATCGAGACATCCAGAGCCGATACGGCCTCGTCGCAGATCACCAGCCGAGGCTTAAGGATCATGGCGCGGGCGATGCCGACCCGCTGGTTCTGGCCACCGGACAGTTCGTGCGGGTAGCGGTTGATCAGCGAGGGGTCGAGTTCCACCTTCGCCATCATCGAGGCGACCTCCGCGTCGCGCTCGGCGCGGCTCAGATGGCGGCTGAACACCTGCAGCGGCTCGGCGATGGAATCGCCGATGGTGACGCGCGGATCGAGACTGGCGAGCGGATCCTGAAAGACGATCTGCAGATCCTTGCGCGCGGCGCGTATGACTTCCCGCTCGGCATGGGTGATGTCACGGCCCATCAGGGTGACCGCCCCTTCTGTAGCCGGGATCAGGTTTATGAGCGCGCGCGCCAAGGTCGACTTGCCCGAGCCACTCTCGCCGACAACGCCCAACGTCTCGCCTTGCCGAACCTGGAGGGAGACCCCGTCCACAGCCCGCAACGTCTTTGGCGCGCCGATGAAACCCTGGCGGATCGGGAACCAGACCTTTACGTCGCGGCCCTCGACCACAACCGGCGCGTCGGGCCGCACCGGCGCTGGCGTCGGCCGGCTGCCGCGGTCGTTCCGGTCGAGACGCGGGATCGCCTGAAGGAGCGTTCGCGTATAGTCGGTCTGGGGCGCGGCGAAGACCTGGGCGGCCGTACCTGCCTCGACGTAGGCGCCGTCTTTCATCACGCAGACGCGGTCCGCCAGTCTGGCGATCACGCCCATGTCGTGGGTGATCAGCACCAAGGCCGTTCTGGTCTCGCGCTGCAGCTCGGACATGAGGTCGAGGATTTCCGCCTGGACGGTGACATCGAGAGCCGTGGTCGGCTCATCGGCGATCAACAGCTCGGGGCCGCCGGCCATGGCGGCCGCGATCATCACGCGCTGGCGCATGCCGCCGGAGAGTTCGTGCGGATATTGCCTCAGGCGTGCGGCCGCGTCCGGGATCCGCACCTTTTCCAGCCAGCGGCGGGCATGGGCCGTGGCGTCCCGGTCGGAGAGGCCGGCGTGCAGCCGCAGGGGCTCAGCGATCTGCTCGCCGATGCGCACGTGGGGGGTCAGCGCGGTCAACGGGTCCTGGAAGATCATCGTCATCTTCGAGCCGCGGATGCGGTTGAGCTCACGGGGTTTCAGCGTCAGGAGCTCCTGGCCAAGGAACCTCGCCGAGCCGGATGCGCGGCCGTTGCGGGCGAGGAGGCCCATGACCGCCATGAAGGTCTGGCTCTTGCCCGAGCCGCTCTCACCGACCACGCCCAGCGTCTCGCCGCGGGGAATCGACAGTGATACGCCGCGCACAGCCTGCACCGTTGCGTCATGAGTGTCGAAATCGACCCGCAGATTCTCGAGCGTAAGGACGGCAGGCGCGGACGCGGGCAACGAACACCTCGACTTTTGGAGCAGAGACAACCTTAGACGGCCATCCAGGCTTTTTGAAATCGCCTGCGCGGCGTCCGCGCCGCTATAGTCGGCCCGTGCCTGAAACTCAGCCAGCCAGTCCGCTTCGCCCCGCGCTGTTCCTCGACCGCGACGGGGTGCTGAACGAGGACCAGGGCTACGTCCATCGGTGGGAGGATTTCCACTGGATCGAGGGCGCGCGCGAAGCCGTGTCGGCATTCAACCGAGCAGGCTGGCTGGTGATCGTGGTGACGAACCAGTCGGGTGTGGGTCGCGGCTATTACAGCGAGACTGACATGCACGCCTTGCATGCGCGCATGGCGGAAGATCTTACGCACGTCGGTGGCCGGATCGACGCTTTCTATTACGCGCCCCAGCACCCTGAGGCCTCGCTGGAGGCCTATCGCCATCCGGATCCGCCTGACCGCAAGCCGAATCCGGGCATGATCCTGCGTGCGCTCTCGGAATGGCCGATCGACAGGGCGGCCTCGGTGCTGGTGGGGGATAAGCCGTCCGATCTCGAGGCGGCGCTGCGGGCGGGCGTCCGCGCGGTCCTGTTCCCCGGCGGCGACCTTTCAAAATTTCTGGCGGCCGAAGCTCTGCTGCCGCCGCCTCCTGCAGCTCGCTGATTCTCCAGACTGAGCCATGCCGGGACCCGCAGTTCGGCGTCGCTTTGGTAACCGTTCGGCCCCCCGGGGCGCCCCTCCGGTTACCGTGCTTCCATCTGTCCCAGCATCCGCTCAAGGGTGGCAAGCTCGTCCGCCTCGCCAGGGGGTTTGTCCCAGCGGATGCGGTTGATCCGCGGAAAGCGCATTGCGACCCCTGACTTGTGGCGGGTCGAGCGCTGTAGGCCCTCGAAAGCAACCTCGAAGACTAGGCCCGTGGCGGGCTCGGCCCGCACGGAGCGGACGGGCCCGAAACGCTCGATCGTGTGGTCGCGGACGTATTTGTCGATCTGTTTCAATTCATCGTCGGTGAAACCGAAATACGCCTTGCCGACCGGGGTCAGGACGCGGCCACCGCTGTCGTCCAGCGCCCATACGCCGAAGGTGTAGTCCGAGTAGAAGCTTGAGCGCTTACCGTGCCCCCGCTGGGCGTACATCAGGACGGCATCGACCAGGAACGGGTCGCGTTTCCACTTGAACCAGGGCCCCTTCGGGCGGCCGGCCTCATAGATCGAGTCCCAGTGCTTGAGCATCAGGCCCTCGGCGACCTGCGGGTCGCCGGCCGGGGGGTCGGCCCGCAACAGGGTGAGCTCCGCCCAACTCGAGAAGGGCTGAAGAGGCGAAAGGTCGATGCGAGGCGAGGCCTGACGGCCAACGAAGGCCTCGAGGCGCTTGCGGCGTTTGGCGAAGCTCAAGATCCGGGTGTCCTCCGGCCCTTCGGCGAGGAGGTCGTAGGCGCGGATGGCGGCCGGGAACTTCGCGAGCAACTTGGCGTCGACCGCCTTGCGGTTCAGCCGTTGCTGCAGGTCGGCAAAGCTCGCGACCTTGCCCTCGCGCATGACCAGGAGCTCGCCATCAATGACGCCTTCGTCGGTGAGCGCGTCCACGACGTCGGGAAAGGACCGGGAGATGTCATCGCCGGTGCGGGTGTAGAGCCGGCGGACCCCCGCCTCGTTCACGGCCTGCACGCGGATGCCGTCCCACTTCCATTCGGCGGCGTAATCGGCGGGATCGAGCTTGGCGAAGTCGACGGTCTCGTCAATCGCCTGGGCCAGCATGGCGGGTCGGAAGCGACCTGGATTCTCGGACGACGGCCGCTCGGAGCGCCCCTCCAACCAGGCGAAGAGATCCTCGTAGGGCGGATGCAATGCGTGCCACAGCTCCTCAACCTCGCTCACTGGCAGGCCCCGCAGATCGGCTGCCGCCTGCTTCGCAAGCCGTGCGGAGAGCCCGACGCGCAAGCCGCCGGTCATCAGCTTGAGGAGCGCCCAGCGGCCGGTGGGCTGCAGGGCGTCTAGCCAACCTTCGATCAGCTGCTGGACTTCCGCCCGGCTGGCTCCGCGAAGCGCATCGACAACCTCGGAGAGTTCCGGCTCGCGATTGGCTCCGGGTCGCGCCGGCCAGACCAGGGCGACGGTCTCGGCCAGGTCACCGACATAGTCATAGGACCACCCGAAGAGCTGCGGGTCCATCCGCTCCTCCACCGCCTTTCGGATGAACGCAGGCTTGGCCGCGTCGAACGAAAGATCGCCGGTCAGCGCCGCCAGCGCCCAGCCGCGGTCCGGGTCGGGCGTCTCGCGCAGGTAGTCGCGCACCAGGGTCAGCTTGGCGTTGCGCGAGCCGGTCAGCGACAGGCGGTCGAGGAGCTCAGCGAAGGCGCGCACCTAGTCGTCGTCCTCTTCCTCGTAGCCCACCAGCGCGAGCGCGCGCGCGGGCACGCCGTGCAGCTCGGCCCAGCGGGCGAGGGCCTCCTCGCGGCCGTGAGTGATCCAGAGCTCAGCGGGGCGCAGCTCGTCGACCGTGGTGGTGAGCTCGTCCCAATCGGCGTGGTCGGAGATCACCAGCGGCAGTTCGACGCCCCGCTGGCGGGCCCGCGCGCGAACCTGCATCCACCCGGAGGCGAAGGCGGTGACCGGATCGGGGAAGCGGCGGCTCCAGCGGTCCTGGGTGGCCGAGGGCGGCGCGATGATGAGCTGGCCCGCGAAGTCCTGCTTCCTCGCCGAAGTCGCGGGCTCGAGCTGCCCCAGCTCAACACCGTGGCGCTCGTAGAGCGCGTTCAATCGCTCCAACGCGCCGTGGACATAGATCGGCCGGTCCCAGCCGGCCTCTCGCAGCAGGCAGATGATCCGCTGCGCCTTGCCGAGCGCATAGGCGCCGACCAGGTGGCTGCGCTGGGGAAACTGCGCCACTGAGCGGAGCAGGCGCGCGACCTCATCCTTGTCGCTGGGATGACGGAAGACCGGCAGACCGAACGTGGCCTCGGTGATGAAAACATCGCAAGGGATCGGCTCGAAAGGGGGGCAGGTGGGGTCGCGGCGGCGCTTGTAGTCCCCGGAGACCACCATCGTCAGGCCCTTCCAGCGGACCACCGCCTGGGCCGAGCCCAGCACGTGGCCGGCCGGGGCCAGCGTCACCTCTACATCGCCGCACGGCACGGCCTCGCCGTAGGCCGCTGCCTGCCTCGCATCGGCGAATCCCAGGCCGTAGCGCTCGGCCATAATGTCCAGGGTCTCGGGCGTCGCCAGGACTGCGCCGTGGCCTGAGCGCGCGTGGTCGGCGTGGCCGTGGGTGATCACGGCCCGGGCCACCGGCCGCACCGGATCGATGTAGAAATCGCCGGGCGCGCAATAGAGGCCCTGCGGCTTCGGACAGAGCAGGTCCTGTGGTCGGATCATGACATGCATCTAGTCCGCTTGAGGGGGCCCGCAACCTTACCAAGTCGTCATCATGTTAAATCGACGTCATGACTAAGACTTAACAAGTATTCGACCGCCCATTTCCGTATATCGATCCTCGTCACGACGCCATGCGGCGCCCGCAACCCATTCCGACGAGGACACCATGTCAAACGCAGCATCTCCTTTCCTGGGTTTCGCCAATTTCGCGATGGCCGCCACACCCCTGCTGGCCGTGCTGGTCGCCTACGTGTCGACGTTCGCTCGCTAGATCCCGGTTCGCCCGTCATTGACCGCGGGGCGGGTTCGGCCCTACCCCGCTGGTCATGAGCGAAGTCCCACCTTCCGTCCGGCAGATGGCTGAGCATATGGCCACCACCGTTCCCCAGGCCGCTGCGCTTGGCTTCCGCCTCATCTCCGTCGAGGTTGCTCGAGGTTCGATTGAAGCGCCCTGGCGTGAAGACCTGGTTGGCGATCCCGAAAAGCAAGTCATTTCGGGGGGCGTGGTCATCACACTTCTCGACCATACGTGCGGCCTGGCCATAAGTTCATCGGCCTACGGCGGAAGCTCTGCGCCGTTCTCCACCGCCACGCTGGACCTGCGGATCGACTACATGCGCGCGGCCGCGCCGCGTAAGGGGGTCATCGCCGAGGCCCACTGCTACAAGCTCACCCGCACGATCGGCTTCGTGCGGGCCGAGGCCTGGGACGTCGATCGCTCCGACCTGATCGCCACCGCGCAGGCCGCCTTCGTGCTCAACCGGCCCCACCCGCCGGCGGCTCCGACGGCGTGAGCGCCCCCGCCCAACAGCTCGAGACCTTTCTGCAACGCGTACCCTACGTGCGCTTCCTCGGCATGCGGGCCGAGCTGGCCGGCGATGAGATGACCGCCATTCTGCCCTTCGCGCCGCACCTCGTCGGAAACGTCTTCCTGCCTGCGCTGCACGGCGGGGTGATCGGCGCCTTCCTTGAGACGACGGCGCTCGCGCACCTCTCCGTCACCCAGCCGTCGTCGCGCGTCCACAAGACGATCGACATCACCATCGAATACCTGCGCCCGGCGCGGGCCCTGACGTCCTACGCCCGCGCCGACCTGCGCAAGGTCGGCCGCCGGATCGCCAACGTGCACGTGGAAGCCTGGCAGGAAGATCGCAGCCAGCCGTTCGCCGCCCTCAGGGGACACTTCCTGCTAAGCCTGGAAAGCTAAGTGGCCCCTTGGGCCGGCCCGGCTCTTAGGGCTTGGGCAGCGCCGCCTCTTCCCTCCTGATCTCGGCAAGCGAGGCCTCGGCCTTCGCCATCCCGGCCTTGTCGCCCTTGGCCTTGGCTTCGACCAGCTGGCCGGTGGCTTCCATTTCGCGGACCGGCAGGAGATGGGTGTTGTCGGCGTGCTTGAAGGGGCCGGTCTGGATGCGCTCCAAGATGGCGCGCTGGCGCCTTGCCTCAGGCGTGTCGCCCACCCCATAGCTGAAGATGAACTGGGCGACCTTGGCCTTGATGGCCGGGTCGAGGTCGGCGCGCCAGATCATCGGGTCCTCGGGAATGGTCGGCGACGTCCAGATCACCTGCAGGCTGTCCAGGGTCTTCCTGGCCATCGGCGTGCCGATAACGCCCAGGCGATCCATGGAACGGGTGTTGTTGGTCGCCGCCGGCAGCATGCCGGAGCCCACGGCATACAGGTTCGCCTCCGCGTTGGCCGAACGGACGGTCTTAAAGCAGGTCTGCGGATCGATGCCGCGCGGGCCGAAGAGGAACGCATTCGGCGCCAAGGTCCCCGAGGTCGACTTGGCGTCGCCCATGCCGAAGTCCAGCTTCCTGCCGCACCTCAAGAGCGTGTCGAGGGTGATCCCGGACCCCTTCCTGACGATGATCACGCCCTCATAGCCGTCGCGGCCGTTCGGATGGGTCGTGCGGGCGAAGACCTCGCCGTTCGCCCGGCGCACCGCCTCCAGCCCCGACTGGTTGGTGAACCATCCGAGGTCGGCCTGCTTGAAGCGCAAGGCCTCGATGAGGGCCGAATAGTTGGAGCCGAAGAAGGGCTTCACCGGTACGCCTATCGCCCTCTCCATGTCCTTCAGGAACGGGCCCCACTCCTGCATCTGGGTCTGGCTGGCTTCAGTTGAAACGATGGAAAAGGTGAGCGTCCTGGGCGCCTCGGCCTTGGGTGCGGGCTTGACGCAGGCGGCCAGCGCCATGACGGCGAACAGCGGGATCAGGTGTCGGACCATGGGCGTAACATAGCGCAGCTTCGGCGCCGGCGGCGCAAAACTCCGCTTGAGCGTGGGGACCGAGAGGGCTACCCGCAGCCTCCATGTCGTCCCAACCCTCATTGCACGGTCTCTCGCATCAGGCGCGCGATGCCAAGAGCTGGCCCTTCGAGCAGGCGCGCCTGCTGCTGGAGCGGATCACCCGCTTGCGCCTCAGCGAAGACGAGCGCGACCTCGCCGCGGCGCTGTTCGCCCAGGGCAAGTTCGCCGACGCTGTGCGGACATTGCCGGAGCTGGCGAGGCCCGTGATCCTGCAGTGCGGCTACGGCGCGTCGGGCCTGCCCCACATGGGCACCTTCGGCGAGGCCGCGCGGCCGACGATGGTGCGGACTGCGTTTCGGGCGCTGACCGAGGATGCGATCCCAACGCAGCTGATCGTTTTTTCCGACGACATGGACGGGTTCCGGAAGATCCCGGACAACGTGCCCAACCGGGACCTGCTGGAGCTCGATCGCGACAAGCCGGTGACGAGTGTCCGCGACCCGTTTGGCGAATACGAGAGCTTCGGCGCGCACAACAACGCGCGCCTGCGCGCCTTCCTCGACGGCTTCGGCTTCGACTACACCTTCATGTCGTCCACCGAGACCTACAAGTCCGGGCGGCTGGACGAGGTGCTGTTGCGCATCCTGCAGCGGTTCGACGCCATCCAGGCGATCATGCTGCCGACGCTCGGCGAAGAGCGGCGGGCCACCTATTCGCCGTTCCTGCCGATCAGCCCGAAGTCCGGCCGAGTGCTGCAGGCGCCGACGCTGGAGCGCAATGTCGAGAAGGGCACGATCGTCTTTGCAGACGAGGATGGCGCCTTGACCGAACTGCCGGTGACGGGGGGGCACGTGAAGCTGCAGTGGCGTCCGGACTGGGCGGCGCGCTGGACGGCGCTGCGGGTCGACTTCGAGGCTTCCGGCAAGGACCTGATCGACAGCGTCCGGGTCTCGAACCGACTTGTTAAGGCGCTCGGCGGCGAGCCGCCGGAGGCGTTCCATTTCGAGCTGTTCATGGACGAGAACAACCAGAAGATTTCGAAGTCCAAGGGCAACGGCCTGACCATGGAGGAGTGGCTGCGCTACAGCACCCCGGAGAGCCTCGCCTACTACATGTTCCAGTCGCCCAAATCGGCCAAGCGGCTTTATTTCGACGTCATCCCGAAAGCCGCCGACGAGTACCTGCAGCAGCTCGACGCCTTCAACCGGGGACGAGTGGATGGGACGAACGGGACCGCCATCGACAATCCCGCCTGGCACGTCCACAGCGGGGGCCCGCCGGAGCGCGGGTCGCCAGTCAGCTTCTCCCTGCTGCTGAACCTTGTCTCCGCGGCCGACGCCTCGACGAAGGACATCCTCTGGGGATTCCTGGAGCGCTACATCCCGGGCGCGTCACCGGCGACGGAGCCTGTGCTCGACCAACTCGCAGGCTATGCGATCAACTACTACGAGGACTTCGTGAAGCCCTCGAAGGTGTTCCGAGCGCCCGACGCGCGGGAGCGGGCGGCGATGGAGGCCCTGATCGCCAAGCTCAAGGCGCTGCCGGCTGGAGCCGACGCCGAGGCGATCCAGAACGAGGTCTTCGAGGTGGGGAAAACCGCCGGCTTCGAGCCACTGCGCGCCTGGTTCTCCGCCCTCTATGAAGTGCTGCTGGGCCAAAGCCAGGGCCCGCGCTTCGGGTCCTTCGTGGCGATCTTTGGCGTCGAGCGGACCATCGCACTCATCGACAAGGCGCTCGCGGGCGAGTTCGCCGCGGCCTGAGACCCAGCCCGGGCGGGCGCGCGCAAAGTGATCTACATGCCCTTGACGTAAACGGAAACCTCGCTCTAGGCTGGGGACAGCACATTGCGCTCCGGGAGGATTTCCCATGCCCACGGACCTACGCCGAATGCACCGCACCTTCACGATCCGGCAGCTGTGTCTCGAGTTCAAATGCACGCCGCGCGCCCTGCGATTCTATGAGGATAAGGGCCTGCTCGCGCCGGCCCGCGACGGCCTCAATCGCGTCTATTCCTACAAGGACCGCGCGCGGCTGCAGCTGATCCTTCAAGGCAAGCGGGTCGGGCTCGCGCTAGCCGAGATCGGCGAAATACTCGACCTCTACGAGGTGGACGACGGCGGCGCCCAGCAGGCGGCCAAGTCACTTCGCAAATTCCGCGAGCGCATCGTGGCGTTGGAACAACAGAAGATCGACGTCGACGAGCAGATCGAGCTCTTGAAGAACGGCTGCGACGCCATGGAAAAGCGACTGGCGGTTACCCGCCCGGACCTGCTACCGCGCGCCGCGGACTATGATCTGATGTTGCGCCGCCGCCTCGACGGCGTGGAACATAGCGAAGCGAAGTAAGCTGGGCGGCCGCCGCCTCGTCCAACGTCGCGACCGGGAGTACCAGCCATGCCCTATCAGCCGCCGGTGCGCGACTACGCGTTCCTGTTGCGCGACCTTCTGGAGCTGGAGCGCTACGCCAACCTCCCGGCGTTCGCCGACGCCTCCATGGACACCGTCGACCAGATCCTTGAGGAGGCCGGCCGCTTCACCGGCGAAGTGCTCGCCCCCCTGAACAGCGTTGGCGACAAGGAAGGCTGCCGCTGGTCGCCGGACTTCTCGGTCGAGACGCCGAAAGGCTTCAAGGAGGCCTACGTCAAGTTGGTCGAAGGCGGCTGGCCGGCCCTGGGCGCCGACCCGGCCTACGGCGGACAGGGCCTGCCGCACGTCGTGAACCTCGCGTTCTCGGAGATGTCATCTGCGGCCAACATGGCGTTCTCGATGTATCCCGGCCTGACGCACGGCGCGTACTCGGCGATCATGGCCGCCGGAAGCCAGGAACAGAAGGACCTCTACCTGCCGAAGCTCGCCGCCTTCCAATGGGGCGGCACGATGAACCTGACGGAGCCGCATTGCGGCACTGACCTCGGCCTCCTGCGCACCAAGGCGGTTCCCAGCGGAGACGGGACCTACAAGATTTCCGGCCAGAAGATCTGGATCTCCGGCGGCGAGCACGACCTAACTGAGAACATCGTCCATCTGGTGCTGGCGCGGATCGAGGGGGCGCCGGCCGGGACCCGCGGCATCAGCCTCTTCATTGTGCCGAAGTTCATTCCGGACACCGAGGGCAAGCCGGGCGTCCGCAATTCCGTGAAGTGCCTGGGCCTGGAAGAGAAGATGGGCATCCACGGCAACGCCACCTGCGTGATCAGCCATGAGGAGGCGACGGGCTGGCTGATCGGCGAGGAGAACCGCGGCCTTTCGATTATGTTCGTGATGATGAACGAGGCCCGGCTCGGCGTCGGCATGCAAGGCGTGGCGCAGGCCGAGGCCGCCTACCAGGCCGCTGCGGCGTTCGCCAGGGAGCGGCTGCAGGGACGCTCGCTCACGGGCCCGAAGAACCCGGACGGGCCGGCAGACCCGATCATCGTCCACCCTGACATCCGCCGCATGCTGATGGATGCCAGGGCGATCATCGAAGGGGGACGGGCCTTTCTGTTCTGGACCGCGCTCCACGGAGACCTGGCGGACGCAAGCCCGGACGAAGCGGTGCGCCAGAAGGGCCACGACTTCATGGCCTTGATGACGCCGGTGCTAAAGGGGTTCCTGACCGACCGCGGCTTCCAGGTCTGTTCCGACGCGATGCAGGTTCACGGCGGCGCCGGTTTCACCGAGCACTTCCCGGTGAGCCAGTATCTGCGCGATTGCCGCATCGCCCTGATCTACGAAGGGACCAACGGCATCCAGGCGCTGGACCTGGTGGGCCGCAAGCTGGCCGCCGATGGCGGGCGCGGCGTGATGAGCTTCTTCGCCGAGGTCGACGCCTTTGCGGAGGCCAACGAGGCGGACGCGAAGATGAAGCCGTTCGTCGACGGGCTGGCCCAGGCCAAGGCGGAGTTGCAGGAGGCCACGATGTGGCTGATGCAGAACGGCCTCGCCAATCCCGACAACGCGGGCGCCGCCTCGACCGACTACCTGCACCTTTTCGGTCTGACGGCCCTTGCCTACATGTGGGCGATGATGGCGAGGACTGCGCTCGCCAAGATCGCCGGCGGGTCCGCCGACCCGCTCTATCAGGAGAAACTCGCCGTGGGCCGGTATTACATTGCGCGCGTCTTGCCGGAGACGACCGGGCGGCTTGCCAAATTGAAAACCGGCGCCGAGACGTTGATGGCGCTGCCGGCCGAAGCGTTCTGAGGAAGAAGCTCATGGCTACCTATCGCGCTCGCGCCGACTGGTCGCTCGAGGCGGGCGCCGACTTCGCGAAGGGCCGCTACAGCCGCGGTCACACCCTGGTGTTCGGCAATGGCTTCGAGGCTGACGGCACCGCCTCGCCGCATGTCGTCGGAAACAAGTGGTCAGTGCCCGGCGCGGTCGATCCTGAGGAGATGCTGGTCGGCGCGATCAACACCTGCCACATGCTGAGCTTCCTGCACATCGCCCGGGAGGCCGGCTTCCTGGTCACCCGCTACCGCGACGAGGCCGAGGGGGTGATGACCAAGCGCGAGGACGGCGAAATGTGGGTGAGCAAGGTGACGCTCCGCCCGCAGATCACCTACGAGGGCCGCCAGCCGACCTCGGCCGAACGCGACCGGTTGCACCAGAAGGCGCACCATATCTGTTTCATCGCCAACTCGGTAAAAACCGAAATTGTCGTGGAAGAGACGATGGCGCCCGCCTGAGCAGCCCGTTCCCGGTCGCCGGGTTAGGCGCGTGAACCCTCGAGCAGATTGACGAGCCGCTTTGCCAGACCCGCCTCGTCCTTCAGCTCACACTCCCAGATCGGCTCCACGCGCCAGCCCAGGTCCTCCAGCGCCCTGCGGCTGGTGGCGTCGCGCGCGCGGTTCCGCTCGACCTTGCCGACCCAGTAGTCGCGGTTCTGCTTGGGCACCCTCGCGCCGCGGGGACAGTCGTGGCCGTGCCAGAAGCAACCATGGACGAAGAGCGCCAACCTGCGGCCCGGCATGACGATGTCAGGGGTTCCGGGCAGGTCCTTGCGGTGGAGGCGGTAGCGAGCGCCCAACCGCGTCAGCGCCTTGCGTACCGCTAGCTCAGGAGCGGTGTCCCTCCCCTTCACCCGACGCATCACCGCCGAGCGCTTCTCCGGTGGATAAACGTCGGAGCCGGGCCCTCCGCTCATGCTCGACCCTGCCTTCCCCACCAGAGAATAGGTGCGTCACAGACCTTCGAAGAGCGCCGTCGAGACGTAGCGTTCGGCGAAACTGGGGATGATCGCGACGATCAGCTTGCCGGCCATATCGTTGCGCGAGGCCACGTCGAAAGCCGCCGTCAGGGCTGCGCCCGAGGAGATGCCGACAGGGATACCCTCTTCGGCGGCGACCCGCCGGGCCATGGCGAAGCTGTCATCGTTGGAAACCTGCACCACCTCGTCGATCACGCCGCGGTCGAGGATCGAGGGAACGAAACCCGCTCCGATGCCCTGGATCTTGTGCGGGCCCGGCTGTCCGCCGGAGAGCACCGGCGAAGTTTCGGGTTCGACGGCGATCATCCGAACCGACGGCTTGCGGGACTTCAGCACCTGGCCCACGCCCGTGATGGTGCCCCCCGTTCCCACGCCGGAGATCACGGCGTCGACACGGCCTTGCGTGTCATTCCAGATCTCCTCGGCGGTCGAGACCCGGTGGATCAGCGGATTGGCGACATTGTCGAACTGTTGGGGCATCACGGCGCCCGGCGTCGCTTCGACGATCTCCCTTGCTCTGGCCACCGCGCCGGCCATTCCGCGCTCGGCCGGTGTCAGCTCCAGTTTGGCGCCCAGGATCAGCAGCATCTTGCGCCGCTCCATCGACATGCTCTCGGGCATGACAAGGGTCAGCTTGTAGCCCTTCGCTGCAGCCACGAAAGCGAGCGCGATGCCGGTGTTGCCGCTGGTCGGCTCGACGATCATGCCCCCGGGCTTGAGGACACCCTTGGCCTCCATGTACTCGATCATCGCCACGCCGATGCGGTCCTTCACCGAGCCGATCGGATTGAAGAATTCGAGCTTGGCGACCACCTCGCCTTTTGGCTTCAGCGCAGCGGTCAGGCGGGGCAGCCGAACCAGCGGCGTGTCGCCAATGGTGTCGAGGATGGAGTCGAAGATCTTGCCCCGGCCGGCGCGCTCGTAGCGGGCAGCGTCATAGAGTTTGTCGGGGGTGGCGTCGGCCATGTCTGAACCTTTCGGCGTGAAACTGCCCTTGATGACGGCGAACCTAAGGCTTCCCCGGTAGATTGAAAGGGGGGCGGCGAGGCCTGGCCGAAGCCCAATGTGCTAACCTTGAGCCGAACAAGGAGGCGCCATGCCGTTCCTGGACACCAGCCAGTTGCCGCAGGATGAGCGCCGGCCCGGTTGGCTCGGGCGCTATTTCCATTCGCAGACGCTCACCTTCGCCCACTGGGAATTCAAGGCCGGCGCAGACATCCATGCGCACAGCCACGAACAGGAGGAGGTCTGGCAGGTGCTTGAGGGGGAGCTTGAGGTGACCATCGGGGGGGAAACCCGGATCGCCGGACCTGGCACGGTCGCGATGGTGCCTCCGCATACTACCCATTCGGTGGTGGCGCGTTCGGATGGCCGCGCCATCGTCACCGACTTCCCCCTGCGACCAGAAATGGCCGGGCCTCGCCTCAATGGATCGAACGCACGCTGACCGACTCTGACCGGCGATGGCGCGAACCCCGTCTTGAGCCGTACGCCGGGTCACACCCAGAGACGCCTGAGGTCGCGTTGGCAGCTCTCAAGAAGGGCGCGTGCGTCGGGGTGGTCAGTGCTGTCGAGGAACCACAACAAAGCATCGAAGCGCGCGAGGACCCCGGCGCGGGTGGTGGCGGCCGTCGTCTTCAGGAGCGGCAGCAGGGCGTCATAGGTCTTGGCGATGATAGCGAGCTGGTCCTCGATGACGCCGAGTTGCGCCGCTTCCGGGACCGCTGCGCGTTCGGCGTCCGACAGCTTCTGCCAGTCGCGACGCTTGAAGAGCC
>NZ_DASXNL010000129.1:0-49212 GCF_036495085.1 Phenylobacterium sp. | reverse complement strand
CTATGTCTTCGACTTCGAAAGTCTGTCGCTGGCGTCGCAGCGAGCCTATCCCAGCTTCATCGCCCAGGCGCGCGCGGCCCTGAAGCCGCTTGGCCGGGAAGTCTGGGTGACCACGCCGTTCGCCGACGACGATTTCCCCGTGAAGCAACTGCAGGACGCGGCCGACGCCGTGGTGTTGATGGCCTACGACCAGCACTGGGGCGGCGGCGAGCCTGGCCCGACCGCGGGTCAGGACTGGTTCGAGTCAGCCCTCGCCAAGCGCATGCAGACGCTCGATCCGGCCAAGACCGTGCTGGCCCTGGGCGACTATGGCTACGACTGGCGGCTGCCCGACGCCAAGAAACCGGGGCCCACCGACAAGCCCTGCTCGCAGCCCGGCATCATCCTCTTCAACGAGGCGACCCAGAAGGCGCACGACGCCGAGGTCCAGGTGGAGATGGACGAAAACTCCCTGAATCCGACATTCGGCTACCAGGATGACGGCGGCTGCAAGCACGTGGTCTGGTTCCTCGACGCGCCGACGCTGTTCAACCAGATCAAGGTCGCCGATGGCTTTCGGCCGATGGGCTATGCGCTGTGGCGGATGGGCGGCGAGGATGGCCTCGACTACCAGGTGATGCGGCACAACTACGGCCAGGCAAAGCCCGACGGGCTGGAGATGCTGAGGCCCGGCGTCGACGTCGATTTCGACGGCCAGGGCGAGGTGCTGCACGTGCAATCGATCCCGACGCCCGGCCGCCGGTCGCTGGAGATCGATTCCGACACCGGCCTGGTCAGCGGCGAGAACTACGAAGTGATGCCGACCTCCTATGTGATCCAGCGCTACGGCTATCACCCGGGTTCGGTGGCGATCACCTTCGACGACGGGCCGGACGGGCGCTGGACGCCGAAGATCCTCGACATCCTGAAGGAGAAGAACGCCAAGGCGACCTTCTTCGTGATCGGCAAGAACATGGCCGCCAAACCGGGACTGGTGGCCCGCGAAGTTCGCGAGGGCCACGACGTCGGGAGCCACACCTGGACCCATCCGGATATCTCGAAGGTGCCGGCTGCCCAGACAGCGGTGGAGCTGTCAGCCACCCAGCGCCTCTTCGAGACTATCACCGGCCGCTCGATGCGGTTGTTCCGCCCGCCCTACTTCGGCGACGCCGAGCCCTCGACGCCGCGCGAGGTCGCCCCCCTGCTGGCCGCTCAGACCCAGGGATACATGAGCGTCGGCTTGCGCATCGACCCCGATGACTGGGACCACCCCGACGCTTCGACGCCCAGCCGCATCATCAACACAGCGCTCACGCGCCTGGCCGACCATACGGACCGGCCGGGTCAGGTTATCCTGCTGCACGACTCCGGCGGCGACCGCAGCCGCACGGTGGAAGCCCTGCCGGCGCTGATCGACGCGCTCAGGGCCCACGGCTACAAGCTGGTGACCATCGGCGAGCTGGCCGGCATGACGCCCGCCGAAGTGCTGCCGCCCACAAGCCGCAACTCGGTCGAGCTGATGCTCGATCGGATGGGCTTTGGCTTCTTCCACGGCCTGCAGATCGCCCTGCAGGGGCTATTCATCGTGGCGATCGTGCTGGGCGTCGCCCGGCTGCTGCTGCTGGGAATCCTGGCCCTGGTCCATCGCTTCACGATCGTCAGGCGGACCCCGCCCATGCCCGATCCCAGCACCGGTCCGCTGGTCAGCGTGCTGATCCCCTGCTTCAACGAGGAGAAGGTGATCGAGTCGTCGGTGCGGCGGATCCTGGCGTCCAACTGGGCTAGGGTCGAGGTGCTGGTGCTGGACGATGGTTCCCAGGATCACACCGCCGACGTGGTGCGCCGGGCCTTCGCCGACGATCCGCGGGTGACGTTGATGGCCTTCGACAACGGCGGAAAGGCGCGCGCGCTCAACCGCGGCCTCACCAAAGCGTCGGGCGAGATCGTCGTGGCGCTGGACGCCGACACGCTGTTTCCGTCCGATACCCTGGCCAAGCTGGTCCGCTGGTTCGCCAATCCGGACGTGGGCGCAGTGGCCGGAAACGCGCTGGTGGGCAACCGGCGCAACCTGATCACCCGTTGGCAGGCGCTGGAGTACGTCACCGCACAGAACCTCGAGCGTCGGGCGCTGGCGGCGTTGGGCGCTGTCACTGTGGTGCCGGGCGCCGTCGGCGCCTGGCGGCGCTCCGCCCTGGAAGCCCTGGGCGGCTATCCCGACGATACCCTTGCGGAAGACCAGGACCTGACACTGGCGATGCAGCGGGCCGGATGGCGGGTGGAGTTTGATCCCGAGGCTCGGGCCTACACCGAGGCTCCGGAGACAGTGGCGGGGCTCCTGAAGCAGCGGTTTCGCTGGTCGTTCGGGACCCTGCAGTGCATCTACAAGCACCGCGCGGCCATGTTCGATCTGAAGCGGCCGGTTTTGGGCTTCGTGGCTTTGCCGCAGATCTGGCTGTTCCAGATCCTGCTCACCGCGGTGGCGCCGCTGGTCGACCTGGCGGTGGTCTGGAGCCTGGTTTCGTCGATCTACGCCTGGGCCTTCCATGCGCAGGAGTGGTCGGCCGACGACCTCATGCGTCCGCTGTTCTTCTGGGCCGCTTTCATCTTCCTCGATCTGTCGGCCGGCGCGGTCGGCATGGCGCTGGAGCGCCGTGCGCCCTGGGCGGACCTGGTCTGGATGCCGGTTCAGCGCTTCGGCTACCGCCAGTTGATGTACTACGTGGTCGTCAAGTCGATCGATGCGGCCCTGCACGGCGCCCGCGTCGGCTGGGGCAAGCTTGAGCGTCGCGCCACCGCCGCCTTCGAAGGTGCGGGCTAGACGAGCGTTGATTTACGCGCCCGCTGCGGTTGTCATCGTCTGGAGCGGCGCCTATAACCGCGCCCACTCGCCGCTGAGGCGAGGCGACCCTCGCCAGCGCCTTAAGAAGCCTCACCGAGCCTCATGAACATTCACGAACACCAAGCCAAAGCCGTCCTGTCCGAGTTCGGCGTGGCGGTCCCCAGAGGTTATCCGGCCTTCACCGTCGAGGCGGCCGTCGAGGCGGCCAAGAAGCTCGGAGGGCCGGTCTTCGTCGTGAAGTCGCAGATCCACGCCGGCGGCCGCGGCAAGGGGCGGTTCGAAGGCCTCGGACCCGACGCCAAGGGCGGGGTCCGGGTCGTGAAGTCGGTGGAAGAGGTCAAGGCCAACGCCACCGAGATGCTTGGCCGGGTGCTGGTCACCCATCAGACCGGGCCCAAGGGGAAACAAGTCAACCGGCTCTACATCGAGGAAGGCGCCGCCATCGCGCGCGAGCTCTACCTCTCGCTGCTGGTCGATCGCGAGACCAGCCGTGTGTCGGTCGTGGCCTCGACCGAGGGTGGCATGGACATCGAGGAAGTCGCCCATTCGACGCCCGACAAGATCATCACCTTCTCTATCGACCCGGCGACCGGAGTCTGGCCGCACCACGGCCTGATGCTGGCCGAGGCGCTGAACCTGAAGGCCGATCTCGCCAAGCAGGCGTCCAAGCTGCTCGGCCAGCTCTATGCGGCCTTCGTCGCCAAGGACATGGCGATGCTGGAGGTCAACCCGCTGATCGTCACGGCCGACGACCAGTTGCGCGTCCTCGACGCTAAGGTGTCGTTCGACGACAACGCCCTCTTCCGCCATCCCGAGATCCGTGAGCTTCGCGATGAGACGGAGGAAGACCCCAAGGAGATCGAGGCCTCCAAGTACGACCTTTCCTACATCGCCCTCGAAGGCGAGATCGGCTGCATGGTCAACGGCGCGGGCCTGGCCATGGCGACCATGGACATCATCAAGCTCTATGGCGCCGAGCCAGCCAACTTCCTCGACGTAGGGGGCGGCGCTGACGAGGCCAAGGTCACCGCGGCGTTCAAGATCATCATCGCCGACCCGAACGTGAAGGGCATCCTGGTCAATATCTTCGGGGGCATCGCTCGCTGCGATATCCTGGCCCAGGGCGTGGTCGCCGCGGTCAAGCAGGTAGGGCTGAAGGTGCCGCTTGTGGTGCGTTTGGAAGGCACCAATGCCGAGCTCGGCAAGAAAATCATCAACGAGAGCGGCCTGAACGTCATCGCCGCCAACGATCTCTCGGACGGCGCTGAGAAAATCGTCAAGGCCGTGCGGGGCGCTGCTTAAGAATGTCGATCCTGATCAACAAGAACACCCGGGTCATCTGCCAGGGCATCACCGGCGCGCAGGGCACCTTCCACTCCGAGCAGGCGATCGCCTACGGGACCAAGATGGTCGGCGGCGTGACGCCCGGAAAGGGCGGCCAGACGCATATCGGGCTTCCGGTGTTCAACACGGTCGGCGAGGCGGTGAGGCAGACCGGCGCCGAGGCCAGCGTGATCTACGTGCCGCCGCCGTTCGCCGCCGACTCGATCCTCGAGGCCATCGACGCCGAGGTGCCCCTGATCATCTGCATCACCGAGGGCATCCCCGTGGCCGACATGGTCAAGGTGAAGCGCTCGCTGAGCGGCTCGAAATCCAGGCTGATCGGCCCCAATTGCCCCGGCGTGCTGACCCCAGGTGAATGCAAAATAGGCATCATGCCCGGAAACATCTTCAAGAAGGGCTCCGTGGGCGTTGTCTCCCGGTCGGGCACCCTTACCTATGAGGCCGTGTTCCAGACCACCCAGGTTGGCCTCGGCCAGACGACGGCCGTCGGCATCGGCGGCGACCCGGTCAAGGGCACCGAGTTCATCGATATGCTCGATCTGTTCCTCAAGGATCCAGAGACCGAGTCGATCATCATGATTGGCGAGATCGGCGGTTCCGGCGAAGAGGATGCGGCCGAGTTCATCAGGAATTCACCAACCAAGAAGCCTATGGTCGGCTTCATCGCGGGGCGCACCGCCCCGCCCGGGCGGCGTATGGGTCACGCAGGCGCGATCATCTCCGGGGGCAAGGGCGGAGCTGAGGACAAGATCGCCGCGATGGAAGCCGCGGGCATTGTGGTCTCTCCATCTCCGGCGTCGCTCGGAACGACCCTGCTCGAGGTTCTGAAGAAAGCCTAGTTGAAGGCAACTCAAGCGTAAGAGCGGTCCGCGCTCGGCTCCTTTCTCTAGAAGCTCCGCGGTCCCGCTCGGGAAAGCGGACAAATGGCGGACGACGCAGGTCTGATCAACGAGGTGCTCGCGGAGACCTCCTTCCTGTACGGCGGCAATGCAGCCTTCGTGGAGGACCTCTACGCGAAATGGTCGGCTGACCCGAATTCGGTCGAACCTTCCTGGCGCGCGTTCTTCGCGACGCTGCACGACAACGCCGGCGACGTCGCCCGCGCCGCGGCTGAGCCTGCCTGGACGAAGGCGGCCCCGCCGGCGGCGCGGCCCGAGTGGCTCTCGGCCCTCGACGGCCTTTGGCCGGCGGTCGAAGCCAAGGTCGGCGCCAGGATCGCAGAACGCGCCACCCCAGCCGTTTCCACCGACGCCGTCCGCGCCGCCACGCTCGACAGCCTGCGCGCCATCATGATGATCCGCGCGTACCGGATGCGCGGCCACTTGAAAGCCAACCTCGACCCGCTGGGCATCGCCACCACGCCTGGCGACGCCTCCGAGCTCGACCCGGCGACCTATGGCTTCTCCGAGGTCGACTACGACCGGCCGATCTTCCTCGACTTCGTGCTGGGGCTGGAGACTGCCACGGTTCGGGAGATCCTCGAGATCGTGCGGCGGACCTACTGCGGCAACGTCGGCGTCCAGTACATGCACATCTCCGATCCGAAGGAGAAGGCATGGCTGCAGGAGCGCATCGAGGGCCGCGACAAGGAGATCGTCTTCACCAAGGTGGGCAAGGTCGCCATCCTCAAGAAGCTGATCGAGACCGAGGGCTTCGAAAAGTTCCTCCACCGCCGCTTCCCTGGCACCAAGCGCTTCGGACTGGATGGCGGCGAGAGCCTGGTGCCGGCGCTGGAGCAGATCATCAAGCGCGGCGGCGCGCTCGGCGTGAAGGATATCATTCTCGGCATGCCGCACCGCGGCCGCCTGAACGTGCTCGCCGCGGTGATGGGCAAGCCCTATCAGGTGATCTTCCACGAATTCCAGGGCGGCTCGTCGCTCCCCTCGGATGTCGAGGGCTCGGGCGATGTGAAGTATCACCTGGGCGCCTCGTCGGACCGGGAATTCGACGGCAACAGCGTCCACCTGTCCCTGACCGCCAACCCCAGCCACCTGGAGATCGTCAATCCGGTGGTGATCGGCAAGGCGCGCGCCAAACAGGCGTTCACCCTGCGAGCCACGCCGGACGCCGGTCGGGCCCACGTGCTGCCCTTGCTGATGCACGGTGATGCGGCGTTTGCCGGCCAGGGCGTCGTGGCCGAGTGCTTTGCGCTGTCCCAATTGCGCGGCTATGGCGTCGGCGGTTCGATCCATTTCGTCGTCAACAACCAGATCGGCTTCACAACCAGCCCGAAAAACAGCCGCTCCTCGCCCTATCCGTCGGATGTGGCGCTGATGGTCGAGGCGCCGATCTTCCACGCCAACGGCGACGACCCCGAAGCGGTCGTTTTCGCGGCCAAGGTCGCCACCGAATACCGCCAGCAATTCGGCAAGGACGTGGTCGTCGACATGTTCTGCTACCGCCGGTTCGGTCACAACGAGGGCGACGACCCGACGATGACGCAGCCGTTGATGTACGCGAAGATCAAGGACCACCCGAGCGTCCGCGACCTCTACGCCGCGCGGCTGGTGGGCGAGGGCACGGCCACCCGGGCCGAAGTCGACGGTTGGATCGCCGAATTCGACACCTTCCTCGACGCGGAATTCGATAGCGGCAAGACCTACCACGCCGACAAGGCCGACTGGCTGGATGGCAAGTGGTCGGGCTTGAAACTGCCGGGCGCGGAGGAGAGCGGCGTCACCGGGGTCGCCAAGCAGAAGCTCCTGGACCTTGGTCACAAGATCACCGCCGTCCCGGAGCGGATCAGCGTCCACAAGACGGTCGAGCGGGTCATCGCTGCGCGCCGTGAAGCCATCGACAAGGGCGAAGGGATCGACTGGTCAACCGCTGAGCAACTGGCTTTCGCGACCCTGCTCGATCAGGGCTACCCAGTGCGCCTTTCCGGTCAGGACTCGATCCGCGGAACGTTCACGCAGCGGCACTCCGGGATCGTCGACCAGAAGACTGAGGAGGTCTACTTCCCGCTTCGCAACCTGGGCGCGGGGCAAGCGCACTTCGAAGCGCTGAACTCGGCCTTGTCGGAAGAAGCGGTGCTGGGTTTCGAGTATGGCTTTTCGCTCACCGACCCCAACACCCTCGACATGTGGGAAGCCCAGTTCGGCGATTTCGCCAACGGCGCCCAGGTTCTGGTCGACCAGTTCATTTCGTCCGGCGAGCGCAAGTGGTTGCGGATGAGCGGTCTCGTGATGCTGCTGCCTCACGGCTACGAAGGCCAGGGCCCGGAACACTCGTCGGCCCGCCTTGAGCGCTACCTACAGCTCTGCGCCGAAGACAACATGCAGGTCATCAACCCGTCGACGCCGGCCAACTACTTCCACGCGCTGCGCCGCCAGATGATCCGCGAGTTCCGCAAGCCGCTGATCGTCATGACGCCCAAGTCGCTGCTGCGCCACAAGCGGGCGGTGTCGCTCATCAGCGACATGGCTGAGGGGACCAGCTTCCATCGCGTGATGGTGGACGGCGCCGAGGCCGGGATGGACGTGGGTGGTATCTCCCTGAGGGCTGACGACAAGATCAACCGCGTGATCGTTTGCTCCGGCAAGGTCTACTTCGACCTTATCGACCACAGGGCCAAGACTGGGCGCGATGACGTCTATGTCTTGCGGCTCGAGCAGTTCTACCCCTGGCCGCTGAAGTCGTTGTCGAGCGTCCTCAAGCGGTTCAAGAACGCCGAACTGGTCTGGTGCCAGGAAGAACCCAAAAACATGGGCGGCTGGACCTTCGTCGATCCCTGGCTCGAGCTTACGCTGGAGCGCATGGCGGTGAAGGCCAAGCGCGCGCGCTACGTCGGACGCCCGGCTTCGGCCTCGACCGCCGCCGGCCTGATGACCCGCCACCTGAAGGAGCTCGAGACGTTCCTGACGGAAGCCTTCGCCTGATCTCTGTCGTAGTTTCCAAGAAAAGACCCAAGGAGCACATCCCCAATGGCCGACATCATGACGCCAGCACTGGGCGAGTCCGTCACCGAAGCGACGGTGGCGCGCTGGACCAAGAAGGCCGGCGATGCGGTGCGCAAGGATGAGATCCTCGTCGAACTGGAAACTGACAAAGTGAGCCTGGAGGTGGCGGCGCCGTCCGACGGCACATTGGCCGAAATCTCCGCCGAGGAGGGCGCCACCGTCGAGCCCGGCGCCGTGCTGGGCAAGATCACCGAAGGCGCCGCCGCACCAAAGGCGGCCCCGCCCGCCGCTCCCGCCAAGGGCCCTGCGCCGGCCGCCGAGACTCCAAAGGCGCCGGCCGCAGCCCCGACCCCGGTCAAAGCCGCCGCCGAACCGGTGATGGCCCCTTCAGCCCAGCGCGTGGTCGCGGAAAACAAGCTCGACGCCGGCTCGATTTCCGGGACGGGCAAGGACGGCCGCATCACCAAGGGCGACGCGCTCGCGGCCCTGGACGCCCGCGCCAAGGCCCCCACGACGCCGACCGCGCCCTCCGCACCCCGGGAGATCCATGAGCGCGAGGAGCGGGTCCGAATGACCCGCCTGCGCCAAACGATCGCGCGCCGGCTGAAGGAAGCCCAGAACAACGCCGCCATGCTGACCACCTTCAACGAGGTGGACATGACGGCGGTCATGGCGATGCGCGCCCAGTACAAGGATACCTTCGAGAAGACGCACGGCGTGAAGCTCGGCTTCATGAGCTTCTTCGTCCGGGCGGTGACCCATGCGCTGAAGATGGTGCCCGACGTGAACGCCGAGATCGACGGCACGGATATCATCTACAAGAATCACTACGACATCGGTGTCGCCGTCGGCACCGACAAGGGCCTCGTCGTGCCGGTGGTGCGCGATGCCGAGGCCATGAGCCTGGCCGACATCGAAAAGTCGATCGGCGCGCTCGGCCGCAAGGCCCGCGATGGCCAGTTGGCGCTGGAGGACCTGCAGGGCGGCACCTTCACCATCTCCAACGGCGGGGTTTACGGCTCGCTGATGTCGACGCCGATCCTGAACGCGCCGCAATCGGGTATCCTGGGCATGCACAAGATCCAGGAGCGGCCGATGGCTATCGGCGGTCAGGTGGTGATCCGGCCGATGATGTACCTGGCGCTCAGCTACGACCATCGCGTGGTCGACGGGCAGGGTGCGGTGACGTTCCTGGTCCACGTCAAGGAAGCAATCGAGGAGCCGCAGCGCCTGCTGCTGGATCTCTAGCGCGGCGAGCCGGCGGTATTTGGAGCCATGCCATGAGGCTTTCCCCGTTCATCGCCACATTCGCACTCCTGGGGGCAGGCCTGGCCGCCTGCAGCACCTCGTCTAACGGCCCCCGGGCTGACGCCTGCGCGGACACCGCGGCGACGGGGGTCACGTCGAACGCGCCCCACGACGGCACCACCGGCGCGAGCGGTGTGAGCACGACTTCCAATGGTACGGGTTCGACGATCGATCCCACCGCGCCGCCCTGCCACTGAACCGCTGCCTTAGCCCGTCGACGGGCTGACCAGCCGGGCCGGAGTTCCGGCCTTAGCCGGGCAAGGGGGCGGGCTGTGGTCGTCAACTTGCTGCGGATCCTTTTGGCGCTGGTCGTGGCGGCTCAGGCCGCGTCCAGCGGTTTCCTGTTGCTGGGGTTCGCAGCCTAAAGGCTTGGCCTGATCCATCCGTCGTCAGGCCCTGCAAGAGTGATGGTTCCGATCTGGGCCGCGACGCCGACGTGGCAGCTCGCGATATGGCCGGCGGGATCTGCGTGCCGGCCGCCGCCGCCTTTTGCCTGCTGGTCCGCCGCCGGGCCCTTTGGCTCTCTCTCGCTGGCGGCGTCGCGATCAGCGTCGGCGTGACCCTGGTGATGCAGGAGACGCCAGCCTACCGTCAGGTATTCGGAGCGGCGAATAAGCGGTTCGATACCGACCGCCTGGTCGTCCTGGTCCTGGTGGGCGCCCTGATCTGGTGGGTCGAGGCGCAACCAGCAAAACGCCGGCGCGCCATGGCGGCGCCATCGGACGGCTAGGGCCCTCGCCTCCACCGCAAAACGCCTATATCTGAGCCCGAACTTACCTTCAGCAGGCGCGAACCCTCATGGCTGAATACGACGTCATCATCATCGGGGGCGGTCCCGGCGGCTACAACGCCGCGATCCGCGCGGGCCAGCTCGGCCTCAGGGTCGCCTGCGTCGACAAAGGCGTCGATGGCGGCGCGACCCTGGGCGGCACCTGCCTGAATGTCGGGTGCATGCCGTCCAAGGCCCTTCTGCACGCTTCGGAGATGTACGACGCCGCGGCCAACCATTTCTCCGAGCTCGGCATCGATGTCGCGCCCAAGCTGAACTTGACCCAGATGATGGCTCAGAAGGCCACGTCGGTGGGCCAGCTCACCAAGGGGATCGAGTTCCTGTTCAAGAAGAACAAGGTCGACTGGCTCAGGGGCGCAGGTCGCATCATCGGCGCGGGCAAGGTCGAGGTCACAGGCGACGACGGCAAAGTCACCGCGCATGAGACCAAGGATATCGTCGTCGCCACGGGTTCGCTTCCGGCCGGTCTGGCGGGCGTCGCGGTCGACCAGAAACGCATCGTCGATTCCACAGGGGCGCTGTCGCTGCCGGAGGTGCCGAAGAACCTGCTGGTCATAGGCGCTGGCATCATCGGCCTGGAACTGGGCTCGGTCTGGCGTCGACTGGGCGCCCAGGTCACGGTGGTCGAATTCCTGGATCGCATTTGCCCGGGCATGGACGCCGAGGTCGCCAAGACCTTCCAGCGCTCGCTCACCAAGCAGGGCATGGTCTTCAAGCTGGGCTCGAAGGTCATCAGCGCTACGGCATCGAAGTCTGGTGTTTCGCTGAGCGTCGAGCCGGTCGCCGGAGGGGCCGCCGAGACGCTGGAAGCCGACTACGTCCTGCTGGCCATAGGCCGCACCCCCTACACCGACGGTCTTGGACTGGAGAACGTCGGGATCACGCCGGACAAGCGTGGTTTCATTGAAACCGACCACTGGAAAACCTCCGCTCCGGGCGTCTGGGCGATCGGCGACGTCACTCACGGCCCGATGCTGGCGCACAAGGCCGAAGACGAAGCGGTAGCGTGCATCGAGACTATCGCCGGCAAGGCGGGCCACGTGGCCTATGGGATCATTCCCAGCGTGGTCTATACCGCCCCCGAGGTTGCCTGGGTCGGACAGACCGAGGAGGACCTCAAGGCCGAGGGGCGCGCTTACAAGTCCGGCAAGTTCCCCTTCACGGCCAACAGCCGCGCCAAGATCAATCATGAGACCGAGGGCTTCGTGAAGATCCTCGCCGACGCCGCCACCGACGAGGTTTTGGGCGCCCACCTGATCGGCCCCTCGGTCTCCGAAATGGTCGCTGAGTATTGCGTGGCTATGGAGTTCCGCGCCGCCAGCGAGGATGTGGCGCGCACCTGCCATCCGCATCCCACCCGCTCAGAGGCGCTGCGTCAGGCGGCGATGGGCGTCGAGGGGTGGACGATGCAGGCTTAACCCGCAGTGGAGGTCCGCCCAGCGAGGTCCGACGAGCTCGGCGCCTGCGCCGACCTCTACGTGCGGGTGCTGCGCGAGACTTTTTCCTGGACGCCGCCGGAACGGCACCAGCGTGAAGACTTCCTGCGCGCCGCCCGCGAAGAGGAGATCTACGTCGCGGTCGATGACGGCGTCATCGTGGGGCTCGCGGGTTTCTTTCGGCCGCAGAATTTCCTGCATTCACTTTATGTGGACGACCGGGGCCGCGGGATCGGCAAAGCCCTTCTCGACTATGTCAGCGCCGCCGCCGACGGCCCGGTTTCACTTAAGGTTCAGGCTCCCAACCGCCGGGCCCAGGCCTTCTACCGTCGCGAGGGCTTCTTCTGTACGGAGCACGGCCGCGACCCGGGCTCGGATATCGCCTGGCTGAGGTTGGTGCGCGATCGCGCCATCTGAAAGTTAATTTGGCGCGCGCTGCGGTTGGTGGCAGATTTACCCACGTAATGCGAACGGAGGCTGCGCCATGATCGCTATGCTCCTCGCCGCCCAGCTCGCCACCGGGATTGCGCACGGACTGCCGATGGAGGCGAGCTCCTCGCCGAACATCGCGATGATTGCACCGCACAAGGGCGATCTGCTTCAGCCGAGGTCACGGCCCTCGAACTGTTTCGGCGGGGCCGGGCGGATGGAAGTCTCATTCGCCGAGCCCGCGGCCCTCTATCGTAAGGGTGACCGCCCCGCGCACGGTCTCAGGAATTGGGTCGACTTCCCCGAGGGCTCGCTCTGTCTCGTGGGGACAGGACAATGATCCTCGCAGCTCTCGCGCTGGCCACGGCCCTGGACGCAACTCCGGCAGGGCGGCCGACTCAGTTGGCTCAGCCCCGATCGCCTGTCTTGCGCCTGCCGCCGACCGAACGGACCCCAAATCTCTACCGCTCGCCCGGGCCCGCATGCGCTGACATCGAGCGGCGGGTGGTCGAGGACCAGCGCGAGCAACTTCAGAAGCTCGGGCGCCTGCCGTTCGGCCATCTCGAATATGCCGTTCTCCGATCGGTGCAGGGGTGCCCAGTTCCGGCGCCGGTCGGCTACCACCCGCCGGCCTTGCCCGGCGCGGCCGACGCGCCGGCTACGCGTGAGGATGCGCCTTCGAATAGGCGCTGAGCAGGGCCGCCGCGTCGACCTGGGTGTAGCGCTGGGTCGTCGACAGCGAGGCGTGGCCGAGCAGTTCCTGAATTGAGCGCAGGTCCGCGCCGGCGCCCAGAAGGTGCGTCGCAAAGGAGTGCCGCAGTGCGTGCGGCGTGGCGCTGGCGGGCAGGCCGAGCCGGCTTCTCAGGTTCTGCACGGTGGCTTGCACGTGGCGCGGACTGAGTGGCCCACCGCGCCGGGCGCGGAACAGCGCGTCACCCGCCTCCAACACGAAAGGCGCCTGTTTGAGATAGGCGTCGACCGCCTCGCGGACGGCCGGCAGCACAGGGACGATGCGTGTCTTCGAACCCTTGCCGACGATACGCAGGGTCTCGGGCAGCGGAGCCTCGGAACGTCGCAGCGACAGCGCCTCGGAGATGCGCAGGCCACAGCCATAGAGGAGGGTCAGCACCGCTTCGTCGCGAGCCGCCTCCCACTCCTCGCGATCCGGGTCCAGGGCAGGCTCGGCGAGCATGCCGCGGGCCTGGTCCTCGCTGACCGGCCGGGGCGCGCCGGGCTTGACCCGCGGGCCGCGGACCAGGGCGACCGCGCAGTTCGGTGCATCCAGCCTGCGGTCGAGGAAACGGTGGAAGGTGCGGATGGCCGAGAGCGCCTGGCTGAGTGAGCGCGGCGACAGCGGGTGTTCGCCTTGGCGCAGGTGGGCCAACCAGGCGCGGATCTCGCCCGCCGTTACATCGGCCAAGCCAGCGAGTGAGATCGTTTCGCCACGATGCTGCTCGAGGAAGCCGATGTAGCGGGAGGCTGCGAAACCATAGGCCTCCAGGGTCCGCGGTGACGACCGACGCTCCTTGGCCAGGTACTCCAGCCAGAGCGCCAGAGCCTCTCTTCCTGTCATTGGTCGGGCTTGAGGATCGGCCAACGCTCGGCGGTGCGCTCGACGACGCGAGCGAGGAAGGCCACCAATTCTGGTCCCATATCCTCGGTGAAGCCTTCCGGATCAGTTGAACCGAACGCCAGAAGTCCCTGGCGTGAAGGCTCCCACATCGCCATGCGGACCATGGCCATTGACCGAATGATCTCGGCCTTCTCGTCGAACAGGCCCAGGGCGGTTGGTGCAAAGCCCATGCGGGCGAGACGGTGCGGGCCGCCCAGGATCATGTCCACCTGGCCTTCAACCAGCATTTTCCAGGCGGCCGGCGGATGGCCTTCGGTCTCGAGCGCGATCACGCCGGCGGCCAGGCCGAAGCGTTGCCGGGCGAGGTCGTCGACCCGGCGGGCCAGATCGGAGTGGTTACGCGAGTCCAGGACGTCGACCACCGCGCCATGGGTCTGGGCCTGGGCCGAAAAGTTGGCGCGCGCCGTCTCTTCGATCTGTTGGCGCTGCGTGGCTTCGCGCTGGTGGGCGGCGTGGACGCGCGCCATCACGGCCGGCCCGAAGTCAACGACGTTGCCGACGGCGACCGCCAGGCCAAGCTCGTCGAGCAGACCCCTGTCGCCGGTTAGGAACTCCGGATTGTCCGAAAGGAAGCGCCGCACCGACGCGGGCTCCAGCGGGGCTTCGCCTAATCCGCCCTGCGACCCGTCCATGTCCGCTCCTCAAAGCTCTTACAGGATCGACTGTCCCGTCTTGGCCCAGTCGCTCATGAACTGATCAAGGCCCCGTTCGGTTAACGGGTGCTTGAAAAGGGCGTTGAACACGTCGGGCGGAATGGTCGCGCAGTCCGCCCCGGCCAGCGCCGCGGTGGTGACATGCGCGGGGCTGCGGATCGAGGCCGCGAGGATCTCGGTGTCGAAGTCGTAGTTGTCGTAGATAGCGCGGATTTCGACGATAAGGTCCATGCCGTCGGCGCCGTGGTCGTCCAGCCGCCCGATGAACGGCGAGATATAGGTCGCACCCGCCTTGGCTGCGAGCAGGGCCTGGGCAGCCGAGAAGCATAGCGTGACGTTGGTGGCGATGCCCTCATGGGCGAACTCGCGAGTGGCGATCAGACCGTCGCGGGTCAGCGGCACCTTGACGACAACGTTCGGCGCGATCGAGGCGAGCTTGCGGCCTTCGTCCAGCATCCCGGCGGTGTCCATGGCGGCCACCTCGGCGCTGACCGGGCCATCGACCGACTGGCAGATCTCCTGGATCACCTGCAGCATCGGCCGCCCGGATTTGGCGATGAGGGTCGGATTGGTTGTGACGCCGTCCACCAGGCCGGTGGCGGCAAGGTCCCTGAGGACGGCCACGTCGGTGGTGTCGAGAAACAGCTGCATCGAACTTACCTTCTTTGTGCGTGCGCCGCTTGTAGCTGCACGCGGCCTCAGCGCAAAAGCTTCTGCATGAGCCGGATCGCTTCAGTCCTTCTGCCGATGCCGCTGCCAGAGGCTTTCGACTACGCCGAGCCCGAGGGCATGGGACTGGAGCTTGGCGACCAGGTGGCTGCGCCGCTCGGCCCGCGTCTGCTGCGCGGCGTGGTCGTCGGCTTGCGCGAGGCCGCCGGGGGCAACCGGCCCCTCAAGCCGGTTGAAAGCCGGCTGGAAGAGCCGCGGCTGCCGCCGGGAACGGTCGAGTTCGTGCAGTGGGCCGCGCGCTATTCAGTGGACTGGCCCGGCCAGCCGCTTGCGATCGCCCTGCGCGGCGCTCGCGCGCCCAAGCCTCGGCCGGTGCGGCTTGTCGAGATCACCGGTGCGCGTCCCGCACGGCCGACGCCGGCCCGGGCAAAGGTGCTCGACGCTGCGGGCGCCCAGCATCGCAGCCCTGCGGACCTCGCGCGCGCGGCGGGGGTCTCGTCAGGTGTCGTCAAGGCGCTGATTAATGAGGGCGTGCTGGCCGTGCGCCTGGTGGACGAGGAGGCGATGTTCGATGCGCCAGACCCGTCGCGACCGGGCGCGACGCTGAACGCCAGCCAGGCCGCGGCCGCCGCCGATCTCAGGACCATGGTGACGCAAGGCGGTTTCAACGTCGCGCTGCTCGATGGGGTGACCGGATCGGGCAAGACCGAAGTTTACCTGGAGGTCGCGGCGGCGGCGCTGGCCGCCGATCCGACCGCCCAGGTCTTGATCATGCTGCCCGAGATCGCGCTCACCCAGGCGGTTATCGGGCGGGTGACGGCCCGCTTCGGGGCCGAACCCGGCGAATGGCACTCCGACGTCGCGCCGCCTGTTCGGCGGCGGGTATGGGAGGCGGTGGCCACAGGGCGCTGCCGGATCGTGGTCGGAGCGCGCTCGGCGCTCTTTCTTCCGTTCCAGAACCTGAAGCTGATCGTCGTGGACGAGGAACACGACGCCTCCTTCAAGCAGGAGGAGGGCTTCATCTACCACGCCCGCGATCTGGCCGTGGCGCGCGGCAAGATCGAAACGGCGGCGGTCGTGTTGGCTTCAGCGACACCATCGCTGGAAAGCCTGCGCAACGCCGAGCAAGGCCGCTACCGCTGGCTGAGGCTTTCCACACGTCATGGCGGCGCCCGGCTGCCCGACATCGAGCTCATCGATCTTCGCGAGTCGCCGCCGGACCATGGCCGCTGGATTTCGCCTACCCTGGTCAGAGCGATGGGCGAGACCTTCGCACGTGGCGAGCAGACCCTGCTGTTCCTCAATCGCCGAGGCTACGCGCCACTCGTGCTCTGCAAGGCCTGCGGCGAGCGGATGACGGCTCCCGACACCGACAGTTGGCTGGTGGAGCACCGCTACTCGGGGCGCCTAGTCTGTCACCTGACCGGCTTTTCGATGCCCAAGCCCAAGGCCTGTCCCCACTGCGGCGCGCACGACAGCCTTGTTTCAATCGGACCTGGCGTCGAACGGGTGGAGGAGGAGGCCAAGAGCCTTTTCCCGCAGGCCCGGGTGGCGGTATTCTCGTCAGATACGGTGTTCGACGCCCGCGAGGCGAAGCGATTGATCGAGGCCATGGCTGACGGCCAGATCGATATCCTCGTGGCGACCCAGGCGGCCGCCAAGGGCCACAACTTTCCGAACCTGACCCTGGTCGGCGTGGTTGACGCCGACCTTGGCCTGCGTGGCGGCGACCTACGCGCGGCGGAGCGGACCTACCAGTTGCTGGCCCAAGCCACGGGCCGCGCCGGCCGCAAGGACCGGCCGGGCCGTGCGCTCCTGCAGACCTGGGCGCCAGAGCATGCCGTGATGCAGGCGCTGCGCGCGCAGGACCGCGACGCCTTCGTAGCCGCGGAGATGTCCGAACGCGAACTGGCCGGCCTTCCGCCCTTCGGGCGCCTGGCGGCGGTGATCGTTTCCGGTGTGGACCACGTCCAGCTGGAAGCCTTCGTCCTGGCGATGGGGCAGGCCGCGCCAAACGCGGCGGGCGTAGAGGTCTACGGTCCGGCCGACGCGCCGCTCGGCCTGATACGCGGGCGCCGACGCAAGCGCTTCCTGGTCCGCGCCGACCGCGCGGTCGACCTTTCCGCCTTTATGGCCACCTGGCGCGCGAGGGTGAAACCGCCAGCCTCTGTGCGCGTGGCGATCGACATCGACCCCTATAGCTTTCTTTGATCATCAGGGTGCGCGCGTGATGCAGCCTCTTGCTCAGGCGACCGGTCGCCAAAGAGGTGGCCTCCATTCAAGGGGACGCGGCTGACGCCTTCACCGCCGGCGCCTGATCATCAACTCAGTGAAGCGTCCGATCGTCCTTGGGCGGCCTGGAGTTCCCCGAGCGCTTCTTCCGCGAGGCCATGTTGAGACCCTCGACCACGCCCGAGAAGGCCATGGCCGCATAGATGTAGCCCTTGGGCACATGCACCCCGAAACCCTCGGCGATCAGGGTTGCGCCGATCATCAAGAGGAAGCCCAGCGCCAGCATCACCACGGTTGGATTGTCGTGAATGAAGCGCGCCAACGGCCCCGAGGCCACCAGCATCAGGCCAACTGCGATGATCACGGCGGCCATCATGATCGGCAGGTGTTCGGTCATACCGACCGCAGTCAGGATGGAATCGACGGAGAAGACGACGTCGAGCGCCAGGATCTGCGCGATGGCCGATCCGAAACTCAAGCTCGCCCTGCCCTTCTTGTCGAGCAGATCATCGGTCGGTTCGGGATCGACCGTGTGATGGATCTCGCTGGTGGCCTTCCAGACGAGGAAAAGCCCGCCGGCCAGGAGGATCAGATCGCGCCAGGAAAAGGCCAGATCGACCATAGGATGTCCGCTGGCGAGCGAAGGGACGGCGAACGGCACGACCAGCACGGGCGTCGTCAGGCCGACGATGAAGGCGATCACCGACAGCAGGGCGAGCCGCAGGATAAGCGCCAGGCTGATGCCCAACCGCCGCGCTCGCGTGCGCGTCGCTTCCGGCAGCTTGTTCGACAGGATCGCGATGAACACCAGGTTGTCGACGCCCAGCACCACCTCCATGACGACCAGCGTCAGGAGGGCGATCCAGGCTTCTGGGCTGGCGGCCAGCGCCAAAAGATCGCCCATGGGTTGCTCCTCCGGCCCTGTCCCCGAGCCTTCTAGCGCATCGTCCGATTTGGGCCAGAGCCGGCGGATTCGCCCCGGTCGCCTGAATTGCGGGCGATTCCGCGCCAGCCTACCGTCTCGCAAACTTGTGATCGGCCGGCCCTTGAAATTCCCCCTTGGCGCGAACACCGGCCCCAATTCGACGAGCTCTTGTTTCAATCTATTACTGCGCCGTGATAAAAAGACTTCGATCGCCTAGTGGTAGGCATGCAAAGGTTAAATATGGCGACAAACCAGATACTGGGGATCAAAGAAGACATTATCGACGAACTTCATATCTTTGAGGGGCCGTAACGCCTTTCGGATGTTGCTTGTCAACTCTCCGATATTCCAACTATTCAGGATGTGAACGTACGTCGTACGGCGATAGACGCGTCGCGGCCATCGGACGCGGCCATCTAAACCCTCTTTTCACTCAGCGTGAGATAGGGTTACCCTCCATGACAGTACGCGTCCGGGGAGTCCAATCCATGCTTAAGCGGTCGAGAACCCTCTTGGGTTCGCTCGCCGTCGCGGCGGTGATGAGCCTCACGCCCACCATGGGCGGAGCGCTCGCTGACACTTATTGGCAGTGCGTTCCGTTCGCGCGCCTGATCTCTGGAATCCAGATTTTCGGTGACGCCTACACCTGGTGGCAGCAGGCCATCGGCAAGTATGACGTCGGCTTCCAGCCGAAGGCTGGCGCTGTCCTCTGCTTCAAGCCCACCGAGCGCATGCGGCTTGGTCACGTGGCCGTGGTCAGCGAGGTGCTGACCGACCGCATCGTCCAGATCACCCACGCCAATTGGTCGCCCATCGAAGGCTCGCGGGGCAAGGTGGAGAAGGACGTGACCTTGGTCGACGTCTCGCCTGAGGGCAACTGGAGCCAGGTAAAGGTCTGGTACGATCCCAACCGCGACCTAGGCGGTTCGACCTACGCGACCTACGGCTTCATCTACCAGGACGCGAGGGCCAAGATCCTGGCGTCGACCGGCATCTCCAACGCCGAGAACACCGCCATCGCGATGGCCCAATCTGCGGCCAATCAGATGGCCTCGGCCGTCCGACCCGGCTCCGGCCCCCTGCAGATTCTGACCCAGGCCGCCGACTCCACGGATCGCATCGCGGCCCTGATCGCCAAGGCCACCGGCAACGCTCCGAACAACTAACCGGGCGCCCGCGCGAATTGACGGCTCGCCCGCAGCGCTCCACTAGGGGCGCTGGCTTGCGGGAGTGCCCAGATGCTCAGAGTGCTTCGGCGTGGGGCCGCGGGCCTTGAGGCGGCGACCCCCACCCCGGGTTGGCGGCCGCCAGAAGACGCGATCTGGGTCGACCTCCTTTCGCCTTCGCGCCGGGAAGAGCTGGCGGTCGAGGAGGCGCTTGGCCTGCAACTTCCCACCCGCGAGGAGATGGCCGAGATCGAGCTCTCCAGCCGGCTCTATCAGGCGCACGGTGGGACCTTCATGACCGCCACGCTGCTCGCTCGTCGCGGCGAGCAGTGGCGGACCGACGCCCCGGTGACATTCGTGCTCCTGAAGGGCTTGCTGATCAGCATCCGCTACGATGAGCTCCGCGCGTTCGACCTGTTCGCCGAGCGGGCGCATGGCCTCGACGTAGAGACCGGGACCCAGGCGTTGTTCCATCTGCTGGATGCGGGGATCGAACGTCTGGCCGATCTGCTCGAGAAGACCGCTGCGGACGTGGAGTCCGTGTCGGCGGCGATTTTCCGCAGGCCCAAAGGGGCGCAATTCGAAGCCTTGCTGACGGAACTGGCGCGAGCCCAATCCCTGACCTCGATGACCCGCAACAGCCTGGTCAGTCTGGCGCGCCTGCTCAGTTTCGCCTCGCTCGCGGAGGAGATCGCTTCTGACCCGGAGTGCCGCGCGCACCTGCGGTCACTGCAGCGCGACGATCAATCCTTGACCGAACACGCCGGATTCCAGTCGAGCCACATCGCCTTCCTGCTGGACGCCGCGCTGGGCCTGATCAACATCGAGCAGAACGGCATCATCAAGTTCTTCTCAGTCGCAGCCGTGATCCTCATGCCGCCCACGCTGGTCGCCTCGGTCTACGGGATGAATTTCCACAACATGCCGGAACTGAACTGGCGCTTTGGCTACCCAATGGCCCTCAGCCTGATGGCGATGTCCGCCGTCGTGCCAATCGTCTGGTTCCGTCGGCGTGGTTGGTTCTGAGGTTCAGGGACGAAGGGCGGCGCTGACTCCCGAGATATGCGCGCAACCGTTCTTTAAGTCGGAACTGCGCAACTAGCGGGTGCTTAAAGGTCCCGCATGTCCTCCCAAGCCCCGTCGCACCATCAGGCGCTCGACGCCCAGGCCCTCCGCGAGGCCATTGAGGCTCACCAGCGCTATCTTGGCGGCCGCGCGGGCGGACGACGCCTCAGCCTGACCTACGCGGACCTCTCCAACTGTTCGCTGGAAGGCCTCGATTTGCGCGAGGCGGACTTTGCGGGGGCCAACTTCCAAGGGGCGATACTGGCCCGGGCCAATCTCAGTCGGGGCATCATGTTCGGCGCGGATCTGCGCGACGCGGACCTGCGGCGCGCCAATCTCGGTCGCGCGGATTTGCGCGGCGCTTGCCTGCGAGGCGCAAATCTGGCGGGCGCGGAACTCCCGGGTTGCGACCTGCGCGAGGGCCGCATCGCCCTGCAGGACAAGCTGGACGGTTTCCGCATCCTTCGTCACGAGCACCGCCCCGGCGAACTGAATTACGCGATCCTCTCCGGCGCCAATCTCGCCGGCGCCCAGATGACCGGCGCGGTGGCGATGTCCAGCGACTTCACCGACGCCAACCTCTCCGGCGCGCACATGGCGGGGGCAAAGCTCACCCGTGCGGTCCTGGATGGGGCCGACCTCACCGGCGCCGATCTCGCCGGCGCCGATCTGTCCGGCGCCTCGATGAAACGCGCCGTTCTTACCGGCGCCAACCTCGCCAGCACCAGGCTCGACAAGGTCGACCTGAGCGGCGTCCTGCGCGGTCCGCCGGAGATCACCTACGTGGATGACCGGCCGCTCGACCAAGTCCTGATGGAGCACGAGGCCTACTGCGACTCCGGCGGAGAGCGTGGCGGCGTCACCGACCTCAGCAAGGCCGACTTCAGACCCATGCGCTCGCTGAAGGATCGGCGGCTCACCGCCCTGGTCGCCCGTCAGGCGATCTTCTTCGGTGTCGATCTGCAAGGGGTGCAATTCCAGGGCGCGGACCTTTCCGGCAGCGACTTCCGCGGCGCCGATCTGCAGGGCGCCGATTTGCGAGGCGCCAAGTTGGTCGGGGCCTCATTCAACCGCGCGGATCTGCGCAGCGCCAAGCTCGGCCCGCTGACCATCGGCGACGGCCGCTTCGTCCGCACGGATTTCACGCGCGCTACCCTGCGCAACGCCGACCTACGCGGAGCCCTTGCTCTCAGGGCCCGCTTCCTTGAGGCCGACATGACAGGCGCCAACCTGAACGGCTGCGACCTGACTGACGCTGAACTCGAGGTCTGACCTCCTAGAGGTTCTCGATCTCGCAGCCGATCGCATCGCGGATTCGCCCGGCCAGGATCGTGCGGTGGCAACCGGCGGCGTCGGCCTCATAGCAAAGCAAGGCGGCCTTTCCGGCGCGGGCGATCTCGGTGGCCTTGGCGAGCTCGAGCACGGCGGCCGGTTCGGACATGTGGGCCTCGAAGATCTCCCGCATTTCGGCGATCCGGCCCTTGCGCGCGGCGTCCCGGCCGGGCTTCGGGGTGCCCAGCTGGCGAAGGTGAACATAGCCGATCCCGGCTTCGTTGAGGCTGGCCGACAGAAGTGTCTTGGAAAAACCCGCGCGGCGTGAGGCGGCCACGGCCCGCACATCGATCAGGACCTCTACGCCCGCGTCCTTCAGGCGCTGGATCACCGCACCCTGCGTTTCGCGCTCATAGCCGATGGTAGCCAGCTTCATGTCTTCTCCAGCGCCGGTCCGGGGCTATATGGGAGCCTTGCAAGGGGATTTCATGGACGCTCACGTCGACCAGCCGCTGCGCGAGCGGACCATAGCGCTCCCCAGCCGCGGCGGGTCAATGTCGGCGCTCGAACTCGGGCCGCAAGGCCGGCCGGTCGACATCGTCTTCTCCCACGCCAACGGGTTTAATGGCCGAACCTACCGCACGATCTTGCAGCCCTTGGCCACGGACCTGCGAATCCTGGCGCTTGATCTGCGCGGGCACGGAGCCACAGCCCTGCCGACGGTGATCGAGGGTCGTCAGGGCTGGGTCGAGATGCGCGACGATCTCTTGGCCCTGCTGGCGGCGGAATGCGCGGCCCCAGTGGTGCTGGCGGGCCATTCCATGGGCGCGACCACCAGCCTGCTGGCCGCGGCCGCCGAGCCCGGGCGTGTTCGTTCTCTGGCCCTCTTCGATCCCGTCGTGATGCCAGGCGATCTGACCCGCAACCCGCAGGCCATCGCCGAATCGCCGCTGGTCCAGGGAGCACTTCGTAGGCGCGCGATCTTCGCGAGCCACGAGGCGGCGTTCGAGGCCTATAGGGGGCGCGGCGCGTTCCGCACCTGGAGCGATGAGCAGCTGGCCGATTATGTGGCGGCGGGCTTTATCGAGACCGAAGACGGCGAGGTGAGCTTGGCCTGCACGCCGGACTGGGAGGCTTCGAATTTCCGCACCCATAACTATGACGCGTGGGCCGCTTTCCGCGAGAGCCGGTGCCCGATCCGCGTCCTGCGGGCCGCGGAAGCCTCCACCTTTCGGCTGGAGGGTCATGATGATCCCTTCGGGGACGATGGTCGCGTCCGTGTCGAGACCGTCCCTGGGACGACACATTTCCTGCCCATGGAGCGCCCGGATCTGGTGCGCCGCACCTTGCTGGAATGCGTCGCGATCTAGAGGGTCAGCCCTTCGATGACCTGGGCGTTGGCTTCGGCCAGGGCCTCCTCGCTGAGAGTGATGATCTTGCGCGTCTCCAGGTCGAAGGAGACGGCGACGGCTTCAGCTACGCCCCAGGGCCGGCCGCTGTCGGGATCGAGCAGCCAGTGGGTCAGCCTGCGGAAACGCGCGTCGCCTCCGGATGCGCCCGACCTCAGTTCGAGCCGATCGCCGGCCCGCGGCCAGTCCAGATGTATCAGCCTATATTCCAGCGCCGCGCCACCCGCCCGCGCGCCCGGTCCAGGGGCGCCGGGCCGGCGACCGTTGAAAGCGTGGGGGATGCCATCTGAAATGCGCGCCATCATCAGCTCTGTGCGCATGCGCCCAAAGGCGTCGCAGTCGCGGAGGCTGACCGCGCCGAGGGCCGTGCGCCGGACTCCGAGCTCATCGGCGCGCGCCAGGCTGGCGCGGCTCAGGACCGGTTTCAGGTCGATACTGCGCGGCGCGGCCTCCGGCGGGACCTCGATGCGCAGCGCCTCGGCGCGCGCCCGCACGCGCTCCGGCCAGGGAAAGGGCCGGCCCTCGCGGGCGGTGGCGTGAACGACCACCGTCTGGAAACTCGCGGCAAGCTCGCCGTCGAGATTGCGCAAAAGAAGCAGGAGACGCGCCTCGCTGTCGCCGATCTCCATCACCCCGCCGGTCATGACCAGGGGCGCGTTCGTGCGCGCCTCGCGCAGGAACCGGATATGCTGTTCGCGGACGATCAGCGTGGCGCGCGCGTCCGGTGCGAAGACCTTCGGCATGCCGAGCTCAGCCGACAGCCCCGCCAGGGCCTCCATGGACTTGGCCACGTAGAAGCCGACGTTCAGATGGCCCATCGCGTCGCATTCCCAGGCCGCGACGCTGCCCCGCCAGATTTCCACTGCTTCGCCCAACGCCTGCTCCTGAGCCGTCTTATTGAAAGCTTAGGGTGTGGCGCCGCGATCGCCTAGCGAGCCGGTAACCATCCCTGCCTCGCCCCCGAATAGCTTGTGTGTCAGACTCCCGCCGGTCCGCGGGACGGTGGGGGAGGAGCGCTCGAACATGGCCGGTCCAAAGAAGGTGCTCGTACACCGCCATGCATTGGTCACACGCGTGACCCATTGGATCAACGTCGTGGCGCTGACCCTTCTGCTGATGAGCGGCCTCAACATCTTCGGCGCCCACCCGGCCCTGTATTGGGGCCAGAAGGCTACGTTCGCGCGACCGTGGGTCTCGATCGGCGCCGAGGACAAGGGCGATCGGATGATTGGTGTGACCCAGATCGGGTCGGCGAAGTTCGAGACCACGGGCGTGCTGGGCTATTCCGGAAAAGTCGGATCGCGAGAACCCGTAGCGTTTCCTTCGTGGGCGACGGTGCCGAGCTATCGGGATCTGGCCGACAGCCGCCGCTGGCACTTCTTCTTCGCCTGGGTCTTCGTGCTCAACGGCCTGGTCTACTGGCTCGTGGGCGTGGGCGGCGGCCACATCCGCAAAGACCTCGTTCCCACCAGCGCGGACGTGAAGCCCCGGAACGTCTGGCGCGAGATCGTCACTCACGCACAGCTCAGGTTCCCGAAGGGAGAGGAGGCGCGCCACTACAACGTGCTGCAGAAAGGAACCTACCTTGGCGTGGTCTTGGTGCTGCTGCCCTTGATGGTGGCTACAGGCCTTTCGATGTCACCCGGATTCAATGCCGCCACGCCCTGGCTGGTGGACTTTTTCGGGGGCCGTCAATCCGCGCGGACGATCCATTTCCTGACCGCTTTTACGATCGTCGGCTTCATCCTGCTACACCTCGTGATGGTGGTGGCGTCAGGTGCCTGGAACAATATCCGCTCGATGATCACCGGCCGCTACGCCATCGTCCCTGAAACCGGAGACGCCGCTTGATGCTCTCCCCCCATCGCCGCGGTTGGCTCCGGTCTGCCCTTGCAGGGACCGGAGCCTTGGTCCTGGGCGCCTGCGACAAGATCACCAGCAACCCCAAGGGCATTGGCTTTCTCGCCGGCGCCGAAGGCCTTACGCGGCGCGTGCAGCGGCTGGTCGTCGATCGCAAGGCGCTCGCCCGCGAGTTTCAGCCGGCCGACATCTCCTCCGACTTCCGCCCGAACGGCTCAATCGATCCGGCGGACGCGGACTACCGCGCGCATCTTGCGAAGGGCTTCGCCGACTATCGTCTTGTTGTGGACGGCCTCGTCGAGCGGCCGCTTTCGCTCAGCCTCGATCAGTTGCGCGCACTGCCGTCGCGCACCCAGATCACCCGTCACGATTGCGTCGAGGGCTGGTCGTCGATCGCCAAGTGGAGTGGCGCGAGGCTTGGCCCGTTGCTTGACCAGGCGGGCCTGAAGAAGAACGCCCGCTTCATCGTTTTCCACTGCGGCGATACGCTGGAGGAGACGCTGGACGGTTCCGGTCAGTACTACGAGAGCATCGACCTGATCGACGCCTACCACCCCCAGACCATCCTGGCCTACGCCATGAACGACAAGGTGTTGCCGGTGGCGCATGGCGCGCCGTTGCGCCTGCGGGTCGAACGCCAGCTCGGCTACAAGCAGGCCAAATACATCATGCGGCTCGAAGTCGTTGAGGACTTTGCCCGGATCGGCCGCGGCAAGGGCGGCTTCTGGGAGGACCGTGGCTACGAGTGGTACGCCGGGATCTGACGGCGCCTTAGTACGGCGATTTCGCCACGAGCTCCGCTTCCTTCGCGCAGGCCGCCGGATCGGGAGCCGGCCCGGCTCTGCGCGCGGCGGCCACCTCCTTGCGGACAGCCTCGAGATCCTTGCGGAACTCCGGCGAGCCGTGCAGTCCGGCCACGACTATGGAGCCGTTCAGACGGCCGGCTTCGATGGCGCTCAGGTTGTGCACCCCACAGACCAGCCGGCTCTCGCCGAAGGCGCGTGCTCGGGCCAGGATCTCGGTCGCCCGGTCGGGCGCGAGCTCGGCCATGATCAGACCCACCGTCCAGCCCCAGGTGTTGTGGCCCGAGGGGTAGTCAGGACTCGCCGACAGTGCGGCTGATTTCTCGACGCACGTGGGGCCTTCGTCGATCAGGTAAGGCCGCTGGCGCCTGTAGATGTCCTTCGGGCGATCGGTCGCGCGCGCAACATCACGACCAACACGGGCGATCATCGCCGTGGTTTTGGGGGCGTTCTGGGAGGTGAGGTTGACGCCGATCGCGCACGACAGGTCCTTCAGGACAGCGAACTGGTCCACGTCGTTCTGCGCCAGCGCCCAGCGCGGGGTGTCCTTCAGGCTGCGCGTACCGAGGAATATCGTGCGGTCGGCTTCGTAGCGGGTGGTCCCGGCCACCGGCGCCGGCGGCAGGATCTTGTAGGTGTCCGGCGCCGCTTCGCCGAGGTAGCCCGGAACGGGATTGGCGGCCATCGGGGAAGGCGTTGGCGCGGGCGTCGAGCCCGGGGGAGCCGTCGCCGGGGCCTGCGCCGCTCCGATGGTCGCCGTCGCGGCCGCCGCCAACATCAGTCTCCAAGCCATCTTGTCCGCCTCCGCTTCCCTGCCCCGGGGTGTCGCAGAGCTGCGCGTGTGATTCAACCTATCGCCAGGCCAATCTCGCATATCGTTGGGCGTCCAATTAAGAAACTTGACTTCGAAATTGATAATCTTAAGGATGTGCGGCATGAATGACGCCAAAACCCAAGATTGGCATGTGCTTAGCGAGCTCACCCGCGGACGGCCGATCGTGGTCGAGCGGGTGCGGCTGACCGATCAGGACGTCGCCATCGAGGGCGCCTTCGAGCTGCCGCGGCTTGCCCAGCTTTCCGCCGAGGATCAGGTGTTCGTGGCCGCCTTCGTGCGCAGCCATGGCTCGATCAAGGAGATGGAGCAGGTGTTCGGCGTCTCCTATCCGACGGTGAAGGCCCGCCTGAATCGCATCGCGGCCAGTCTTGAGTTCGTCGAAATTGATCCGACGCCTGGCCGTGAGGAAGTGTTGGAGCGCCTCGCCCGCGGCGAGATCACCGCTGACCAGGCCATTTCGGAATTGGAGGGCCGCTGATGCTCTATGCCCCGCGTGCGCTGCGCCACTTCAGCCTGGCGGCGATGGAGGCCCGCGGCGGCGGCTCGGCCGCGCCCCGGCTCGTCCCTCCCGAGGCAAGGCCGATCGCCACGCACCCATCGCGGCGAACGATCGTGAGGCTGTGGCTGCCGCTGACCCCGCTCTTCTTGCTCCTGGCGCCGTTCGCGCTGCTGCTGACGCCCCTGCTCTATTTCGTACCGCAACGCTACGGGGCCAGGCCGCTGGCGACGGTCCTGGGTGTCGGCGGGCTGCTTCTCAGCTTGAGCGGCACCGTCGTCGACGTCGATACGCCCGACGTCCTGGTGCTCATCCGGATTCTCTAGGAGCCTCCCATGAACAATGATCGCCGCTCTGTCCTGCAGATGCTGTCGGATGGGAAGATCAACGCCGACGAGGCCGAGCGCCTGCTGTCGGCGCTGGATCGCAACGACGGGCCCGTCGTGGGCGAGGCGCGCTCGGGCGCCAATAACCCGCCGAAGTATCTGCGCGTCACCGTCGACGCGCACGAAGAGGCGACCAAGGTGAATGTACGGGTGCCGATGGCGCTGTTGCGCGCCGGCGTGCGGCTCTCGAGCCTGATCCCCCCGGCCGCCCGCGAGCAGGTGAACGCCGAGCTCGCCAAGAACGGCGTGCCGTTCGACATCGGTCAGTTGAAGCCGGAGAACCTCGAGGACCTGATCGCCCACCTCAACGACCTGACGGTGGATGTCGAGGCCCCGGACGCCAGGGTCCGCGTCTACTGCGAATAAGCGTCGAAATCCTCCCCGACGCCCAACTGGCCGTCACTGCCCGCGCAGTGACGGCCTTCTTCCGAAGTCAGGCCGCCTTGACCGCGATGGGATCAGATCTCACCGCTCCGGCGCTACGCGAAGAGCTTCGCCCAGCGGCGCTTGGTGCGGGTCTTCCAGGAGCCGCGGTGCCAGGCGTCGGAGGCGATCAGCGGCACCACCGTGGTCGCTTCGGCGAAGACCATCTGCTCCCAGGTCACGTCGACCTTGCCCCAGGAACAGGCCTCCTTGAGGGTCGAGGACGAGCAGGCGCCGTCGCGAACGTCAGCGACCGTGATCTGCACGGCGTACTTATGCATGTCGACTTCGTGGCCGAGAATCTCGGCGCAGACCACAGTGTCCTGGGCGAAGTTCTTCGGGACACCGCCGCCGACCATGAAAAGACCCGTGGCGCCGGCGGCGATCTTGATATCCGTCAGCTCGCGGAAGTCGGCGACCGCGTCGATGGTCAGATAGGGCTTTCCCGCCTTCATCCGCTCGACCTGATGCTTCACGAGGCCAAAACCGGCCGAGCTGTCGGTGAACGCCGGGCAGAAGATCGGCACGCCTTCCTCGAACGCTGTCTGGATCAGCGAGCCGGGCTTCTTGGCGTTCCCCGCGGCCAGCCACTTGCCCATCTCCCAGATGAACTCCCGGCTTGAGTAAGGGCGCGCCTCGAGCATCTCGCAGATCTCGTAGATCGTGCCGTCGCAGTTCTGGAGCTCTTCTTCGTCGATGTAGGTGTCGTAGATCCGGTCGATGTAGAGGTCGCGCAGGTCGCGATCGTCGACGTTGGATTGCGCCTGGTAGTGCTTGAAGCCCAGCGCCTCGAAGAAGTCCATGTCGACGATGGACGCGCCGGTCGACACCACGACGTCGATCATTCCGTACTTCAACATGTCGCGGTAGATGTGCATGCAGCCGCCCGCCGAAGTCGAGCCGGCGAGCGTCAGCCACGTCGAGCAGTCGGCGTCTTCGAGGCTCATCGACCAGATGTCGGCGGCGCGCGCGGTGTCGCGACTGGTGAAGCTCATCTTGCGCATGGCATCGATCACCGGCCGGGCGTCGTACTGGTCGATCGCCACATGCTCGACGGTGTTGGCGAGGAGTTCGGCTTTGCGGTTCGATTTCTGAACGTCAGCGTTCATCTTCGGAAGTTCCCTTCTGAGAGGTGATCGCCCGTCCATAGGAGAGGCGCGACCGGGACGGAGCGACCGGCCGCGCCTTTAACACGTGATGGCTGTCGGCTGTTACCGCCGCCGGCGTTTCTTGCCCGCCGCGCCCTTGGGACGCGAAAGACGCACGACCTTTCGCTCCTCCTCCTGCGCCTCGCGGGGCAGGCGGATCGAACGTCCGGCGAGGCCGAACATCGAGGCCATCGGTGCGTCGTCGACCGCAACGGTCTCGGCGTCGCCGAAGCCGTTGAAGCGGGTGTTCATGGCCACGCCGTAGGCGCCCAGCATACCGATCTCGAGGTAGTCGCCCTCACGGACATCGTCCGGCAGCCAGAACGGGCCCGGCATATGGTCGAGGCTGTCGCACGTCGGCCCATAGAAACGAAAGGGCTTCAGGGGGCCCTCCACTTCTGTGGCCGTTCCGCCTTCGTTGCGGAAGAGCTTCACCGGAAAGGGCCACTTGGTGTGCGCAGCGTCGAAAAGGCTGCCGTAGCTGCCGTCGTTCAGATAGAGCGCATCACCCTTCTTCAGTTCGACCTTGGTCAGGATCGAGGAGGCTTCGGCCACCAAGGCGCGGCCAGGCTCGCACCAGAGCTCGGTGTCCTCGTGGACCATCATCTCGGCGAAGCCGCGATCGATCGAGTCAAGATAGTCAGCCATGTCCGGCGGGACCATGCCGGGATAGACGGAGGGAAATCCTCCGCCCACGTCAACGACATCGACCATCACCCCGGCGCGCACGATGGCGCGGCTCGCCTGGGCCATGGCGGCCTGGAAGGCCGTCGGCCGCATGCACTGGCTGCCGACATGAAAGGAGACGCCCATCCGGTCCTGCGTGGCCTGGCGCGTCGCCATCAGCAGGGCCGAGGCCTCGTGGGTGTCGACGCCGAATTTGCCGCTGAGCGAGTAGGCGGCGCCTTCCGCAGAAACCGCCAGGCGGACGATCAGGGTCAGATCGTCTGCGCCGTCCGTCTCATCGAGTATCTTGGCGAGCTCTTCGTGCGTATCCAGCGCGAAGGTCTTCACCCCGTGCTTGTGATAGGCGTCAGCGATCGCCCGCCGGCTCTTCACCGGGTGCATGAACGCCATGCGCGCGCCCGGCGCGAACTGCGCGACGAGCTCGATCTCGGGGATCGAGGCGACATCGAAGGACATGACGCCGTTCTTGGCCAGGGTCTGGATGACCCACGGCGAAGGGTTCGCCTTCACGGCGTAGAAAACGTCGCCCTTGAAATTTTCCTGGAACCAGCGAGCCGCTGTCGCTACCGCGTCCGGCCGCGCGAGGGCGACAGGACGTTCCGGCGAACGATCACGGACCAGGTCCAGGGGCGTATGATACGTGTGCAATTCACGTAACCCCCAACGGATAGTTGAACCCAATCCGGCGTTAGCAGCGCTTTTCAGGACAGCGGGTCCGCCGGAACGCGCCACATAGGGGCATAGTCCGGCGATGTAAAGACTTCTGTCCACAGGGCGTCCGCCGCAATTGGACGCGGTAGACCGGATGCGGGCGGGCGTGGCATGTAGCCATGGCAAGGGGCGGGCGGTGACCGCCGGGCTTGCGCGCGCTTGTTTGGGGAAGCCTCAGCCTTAGATGTCAGACGCCGCCGTCCTTTCCATTCGGAAGGCCTCAAAGAGCTTTGGCGAGCGCCGCGCGCTTGACGCCGTCTCGCTGGATGTCCGCAAAGGCGAGATGATCGCCCTCATCGGTCCGTCCGGGTCCGGCAAGTCCACGCTGCTGCGATCGATCTCCGGCCTGCAGACCATCGACGCCGGCGAAGGCCGTATCGAAGCGTTCGGCGGTCCGGTGCAGGAGAACGGCAGGATCAGCTCGAAGGTGCGCGAGACCCGAACGCGCATCGGCTTCATCTTCCAGCAGTTCAATCTCGTCGGCCGGCTCAGCCTGTTCACGAATGTGGCCCTGGGCTCCCTTGGTCGGATTGAAGGCTGGCGGGGCCTCTTCGGCCTGTGGCCCGATGAGACTAAGGCGGCCGCCATGGCCGCGCTGGCACGGGTCGGCGTCGCTGAGTACGCCGGCCAGCGGGCCAATACGCTTTCCGGCGGCCAGCAGCAGCGCGGCGCCATCGCGCGCGCCCTCGTCCAGAAAGCCAAGATCATTCTCGCCGATGAACCGGTCGCCTCGCTTGACCCGGTCGCCGCGCGCAAGGTCATGGAAAACCTGCGCGACCTGAATCTCCAGGACGGTCTGACGGTTGTCGTCACCCTGCACCAGGTCGACTACGCCCTGCGCTATTGCGACCGTGTGGTTGCGTTGAAAGCCGGCAAGATCGTCTACGACGGGGCGGCCAGCGGTCTTGAGCGTCCCAAACTCATCGATATCTACGGCCCGGAATTCGAGGACGTATTCTGGGAAGGAGCCCCGAAATGATCGCCCGCCGCCTGCTTGCCGGTCTGGGTCTGGCCGCGGCGTTCGCTCTGAGCTCCTGCAGCCAGAAGCCTGCCGCCACCGAGCCCCCGAAGGAGATCACCTTCTCGATCCTCTCGGCGGAGAACCAGGCCTCGATGGGCCCGCTCTGGCAGCCGCTCCTGGACGACATGTCCGCCCAGATCGGCGTCAAGGTGAAGCCGTTCTTCGCCAGCAACTACACGGCCCTCATCGAGGCGATGCGTTTCAAGCAGGTCCAGGTGGGTTGGTTCTCCGCCCTGCCGGCCCTGGAAGCGGTCAACCGCGCCGACGGCGAGGTGCTGGGGCGGGTGATCGATGCCGGCGGCGACGAGACATACGCCTCAGTGATGATCGTCAAGAAGGGGCGGAACATCACGCTCGACGACGTGCTGAAGTGCGGGAAGCGGTTCACGTTCGGACTGGGCGACGCCAAGTCGACGTCGGGCACCCTGGCCCCCATGGCCTACGTCTTTGCGGCGAAGGGGATCGAGCCCACCGAGTGCTTCAAGACCGTTCGCTCGGCGAGCCACCAGGCCAACGTCTTCTCCGTCGCAAACGGTGTTCTGGACGTGGCCACCAACAACACGGTGGGCCTGGTGTTCGCCAGGCGGGAGAACCCGGCGATAGCCGACAAGATCCAGGTCATCTGGACCTCGCCGCCGCTGCCGGAATCCTCGATCGTGACTCGCAAGGACCTGGATCCGGCGCTCAAGGAGAAACTGCGGCAGTTCTTCCTCACTTACGGCGTCGGTACGGGCCCCGCGGCTGACAGGCAGCGCCAAGTCCTGAAGGGCCTTGCCTACGGCGGGTTCCGGCCGGCGGATAACACCTACCTCGATCCGGTCCGCGAAATGCAGGCGGCCCAGACCCTGTTCGAGGCCAAGCACTCCGGCGACGCCAAAAAGATCGCCGACGCCCAGGCGGCCTTCGACAAGATCCACAACGCCGCAGCGCAGAAGCGCGCGGTGGAGCCCAATCTCTGATGAGCGTCCCGGCTGCCGTCCCGTCAGCTGTCCCGAAGGCGCCGGCGCGTTCGCTGGTCCAGCGCGCGCCGGACCTGTTGCTTTGGGGCGGCGTGATCGTCCTCCTCCTGATCGGATTCAAGCCGGTCGAGATGAGCCATTTCACCAAGCTGTTCACCAACTCGGAGAACATGCGGGAATACGGCAGGGAGCTGCTGAAGCCGGACTTCTCGAACCTGAGCCTTTACGTGGCCCAGATGTGGCTCACCGTGCAGATCGCACTCTGGGGCACCTTCCTGGCGGTGGTGATTGCGATCCCGTTTGGCCTGGCCTGCGCGCGCAACGTCTCCCCGCCATGGATCCAGCAGCCGATGCGCCTATTGATGAACCTCTTGCGCTCGGTTCCGGATCTTGTCGTGGGCACCCTTTTCCTGGTGGCGGTCGGCCCAGGGCCCTTCGCAGGCGTCATGGCCTTGACCATCAACACCGGCGCCGTGCTGGCCAAACTCTTCTCCGAGGCCGTCGAGTCGATCGACAAAGGACCGGTCGAGGGCGTGCGGGCCACCGGCGCGTCACCCCTGCATGAAGTCGTGTGGGGGGTCATCCCCCAGGTGGCGCCACTGTGGACGTCGTACGCACTCTACCGGTTCGAGTCGAACTCGCGCTCGGCGACCGTGCTCGGATTGATCGGCGCCGGGGGCATCGGTCAGCTGCTGTTCGATGCGATCAACGGCTTCGCCTACCACAGCCTTTCGGCCATCGTGATCGTGATCATCGTCGCCGTGACCCTGATCGACTTCCTCTCGCAGGTCATCCGCAGCCGCCTGCTGTAGGTCTCTTCCGCGCCGGTCGGGGTGCGAGGGGCCACCGGCCGCAGCGTTGAGCGGCAGACCTGCCCTTCCGCCCTGCGTACTTCTGGTCGCGGCGCCCGCTTCCCAAGGGATGTGACAAGAAAAAGCGCCGCCGTGGGGGGCCACGGCGGCGTCTAAGTCTCGCGGGGGGATGGAAGCTAGAAGGTCAGCTGGCTGCGCATCGCGATCGCGTTGTACGTCTGACCGACTTGCAGGCCCGCGGCGTTGAAGCGGTCCACGTCCACGTGCTGGTAGTCGAACATGAAGCGGATGGCGGGGTTCAGGTACCAGTTGAGCCCGACCGAGCTGATCTTCTGCTGGCCGCCGCGGATGGCGTCGAAGCAGGGCGCCGGCGCAGCCGGGATCGGGTGGCCCGCGCCGCAATCGTGATAGTTGAGGTCGAGGTCGGAGTAGCGTGCGGCGAGCTCGAAGGCGCCCCAGGTCCCTGCGGCCGGGTTGAAGTTGTAGTTCAGCTTCGGGGCGTCAAAGCGGGCTTCTGCCGGGTTGTACGGGCGGTTCTCGCCGGTCAGCACCCAGGCGCCTTGCACGTACCAACCGCTGAAGTTGGGGTTGCTCGGTGCGATCGCCGTGGTGATCCGCCGATCGATCTTGTACTCGAAGTATTCGCTTTCCAGCATGAACTGGTGGGAGGTGAACCCGAACTCGGCTCCGTAGACGGAGGCATTCCGAGTGTCGACCGCGCCGGTGTCGACCAGACGAGTGCCGTCCAGGCGAAGTTCCGGACGGTCGCGAAGCTGGAGGGGATAGCGCGGCGCCGTCGCCACTCCGGCGTCGTTCGTCTGAAACACGTACTGGCCGTTGATCCCGAAGTGGGCCTGCCAGTCGGTCGAATGGAACGGCGCCAGCGCAAGGCGTCCGATGATGGCGGTCTGCTCACCGAAGGGCTGAGTCGCGAAGCCACCAGTGGAATTGAGCGTGCTCACGGTGTTGCCGGTCAGGGCGCCGGATGCGAACCAGCGAGCGGCGATGCCGGAGTCGCCTTCGCCCCAGACGCCGTTGCCGGTCAGCTGGAGGGCGCTGCGGCTGTCACCGGCCGCGACGTTACGCGCGACTTCGGCCGCCGAGGGGCGCTCCATCATGATCATCTGGCTGGTGGAGACCGCGGCCTGCAAGCCGATGTTCGGCTCGAAGGCGCCGAGCCGGATGCGCCAGGGCTTCCAGCCGGTGTACTGGGCCCAGGCCTCCTGGATGTGGCCGGTGTCTTCAGCGCCCGACCCGCCGAACTCGTAGATCAGCGCGTAGTCGAAGTCCTTGAACAGCTTGCCGTCCACGCCGAAGCGGGCGCGGCGGAAATTGGTGCCGGAGTTCAGGTCGCGGCTGGGGCCGGTGATCTGTGCAGGAAGGTTGTTCTTCTGGAAGTATTCGCCGGCGTCGAACATGACGATGGCGCGGATGTTGGCCGTGAAGCGGCCGTCGGCCGTCGCGAAGGTCGGTTTGCCGTTCGGCAGGCTGGGGGTGACCGTCGCGCCGGAGGGCGGGGCCTGCAGGGTGATGATGTTGGCCGCATCGCCTGCCTGGGCGGTCTTAACCTCGGCCAACTGTGCGTTGACCGTGTCGAGTTGCTGCTGCATCGCGGCGACCTTGGCGTCGCTCTCCGCGGTCTTGGCCTGCACGAGCTGCGCCATCTGGGCGCGCATCTCGTCGATCTGCTGCTGCATCGCCGCCATCTTGGCGTCGCGCGGATCGACCGCAGAGGCCTTGGCCGCATGCTTGTGAGTCTTGGGCGCAGCCATGGCTGCGGTGGCCGCGCTCGTCAGCAGGAGCGCGATGAACGCGCCGCCCGCCGCGCGCCGCACTGGACCCTTCATCAGAAGGCTCATGATCTTGTCCCCGTTTTCTCTCGTTGATTAGTCGTTTGAACTCGGGGAGGCGGGTAATCGAACTTTCAACGTCCCCCCGGCCGCTCGCAGCGATGTATCCGTCGTGCATGACGGCTGGCCGACAGTCCTGTGACGACTCGATGACAGTCCCTCTGTGGAGAGTGGGAGCTACGAATCGTGGCGCCGGCGCAATGTCACCAAACTGTCGTCGGCCGAGGCTATCAGCGGCCCGAGAGCGGCATGGATGGGGCGCTCTTTTCAGGAGAATACCATGTTGAAAACTATAGGGGCGGCGTTCAGCGCGGCCCTGATCGCTGGCGCAGCCACTTTGGCTTCTGTGTCTGGGGCGCAGGCAGCGGGCACGATTTCAGGCGCGGGAGCGACCTTCCCAGCGCCCGTCTACGCAAAGTGGGCGGAGATGTATAAAGCGCAGACCGGCACCAGCCTGAACTACCAGGCGATCGGCTCCGGCGGCGGCATCAAGCAGATCACCGCATCGACCGTCGACTTCGGCGCTAGCGACAAGCCGCTGAAGCCGGACGACCTGGCGGCCGGCGGCCTGACCATGTTCCCGACCGTGATCGGCGGCGTGGTGCCAGTGATGAACCTGCCGGGGATCAAGCCAGGCCAGATCAAGATGACTGGCGCGAACCTTGCCGACATCTATCGCGGCGCGATCAAGAAGTGGAACGACCCGATCCTGGTCAAGGCCAACCCGGGCGTTAACCTGCCGAACCTGCCGATCACTGTCGTGCACCGTTCGGACGGATCGGGCACGACGTTCCTCTTCACCACCTACCTCAGCATGAAAGCCCAGCATTGGGCGTCTGAAGTCGGCGGCAACGACTCCGTGCAATGGCCGGTGGGTCTGGGCGGCAAGGGCAACGACGGGGTCGCGGCCTTCGTGAAGCAGACGCCGGGCGCGATCGGCTATGTCGAGTACGCCTACGCCAAGCAGAACGCGATGACCTATGCGCTGATGCAGAACAAGGCCGGCAAGTTCGTGTCGCCGGACGCGGCCAACTTCGCCGCTGCCGCAGCCGGCGCAAAGTGGAGCGCAGCTCCGGGCTTCTACCTTCTTCTGCTCGATCAACCGGCCCCTGACGCATGGCCGATCACCGGGGCCACCTTCATCCTTGTGCACGCCAAGCAGGCCGATCCGGCGAAGGGCCGCGAGGTCCTGAACTTCTTCGACTGGGCCTACAAGAACGGCGACGGAGCAGCGAACCAACTCGACTACGTGCCGCTGCCGGGGCCGGTGAAGGACCTCATCCGCAAATCCTGGACCAAGGTCGTTGGCCCCGACGGCAAGCCGGTTTACCGCTAGCACCGAATGTTCTGGTCCCGTCGCCGCCCACGCGACGGGACCTTTTCTGCTCCTACCGTCAAGCCAGACAGGTCATGTCCGATATCGCCCTCTCTAAAGCCGGTGGACCGATGCGGCGCTCCGCCCCGCGCGGGGCGCTCGTCGGCAAGGTGTTCGAGGGCCTGTGCTTCTCAGCCGCGACCGCGGTGCTTGTGGCCCTGGGCGGCCTCATGTTCTCGCTGGCTGTCGGCGGATGGCCGGCGATCTCCAAGTTCGGCTTCAGGTTCCTCACCGTCTCCACCTGGAATCCGGTCACTGACGTCTATGGCGCCGCCGGACCGATTATCGGCACCCTGGTCACGGCGGCCATTGCGCTGATCATTGCCTTGCCGATCGCGGGCGGCGTGGCGTTCTTTCTCACCGAGCTCTGCCCCGCGCCGCTCAGGCGGCCAATCGGCACGGCCGTAGAGCTGCTCGCCGGCATTCCGTCGATCGTCTACGGCATGTGGGGTCTCTTCGTATTCGCGCCCCTATTCTCCAAATTCGTGCAGCTGCCCTTGATGGCGGCCGCGAAGCCCGGGTCGCTTCTTGAGACCCTGACAACCGGCGTCCCGAACGGTTCGGGGATCCTGTCGGCCTCGATCATCCTGGCGATCATGATCCTGCCGTACATGGCCGCGACACTGCGCGAACTCTTGCTGACGGTGCCGCCCGCGGTGCGCGAAAGCGCTTATGGCTTGGGCGCCACGACGGCTGAGGTCGTAATGTCGGTGACCCTGCCCTACGTGCGCTCCGGCGCCATCGGTGCGGTCATGCTGGGGCTCGGCCGCGCGCTCGGCGAAACCATGGCGGTCACCTTCATCATCGGCAATTCACACGGTTTCCCAAAGTCGCTGTTCGACAGCGGCTCGACCATTGCGTCCACCATCGCCAACGAATTCACCGAGGCCTCGACGCCAATGCACACCGCAGCGCTCATCGCGCTCGGGCTGGTGCTGTTCGTGATCACCTTCCTGGTGTTGGCGTTGGCCCGCCTGATGCTGCGGACCTCGGCGGTGCGCACATGACGGCTTCTGCCGCAAAGATCGCGCGACGGCGGATCGCGGACGTCGCCTTCAAGGTGTTCTGCGTGCTGGTTACAGCTATCGCGCTGACGGCCCTGGCCGCGATACTTTGGTCGCTGCTCAGGCAGGGCGTTGGCGGCTTGAATCTCGACGTCTTCACGCGTTCAACGCCCGCGCCCGGATCAAGGGGCGGCCTGGCCAATGCGATCGTCGGCTCGCTTACGATGTGTCTCCTGGCCATGGCCATGGCGCTTGTCGTCGGCGTCCTGGCCGGCACCTGGCTCGCCGAGTATGGCGGGCGGTCCAGGTATGGCTCGGTCATCCGGTTCCTGAACGACGTGCTGATCTCCGCGCCATCCATTCTGGTGGGCCTGTTTGTTTATGAGTTGCTGGTCAGGCCCTTCCACTCGTTCTCGGGCTTTGCGGGCGCTGTCGCCCTGGCGCTCCTCGCCATCCCGGTGGTCTTGCGCACGACCGAGGACGTGCTCCAGCTCCAGGCGGCGACCCTGCGCGAAGCCGGCGTCGCGCTAGGTGCGCCGCTCTCATACGTCATCCGCCGGATTCTCTGGCGCTCGGCCCGGAGCGGACTGCTCACAGGCGCGCTTTTGGCCTTCGCGCGGATCAGCGGCGAGACTGCCCCCTTGTTGTTCACCGCACTGAACAACCAGTTCTTCTCACTCAATCTGATGCACCCCACCGCCAACCTGCCGGTGGTCATCTTCAACTTCGCGCTGAGCGCCTATGACGACTGGCGCAGACTCGCCTGGGCCGGCGCCCTCCTCATCGCCGGCACCGTGCTTGCCGTGACAATCGTCGCGCGTATCTTGGCCCAGGAGCAGCGTCGCTCATGAACACCCTCAATCCAGCCGTGGCTGAGTTCGAGACCAGCATCGCCGGTGTGGACAGCGCGGACGTCCGGATCGATGTGCGTAACCTCGACTTCTTCTATGGCAAGACCCACGCCCTGAAGAGCGTCTCGATTCCCTTTGCCCGCAACAAGGCGACGGCGCTGATCGGGCCCTCGGGCTGCGGCAAGTCCACGCTTCTGCGAACGCTGAACCGCATGTACGCCCTCTACCCAGGCCACCGCGCCGAAGGCGAGATCATTCTGGACGGCGAGAATATACTTGCTCCAGGCATCGACCTCGCGAACTTGCGCGCGCGCGTTGGCATGGTGTTCCAGAAGCCCACGCCCTTCCCCATGACCGTCTACGACAATGTCGCGTTCGGGGTGCGGCTTTACGAGAACCTCTCCAAGCCCGACATGGACGCCCGCGTCGAAGAGGCGCTGACCCGCGCAGCCCTGTGGAATGAGGTCAAAGACAACCTGCACGGCTCGGGCCTGGGCCTATCGGGGGGCCAGCAGCAGCGACTGTGCGTCGCGCGCGGCGTCGCGGTGCGGCCAGAAGTGCTGCTGCTTGACGAGCCGACCTCGGCCTTGGACCCGATCTCCAGCGCCAAGCTGGAGGAGACCGTCACCCAGCTGAAGGCCGACTACACGATTGTCATCGTCACTCACAATCTCGGGCAGGCGGCCCGCGTCTCGGACTACACGGGCTTTATGTACCTCGGCGAGTTGGTCGAGTTCGGCCCGACGGACGAGGTCTTCACCCGGCCGGCGACGCAGCGCACCTCGGACTACATCACCGGTCGTTTCGGCTGATCGCTCACCAGCGGACGCGCAGGCCCACCAGGAAGGATCTGGGCGGCGCGGGTGTGTCGGTGTTCGGGCTCGGCGCGGCCGGCAAGGGCGAGGGGTTCAGATTGTCCAGGGAGCCTGTTTCGAAATAGGTCCCGAAGGTCGCGTATTTGCGGTCGAAGAGGTTGTCGAGGCGACCGAACAGCTGAACGCCGTGGCTCACGTCCCAGGCGGCGTGGATCCCGGTCACCCAGTAGCCGGGCATCTGCTCATCCTGGTTCGACTCATCGCCCACCCGGCGCTGCTTGCCGACGCCGAGCACGTCGGCGCCCACCGTGATTGCAGGCGTCAGATCGTAGTCGCCGCCCGCCTTGAAGCGCCAAGGTGGGATTCCGCCGATCCGATCGCCCGAGGTCACCGCCACATTGCCGTTGTCGTCAGCGAACGGGCTGTTGGGGGAGGGCAGCGCCCCTGAGAACCGGTAGGTCGCCTCGACCTCACTTATCGAGGCGTAGGCCATCCACCGTTCGGCCCTGAAGTCAGCCGCGGCCTCAATGCCCTCACGACGCGTGCCCGGGACATTTGCATAGGAGCCGCGACCCTGCAGCGCGCTGGCGAGGGCCACGATGTCGTTGCGATTGTCGCTGCGATAGGCGCTGAGGCGCCAATCCAGGCTTCCATCCAGGAGAACGGCGCCGCCGCGAACACCCGCCTGCCAGGTCTTGGAGACCACCTGGTTCAGCGGCGGGTCGGAGACCAGGGCGTTTTCCAGCAGGCAAGGCTTCAAAGGGTTGCTGCAGGAGAGTTCCAGCGGCGTCGGCGCGCGGTTGGTTTCCGAATAGCCGCCGTAGCCGGTGATCCAGCCGGCCATCTTCCAGGCGAGGCCCACCGCCGGGTTGAACCGGTCGAAGTGGTGCCTGCCGTTCAGGTCCGGGGCTACGCCCGTACGGTCCGAGGTCGCGATTTGCTGGCCGTTCCACCGCCCGCTCAGCGTCAGGAAGAGGGTTTTTGTGATGTCGAAGGTATCGGTGGCGTAGAGGCCGGTGTTCCGGGTCGAGGCGTGGAGGTCCACCGGGCTGTAGGCGATGGCGCCGGCGGTGTGGATGACCTGGCCCGCCCCGACCATCGTTCCAGGGGCCGTCTGTACGCTGAGGTCGGGGAAGAGCAGGCCGAGCGTCGAATCCGCGCTGAACCGAACGGAGCTCGCCTCGAGGCTCACGCCGGCGGCGAACAGATTTGGGCGACCAAGCAACGTCGCTTCGCGCACGGCCTGCGCCGATATCCCGGTGGTGTCGGTGCGGGTGTGCGTGCGGTCGATGGTCCCGTAGGGGATACCGTTGCAGAGCTTCGTCTCGCCGGCGACGAGCGGTGGGCACCCTATCGCCGCTCCATCGGCGCCCAGCACCTGGAATGCGGCCGCCGCGGGCCGGATCGCGGCGGGAAAATCGTCGTCCTGCACACACAGGGCGCCGAACAAGGGATCGGTCGGGTTGCGACTGCAGCCTTCGAAGTTGCCGCCGTTGCCGTCCACATGGTCCTGGCTGAACGCGCGAGCATAGAGGTTGCCTTGCAGCGTCCAGGCGTCCGAGGCTTTGAACGAGCCGCTGAGCGCCAGCAGGCCGGTCAGGTTGCGGGTGGTCTGCGGGAAGGTGAAGGTCGAACTCCGGTCAGCGGCCAGCATGTCGACGGGTGTGGGGCCTACGACACCCAGGCGGGTCTCGCCAAGGTCGGCCGTCAGTTGGAGCTCGCCGCGGCCCTCGCTCCAGCCGAGGTTGGCGTAAGCGCGCGCGACGTTGGAGGGTGAGTGCTGACGCCAGCCGTCCTCATGTCCCGCGTCCAGCGCCACATAGGCGGACCAGGGCCCCCTCGCCGCGCCGTACTGCGCCGAGCCCGACGCCTGGCCGAAGGACCCGCCCTGGAGGCTCACGACGCCGCCGGTCAGGTCCCTGCCCGTATTCATGGTCAGACTGAGCGCGCCACCCAGGGCGTTCAGCCCGAAGGCAGGATCGCCGCTCACCAACTCGATGCGTCGGATTGCGACCTCCGGGATCAGGTCCCAATTGACAGTGTCGCCGAACGCTTCATTCAGGCGCACCCCGCCCATGTAGACGGCGAGGCCCTGCGGCTGGCCCTGCAAAGGGGATGCTGTGAAGCCGCGGTAGTCGAGCGTCCGGGCCAGGCCGTTGCCTTGGCTATCTGAAAGGGTGATCCCGGGCGTCCGTTGCGCCAGGACGTCGGTTATGGACAGGGAGCCGCGTCGCTGCAAGTCGTCGGCCTCCAGGACGTCGGTGGAGGAGGGCAGCTTGTCGCGGTCCACGCCGGTTCCTGCCAGGGGCGTCGGGGCGACGACGACAAGCGGGCTGACCGTGGGCCCGGCGTCGTCGGCGAAAGCCGCGGCCGGCAGCAGGGCCAGTGTCAGGCCAAACCAAGCCCGCCAGCTCGACCCATTGAACAGTCCCCCGCAACCCATTTCCTTGACCGTGCCCCCACGAACCTTGTTGAACGTGCGGTATCGGACGGCCTGGAGGGCGACAATGGCGCGGCTTCCCGACTTTCCCGGGAAATCTTCCCGACCTGCGATGCGGCCGGTGACACTGCATGGGCGTGTCATTCTTGCCGCCTGCACGGCCCTGGCGGCCAGCCTGGCCATCGGCGCCTTCGCCCTGGTCTGGGACGCCCGCCGTTCGGTGGATTCTGAACTGGCCTCGGCCATGGCCAGCGCAGTGCAGGCGGTGCGCGGCGGAGTGGAGGACGCCGGCGCCCACGGATCGGCGGGGGTGCCGCCCCGGCTGGTCAAGGTGTTCGACGGGAGCCGCCATGTCCGCGCCATCCTGCGCGACGGCGCAGGCGCGACGTCGGCGATCTCCAGGCCCTACATGCCGAGCGATCCGCCACCCAGCTGGTTTGTCGCCCTGATCGACCCCCGCGCCCGGGCCCAGGTGCTGGGTGCGCCAGCCGGCGCTACGATCCGGCTCGAGCCCGTGCCGATCAACGAGATCGGCGAGGTGTGGGCGGGCCTGCGTGACGCCCTTCTTATCGTGGGCCTGCTCTCCGTCCTGGCGGTCGTTCTGATCCGGCGCGCGGTCACCCGCGCGCTGCGGCCGCTGGAGGACGTGTCCGCCGCGCTCGCCCGGGTTGGAGCGGGCGACTTCGAAACGCGCGTCGCGGCGGGCGGTACCGTCGAGCTTGAACGCCTGGCGCAGGGGTTCAATGCGATGGCCGGCCAACTCGATTCCATCGACCGCGAGAACCATCGCCTGCATGAGCAGCTAGCCATCGTGCAGGAGGAGGAGCGCGCAGACATCGCCCGCGACCTGCATGATGAGATCGGTCCCTATCTCTTCGCGGTGAATATCGATGCGGCCGCCACGCCGCCGCGCGTCGAGCTCATCCAGGCCGCTGTCGCCCACATGCAGACCCAGGTCACCGATATGCTGCGCCGGCTTCGGCCACTGCGCGCGGTGGAGTTCGGCCTCAAGTCAGCGGTCGAGGATCTGGTGTCCTTCTGGCGGGCGCGACGTCCTGACATCGTTTTCGACCTGAGGCTTCAGATCGATGACGCCGCCCTGGGACTTGGCCTGCGAGAGGCGCTCTATCGTGTGGCTCAGGAGGCGTTGAGCAATGCCGTGCGTCACGGGGCCCCTTCGCAGATCGTGCTCAGCCTGAGCATGGCGCCCGGAGAATCCGTAGTGCTGAGGGTCGCCGACAACGGCGCCTCGGCGGAACGGCCGGGAGGCCGCTTCGGCCTCCTGGGCATGCGCGAACGGATCGCGGCCTTGGGTGGCCAGCTCGCCATCGATCCGGGGACGGGGGACGGCTGGACAGTCGACGCCCGCGTACCCCTGCAACTACCGGAGCCGGTGCGGCCATGAAAATCCTCCTGGTCGACGACCACGCCATTGTCCGTGATGGCTTAAAGCGCCTGTTGGGCGACTTGGGGAGCGGCGTGATCCTGGAGGCGGCCAGCGGCCGCGCGGCGCTCGACGTCGCGCGCGCCGAACGTCCGGGACTGGTGATCCTCGACCTCAACCTGCCTGACCTCGGGGGGCTGGAGATCCTGGCGCGGCTGTTGCGCGAAGACCCCGCGGTCCGCGTGCTGGTGCTCTCCATGCACGCCGAGCCGCTCTACGCTTCGCGCGCGCTCAAGGCCGGCGCCAAGGGCTATGTCAGCAAGGCTGCCGCCCCCGATGAGATCGCAGCCGCCGTGCATGCCGTGGCCCGCGGCGAGGGCTACGTCGAGGCCAAGGTCGCCCAGGCCCTGGCGCTGGGCGCCGGCGCGCCGCTGGAGAGCCTGACGCCTCGCGATCTGGAGACCCTGCGTCTGCTGGCCCAGGGTCGTAGCCTCAGCGAAATCGCCGCGGCGCTGGGCGTCGCCTACAAGACCGCCGCCAATGGCTGCACTCAGCTGAAGGAAAAGCTCGGCGTCTCCCGGACCGGCGAATTGATCCGCTTGGCGGTGGAAATCTGCCAGCCCGCAGGCGATTAGTCCCCTGGCGGCTGTTACCGGGCGCCGCTTCCGGCCGCCAGCGCGACCGGCCGTCGACGCACACGCGCCAAACGCCGAAGTCGACGCCAGAATCGGGTCTTCTCGGGTTCCGGGTAGGGCTGAAGGTTACGCACGAAGTCCTCGGCGCAGGCCCGCCAGGAGAATTTCTCAGCGAAGGCCCGCACCTGCTTGCGGTCGAGCGTCAACGCCTCGAGGCAGGCCTCGCGCAGGCCTTCGGTAGCGCTTGCGGCAAGGTTGCCTGCGCCGGAGTTGGGGATGATGTCGATGGGGCCGGGCGCCGGATAGGCCGCCACGGGCGTGCCTGAGGCCATGGCCTCGAGGATCACCAGGCCGAAGGTATCGGTGAGCGAGGGGAATACGAAGACATCTGCGCCGGCGAAATAGGCCGCCAGCTCCCTGCCGGACTTGGCGCCGGTGAACACGGCCTTGGGATATTTGGCGGCCAGCTCATCCTTCTGAGGCCCCGGCCCGACCACGACCTTGGTCCCCGGCAGGTCAAGGCCGAGGAACGCCTCGATGTTCTTTTCGACCGCCACTCGGCCGACGCTGAGGAAAATTGGCCGCGCCAGGCCACTGTAGACGTCCGGATCGCCGGCGTGGTCAGGGTGGAAGATGTCGGTGTCCACGCCGCGCGACCAGGATGAGATGTTGCGGAAGCCGTGTTGTGCGAGTTCGTCGCGCATCGTGGGCGTGGCCACCATCAGCCGCCCCGAGGGCTTGTGGAACCACTTCATGTAGGCGTATCCGGCGGCCAAAGGCAGAGGTAGGCGCGCCGAGACGTATTCCGGGAAGCGGGTGTGATAGCTGGTCGTGAACGGCAGCTTCCACTCCACGCAGATCCGTCGCGCAGCAAGTCCGATCGGGCCTTCGGTTGCGATATGTATGGCCTCTGGCTCGAAGGCCTTGAAGCGTTCCTGCACGGGCTCGTAGACGCCGATTGCGACCTTGATTTCGGCGTAGGTGGGCAGCGGGAAGGTCTTGAACTGATCGGGGCTGATCACCTCGACGGCGTGACCCATGGCTTTCAGCTCGCCGACCACGCGGGTGAGGGTGCGCACCACGCCATTGACCTGCGGTTCCCAGGCGTCGGTGGCGAGAAGGATGCGCATGGGCCGGCTCGCGTCATGCGGCGCAGTGATCGCCTCGCGAATGCGCGGCAGTGAGCGCGTGGGCTTGCGGGCTTCCGGCTGGACGGCGACAGCCTGGCTCTGCAGCCAGGCCCAGAAGGCCCCCAACAGCGCTTCCTTGGTCGGAAAGTAGCGATAGACCGTTCGTTCGCCGACGCGGGCGTCGCGGGCGATCTCGGAAAAGCTGATGTCCTCTAGCGGGCCCGCCTCCAGTTGCCGACCGACGGCCCGAAGGATCTGCTCGCGGGTTTCCTCGCGTTGCCGGTCACGCAGGTTCTGGGGAGGCGCCGGCGATTTCATGACAGGGGTACTGTCATGAGTTCGGGCGCCACTGTCAATCGATTGCCCGTCGCTCGATCAGGGTCTCAGGCGGCGAGCGGCTGCTGAAGCGCCAGCTCACGCTCCGGTTTGCGCCCGTCGAGCAGCTTGGGCCATTCAAGGATCTCGAGCCTGCCGTCGGCATGTTCGACCAGGGCCGTGCAGCTCTCGACCCAATCGCCGTCGTTGATGTAGGCCACGTCGCCGATCATCCGGCTCTCGGCCTTGTGGATATGGCCGCAGATCACCCCGTCGACGCCGCGGCGGCGGGCCTCCTCGGCGACAGCTTGCTCGAAGTTCTCGATGAACTGCAGCGCCTTCTTCACCCGGGTCTTGGCGAACGCGGAAAAGCTCCAGTAACCGAACCCCAGGGTGCGCCGGACGCGATTGATCAACGTGTTCGAGGCGAGCAGCGTGCGATAGGCCCAGTCCCCGAGGAGGGCCAGCCACTTTGCGTGCTGGACCACAGCGTCAAATTCATCGCCGTGCAGCACGAGGAATCGGCGACCATCCGCGGTCTCGTGGATTGCGTCGCGCGCGACGACCACGCCTCCGAAGTGAACGCCGCAGAAATCCCGGATGACCTCGTCGTGGTTGCCGGGAACATAGATGACCTCGACGCCCTTGCGCGCGAGCCTGAGGATCTTCTGAACCACGTCATTGTGCGACTGCGGCCAGTACCAGCCGCCGCTCTTCATCCGCCAACCGTCGACGATGTCGCCGACCAGGTAGAGGGTGTCGCACTCCATGTGGCGGATAAAGTCGAGGAGCAGGTCGGCCTGACAGCCGCGCGTGCCCAGGTGAACGTCGGATATGAAGACGCTTCGATAACGGCGGATCCCGACTTCAGTCACTAAAGTCCCCGCTTCGCCCACTTCTCAGGCACCCGTGAACCGATTCGATGTCGGTTTTGCGAACCATGCCCTTCCGCTAGCGGGGATTCGAGCACACCTGCTAGGGAGCAGTCGAAGCAGACCCTCCCCAGGTCGCCCCAAGTTGAGTTCCATGGACGCAAGCTCCTCCCCGGCGAAAGCGACGCCGAAGTCGCTAAGGACGCGCGCCCGCATCCTGGAGGCCGCGATGCGGCTGTTCGCCGAGATCGGCTATCACGCTGCCAGCAATGCGGTCATCGCAGAGGCGGCCAAGCTGACGCGCGGCGCCATGCTCTATCACTTCGCCACGCGCGAGGACCTGGTCGAGGCCGCCATCCAGCATATCGAGCTCGACCGCGCCCGGCTGTTCGAGGACGCTGCGCGGGTCTCGGCGGCGCCTGGGCAGGACGCCTCCGAGGCGGCGATCGACGCTTACTGGGCTCTCCTGCACGAAATCCCCTTCGTGGCGTTCGCCGAGCTGGAGGCTGCGGCTCGCACCGATCCGATGCTGCGCGCTCGGTTGGCCGCGGCGCAGGTCGCCTTTGACCGTGCCCAGGTCGGTGATTTCGGCGCGCTAGCCCAGGCCGGGGCCGATCCGCGCTTCCAGGCCAGCCGCGACCTTGGCCGCTTCCTCCTGGAGGGGCTCGCCAGGGGCGCCATGACCTACGACGAGGTCGCGCGCCGTCGGCGCCTGCTGGCCGTGGTCAAGCGGGCCGTGCGGATGCTGAACCGCAAGGGCGACATCCAGGATCTCTGGCCGGATTAGCCGGCAAAGAAGAAGGCCCGGCGCCGGCGCGCGGGGCCTTCTGGTTGTCGTGCCGGACGGCCTACTTGCCAGCGGTCGGCGATGCGGCGGTCGCCGCCGGAGCCGGAGCCGGAGTCGCCGGCTTGGCATCGGTCGCCGTGGCTTCACGGCGGCGGTGCTGCCCGCCCATCATCTTCTGCATCGCGGCCAGCTCGGACTTGTCGAGCGCGCCGTCGTGGTTGGTGTCGAGCTGGTCGAAGTACTTGCCGATCTGCTCGCCCAGCTGGCCCTTGAGTTCGGCCTTCTCGATCTTGCCGTCGATGTTGGCGTCCAGCATGCCCATGATGCGATCGTTGTTCAGCTCCTCGTCGTAGTTGACCATGTGCTTGGAGGTCTCATCCGCCCAGCGGTAGCGGAGCGCGGTGTAGAACATCTCCTCCCAGGACTGGTCACCCCAGACCACGGTCTTGTTCGGGTCAGGGTTCGCCGGGTTCCGCTTGGAGTTGTCGTAGATGAAGTGAGCAATCAGCTTCGAACCGGCCGGCACCTTGATCGGCTCGGCGAAGGTGTAGTCCCGCTGCCAGCTGAAATCGTAGCGCGGCAGGGAGAGCAGCAGCTTTTCCTTACCGTCCGGGTAGCGGATCCACAGGTCCGACATGGCTCCGCGATAGTGCGCGTGCGGGAAAGCCGCATAGAGCAGGGCGTCATGCGGGAAGGTGATGTAGCCGACTTCCTGGTGATGTGGGTCGTTCGGGGGAATGACGATCGCGTTGTTTACGATCACCGAGTTGTGCATCACCAGGTCGGGCTTCTCGTTGTCCTTGTAGAAATAGAGCGCGATCTGGGTGTGATCGGTCACCTGCTTGCCAAACGGCGTGTAGTGCGTCTGGAAGCCAATGGCGCCGCCCGGTGGGATCCACGTCCCGACGTTCTTAGGCGCAACCTCGCTCTCGGCGCCGACCGCGTAACCGCCGACCGAGACGCCCCAGTTGTTCTCAAACGCGCCCTGCCCGTTCTGCGGCACATCCTTCAGGTAACCGGTCAACACGTGGTGCACGCCTTGACGGCTTTCGACCTTCACGGTCGAGGCCTTCAACCACTTGCCCTCGGTCAGCGGGTTGGCGACCCAGGGGTGCTGGTAGTCGACCACGCCCGAGGCCGGGATCGTGAAGGCGGGAAGGTTCAGGATCGCGTCCGGCTTGCCAAGCGGCCACTCGGCGGCCACCAGGTGCTTGGCGCCCAGCGGATCCTTGCCCTCGCCCCGCGGCGCGCCGGCTTCCACCCAGTGGACGATGGTCTTGATCTCGTCCGGCGACAGGTTCTTGTTGTCCGAGAATTTACCCACGTGCGGATCTGCGTTGTAGGGCGGCATCCGGTCGGTGCGGATCACCTCGCGGATCATCGGCGAGAAGCCCTTGACGGTCGCGTAGTCCTTCATCGCGAAAGGAGCGATCCCACCTTCCTCGTGGCAGGCGACGCACTTGGCCTCAAGGATCGGAGCGACGTCCTTCACGTAGGAGATCTGGGCGTGCTGAGCAGCCTTGGCGCGTTCCGGGAAATCGACAAGGCAGCCCTTGGAGGCCTGCGTCGCCTCCGGCGCGGGCTTGCCGGCCAGGACCGCGGCGAGCGCGTCATCGGCGAACTGCTTGCTTGCCGCCTTCTGCACCCCGTAGTCGGACCGATCATCCAGCGGACCGTGGTAGGCGACCTGCCAGGTCTTCGGATTGATCACGAACACCTCAGCGGTGCGAGTGACGCCGAGCGACTCGCCGACCAGCTGGTTCGAATCCATCAGGATCGGGACGTCGATGCCGTATTCCTTGGCCTCGGCGGCGATGGCGTCGCGGCTGTCCTGCAGGTTCGAATCGACCAGCATCACTTCGACGCCCTGGGCGGCGTACTTGTCGCGCAGCGCCTTCAAAGCCGGCGTCATGGCTCGCGCGATCGGGCAGCCCACACCGGTCGAGACCAGCACGATCGCCTTGGCGTCGGCCAACCGATAGAGTTCGTGGGCCTCCAGCTTCTGAGCGTCCACCAGCATGAAGTTGTCGACCCTGGCCGGCTTGGACGACGCGGCGGTCGGCTCGGTCGAGGAGGCGCTCTGCCCTTGCGTCAGTGCGTTCACCGCTTCGCTCGAGGAGCAGCCGTAGACCAGGAGAGCGCTTACCGCCGCACCCAGCACGCCAATTCGCGCAGACATCATCTCACATCCCTTTCAGACGGGCTTTTTTACACTCTCGGCGAAATACGCTCGGAGGCCCTAGCGAAACCCTAACTTAACACCGTTAAGGAGATGGAATCCATCGGGGGAATAGTTTCAAAGTTGTCATGTTCGTCGAATGGCGCGGGCCGCCTTTCGTTCCCCGGCCTCCGCCGTCGTCTTCGAGGCCTCGCGCCGGCGCGGCGAGCGACGCGCTCGTAGACCTACGCATCGCTCCGACTGCGCCGAGGCGCCGGTCTTCCGCGCCGGGGGCCTGGCGACCTTTGACCCGGTCGCCGACGCCGCAAGCTCCGGCGTTCAGGCCGGAGATCGGCTCAAAGGCGCGGGAGGATCTCGCCGGACGCCATGCTGATCGCCCATCGCAT
>NZ_DASXNL010000128.1:0-14036 GCF_036495085.1 Phenylobacterium sp. | reverse complement strand
CTCCGACGCCACGCACGAAGTGCAGCACCACCAAGACAACGGCAGCAGCAGGGCATGGATAACGGCAGCCGTAACGTGAAACGCGAAAGCCGAGCGCCCACCCGAACGCCGCTTCGACGCCAACCCTATATTTCCCGGAATGGGGCGGCCAAGCCGGTCGCAACGCGAAGCCTGCCAAAGCGCCGGCCAAGAGCCGGGCTCGCAAAGCCAGTTGAGGTTACTCGTCGCCGCCGGCCGCGCGGTAATCGGTACGGGCCTTGACGACCTTTGCCGTCGCGGCCTTGCGTGCGTCGACATAAGCGCGTTGCGCGCCGGCCTCCCGCTGCTCAAGCTCTTCATGCTCGCGGCGGAAGTCAGCCTCCTCGCGTTTGCGACGCTCGTCCAAAGTCTTCAGCGCCGCCTCTGCCGCATCGAGCTTCGAGCGGTCGGCTGGAGGTTTCTTCGGTTCGGCCGGCTTGGGTTTGGCGGCCGGTTTGGCCGTGGGCTTCTTCGGTGTCTCCGGGACCTTCGGCAAGCTGCTCGGCTCCAGTGCGAAGGGGTCGCTTGACCCGACGGCGCGGCGGAGCGGAGTTTCGGGATGGGCGATCGCCGCCGCGACGGCGGCTTCGTCCGTAGTGATCTTGGCCTCGCCGCTGGCGAACAGGTTCTGGTGCGTGCCCCAGGCGCGCAGCGCGGCGGCCTGACTTGGGGCCGCCACGACGGTGTCGTAGAAGCCGAACTGGGCCTTGAACACCTTCAGCTTGCGTCCGGCCACAGCGCGGCATCCGTCAATCTGTTACTTCGAGGGAAGGTAACCAAGGCCGCCTTGGCCTGGACCAGCGTCGATCTTGGCCTTCCGTCGGCGGTCGGCCGAGAATGACTGGCCGACGCACTTCCTTGGAGAGGCGGCCATGGTCGTCGCGGCGGACATACTCGGCAGCTGCGGTCCAGGTTCCCGCGAAGCCTTGGAGTCCGGCGAGCTGTGGCGAGCTTAGTGACCCCTGAGACTGTCGGGCACTTTGCCGCCCTTTTCAGCGAGCTGCGCCATGACGGCCCGGTGCAAGGCGATGTTTTCTTGCGCCGAGCCGTCGGTGCCGACATGCACATTGAGTCCATTGGCCAGTTCCTTCCGGGCGCCTAGGCTGGAATCCATGTCGAGGAGCTTGAGCAGGTCGACGATCGAACTCTGATAGTTACCGGGAGCGGGTTTGAGCCTCAATCAAAAGGAGGCGCCTCCATGCCGACGCCCGCTGACCTGGAAGAGAAACTCTGGAAGGCCTTGCAGTCCGACCGAGCCGTCATGCTGCGTCTGGATGGCGCCGCCGAACCGATGACAGCGCAGTTCGACAAGGGCCGCGATCACGGGCCGCTCTACATCTTCACGTCAAAGAAGAGCGACATCGTCCGGTCGCTCGGCCGCCCCCGGAGGGCCGAGATCGTGTTCGTCGGCAAGAGTCACGACATCTTCGCCACGGTTGAAGGCGACCTCACTGTCGATAGTGATCCCGCGCTCATCGACCGACTTTGGAATCCGTTCGTCGCGGCCTGGTTTGAAGGCGGACAGAACGATCCCGATTTGCAACTCCTGGAATTCCGACCCGCTGAAGCTCAGATCTGGGAGACGACAACAGCCTGTTCGCGGGCCTGCGTTTGATACTCGGCCGCGATCCGAAGCATGACTACCGCGACAAGACCGCCGCAGTCCGGCTTGGCGGCTAAGCGCCGCCCCATCGCGCCACAGGCCTGAATGATGATGGGCCCGGGCCCCACGGCCGCGACCCCGTCGGTGGGGCGGCCCGCAATGCCAGGAGGGTGTCCCTGGAACTTCGGCGCGCGGGGGCGGTTTTGCGCCGGCGGGGGTTCAGCGATGGGAGGTTGCGATGAAGACATCTATTGTTGCGGCGCTTGCCGCCACGCTGATCTTGAGCGCCGGGAGCGCATGGGCGTGGGAAGATGTGACCGGCAAGATCACCAGCGTCGACGAAAAGACCCACGCGCTCGTATTGGACAACGGGCAGACCTATTCGGTCGATAAGAGCGTGAAGCTCAGTGCCTTCAAGACCGGCGACACCGTCACTGTAAGCACGGAGATGAAGGGCGGCAAGACGGTGGTCAATAAGGTGACCAAGTCCAGCTGACCGGTTGATCAGCCGAGTGTCGAGGCGCTTCAAGCCGCTCTGGCGCCGGTTTCCCAGGTGCCTCGACTACTACTTAAGTTGGAGGCGTCCGACGCCTCAGCAGGGGCGTCCACCTGGACACATCTGGCCGGCCCCGGTCTTCGTCGGCCGCGACGGCAAGGTGAAGGCGGTGCACTCGGGCTTTGCATCGCCCGCCAGCGCGAGTTCAATGCCCAGCTGAAGCAGGAATTCACCGCCCGCATCGAGCAACTGCTGGCCGAGAACGGCCATGCGAATGTGGCGGCCGCAGCCACGCCTGCCGCCTCGGGCGGCCGGCTCGATTAGGCCCAAGTTGAAGGCGGACCAAACCGACCAGGAAGGGCCACGAATCTAGGCCGATTGCGATCGCGGGTCCGCCACCCTGCGCTCCTGAATCCAGGCGCAGCATCAGATCTCGTCAGGAAGAGACCACGTCACCTCGTCTATCGAGAGCCCGCTCGTTAGGCGGAAGGTCGCCTCGGCTGCATATCTCCTGGCTTCGGCGCGCCGCTGCTGCGCGAGCCGGACTCCAAGACAGAAGGCCGCCGCGTTTTCGGGGTGCGCTGCGCGTGGCCGCGAAGGCCGCTTCCCACTGACTTTGGGCGCGCCGCAGCGCCGCATTCGCGCGGTCATGGTCGGCGAGCCGCGTGCGCCACTCGGCGATGTCATCGCAGGCCATGGTCAGCTCCATGCACGCGCATGGCTCGGCCTCGTCGAAGGAATCACGGCCAAGCTCGGGGTCGGTCGTCAGGCCGGCGGCCGCAAGGCCTGGTCCGCGGCGTGCGTCTCGGACGCGTGGTGCAGGTGGCCTGCAAAGCCCAGGCTGCAGAGGTGGACGGCGGTCAGGCGCTGGCCCGGGAAGAACTCCCGCGAGGTCCCCTCGGCGTCGAACTCGGGGATCACCTCGCGGTCGAGCCCCAGCGCCTGGGCGGCGATAAACAGATACATCGCCTGCAGGTCGCGGTTGCGCACCGCCGTGCGGCGCGCGGCGTCCGGCTTGTCGAAACAAGACGGGACGCCATCGACGTGGGGGATGAACTCCACCAGCTGCTCGGCGAAGTCGACGTCGTAGCCGACGATCGCCACGGCTGGCGCGGCGAGCGCGCGCAGCTGGCCGGCCACCGGCAGGTAGGGTGCGAGCCGTGCCTTGGACTGGTCGGTGGTGAGGAAGAGCACGCGCGTTGGCGAGGCGTCGACCATAGCCGGGCCGAGCGCCATCAGCGCATGGACCTCCTCAAGGGTGTCGCGTGAGACGGGTTGCGTGGACCAGTCGGGGCCATAGCCGCCGGGGCGGCGGAGGGGAGCGAGGGCGGCCATCATCTGAACACCGCCATCGCGAGTTCGAGGCTCGGCGCGGCTTGGGCCGCGGCGGCGCGGGCGCGGGCGACGAAGCTGTTGACTGGTCGCTCGAGACCGAGGTTTTCGCGCAGGGTCGCGCCTTCGTACTGGGTTCGGAAAAGACCCCGCTGCTGCAGGATGGGGACGACCTGGTCGATGAAGTCGGTGAGCGCCGTCGGCAGCACCGGTGGCATGATGTTGAAGCCATCGGCTGCTCCCTGCTCGAACCAGACCTGAATGGCGTCGGCGATCTGCTCCGGTGTGCCCACCACGGTGCGGTGCCCGCGGGCTGTGGCGATCTGGCGGTAAAGTTCGCGCAGGGTGAGCTTGTTGCGGGTCACCAGGTCCGAGACCAGCTTGAGCCGGCTCTTGGAGCCGTTGGTCTCGGTCGGGAGTGGAGGGGCTTCATCGTCGAGGGAAAATCCCGAGAGGTCGACGCCGACGTAGTGGCGCTTGAGGATGCTCCAGGCGACCGAGGGATGGACCAGGGCCTGCAGGTCTTCATAGTTCGCCTGGGCTTCGGCTTCGGTGCCGCCCAGCACTGGGAAGATCCCAGGCATGACCAGCAGTTCATTCGGGCGGCGTCCGTGTTTAGGCAGCCGCGCCTTTACATCTGAATAGAACTCCTGCGCGTCCTCCAGCGCCATGTTGGCGGTGAAGATCACCTCAGCGGTCCGGGCGGCCAGCTCGCGGCCGGCCTCCGAGGCGCCGGCCTGGACGATCACCGGATAGCCCTGCGGCGGGCGCCCGATATTCAGGGGCCCGCGAACCTGGAAGTGGTCGCCTTGATGGTTGAGGAGGTGCAGCTTGTCCGGGTCGAGGAAGACGCCGGACTTGCGGTCGCGGCGGAAGGCGTCGTCCTCGTAGGAGTCCCAGAGGCCCTTCACAACGTCGATATACTCCTCCGCGCGCTCATAGCGCTTGGAGTGCTCCAGGTGCGCCAGAACGCTGAAATTCGGCGAGACGTCGGCGCCGGTGGTGACGACGTTCCAGGCCGCGCGGCCGCCCGAGATCCAGTCGAGGGACGCGAACTTCCGGGCCGTCGTGTAGGGGTCCTCGTAGGTGGTGGTCGAGGTGGCTACGAAGCCGATGTTTTCGGTTACCTGGCTCAGCGCCGACCAGAGCGTCACCGGCTCGAAATGGGCGGTCTTGCCGTCGCGGCTGAAGACCTCAAGGTCGTGGGGATCGCCATAGCCGCCGGGGCTGTCGGCCACGAAGACCAGGTCGAATTTCCCGCGCTCGGCCTCCTGGGCGAGCGCCTTGTAGTGGCGAAGGTTCAGGCCGGCGTCGGCCTGAGCGTCAGGGTGGAGCCAGGCCGCCACGTGATGGCCCGTGGCCTGCAGGAAAGCGCCGAGTTTGATCTGGCGGGGCCCAATCTGGTTTGACGTGTCGGACATGGCGAATCTCCCGGGGGACGGAGGGGCGGTCAGGCAGCGACGGTGTCGTCGACGCCCAGGCGGGTGAGCAGTTGGCGGCGGAGCTGGGCGAAGCGGACGCTCCGCTCGGGACCCATGGCGGGCAGGTCGACGGCGAGATCGGCGACGATCCGGCCCTCCTCCAGCACCACGACGCGGTCCGCGAGCTCGATGGCCTCAGCGACATCGTGGGTGACTAGCAGGACAGCCGGCGTGTGGACCGCCGAGAGCCGCTTCAGGAGGGCGTGCATGCGGATGCGCGTGAGCGCGTCCAGGGCGCCGAAGGGCTCGTCGGCCAGCAGCAGCTCCGGCTGGCGAACGAGGGAGCGGGCGAGCGCCACGCGTTGCTGCTCGCCGCCGGAGAGCTCGGAGGGCCAGGAGTCCTCCCGGCCGGCCAGTTCGACCTCGGCCAACGCCAGCAGACCTCGGGCCTTGGCGTCCGGGCCGTTCAGTCCCAGGACCACGTTGTCCAGGACGCGCTTCCAGGGCAGGAGCCGCGCGTCCTGGAAGACGACGGAAATCCGCTCGGGGACGGCGATCTCGCCGTCACCGGTCGCCTCGTGGTCAAGCTGTGCGAGCGCGCGCAGAAGAGTGCTCTTGCCGCAGCCGCTGCGGCCCAGCAGGGCGACGAATTCGCCCTTGCGGATATCGAGGTCGACGCCGTTCAGCACGCCTTTGACCGTGAAACGGCGAGTGAGGTTGCGGACCCGGACGACGGCTTGGGCCGCGGGCGATGAGGCGAGGGCGGGGCTCATTTCGCGAAGGTCCGGCGCCAGGTGAGTGCGCGGGCCTCAAGGGTGCGGACCGCGAGGTCGGAGGCGAGACCCAGGAGGGCGTAGACCACCAGCCCCACAACGATGACGTCGGACTGGGCGTAGGTGCGCGCCAGGTTGATCATGTAGCCGATGCCGCTGGTGGCGTTCAGTTGCTCGACCACGACCAGGGCCAGCCACGCCGCCATCACCGCAAAGCGCAGGCCGAGCAGGAAGCCGGGAAGGGCGCCTGGCAACACCACCTGGCGGATGAACGCCCAGCGGCTGAGATCCAGGGTCTCCGCCAGCTCGACATAGCGGATCTCGATGCCGCGCAGCGCCGTGTGGGTGTTGAGGTAGATCGGGATGAACACCGAGATGGCGATCACCGTGACCTTCATGGTCTCGCCGATCCCGAACCACAGGATCACCAGTGGGATCAGGGCGAGCGTCGGGATCGCCCGCTTCACCTGCACCAGGCCATCGAAGACATAGCCGCCGGCCAGGCTGAGGCCGGCCGCCAGGGCCACGACTACGCCGGCGCCGACCCCGAAGAACAGGCCTTGCGCGGCGCGCCAAGCGGAGATCAGCAGGTTGGACTGTAGGCGGCCCTGACGCAGCAGGTCGGCGGCGGTCTCCACGGTGGCCCAAGGCGCCGGCAGGACGCGCGCGTCGATCACGCCACTCATCGAGCCCAGCGTCCAAACCAGCACCAACAGCGCCGGCCCCAGGAGCCAACCCAAGGGGTCAGGCGCGGCGATGCCGAGCCTGCGACGCGCCGGCGGCATGGCGGCTGGCGCGACCCACTCAAGGGTTTCCTGGGCGCGGCGGGGCAATTCGACCGCGGCGGACAGAAGAGTGGAGGTCTGGGCGTTCATGCTTGAGCGTGTCCTTCAACGCGCGGCGAGGGTCGGGCCGCCGCCGCCGGCTTCGGCGAAGGCGTCGGAGGCGAGGGTCTCGAAGCGGCGATCGAACAGGCGACGGGCGTCGAAGGGCTTGCGGCCCGTGGCCTCGGCCATCAGGTTCACCGAGCCCTGCTGGCGGGCGATCGCCTCGCTCCAGTCTCGGGGGAGCACGGCGCGGCCGTTGGCCTCAACGACGTAGCGGGCGTCGTCCGGCGAGAGGCCCTGATCGCCGGCGTAGTAGACGCGGGCCCATTCGTCGGGATGGGCGTTAATCCACGCCTGGGCGCGGCCCCACACCTTCACCCAGACCTTCAGGGCGGCGGCCTTGCCCGGATCCTTGAGCGCCGATTCCGGCACATACATGGTGACGAAGTCGTCGCGGACGCCGCTCTTCAGGGCCTTCGCGCCGTCGGGCCCGAAGCGATCGAGGTAGCGTTTCAGGGCCGCGCCGGCGCCGAGCGGCGCGACGTCGATCAGGCCGCCCGAGAGCGCATTCACATAGATGTCCGCGCTGGGGCTCGGCAGCTCCACCAGGGTGACATCCTTGGCCGTGAGGCCCTGGGACTGCAGGGCGCGCTGGACGATCTCGCCCTGGATCTGGCCGGGGCTGTAGGCGATGCGCTTGCCGCGCAGATCTTTCAGGGAATTGACGTGGGCCTTGGGCGCGATCGCCAGCTCGAAGGAGGGGTGATCCACCGGGTCCTCGCGGAACCGTACGGCGATCATCTTCACCGGAATGCCCACCCAGATAGCGTGGATCGGCGGGATGTTGGCGACGGACCCCACGTCCAGGACATGGGCGTGGAAGGCCTCGGTGACGGCTGGGCCGCCGGTGATCTCGGCCCACTTCACCTGGAAGGGGAGATCCTTGATCCAGCCTGTGTGCTTCAGGACGTGTTCGGTGACGGGGTCGCCGATCGCCAGTGTCACCCCGGGCGGCACGCGGGTTGGCAGAGGCGAGTCCAACGCCAGCTGGCCGGCGGCGATCGCTGCGGACTCAGGCCTCGGCGCGCGGGTCGCGGCGTAGACCGAGAGCCCGGCGGAGAGGCCGAGGATCGCGAGTGCGAGGATGCCGACACGGCGGGTGGCCACGGGGCGGACGCCTTTGCTTCGAGGAGTGAGGGAACGGCCCGCCGCCAGAAGGGGGAGGAGCGGCGGGCCGCCGGGGGGCGCTGTTCAGCCGATGACGTTGAACAGCTCGCCCTCGAGCGCCTGGGAGCGGAAACCGTCGGCCCCGACCGGAAGGTCGCCGGCCACCGTGATGCGCCGCACGACGCGCGGGAGATCGAAGTGCTGGTAGTCGATGGGCCCAGCGTGGGCGACGGCCTGGTTGTCCCACATCACCAGCGACTTGGGCGCCCAGCGGAAGCGCACCTGGTACTCAGGCCGCGTCGCCTCGAAATAAAGCAGGTCGAGCAGCGCCTGGCTCTCGCGCTCCTTCAGCCCCGCGATGTGGGTGACGGTGCCCGGATTGAGGAACAGCAGCTTCTCGCCAGTCTCCGGATGCACCCGCACCAGCGGATGCAGCGACACGAAGGGGCCGGTCGCGCGCCCGTCGCGGCGGGGCTTGCGGCCCTTATCGCCACCGAAGTCGTAGCTGGTGGTTTGGTGGACAGCCTGCAGGTCGTCAATCAGCCGCTGGACCTTCGCAGACAGCCCTTCGTAGGCGGCGATCAGGTTGGTGAAGAGGGTGTCTCCACCGTAGGGCGGGATCTGCACCCCGTGCAGGATCGAATAGCGGTTGGGGTTGGCCACGAAAGTGATGTCGATGTGCCAGCCCTTGTAGTCGCGGGGCTTGCGCGCGCCGGGGCGCAGGTTGTCGTTCTCGCTGCGGCGGACCCGGTACTCGTCGACCGCGCGTTCCCAGATCTCCGGATGGTCTTCCAGGCCTTCCGAGATCGGGTGCGCCGGGGTCAACGGCCCGAAGGCCCGCCCGAAGGCCTTCAGCTGATCGTTGCTGATGTCCTGGTCGCGGAAGAAAACGACACGCCACTTCAGCAGCGCCGCATGGATGTCGGCCGCCGTCTCCGGGGCGAGGGGCTGGCGCAGGTCGACGCCGGAGAGTTCCGCGCCGATTATCGGCGTCACCGGCCCGACGATGAGTTTGGAGGCGGCCCGCGCGGGGGCTTCATGGGCCTGAAGGCCGACAGCGGTGCTCATGACAATTCCTTCCGAATGAGGCCGAACCTGACGACGAAGGGCGAGCGCATCGCCAACGGGCCGTCTGACCAAAGCCTATGTTTGAAGTAGGAATTGTGAGAACTGACTTCTGATCGAAGCGGCCTCAGAAATTCTGATCTGGAACCAATTCAGTTCGGTTCGACGGTGGCGCCACCCAACAGTGCGCGGCTGGCCGGTGTTCCCGATATCGCGTCCGCGAGCGTCGTGCGGTCGAGGATTTCGGCGACCTCGTTGCGGACGCTGGCCATCACGCGACGGATCGCGCATGCCCCCTCGTCCGGGCAGTCTTCGCAGCGCTTGTAGAAGTTGCGGCTGGCGCAGGCCAGCAGGGCTAGGGGGCCATCTGTCAGGCGAATGACCTCACCGAAGGTGATTAGGTCGGCGGGTCGTGAGAGCCGGTAGCCGCCCGACCAGCCGCGGGTGCTGTCCACCAGGCCCGCACGGCGCAGCTCGGACATGATCGCTTCGAGGAATTTGCGCGGGATCTGCTCGTCTGCGGCGATTGCGGTGACGCCGCGCGCCTCGCCGCCGCTGCGACCCAGGTGAAGCAGCGCCTTGAGGGCGTATCGACCGCGTTGCGAGAGCATCCGGATCCGTCTGGGCGCCGCAAAAACGCGGCTGTGCGACCTATCCGCCCGGAACCGGGCCGATGGTCAACCGACGCCGTAGGCGTCGCGCGCGGGCTGGCCGTTCGCAGGAGATGGGGTCCCGCAGAAAATCTGCAAGCCGGACAAGAAGCTCTTCCTTCAAATCATACGAGATTGATAGGAACTGAGCGCCCTTACCGCTCGCCAAGGGGGACCGCCCACCATGCTCTTGCCTGCTCACACCTGCGGACGATGTCGCGCGCCCGGACGCGCCTGACCCCTTCGACCTCCCGCTCCCGACCCGTCTGACGCCCGCGCCGCCTTGGCGCCATGCGTCGGCGTGTCCGCGCGCCAACGCCACGGATGATCCATGACCCGACGTTTCCCTTTGAAGACCCTGCTGCTCTCCACGCTCGCCTGGAGCGCGCTTGCGCCCTTGGCGTCCGCCGCTGAAGCGCCCGGCGTAGAAGCGCCAACGCCGGTGGCGCGTTCGGCCAGCGACGCCGGGCAACCCGCCGCCGCCGATGCGGGGTCGACCGTCAACGAACTGGTCGTGACCGCGCGGCGCCAGGAGGAGAAGGCGATCGACGTGCCGATCGCGCTGTCCGCGCTCTCCGGCGACGCGCTGGAGAAGACCGGCGCCTACACCCTGGCCGACATCCAGAACCAGGTCCCGAGCCTGGTGGCCTACAACTCCAACCCCCGGAACTCCTCTGTGGGGATCCGCGGGATCGGCGTGTCCTCGGCCTCGGACGGGCTCGACACCTCGGTCGGCTTCTACGTGGACGGGGTCTATCTCGGCCGGCCCGGGATGGCGCTGGAAGACCTGATCGACGTGCAGAGCATCGAGGTGCTGCGGGGGCCGCAGGGCACGCTTTTCGGCCGCAACACGTCGGCCGGCGTGCTGAATATCACCACCAAGAAGCCCAGTTTCACGCTCGGCGCTGACCTGGAGGTTTCGGGCGGAAACTACAACTTCACCCAGGTGCGGGCGAGCGTGACCGGCCCTTTGATCGACGGCGTGCTGGCCGGCCGGCTCACCGCCTTCGAAACCCATCGCGATGGGGTGCTCCACAACATTAAGACCGGCGTCAACGCCAACAGCGTCGGGCGACAGGGCGTTCGTGGGCAACTGCTCTACACGCCGGCGTCAAAGCTCTCCGTGCGGGTGATCGCCGAATACTCCTCGGAGGACGACACCTGCTGCGTGAGTGTGCTCAAGACCGTCTTGCCGCCATCGATCGGAGCCGCCACCGCACGGACCCTGCAGGCCTTTCAGGCGCTGGGCTATGTCCCGCAGTCTTCGCTGGACTTCACCCAGAACAACGCCCCGCAGAACATGCTGACCGACCAGCACGGCGTCTCGGTGCAGGCCGACTACGACCTTGGGTGGGCCGACGCCACCTCGATCACCGCCTACAAGTACTGGCACTTCCATCCGCTGCAGGATTCCGACGGGACGCCCCTGGACATCATCCAGGTCAATGTGGCCCAGACCGAGGATAACCAGTGGTCCCAGGAGTTTCGACTGGCCTCGAAGCCCGGGCGGCTCGACTGGCAGGCGGGCGTCTATGCCTTCGACCAGCAGCTGAAGGACCACTTCATCCTCAACCAGTTCGGCTACGACGCCGGCGCCTTCTACACGACCTTCCTGCGGCTCTCGAACCCGGCCGCGGCGGCCGTCACCATCGCGCCGGGGTCGCAGTATATCGGCGACACCTCGACCCATACCCAGAGCATGGCGGCCTTCGGCCAGGCGAACTTCCACATCACTCCCACGATCACCGCCACCGGCGGGCTGCGCTACACCTACGACAAGCGCGACGGGGTGTCCGACACCTCGACGATCGGCACGCCCTACGCGGCGACCTCGCTGCCGTTCCACTACAACGTCACGGTGAAGGGCGGGCAGTGGTCCTACCTCGCCAGCGTCTCGGACAAGATCACCGAAAACGCCCTGGCCTACGTTTCATATTCGACGGGCTACAAGGCCGCCGGCCTCAATCTCAACTCGGCGGTGAGCGCGGGCTCGCCCCTGGTGCTGAACCCCGAGAAGGTCGACGACTGGGAAGTGGGCCTGAAATCGACCCTGCTGCGCGACCGGGTCTACGTGAACCTCAGCGGGTTCTGGACCAGTCTCACCGGCCTGCAGGCCAACATCGTGCCGTCCAACGGCGCGCGGTCGTTTCTCGCAAACGTCGGCGATGTCCGGTCGCGCGGGGTGGAACTCGATGCCGGGTGGGAGATCATTCGAGGTCTGAGCGCCTCGGTGAACGGCTCCTACAACGACGTCACCTACAACGCCTATCACAACGCGCCGTGCCCGGTGGGCGTCACCGGTGTCTGCGACCTCACAGGCCAGCCGGTCTACCAGGCGCCCAAATGGATCTGGAACGCACTCGTCCGCTACGAGTGGGACTGGCGCGACGACCTGCGCCCTTACGTGCAGGGTCAGTACAGCTACCGCTCCGGGGTGTTCGGGACGGTCGACGACAGCCCCTACGGCTGGATCGATGACTACAGCCTGGCCAACGCCCGCATCGGGATGCGCTTCGATCGCGGCCGCTATGACGTGTCGCTCTGGGTCAACAACCTGACCGACCAGACCTACTTCCAGAACCTCGGCCTCACCTCGATCGTGGGCGCCGCCGGCTTCGGCTTTGGCGGCCAGCTCGGGACGCCCCGCACCTGGGGCGCCACGCTCCGGGCCCAGTTCTAGTTCGCACTTTGCAGAGAAGGAGACCTCCCATGACCGCCACCACAGACCGCGTTCCACTCGGACCGCTTTCCGTCAGCCGCCAGGGCTTCGGCTGTATGGGACTCTCCCACGTCTACGGGAGAGCTGATGAAGCCGAGTCGCTCGCCACCCTCGAGCGCGCCCTGGACCTCGGAATCAACTTTCTCGACACCGCCGACATCTATGGCCTGGGCCACAACGAACAGCTGGTCGGCCGCGCGATTCGCGGGGAGCGCCATAAGCTTGTGATCGCCAGCAAGTTCGGGAACCGGCTTGACGCCAAGGCTCATGGTCGGGCCTTGGATGGCCGGCCGGAATATGCTCGCGAGGCGGTCGAGGCGAGCCTTCGCCGGCTCGATGTCGATCACATCGATCTCTACTACCTGCACCGCCTGGACCCCGTGACGCCGGTCGAGGAGACGGTGGGTGAGCTGGCGAAGCTGAAAGGGCAGGGAAAGATCGGCGCCATCGGCCTCTCCGAAGTCGACGCCAGTGTCCTGCGCCGGGCGCACGCGGTCCATCCCATCGCCGCGCTGCAGAGCGAATACTCGCTCTGGACCCGAGAGGTGGAGGCTGAGATCCTGCCGACGGCGCGCGAGCTGGGGGTCGGGTTTGTCGCCTATAGCCCCCTTGGCCGCGGCTTCCTGGCCGGCGCTGAGCCGGTGGAAGAGAAGGATCGCCGCCATCAGCATCCGCGGTTCCAGGCCGAAGCCCTCGCGGCCAACAGCCGGCGCCGCGCGGTGGCCGAAGGAATCGCTGCGCGCCTGGGCGTGAGCGTGGCCCAGGTCAGCTTGGCCTGGGTGCTTTCGAAGGGCGTCGTGCCGATCCCCGGCACCCGCCATGTCGCGCACCTTGAGGCCAACTGGGCCGCCAACGATCTGTCACTGGATCCGGCCACGATCGCGGAGCTGGAGGCGGCGTTCCCGGTCGGCTCGACGGTCGGCGCTCGCTACCCCGCGGGCTCGCCGCCGGTGCCCGGCCTACAGCCGGCGTGACGGTACGTTGCGTAGGCGCGGGCCGGGGAGCGATCACGGTGTGCTGACCCGTTGGTGCTGTCAGTCTAACGCTAACAAGTCTCCATTTCAGGGCCCGCCGGGCCTGCGTGGAGGCTGGCGTCGATGCGCCCCATCTCATTCAAGCGGTACAGATTCCCCGCCGATGTCATCCGCTGCGCCGTCTGGCTCTATTTCCGCTTCACGATGAGCTTCGGGACGTCGAGGAACTGCTCGCCCATCGCGGGATCGAGGTGAGCGACGAGACCATTCGCTGCTGGACGATCAAGCTCGGACCGCAGATCGCCGAGAATTTGAGGAGGAAAAAGCCGGCGCCGTCGCCGCGGTGGCGCCTCGACCTGATGGTCTGCAAGGTTGGTGCCCGGCGCATGTATCTCTGTCGCGCGGTCGATGACGAAGGCGAGGTTCTTGACCTCATGATGTCGCCTCGCCGGAACACGTGGACGGCCCTTAAGCTCCTTACAGAGTTGATCGGGAACCAGCCCGTTGGGCCGGAGTCGATCACCACCGACGGGCTCGGATCCTATCGCCTCGCGCTGCAGATCCTGAAGCTCGGTCACCTCCACCAACCAGGCCGGCTTCGAGGGGACACCGAGCGGAGAACTCGGACCTGCCGATCCGGCGACGGGAACGGAAGATGCAGAGGTTCAAGTCCCAGGCCTCCCCCAGCGCTTCCTCACCACTCATGCCGCGATCTACAACACCTTCAACACCCAGACCCATCTCGTCAGTCGCCGAACGCTCCGCCAATTCCGGGGCGAGGCGCATGCTGCCTGGCATATGCAACGTGCACGGACTAATGAACTTTTGGCATGGGGTTCTTACGACCTGCCGGCCCTGTGTGTTCTCATTTGGCGCGGGCCGGCATGTCGGGCGCGGACTCGGCCAGGGCTTCCGCCTCGGGCGGGAACTGGGATTTGCGCATCACCGAGGCGTACCGCGCGATCGCATTCTCCAGCGGTGGCAGGAGCTG
>NZ_DASXNL010000127.1:0-6674 GCF_036495085.1 Phenylobacterium sp. | reverse complement strand
CGGGCATGTGACTTAATTCGAGTTGCGAAAATGGCGGCAGCGCGTAGAGACCGGGCGAATGAACGGCCAGATCAGCGCGAGGAATGAGCGAAGGGCGATCGTCGCCCTCTTCGCCGTGTTCGCCCTGCTCGTGCAGTCGCTCATCCCGGCCGCCGCGATGGCCGGACCTCGGCTCGTGGCTGGTGACCTGATCTGCGAAGGCGGGCGCGTGCACGCCGACGGGACCGGCGTGCCGGCCAACCACAAGGCCTTGGGCATGCCCTGCCAGGACTGCCTGGCCGCGGCCGTGGTCGCCATCGCGCCGCCGATCCCGGAACTGGAGCCCGCAGCCTATGCGCCGGCCCATGTCGAGCATGCGGCCTTCATCGCCCTGCTCGCGCCGCGCGCGCGGGCCCCGCCTCGGCCGTTTGGCCAGGGACCACCGACCGCCTGATCGAAGACAAGCCGCCCGTGCGCAAGCCAGCCGGCGCGCATTCGCACGTCATTCTTTCAGGATCCGCCATGATTCTCGAACTATGCCGGGGGCCCCGCCCTCGATCTTCCGCGGCGAGCCTCGTCGTGCTCGCCGCCCTTTGCCTGCCCGCCGCCGCACGGGCCGACGACGCGCCGGCGACCTCAACGGTCGGCGAGGTGATCGTCACCGCCACCCGCGCCGAGCGCAATCTGGCTGACGTGCCGGTCAGCGCATCGATCGTCACCAGCGAGGAAATTGGCCAGACGCCGGCAAACTCACTGGATGACGTGCTTCGCCGCGTCCCCTCGCTCGATGTCCCGATCGCCGCCTCCTATCAGACCCACCCCACATCACTGAATGTTTCCATGCGTGGACTGGGCGGCATCCGCGCCCTGGTGCTGCTGGACGGCGTGCCGCTGAACGACCCCTTCCAGGGCTATGTGCAATGGAACCGTGTGCCGCTGGAGACCATCGACCGCGTTGAGGTTGTCCGCGGCGGCGGCGCGACGCTTTGGGGCAACTACGCGATGGGTGGGGTCGTCAACATCCTGACCCGCGCGCCAGACCGCAACGAACTCATTCTGCAAGGCGGCGGCGGGAGCTACGGAACCTACCGCGGGGACGCCTACGGAGGCCTGGTCGCCAATGACGCGATAAAACTCGGCCTCGAAGGCGGGACCTTCCACACCGACGGTTTCCAGACCGCGCCCGAGGACCTGCGGGGTCCGATCAACGCGCCGACTTCGTTCACAGCCGACAACATCGCGTTGACCGGCCAATTCAGTCCAGCCGAGACCCTCACCGCCCACCTGCGCATCGATCACCACGAGAACCACCAGGTGCTGAACAGCCGGCTGGCGATAAACAAGCAGAAGAACTGGAGTTACTCAGGCGATGCGACCCAGCGACTCGGCGTCCTGGGCGAGGTGACCCTGACCCTGTTCCACACCGAGAACCGGTTCCGCACCGACAATACCGATACCCCGACCGGGGCCGAGATGGGCGAAGCCGAATTCGTCCAGAACCGCCATATCACCAGCGCGCGCGAAGACGGGGCCTCGGTGGTCTGGGCCAAGACCTTCGATTCAGGCTGGCTGCGCAGCGCGACGGTCGGCGGCGACTATCATGGCATTCGCGGCATCGACACCGGAGACATCTTCGTGGACAGCGGCGAGCAGGTCCGCTCCGATGTGGGCAGTGGCCAGCAACGGTTCCTGGGCGCTTTCGGCGAGGTCAGCCTCAAGCCGATCGACGTCCTCGAGGTGCTGGCCAGCGTCCGCTATCAGGAGTTCAGGAACTTTGACGCCTTCGACGGCTCGCCAGGAGGTATCGGCATTGCGCCGGACAAGACCACCTCCAGCGTCGATCCCAGGGTTTCCGTCCGCTGGTCCGTGACGCCCGAGTTCGCGCTGCGGGCGGCCGCCTACAAGGCCTTCCGGGCGCCCAACCTGGGCGACCTCTACCGCGCCTTCGCTACGTCCGCCGGCATCTTCTTCGGCAATCCTGATCTGCGACCAGAGACACTCGAAGGCGAAGAGGCCGGGTTCGACCTGAACCACGGCGGGCTTCGCCTGCAGGTCACCGCTTTCAGCAGCACCATCCGTGACCTCATCACCTCCGCGCCGCTCGACGACAGTCAGCTGCCGCCAGGCTTCTTCTTCGGGACGCGAAACATCAACGCGGGGCGGGCGCGAAGCCTCGGCGTCGAAGCCGAGGCGGACTGGGTGATCAGCCCGCGTTGGTCCACGACGCTCGGCTACACCTATGCGGACTCCACTATCCGCGAGAGCGAGTTCGATCCCGCCAGCATCGGCAAGCAGCAGGGAGGCATCCCGCGCAACCGGCTGAACGCCGGCGTGACCTACAACGCTGCCGCCGGATGGCGGGTCACCCCGCAGGTCCGCTGGCTCTCGAAGAGTTGGGGCGACAACGACAACACCCTGCCCGTGGACGAGCACGTCGTCGTGGACCTGGCGGCCGCCTATCCCGTTACACCCAAGCTGGAGGCGTTCGTGCAGGTCGAGAACCTTTTCGACCGGAGGTACACTGCCGACAACAACGGCTTCGAGTTGCCACGGCTGGGCACGCCGTTCAGTGCGCTCGCGGGCCTGCGCTGGGTGATCGACTGATGGCCGTGCTCGACATCTCTCCTGCCAGCTCCCTCTATCGGGCGGTCTGGCGCTGGCATTTCATCGCCGGCCTAATCGTGCTGCCGGTGCTGGTGATGATGGCCATCACCGGTGGGCTCTATCTGTTCAAGCCTGAGTTGGATCACCTCGCCTATCGGCGCTTCGAGGATGTGCCGGCCCGCGCCGCCGCCCTGGCTGCGCCGAGCGCGGTTACGGCGAAGGTCGAGGCGGCGACGGGCGGACGTGTACTGCAGTTCACGCCGGCCGAGGCGGGACAGTCCGTCCGCCTACTCGTCCGCGCGCCGGACGGGCGGGCGCTCACGGCGTTCGCCGATCCCTATGACGGCCACCTGCTGGGCGCGACCGCTTACGGCGGGATCATGCAGCTGGTCCGCAAGATCCACAGCCTGCAGAAGTTCGGTTTCTGGGCCAGCACGATCATCGAGGTCGCCGCCGGCTGGGCGATCGTGATGGTGGGCACGGGCGTCTTCCTCTGGTGGCCGCGCGGCCGTGACGGCGGCGTGGTGACCGTGCGCGGGGCGCCGCGGCAGCGGGTCTTCTGGCGCGACCTCCACGCGGTGACAGGCACGTTCGCGGCGACGGTGATCCTGTTCCTGGCCGTCACGGGCATGCCCTGGTCGATGTTCTGGGGCGATCACGTCCAGAAGTGGGTGACCGCGGCCAACCTTTACGAGCCTGCGCCGCCAGCCAAGGTGACGCCTGGCTGGATGCTCAGCATGGACATGCCGGCTGTTCCGGTGGCGCAGGTGAAGCCTGACCGTCCCTGGGCGCTGCAACAGGCGCCCATGCCGAAGTCCATGGACATGCCGGGAATGGACACGACCGGCGCGAGCATGACGGGCGCGCGCGACAACATCGGCCTGGACATCGCCATCCAGCGCTTCGAGCGGGCGGGTTTGAAGCATCCCTACAACGTAACCCTGCCCGATGGTCCTACGGGCGCCTACGCCGCCGACTATCGCCCCGATCGGGTCGAGGACAGCCGCACCGTCTATCTCGACCAATACTCCGGGCGGGTGCTGGGCGACGTCGGCTTCGCGCAATGGGGACCGGCCGCCAAGGCGATTGAGTGGGGCGTCGCCGTCCACCAGGGCCAGGAATACGGCCCCGCCAACCGTTACCTGATGCTGGCGGGGTGCATCACCATCGTGCTCCTGGCCGTATCCGCGGTCGTGATGTGGTGGAAGCGGCGTCCGCGCGGACAGCTCGGCGTGCCGCCCGCGCCGGGCGACCGGCGCGTCGCATGGGCGGTGCTGGGCGTCGTGGCTGTGGTTGGCGTGATCTACCCGCTGGTTGGCGCCTCGCTTCTCGCCGCCCTGGTCGCGGACCGATTGATGTTCCGAAGGGGCACGTCGGCTGCAACCTAGAATAGAAGCCGGATTTCAACCCGATGAGGGCCCGATTCATGGTGGTCTCTGGGATGGCGAAGGGTACGCCCAAATTGTCGTTGCGGACCTGCGACTGCGACGTGATCTTTGGACGAAAGCTACCACGGAGGCGTTCGCCCCATGCGGCAAGCCGAAACCTTTGACCGGGTCGCCGAACTCTACGACGCCGCTCGTCCCGGCTATCCGGCTACGCTGTTCCAGGCGCTGGCGCACGCGGCCGGCCTCGTGCAGGGCGATCCGGTGTTGGAGGTGGGCTGTGGGACCGGAAAGGCCACCGCGGGCCTCCTCTCACTCGGTTTAGCCGTCACGGCCCTCGACCCTGGGGAGAACCTGATCCAGCAGGCGAAGGGGCGCTTCGGCGAGGCGGCGGACCTGGTGTTCGTCACCGAGACGTTCGAGCGCTGGGCCGCGCCGGTCGAGGCCTATCGCCTCGTCGCCTCGGCTCAGGCCTGGCACTGGATTGCCCCGGAGGCGTCCTTCCCAAAGGCCGCCGCGGCGCTCAAGCCTGGCGGCGTCCTTGCGGTGTTCGGCAACTGCGCTTGCGACCTGCCGCCCGAGGTAGCTGACGCGCTGGCCGCGCCTTTCGTCAGGCACGGCCTGCCTAGGCCCACGACCGTGCCGGAGGCTGGGTACCGCCCCACCGGCCCCGTCGCTGATCTGTTCGCTGCAAGCGGTCGCTTCGATCCGGCGCGGTACGCCGGATTTCCCTGGGTGTGGCGCAAAACCGTCGACCAGCACATGGACTTCCTCAGGAGCCGTTCCGACATCCAGATGATCCCGTCCGAGACTCGCGAGGCGCTTCTGGCTGACCTCCGGCCCGCCCTCCGAGCGGCGCTGGGCGACGAGCTCGCGCTGCCCTACGAAGCGCACCTCTACTGGGCCCGCAAAGTCGCTTAGCCAAAACGCCAGGCGAGCAGGGCAGCTCGGATAGACACAATCAGTTCGTCTTTGGACACCCTCGGTCGTCCGCATGTCGATTGGGATATTCCCTTCCGTCAGGTGAAGAGTGGTCGTAGTGCCAGATGCGCGGCCCCGGCGGAGATCGGTGTCGCCAACGGGAGCGCTACGCATGGTCGGTTGGAATTTTGGTGACATACTGGATGCAGTGGAGCCGGTGCTGCCGCAGGACAGCCCGGCCTTCATCCACGGCGATCGCGTCGTCAGTCTGGGCGAGGCGCGCCAGGCGACCAACAACCTGGCCCGCGCCCTAATCGCCCGCGGCGCGATTCCCGGCGACAAAATCGCCATCTACATGCGCAACCGCCCCGAATACCTGATGGCCGTGGCCGCCGGGTGGAAGGCGCGGCTGACCCACGTGAACGTCAACTATCGCTACACGCCAGAGGAGGTCTGGTACATCTTCGACAACTCCGATGCGCAGACCGTGGTCTATGCCTCGGAGTTCCGCGCCGCCGTCGCCCAGATCCGCCCCAGCCTGCCCGGTGTTAAGACCTGGGTCGAGGTCAGCCCGGATGGGCATGTCGCCGATTTCGCCGAGCGCTTCGAGGACCTCGCCGGTGAGGGCAATGGCGGGCCGGTGGACATCGAGCGCTCGGGTGACGACCAGTTCTTTATTTACACCGGCGGCACCACCGGCATGCCCAAGGGCGTGATGTGGGCGCAGAACGATCTGCGCGAGATCACACTGGCGGGGGCGCGAAAGCTCGGCCCGGTGCCAGAGACGCTTGAAGCGCTGACGGCGCATGCGAAGACGGTAGGGCCGATGGGCCGGATTCTGCCCGCGCCGCCGCTGATGCATGGCACCGGCCTGCTCACGGGCATGGGGACGATGATGTCCGGCGGCACAGTGATCACCCTGGAGGGCGCCACCTTCGACGCAGAGGAGCTGCTGGACGCCGTCCACCGCCACAAGCCGCAGACCCTGGTGATCGTGGGCGACAGTTTCGGCCGACCGATCCTGAACGCCCTGAACGCCAGCCCCGGTCGCTGGGACGTCTCGTCGGTCGTCATGATTGTCTCGTCCGGGGTGATGTGGTCCCACGAGGTGAAACAGGGGATGCTCGAGCACATGCCGCAGGCGGTGCTGTCGGATGGCTTCTCCTCCTCGGAGGCGATCGGCATGGGCCAATCGATGATGGCCAAGGGCGTCGAGGTGCAGACGGCCCAGTTCGTGCTGGGGGAACGCTGCTGCGTCTTCGACGAGAACGACAATCCCGTGGAGCCAGGCTCCGGCGTGCCCGGCATCATCGCTATCAGGGGCCCCAACCCTGTCGGCTATTACAAGGACCCGGAGAAGACGGCGCGGACCTTTCGCGTCATAGGCGGCGAGCGCTACTCGATCCCCGGTGACTGGGTGATTGTGGAGGCGGACGGTTCGCTGACCCTGCTGGGCCGTGGCAATGCCTGCATCAACACCGCTGGCGAGAAGGTTTTCCCCGAGGAAGTCGAGGAGGCGTTGAAGACCCATCCGTCAGTGGAGGACGCCCTGGTGGTGGGTCTCCCCGACGAGAAATGGGGCCAGGCGGTGACAGGCGTCGTGACTCTGGCCGAAGGTGCGGCCTTGGACGAGGCGGCGCTACGGGCGCACGTGCGCAAGTCGCTCGCGGGCTACAAGACGCCCAAGCGCATCGTCATCGCCGACCGCGACATCCGCACCGCCAACGGTAAGGCAGACTACCCGGCGGCGCGCGCGAGCGCCGAGTTGCAGCTTTCCTGAAGGGG
>NZ_DASXNL010000126.1:0-16873 GCF_036495085.1 Phenylobacterium sp. | reverse complement strand
AACCCATTGGAAGGCCGAGATGATCAAGACACGTATCACTGACATGTTCGGCGTCGAGACGCCCCTCGTCATGGGCGGCATGACTGGTGTCGGGGTCGCCGAACTGGTGGGCCCGGTCGCAGAGGCGGGCGCTCTCGGGTTCCTGACCGCTCACATGTTCCCCTCGGCCGAGGCGTTGATGGCCGAGATCCAGCGGGTCAGGTCCATGACCGACAAGCCGTTCGGGGTGAACCTCACCATTCTGCCGTCCCTGAATCCGATCCCCTACGACGAATACCGTCGGGCGATCATCGAGAGCGGCATCAAGATCGTCGAAACCGCCGGCCGCAATCCGGTCGACCACCTGCCCGACTTCAAGGCCAACGGGATCAAGGTCATCCACAAATGCACCTCGGTCCGCCACTCGGTGAGCGCCGCCAAATTGGGGGTGGACGTAATCTCCATCGACGGCTTCGAATGCGCCGGCCATCCGGGGGAGGATGACATTGGTCTGATCGTGCTGTTGCCAGCCACCGTTGACCAAGTGGACATTCCGGTTATCGCGTCGGGCGGGATGGCCGATGGCCGCAGCCTGATTGCTGCGCTGGCCCTGGGCGCAGAGGGCATCAATATGGGCACCCGCTTCATGGCCACTCAGGAAGCGACGATCCATCAGAACGTGAAGCAACGGATTGTAGAGAACACCGAGCGTGACACGCTCCTCACCAACCGGACGCTCCGAAACACAGCCCGCGTGGCGCGAAACGCGGTGTCCGAAGAAGTCGTCGCCATCCAGCGCGATCCCACCAAGACCATTGAGGATGTACGTCACCTCGTGGCCGGCGTCCGGGGCCGAACCAACGTGCTGGCAGGCGGTGACCTGGACGGCGGCATCTGGACGGTCGGCCAGAGCCAGGGCCTGATCCACGACATCCCCAGTTGCGCCCAGCTGGTGAAGAACATCATGCGCCAGGCCGAGGAGGTGCTGGAGAAAAACGCGAAGCGCCGGGTCCACGCCTAGCGGGGCGCCGACGGCGTGGGACTACGACGTACGCCTGGATCGATGAAGGGGCTTCGCGACTGCGCCGAGGGCTGACGCGGCGCGCATTTGGAAGCGCGCGCAAGCCGTCGCTTGACTGACGTTTGGGCAGCGGTCGACGATTGGCTTCCATGTCCCTAGCTGTCCTTCTCAGCACGCGTCACGACAAGGTGGCGCTGCTGACGTTCAATCGGCGACGGGCGCGCAATGCATTGAATGCCGAGCTCAGCCAGGCCCTGTGCGATGCAATCGAAGCCCAGCAGGACGCCGCTGCATCGCCATAACTGGCGCTGATCCGGCGTTCTGCACGGGGATCGGCGGAATCCTGGCGCCGATCGGCTGGCCGAGTTCCCGTCCTACACCAACGCCCTGGTCGCTTCGGAAGTGCCGATCATTGCTGCCGTAGCCGGGGCGGCGGCCTCGGAGAAAGCGGTCTTCGCCGACACTCACCTTCGCGTCGGCGTCTACCCCGGGCCGGTGGTTGTGGATCTCCCGCGTCGGGTCGGTATGGCCTGGGCCCGGGAGATTTCGCTAAGCGGCAATTTTTTGGATGCTGCGACGGCGCTTCGGATCGGGCTGGTAAACCACCTCGTGGCGCACGAGGAGCTGCTGCCGTTCACCATGCGGTTGGCGCAATCGATCGCCGAGCAGCCGCGCGCGATGGTTTCGGCCTTGCGCCGCGACGGGGACGAAAGCTGGGGCGCCGGTCGCCGAGGGGCGGCGTGTTCACGCCCACCGTAGGGCCCATGAGGGGTTCGCCGGGAGCCGTGGGGCGGATATCGCCGAGCGGCGCGAGGCGGTGCTCGCCCGCTCGCGCGACCAGCGGGGCAGCAAGCCGCCCGGCTCCGACCTTGGCGATCCAGCCGATCGCCCTGGACCGCTGCGTCGCGCTGGTCACAAACTCTGCGCCAGATCCGGGCCGTGGCCCAGAAGACCGGCCCGCCCCTTCCGCGGCGGGCCGGACGTCAGCAAGTCAACAAGCGATGCTCGCTCAGGCCATGACCTCGGTGAGCGGTCGCGAGGTCTTCATACTGGCTTCGCCGAATTCGCCGACGGAAACGCCAGCCAGCTGCATCGCGGTAAGGGAGACGCGCGTGACCGGCTCGCCCTTGGTGGCGATGTGCTGGCCGACCTTGTGACGGCCGTTCGCCCCGCCGGCGAGCAGCATCGGGATATTGTCGATGGAATGGATCTTGGCGTAGCCGGTGTCGCTGAAGGCCATCACCAAGCTGTGGTCGAGGAGCGTGCCGTCGCCTTCCTTGATGGCGTCCAGCTCGTGGATGAAGGCGCCAAAGCCTTCCATGACCATGCCGGCCAGTCGGCTGGTCTCGATCTGGTAGCCGAGCTTCGAGTCCGTCGGCTCGTCGTGGGTGATCTGGTGATAGGTCTTGGCCGAGCCGGTCATGTAGGTCTCCGAGGAGCCCGGCGTGTGGACCACGTTGAAGACCCGGGTCTGGTTGCAGGCGAGCCCCATGGCGAGCAGCTTGGCCATCACCTTCGTGTTGGCGTTCACCACATCGACCGATCCGGAGAACGGCGTGTCAGCCGGCTTGCCGGGAATGACGCAGGCCTCGCATTTCTCCGGCTTCTGCAATTGGATGGCGAGCTGGTTCTCCATCTCGCGAAGCGAGGTGAAATACTGGTCCATCTTGGCGCGGTCGGCGGTGCCAAGACCCCTCATCAGAGCTTCGCGCTGGTCAGTGATCGCCGACAGCACGCTTTGGCGGAGCATGATGCTGGGGTCGGGCTTCCAGTCCGGACTGTTGGGGTCCTGGAAGCCTTCGCCGTAAAGGCGGGTGTAGAGCGCCAGGGGGGACGTCTCGGGCGTGGCGAACCCCGTGCCGTTGCGCGTCGAGTAGCTGAAGGTCTTGCCGTTGGGGGACAGGTCCAAAACCTTGAAGCGGGTAGACGATCCGAGGGCGTCGGCCACCTTGGTGTCGAAGCTCGGCCCTTCCATCTTGCCGGTCGCGACTGGTGCGATACCTGAAAGGATGGAAGCGTGCCCCGTCCAGTGCACGACGTTGGGCTTGCCATCGCCTATGGCGCGGAAGCCGGAGAAGACCGACACCTTGTCCTTGAGCTTCCCGATCGATTCCAGCTCCGGCGTGATCTCGTAGCCGGCCCCGGTCTTGGCCGGAACCCAGCGCGTACCGCCGGTCGGCGTGTCCGTCAGGCCCAGCCCCCAGAAATAGGTGCCGAATCGGGTCGGCAGCTTCTGTCCGTCGGCCCAGGCGACCCCGTGGTTGTCCATGAAGATGTCGAGCGCCGGCAGGCCCACGATGACCCCGGCGCCGCCGACGAGGCCGCGCAGCAGCGACCGGCGGTTGAATGGCAGGCTCCTCATCGGGCGACTCCGTTCGTGATGTCAGGGTGGGCCAGGGCGATCTTGGCGGGGGCCGGCTGCGCCCCTTCGGGGGGCGAGATTTGGAAGAACTCCGGGCTGCCGGCAATGGAGGCCAGGAGTTCGGGATAGCGGTAGCCGGACGCAGCGAAGGCCGCTGTCTGTTGAGCCAGGTAGTTTCGGTCGCCGCCACGCGCATGACGCCCGACACCGTAGGTGAAGACGTTGCGCACCAAGCAGGACGGGACGCGCGAGTCGGTGTGCAGATAGGCGCCGAGGCCCGCGGCGCCGCTGAATTTGGCTTGGCCAACCTCGGCGCTGACGTCGATCGTCTGGCCGTTCTCTGTCGTGCGCAGCTGGCCGAGCCCATCGAAGTGCTCCAGCGCCAGGCCAGGGGGGTCGGAGGCGCGGTGGCAGGAGGCGCACCCTTCGTTCTCCATATGCGCCAAGAGGCGCGTGCGCACCGTTCCGTTCTGAAGCGCCTGGACCTTAGAGAAATCGACGTTGGGCGGCGGGTCCGGGGTCGGCGAGCACCGGAATATCTCGTTGATCTTGATGCCGCGCTTCGTCGGGGAAGAAGAGCCCGGGTGCGCGAAAACCGCCAGGAAGCCGACTTGCGACTGGATTCCGGCGCGCTCTGATGACGCCGGGAAGGTGTAAGGCGCCCAGGCCTGCGCCGAGGCGTAGGGGACGTTGTACACCGCCGCCAGCGCGCGGTTGATGAAGGTCTCGTTGGACGTGAACAGGTCGCGGTAGTCGCGCTTCTTGACGACCAGGAGGTCGACCACGGTCTTCAGCAGCTGTTCGCGAGCGGCGTCGGCTACGCTCTGATTGAACTTCGGGTAGGTGGCCGGGTCCTTGGTGAAGCCTTCGAAGGCGTCAAGCTGCAGCATGTCGGTGAAGAAGGCGCGTGCGCCGTCCTGCAGCCGTGGGGAAGAGGCCAGACGCGTGATCTGCTGCTTCAGGCCATCGGGGGTATGGATTGCGCCGCTCTGCGCAGCCGCCAGCAGATCGGCATCGGGCGGGGCGTCCCAGAAGAGGTAGGAAAGCCGCGACGCCTTCGCATAGCCGTCGAGTCGATAGGCGCCGGGGTGCGCGGGGTCGGGTTCGGCCGTTTCCACGCGAAACAGGAACTCCGGCGCCATCATGAGGCTGGTCAAGGACAGCTTCAGGCCGGCATAGAAGTCCTTGGCTTGGGTCGCGCCGAGGTCCGCCGTTTTCACCCGAGCATCGATTTCTGCCTCGGAGAGGGGCCTTCGATAGAGAACTTCTCCCACGCGCGCCAGGAAGGCCTGCGCGCAGGCGGCGTCGGCCGCCGCCGGGTTCGCCGGCTTGCAGCCGACCAGCGCATCCCGGCGCTTCGGGTCAGCCACCTGCTCGGAAATCGACTTGGCCAGGGCGTAGTACTGCTCGAAACCCGAGGCGGTGATCGACAGGCCGCTGGAGCCTACGGCCAGCAATCCGTCGTCGCGGCGGTCGGGCTCGAACCGGGCGTTGGCGACAATGTCGGCGCCGAAGAGGTCGCGGATCGTGTGACGATACTGGCTTTCCGTGATCCGGCGGGTCGAGACCTTGACAGTCTGGCTGACAGCGGACTGGGCCGCGCTCTGGACGGCGATCAGGCCAACGCCGAGCGCCAGCGTCGACGTGGCCAGCAGAGCCGAAATCTTCAATTGAATACGCAAACCCGACGTTCCTTCCTCGGCCCTGCCGGTGACGGTGTCTCGCGTCCGTCCGTCCGACCAGATCAGCTCAGTCCTTGGCGGTCATCGAAGACCGCAAAAATTCAATATCGAATCCGAAATTCGGGTCCGTCGCGCGGCCTAGAGGCCCCCGGCGGCGTTTCGTTGGGCCGCGGCGACGGCCGGCTTCGCGGCGCCGGCCGCAGGTGGGCGCAGCTGCTCGGCGGTCTGAGAAATGGCCTTGGCGCCCAGCGGCACAACCACGCCATCGACCACATTGTACTTGGTTCGGGCCATCTCGGGGTCAGGGCCCCGCGCCAGCGTCTTGAACGATTGGGCCTTTGCGACCTGGGCCTTGGCGTCCGGGGTCATGACGTAGGCGGGTAGGGCCTCAACGCGCATGGCGTAGGAGATGTGGGTCTTTTCGCCCCTGGGACCGGCGGGGCTGTAGTCGGCGTAGCGGCGCAGTGCGTAGTAGATGTCGGGCAGCCGCACCCACATCAGTTCCTCGATGACCGGCCCGCGAGCGTCGACCCAGGACTGATAGACCGGCCTCCACGGCCGGTAGCCGCCGATGTAGCCCTTCAGGGACCCATCGGGCTGCATCTTCAGTCGCAGTTGCGCCTTCAGCAGTTCGACCTCCCGGGCATAGCTGGGCTCGCGGAACCAGGCGTCCTTCGCCGCCTCGGTCGAGACGATCTCGCCGCCTGCGGTCTTGGCCGGGAACAAGACCTCGTACTTGGCGCTGGGGCGAATGCGAAAGGTGTAATCGCGTGCGATGTTTCCGTTGCCGTCCTTCACCATCGCATCGGGGCTGTCATAGAAGCCCACCGTGACCTTGGGGTCGTTCATCGGATCCGGACCCTGGCCGGAGACCACGATCACGGTCGTGAATCGGCCGTCACGCATATAGCCGTTCTGCGACTGGTTGCCGTTGGCCTGCCGCTGAGGCCCGCGCAGATACTTCCAGCAGCCGAGGGCCTTGTAGAAGTTGTTGTCGACACCCTTCTCGCCCGCCAGGCCGGAAAAGCCGGTCCTCTCATCGCCGTCGAGGTTGAGGCCTTCGGCTACGGCGCCGGAAACCGGCAGGAACTCGCCGCTTTCGGGCGTGGAGGTCGGATTGGCATAGACGTTCGCGCGGTCCTTGCCGCGGAACGCCATCTGGTTCTGGCTGTGGATGGCGCTGCGGGTGGGATTGGCCGGGTTGCGCAGCCACGTGGCCTCTTCCTTGGTGTAGCCGGCGTCGACCATCACCTTGACCCAGTCGATGTCTGGATTGGTCCCCTTCGGACAGTCCGTACCGGGCGCGATCACGCCTTCCTTGGCGCCGTAATAGAAGGCCGCCTCGGACCATTCGACGACATAGGTCTTGGTCCATGGATGGGCGACCGCCGGCGTCAGGCTTGTGATGGCCATCAGGGTCGCGAGGGCGAAGCGCATCCGAGGGTTTCCTTCCTGGCCGCTGATTACGGTCTTGCTTGCCCGAACTCTGCGGCTCCGCCAGAATACAGTCAAGCGTGAACGTTAAGTCTGACGTGTCACTTCGATCCGGGTTGGGGGCTGGCGTATCAATGGTGACGGCCAAGACGGCGTGGCGGAAAGGAGGGCTGGTCCCGGCCCTAACGGCGCCTCGCGCTCTCGATCGGCGATTCTTCCTTATGAGCGTGGCGATGTTGGGTTCGGCCGGCGCCTCGTCAGTCCGGGCCGCGCAGACCCATTCGGTCGTGATCTCCGACACCGGGACCGCCTTCGATCCACCCGCGATCACTATCAAAGCCGGTGACATCGTGGAGTGGGAGAACACAGCCATCGTGCTCCACAGCGTTACCTGCGACCCGGCCCTGGCGAAGAAGGCGGCAGATGCGGCCCTGCCAGCCGGGGCGGCGGTGTTTGATTCGGGCAAGCTGGCGGCGGATCAAAAGTTCGCTCACCGCTTCGATCAACCCGGAACCTATCGCTACTTCTGCAAATACCATGAGGAGATGGGCATGCTGGGAACCGTCGTTGTCGTATCATGATCAGGATGCACGCTGTGCGATCGGTTCTCCGAGGCGGCGCGTTTCTGGTTAGCTAGGGATTGAAGCCGCTTTGGCGGTCGAGTCTCTTAGTCTGAGGCAGTCAACACTAAGGAATGTCATGGCGATCAAGCCGGGATCATTGGGGCGTCCCGCGGGCCCGACGCATCGCACCCACGAGGAGCGAAGCGCGGCCACACAGCAGAAGATTATCGACGCGGCGATCCATTGCCTGCGCACCTACGGCTATGCCGCGACCTCGACGACGATGGTGGTGGAGATCGCGCAGCTCAGCCGCGGCGCGATGCTCCATCAGTTCGGGACCAAGGTCGACCTGATGCTGGCCGTAGCCAAGTATGTCGTGGAGAGCCAGAACAAGTTCATGGCCGAGGCCCTGGAGACCTATCCGCCGGGCCGTGAACGCTTCATCGCCCTGACCGAAGTCACCTGGCAGGCGCTGAGCCAGCCCGGCGCGATCGCCCTGCTCGAGATCATGATGGCCTCCCGCAGCGACGCCGATCTCGGCGCGCGGTTTCCCGCCGTCGCCGAGGAACTGGCGGTGTCCCAGCGCAAAGGCGCCTGGTACCTGGCGAAACAGGCGGGCATCACCGACCGCAAAGGTGTCGACGCCATGAGCCAACTGCATCGCGCGGCGATGCAGGGGCTTTCGATCAACATGATGTTCACCAAGGATCCGGACTCCCTGAAGCCGATGCTGGAACTGCTGCACCGGTACAAGGAGGCGACGGTGGACCAGCTGATTGCGGCCTCTGATCCGCCAAGCGACAGGATCGTCCGTACCCGGATCAACGCCAAGCGACCCAGGTAGCATTCCGTGCAGCGCCGCATGAAACTTCCTGCTTGACTGTTTTGTGCCGCCGCGCCTTTTTCGGGCTGCAGAAAAATGGGGAGGTTGGCATGCGCGGACGTCGGACATTGGCGGCGGTAGCCCTGGCGGGGGCGCTCTGGAGCCCGATGGCCGCCTCGGCCGAGCCTGTCGTGGGCGTGCGCAGCGTTCGTGTCGGCGCGGTCGATGTGGCCAAGACCGCCGCCTTCTATGAGACGGTCTTCGGCTTCAAGGAGGTGGCCCGCACCGAGCGCCCCGGGCTGTTCGAGATCGTCATGAATGTCGGCGCGACGGTCGATGAGGCGAAGGCTGCGCGGACGCCGAAGATCGTGGTGATCAACGAGCCGGCCGACGCCAAGCCGCCCGTGTCCAACGTCGTGCTTCGCTGTACCGAACTGCAGACCCTGGTGGCGCGCGCCCGCTCCAATGGCGGCTCAATCGAGCGCGAACCGACCAAGTCGGCGGCGACCGGCTCCCTCATCGCCTTTATCGTCGATCCTGCGGGCAATCGCCTCGAGGTCATCCAAGAGGCCAACTGATGCCGCCGTACGGCTATTTGCGGCCAATGCGGAATCTACAGGCAGGATTGACTGCTAACCCGGGCCGGGTACGCTTCCGAACAGGCGCGCGAAATATGGCCGAGGCCGCCTCGGAGGTGTCCATGAAGAGGTTGGCCCTGGCCCCGGTTATCGGGCTCCTCTTGACCGCAGCAGCGGCCGCTCCGGTCTCGGCGGCGGCCTGGAGCCGCGCCTTCGTCGTCGATTGGATGGAGCCCGCCTTCTACCACGGCGGCGCCGGCGACGATAACACCGCACCTGGGACCGACTGTCCGAAGGGGACCTATCCGTCGCATCCCATGGAGGTTGTGCTGAAGACCGGTTGGCGCAGCCAAGCCGACATCGACTACTACCGCGATGCCGAACACCGTGAGGCTCTCAAACGGGTGTTGCGCTTCCGGGGCCCGAACTACGAGAACGTGTGGGAAGAGCCGACCGAGGCGCCGGACCTGGGCCTGCAACCGGTGACCGGACACATCGGCTACGGCTTCAACCTCGACGGCAAGGTCAAGAAGACCGACTTCACCACGCCCGACGGCGAGAAGGGCATTGACAACAATTACTACCGCGCAGGGGGGTGCTGGGCCTCCTATCGTGGCGAGCCTTTCAAGTCGCAGCGCGGCGTCGGCATCAACAACTACATGCGCGATGGGCTCTACACGATCCTGATCGTGGTTTCCGGGACGAAGGATCCGGCGAACGACGACGATGTCACGCTGGGCTTCTATCAGGGCGCCGACAAGGTCGTGAAGGATGCGCAGGGCAACGTGGCGTCCGACGCCACCTTCGCCGTTGAGCCCAACCCCGCGACCCAGAGCATTATTAAGGCCTCGATCAAGAACGGTGTCCTCGAGACCAAGGGGCCGTCCGAGATCCGACTGCGGGACGAGGGCTGGAACCTGTCCCAGCCGGCGCAGCTGCAGCTCACCCAGGGCCGCATCCGCTTCCGGTTCACGCCGGCGGGCGGTCTGGAGGGTCTCTTCGGCGGCTACCGTGATTGGAAGGTGCTTTACCGCAAGCAGGCGGTGAACGGCCGCGACACCGAGATGAACCAGGGTATCGACCTGCCCAGCTTTTACTACGCGCTGCAGCGCTACGCCGACGCGGACCCGGACCCGAAGACGGGCCAGAACCGGCGCATCTCCACGGCCTACCGGCTGCGCGCGGTTCCGGCCTTTGTCGTCGCCCCGGACGGGGGCGAAGTGATCCGACAGGCCCGCCTGATCGACCACCACGCCGGGACACCGATGGCGGGCGGCGCGAACAACTAGATGCCAAGCAGAAAACCTCTTCGCCGGACCGCCGCAAGGTTGTTACTGGTCGCCGCGGTCGCGGGGCTGGGCCTGGTGGCGACCGCCACCTCGGCGCCCTCAGCGTCGGGACCCTCGGCCGCCCTGCCGCAAGTCGTGGGCCTGCGCCGCCTCACGGCTTCGCAGTATCGGCAGTCTGTGGCTGACATCTTCGGCCGCGACATCAAGATCACCGGCCGCTTCGAGCCGGAGGTGCGCCGCGACGGCCTCATCGCCATCGGCAGCGGTGAGGCGGCGATATCGACGTCCGGCATGGAACAGTACTTCGGCATGGCGGCCAGCATCGCCGAGCAGGCGACGGACGCCGGCCATCGCGCGGCGCTCGCCGGCTGCAAGCCCGCCGACCCAGCGGCGGCCGACGACGCCTGTGCGACGATCCTGGTGCAGCGCTACGGACGGCTGTTGTTCCGCCGGCCGCTGAGCGCGCAGCAGGCCGCGCAGCGCGTGGCGTTGGCCCACCGGGTCGCCGAGGCCGACCACGACTTCTATTCCGGAGTGCGTGAGGCCTTCACCAGCCTCCTGACCTCACCGGATTTCCTGTTCCGCATCGAGCGCGCCGCCAGCCGCGGGCCGGACGGAACCGCGGAACTCGACGGCTATTCGCGGGCGAGCCGGCTGAGCTATCTGCTGTGGAACACGACGCCGGATGAGACCCTACTGCAGGCCGCCGAAACCGGCGCGCTGATGACCGACGCCGGCCTAAGGGCCCAGCTCGACCGGATGACCGCTTCGCCGCGGCTGGCCGATGGTATGGGCGCTTTTTTTGACGACATGCTGCAGCTCGAGCTGTTCTCCAAACAGACGAAGGACCCGCAGTTCTATCCGAAATACAGCCAGCTGCTGGCGGCTCAGGCCCGCGAGCAGACCGTGCGCACGCTGGTTGACCAACTGGTGACCAAGAACGGCGATTACCGCGACATCTTCACCTCGCGCGACACCTTCATGACCCGCACGCTCGCGATGGTCTACCAGGTGCCTTACGTGGCTCGGACGGAGTGGGCGCCCTACACGTTCGAGGCTGATTCCGGCCGATCGGGCGTGCTGACCCAGATCAGCTTCCTGTCGCTGTTCTCACATCCGGGCCGCAGTTCGCCGGTGAAGCGCGGGGTGGCGCTGAACGAAATCTTCCTCTGCCAACCGACCCCGTCGCCGCCGGCCAACGTCGATTTCTCAATCGTCAACGGCACCTCCATGACCCAGTTGAAGACCAGTCGGGCCAAGCTGGAAGCGCACGCCACCGACGAGAGCTGCGCGAGTTGCCACACGTCCGTCGATCCGCCGGGGCTCGCCCTGGAGCGATTCGACAGCCTGGGCGCGCATCGCGATCTCGAGAACGGCGTACCGATCGACGTCCACGCGGAGATCGACGGCAAAAGCTTCGAGGGCGCCGGCGGCCTGGGGCTGCTGCTGCACGACAATCCGCGCGTGTCGTCCTGCCTGGTGCGCGACCTCTATGCCTCGGCCACCGGCCGCAGCATCGCGGCGGCCGACAAGCCGCTGGTCAACAGCCTGACCAAGACCTTCAGCGGCGGCGGCTATCGCATCGCGGCGCTGCTCAGGACCATGGCGCTCAATCCCGCACTCTACGAAGTCCGCCCTTCGCCGGCGCAGGCGACGGCCGCCCCGCCCGTGAAGGTCGCGCGCCTCGCATCGTCCAAGGAGTCCAACCGATGAAGACGCCGCGCTTTAGCCGCCGCTCCCTGATGCGCGGAATGCTGGGCGGTGGAACCGTCGCCATGGGCCTTCCGCTCCTGGACCTGTTCCTCAACGGCCATGGTCAGGCGCTGGCCAACGGCGCTCCAATGCCGACCCGGTTCGCGACCTACTTCTGGGGCCTGGGCCTGACGCCCTCGCGCTGGGAGCCGAAGACGGTGGGCCCCAACTTCGATGCGCCGCCGCAACTCGCCTTCCTGAAGGACGGCGGCCTGGACAGGAAAACCACCGTCTTCACCGGCTTTACGGTGGGGCTCGACGGCAAGCCGTCTCATCCGCACTGGACCGGCATGGCCGCGATCATGACGGGGCAGTGCCCGGCGCAGCTCAACAAGTTCGACGGCCTGCCCAGCTTCGACAACGCCATCGCCGACAATATCGGCCGCGGCACACGCTTCCGCACCCTCGAAGCCTCCTCGTTCCGGAGCGCCGTCACGGCCTACAGCTCGCGGGGCCAGGACAGCTTCAAGATGTGCGACGACAGCCCACTGGCGCTCTACACGCGCCTCTACGGACCAGGCTTCCAGGACCCGAACGCCGCCGATTGGAAACCGGACCCGAGGGTCATGGTCAAGAAAAGCGTGCTGTCAGCTGTGGGGGATCAGCGGACGGCGTTGCTGCGGGATGTGGGCGTCGCCGACCGTGCGAGGCTCGACCAGTATTTCACCTCGGTGCGCGAGTTGGAGCAGAAGCTGGACGCCGAGCTGAGAAAGCCCGAGCCCTGCGAATCCTGCGTCGTGCCGAAAGCTCCGGAGGAGCGGCCGCGCAAGGGCGACGTCCCCACGGTGGTCTACAACAATCAGGTGATGTCACAGCTCCTGGCGATGGCGCTCGCCTGCAACCAGACACGGGTGGTCAACTACCTGTTCACGACCGCCACGTCTGAGATTTACCGGCCCGGCGATGCGCCCGTCTATCACTCGCACACCCACGAGGAGCCAGTGGACGCCAAGCTCGGCTATCAGCCCATCTCCTCGGAGTTGGCCGATGTCAGCGTCGGCGGCTTCGGCACTTTCATCAAGGCGCTGGAGGCCATCAAGGAGGGCGACGGCACCCTGTTGGACCATGCCCTTGTGATGGGCTTCAGCGACACCGGATGGGCGAAGATTCACTCCATCGACAACATCCCGATGATGCTGGTGGGCGGCGCCAACGGACGTCACAAGGGCGGCCAGCATGTCAAGGTCGCAGCTGAGCCCGTGACGCGGGTCTCGCTTACGGTCCAGCAACTCGCGGGCGCGCCTGTGGGCAGCTTCGGGACCGGCTCGATGGCCACCTCGAAGCCGATCACGGAGATCATGGCATGAGGCGCGCCGCGGCGGCGCTGGCCATCGCGCTCGTGGCCGGGCCAGCACTGGCGGCCGACCCGGCGGACATGGTGGCGGCCGCCCACAAGTACGCAGACCAGGCGCCGACTGTCCTGGGCGTGCCGCGACTGGGCGAGGTGCAGATTCCCAACTACGCCACCGCCCGGTTCCGCGGCGTGCGCGCCAACTATAAGCGCTTCGAGGTGGTGAACGACCGGATCGTCTTCTGCGGCGAGGTGAACTTCAAGGACCCGAAGTCCGGAGCCATGAGCGGCTGGACGCGCTTCGCCTATCTGCCCGGAGATCCGCCGATCCTGGTGAGTCCGCTGGAAGGTTTCGGCCTGCGCGAAGTGGGTAAGCCCGTGCTGCGCAACATGTGCGAGACCGGCCAGGAATCCTGGCTGTCGATCGACTTCACGCCCGATTTCCAGAAGCCTCCAAACCAGCAGCGCTTCTAGACGCCGCGCGCGCGGCGTCCAACACCATCAAGAAACCCTCCAGGAGAGTCCGCCGATGGCGACCAAGTTACCCAAGTCTCTCGCCGCCGCGCTGGCGCTCAGTGTCCTGGCGGCGGCGGCTGCCGCCGCGACCCTTGCGCCGGCCGACGCCGTCGCCGTGCGCCAGACGCAGATGAAGGAGCTCGGCGCCAGCTTCAGGTCTCTGAACGAGGAGCTGCGTGGCGACACGCCGGACATGGCTAAGGTCAAGGCCGCGGTCGCGGCAATGAACAAGACCAGCAAGGACTTGCCCGCCTGGTTCCCGGGGGGAAGCGGCCCCGAGGCGGGAATCAAGACCCACGCCAAGGCCGAAGTCTGGTCCGATGCCGCGGGATTCGCAGGCGCCGCCAAGGGTTTCGCCACCGAGACCGCCAAGATGCAGGCGATGGTCGACAGCGGTGACACCGATGCGCTGTCAGTTCAGGCCAAGGTGGTCGGCCAGACCTGCGGCGCCTGCCACGCCGCCTTCCGCGGCAAGGACAGCTAGAGCCGCCAGGGCTCTGACCCGCGCGGACAACGAGTGCTGCGGAACGTCGGGAGCGACGACGGCTGGACGCGCGGACGGTTGCGACGTCGCGCTCAAAACCTCGATAAGAGAGCCCCCGACCCGCGAGCAGCTCTCACCCGCGCCGGCGCTTCAGCGCCTGTCAACGCGACACGCCCCAGGATGACGTGGCGCCCCGCGCGAGGGTCTTGCGTCGACCTGAAAACCACACCTCCGTCCGGAGTCTAAACGTTCGATACGGATTGCACATGCAGACTTGACTGTATTTACACTCTCTCGATATCTCCACGGCCAAGCTGGCTAACCAGCGTGACTGTGTCGGGAGGGAACTATGGGAAAGACTTGGCTGCTGGGCGGCGTGTCCGCGTTTGTGACCTTGGCGTGCGCTGTGAACCCCGCGGCGGCGGCAGCGGCGGCCAACGACGCCACCACAATCGAGACCCTGATCGTCACCGCCGAAAAGCGGGCGGAGAACATCCAGGATGTGCCGGTGGCGGTGACCGCAGCGAGCGGTGAAAGCCTGCGCACGCAGCATATCGAGCAGCTGCAGGAGCTGCGGTTCCTGGACACCAGCGTGAACTACAAGGTCAGTACGGGCTCGAGCACCTCGGCCTTCGCCATCCGCGGCGTGGGCACGGCCAGCTTCTCAAGCGGCCTCGAGCAGAGCGTGTCCACGGTGCTCGACGGCGTCGTGCTTTCCGATCCCTCGGCCGTGCAGACCCTGGCCGACATCGATCATGTGGAAATCCTAAAGGGCCCGCAAGGGATGCTGTTCGGCAAGAACGCGTCCGCCGGGGTGATCAGCATCACCACCAACGATCCGAAGATAGGCCAGTTGGGAGGCGAGGCCCACCTGTCCTACGGCGAGCACAACGAGCAGATCTTCCAAGGCGTCGTCAATGTGCCGATCAACGACGAGGTGGCCTTGCGCGTGGTCGCCACCCACAACCATCTCGACGGGTGGGTGACGGATCCGGTGCTCGGCGGCAAGGCTCTCAACCCGATCAACATCGACGCCGTCCGCGCCAAGCTGCTCATCAAGCCTACCGACGACCTCAAGATCGTGCTGTCAGCCGACGCCTCCTACACCGGCGACTTCTGCTGCTCGCAGGTCGTGCGCAGCGCGCCTGATCCCCATACGGGCGTGGCCGTATCTGACCGCCAGGTGGGCATCGTCGAGGGACCCAACAACTACCAGGTGGCCGACGGCGCGCCGGCTTTCGGGCATGGCCGCGTCTGGGGCGCCTCGGGCCAAGTCGACTATAACCTGCCCGCCGGTTACAGCCTGACGTCGATCACCGGCTACCGCTACTCGAACCGATCGAATTTCTACGACGCCGACTTTGCCCCGTTCAATTTCGCAGACATCAACGGCGGCACGTCCGTGGCGTCGAACTTCAGCCAGGAGCTGCGGCTGACGTCACCCACCGGCGAGCGCTTCGACTACGTCGCCGGGCTCTATTATTACTACGCGCGGACGGGCGGCACGATCGGCCAGATCGGCTTCTTCAACAACCCGACCATCGACACCTCCGTCATTCCGACCAGCGGGCAGATCCTGGCCAGCGACGCCCAGACGTCCGACGTCCATTCCAAGGACTATGCGGTCTTCGGGCAGGGGCGGATCCACTTCAACGACGCCGTGAGTCTCATCCTGGGGGCCCGCCTCACGCGCGACGAACTGGCGCTGGAGTATACGGAAAGCGGGCTCATTCATAATGTGCCGCTGCGCGGCCTCTATCCAGCGACGGGCTTCCCGGCCAACAGCTATATCGGCTTCCCGGGGCCTTACGTGACCCCGTGTGTGACCACCGCCGTGGCGCCGGCGCAGCCGAACTGCTTCCCGGCGATCAACCAGACCCTCGCCAACAACAACTTCTCCTGGCGCGTGACCCTGCAGGATGAATTCACGCAGGATATCATGGGCTATGCGACCGTCGCCCGCGGCTACAAGGGCCCGGGCTTCAGCGCCCTGACGGTGACCGCGAGCAACATCGTCAACAATCAGGTCGACCAGCGCATCCAGCCTGAAATCCCGACGTCGTTCGAGGTCGGGATCAAGAGCGAACTGTTCGACCGACGCGTGCTCCTGAACGCCGACGTCTTCCACACCGACTACAAGAACTTCCAGGCCCAGGTGTCGACGCCGACGCCGAACGGCTTCGTGTCGATCGTGCACAATGCCGGTGAAGTGAAGACCGAAGGCGTTGAGGTCGCCGCCGTCGCCAAGTTCACCCCTGAACTAACCGGCAACGCCCAGGTCAGCTACATCAAGGCGCGCTACGGCGACTTCCCGGGCGTGAGCTGCTACGTCACCCTGTCGAACCCCGCGACCGGCGCAACGGTCAACCAGCCCGAGTGCACCACCGCGGCGACCGCCACGCCGGTGCTCGCGGCGGGCACGATCAACGCCAACGGCAACCGTCTCGCGGGTTCGCCGGACTGGCAATATTTGATGGCGCTGAACTACGAACACCCCAACACCGTGGCCTCGCTGACCGGCTTTGGCTACGTAGGCTGGAACTGGCAGGGCAGGGTGGACTACGCCGCCAACAATGACCCGAAGCAGGAGCAAGCCTCGTTCGGGATGCTCGCGGCAAACATCGGACTTGGTGACGCCGACGGCAAATGGCGTGTCACGATCTACGGCACCAACCTCCTGGATAAGCACTGGGCCGCCGGCATCAGCCCGGCGCCGACGGCGGCATTGAACCCCGGCGGCACCATCCAGTACTTCAGCCCGGACTCGTTCCGTCACGTGGGTGTTCGCCTCGACGCGAAGTTCTAGTCCGCTCCTCGAACCGGGGCCGCCCTTCGCGGCGGCCCCGAATATTTCTGAGCTCACGATCAGCGAGCCCGCGGAACGGAAAATCGTCCGTCCCGTGGGCGCGCGCGTGACCGCAACTTAGCCGGCCACGCGCCGAGAGCCGGCGAGCCCACGCCGCAGCGAGCGGCTTAGTCCTCTGGCGTGGAGCGGCCCAAATTTGGCGCAGTCCAGATTCAGGGCAATTGAGCGGATGTCACAGGTGACCGGGAAGGGCTCGGTTCCGTCATTGGCGTCAATAAACGCTGAGCCCGGGT